>NZ_JBPZHC010000036.1:0-1494 GCF_051857465.1 Pseudarthrobacter cremeus | reverse complement strand
CCTTGCAAACGGTAATACTGGAACTGGTCTTGAACCGGTGTGACCCACTTGCAAACTGACGTGCCTGCGGGTGCTGTCTTCCCTGTGATCTGTCCGCCGGTTCAAGTTCCGCTATAAGTGCGTTGAGCCAGGCGGACATGACTTCATAGGAGCCTGATTCGACCAGTCCCATTACCGTTTTGTCTGCCCACCTGGCCTACGTGCCCGTCAACTAATCATTGATTATCTCAGGGGTAGTTTCCATTTTGGTAAAAGAACCGCTAAATGTCTTCGTCGGCGTAGACACGCATGCCGATACTCACCACGTCGCCATCATCAGCGAGTACGGCAAACCGCTGGCCGATCAGGAGTTCCTTGCCGTGGGCTCCGGATACCGGAAAATCTTGGAGTTCATTGCCAGTCATGGAACGGCTGCCGCGGTGGGGGTCGAAGGAACCGGCTCATACGGTGCCGGGCTGTCCAAGGTGCTCCGCAGCGAAGGGCTCACAGTCCTGGAGATCAACCGACCAAACCGAGCCCAGCGTCGCCTGAAAGGCAAATCCGATCCCCTGGATGCCTACCAGGCCGCTCAGTCAGTATTGGCGGAACGAGGCCTCTCGACCCCGAAAGCCAAAGACGGACCCGTCGAATGCCTGCGGATCCTACGTACCGCGCGCTCTTCGGCAATGAAAGCCCGCACGGCAGCAATCAATCAGATCAAGGGACTCCTCGTGTCGGCTCCGGACGTTCTCCGGGCAAAATACAGGGGAATGGCCACTCCCGCCATGATCACCGCCCTTCAGCGGACCAGGCCGTCAGGCCATGTAGCCGACCCGGAGTACATGACGCTTCTGACCTTGAAGACCCTGGCCACCCGCTACCAGGCCTTGGCCGAGGAAATCACCGCCGCCGATACTGCCCTGCAAGAAATCCTCGATTCCTATGCGCCCTTGCTCTGCGACCTCCCAGGCGTAGGACCAGACGTTGCCAGCCAGCTCCTCATCACCGTGGGAGACAACCAGGGACGGATCGGAGATGAAGCCCAGTTCGCGGCACTAGTCGGGGTTGCACCCATCCCGGCATCGTCAGGAAAAACAACCCGCCACCGATTGAGCCGAGGCGGTGACCGCAAGGCAAACCGTGCCTTGCATCAAGTGGTCCTGACCCGGATGTCTTCGTGTCCCCGCACGAAAAACTATGTCCGTAAACGCACCACCGAAGGGAAAAGCAAGCGAGAGACCATGCGCTGTCTCAAACGCTACGTATCCCGTGAAATATACCGACAGATATTCAACCCGGAACCGGCGCCAGCCATCACGGACCTACGCCAGAAACGCAAAAGCCTCGGGTTGACCATCAACGCGGTCGCCGCCGAACTCAGCCAATGGCCCTCCATTATCTCCCGCGTCGAACGAGGCATCATCCGCAACGACGAACTCGCAACAAGCTACCGGACATGGCTCGAGGAGCAAGCGACTCAAGAAATGAATTGACAACCATAGGAGCATCACTGGG
>NZ_JBPZHC010000035.1:0-2106 GCF_051857465.1 Pseudarthrobacter cremeus | reverse complement strand
GCCCACAGACGTCCGGCTGACGACGGCGATGCTGCCGCCCATCAGGCAGCCAGTGTCACCTCACGGGCCCTGGCCTTGTTGGGCACCTTCGACACCGAACACTCGGTTCAAAGCCTGAGCGCAATGGCCCGGCGGGCAGGGCTGCCGGTGGCCACCGCGCACCGCCTAGCCGGTGATTTGGTTGCCTGGGGCGGCCTGGAGAAGCTGAACAGCGAGTACCGGGTGGGGCAACGGATCTGGCGGCTTGGCTTGCTTGCCCCCGCACAGCAGAACATCGCGGAGGTGGCTGCCCCGTTCATGCAGGACGTCCTCTTCGTCACCCACAACGTGGTGAACCTGTTCATCCTGGAAGGGCACGAGGTTCTGCTGGTGGAGCGGATGTCCGGCACTGGCGCCGGCCAGCCCTTCCGACGGGTGGGCGCGCGCCTGCCACTGCATGCCAGTGCCGCCGGAAAGATCATGCTGGCCTACGGGCCCGAGGACCTGTTTTCCGCGGCCGTCCAGCACTTGGAGCCGCACGCGCCCCGCACCATTACCAAGCCCGCAGCGCTGGCGACCGAAATCGAACGTGTCCGGGCCAACGGCTACGCCACCACTGCCGAAGAAGCCGGGCCGGACAACTACGGCCTGGCCGTCCCGGTGTTCCTGCCCAACAAGCAGGTGGTGGCCGCCTTGGGCATCGTGACCCGGGGCCGGCCCGCTCCGGTGGGCAGCGTGGTTCCCGTGCTCAACATCGCGGCGCGGGGCATTGCCCGGCGGCTCGGCGTGGAGCATCTCCCGAAGTAGCTCGGGCTTGCGACAGCTTCCAGCAGACACCCTTTCCGTTGGATGGAAAGCTACGGGCGGCATGTGTCGTGGAACACCTAACCTCAAGTAAGCGCATAGTCCGGCCGGAGATCCGGCCTAAACCTGCATTGCCAGGCGAGCCGTTCCAAAGGAAGTGAAGACTGATGACTGCATCTGCAGGAGCCACCATCGACGCTGTTGTCGACCAGGTGGACATTGTGGCGGACCAGGTGGTTTCCCTGGTGCTGCGGCGGGTGGACGGCCAGCCGTTCCAGCCCTGGCAGCCCGGCGCGCACATTGACGTCCATGTGGGCGACGGTTTGGTGCGTCAGTACTCCCTGTGTTCCTCACCGCAGGAGCTGGACCATCTGCGGATCGGCGTGCTACATGTGCCTGAATCCCGCGGCGGGTCAAAAGCGGTGCATGCCCTGCTCGCCGGTACCCCGATCACCATCTCTGAGCCGCGCAACAACTTCCCCATGCGCGAATCGCGGCGCTACCTTTTCCTCGCAGGCGGCATCGGTATTACGCCCCTGATCCCGATGCTGGAGGCAGCCGAGGCCGTCGGCAAGGAATGGACGCTGATCTATGGTGGCCGAAGCCGGAACACGATGGCGTTCGCGCAGCAGTTGGAGGACCGGTACGGCACTGACCGTATCCGTATCGTCGCCGAGGACGAGGTTGGCCGCCTGGACCTCGACCAGATACTCGGCATGCCCCGGGCTCACATGCTGGTGTACGCGTGCGGTCCCGGGGGACTGCTCGGCGCGGTGGAAGAGCGCTGCATGGGCTGGCCTCCGGGCGCACTGCACACCGAACGCTTCGTCGCCTCCACGCTTGGTGCTGCGGCGGCCAACGCGCCGTTCGAGGTGGAACTGGCCAGGACCGGAACAACCGTGACAGTGCCGAACGACAAAACTATCCTCGAGGCCGTTGAAGAGGTGGGCGTGCGCGTCCTGTCCTCCTGCCGCGGCGGGTTGTGCGGCACCTGCGAAACCCAGATCATTTCCGGTGAGCCCGAGCACCGCGACGCTGTGCTTTCGGAAGAGGACCGCGAAGCCGGTGAGGTCATGCTGGTCTGCGTCTCGCGCGCTGCCGCCGGCTGTCCGCGCCTCGTTCTGGATTTGTAGAAAAGCTCTGCCTTTTCGCGGTAGCCCACCTGTGGTCCAGTCGCTGACTGGACCATCCCAGCCAAGTTTCGTCACCAGGAGTGATTCCAATGACCGTAACCACCCATGAAGCCAATGTATTGGGCGAGGACCCCTTCGAGACCGCAAATCTCCTTGATCCGTACCCGTTCCTGGGGCGGCTTCGCGATGC
>NZ_JBPZHC010000034.1:0-2192 GCF_051857465.1 Pseudarthrobacter cremeus | reverse complement strand
AGCCTGCCTGGTCGCAGCCACCATGACCGCCTCCCCCGTGCTGTCCATCGTCCTCATGGTCTTCGGCTTCGGCACCGCCCCGGCACTCTTCGCCATCACCTACCTCGTGGTCGCAGAGCTAACGACCATCGGCCAACGCGGCGCCAACCTTTCAATCGCCAATGCAGTCCTCACCACCGGCGGTGTGTTCGCACCGGCAGTGTCGGGTTTTCTGATCGGCGGCGCGGCCACCCCCGCTGAAGGCTACCGTGCAGCTTTCGCCCTGGCCGGGGGTCTCTTGCTGACATTCGGCGTCCTTGCCCTAATCTTCGTCAACCAACAGCGCGACCGCCGCCGGCTCGGCCTTGATACAACTGCCGTCCCCGCGGCCGCTTCACTGCCCACTGGTTCCGCCACCCCCGTCGGCGCGGAGCCTGGCTCCTTGGAAGCGGGCACCCGGGCATAAGTCCGAGGGCAGGTAAGCGGAAGAGAGGCCAACAGCCCCTCTTCCGCTTACCTGCCCTCCTGACGCCGGCATGGATTTGGAGACCGGGCGGTGACCGCACGCCTCGGAAACATGAACCGGTCACCGGCACTGAGGCCTCCGCATCAACGCCCACTGAAGAACACACGATGGACCCGGAAGGACAATCATGGAGGACCTAAAGGCCGGCGGCGGACGATCTGGCTTCTCGGAACGAGTCCTGCGCGGCGGCACCGAACCTGACCCCAGGTTCACGCTCGCAAATGAACGCACGTTTCTGGCCTGGATCCGAACGTCGTTGGCATTGCTTGCCGGAGGTGTAGCTATCGAAGCCTTCACGGCCGACCTTTTCAACGACGGACTGCGTCAATCGGTCGCCGTTTTACTCCTCGTGCTCGCACTCCTGATTGGCGGCGGGTCGTTCTTCCGCTGGCTCAACGTTGAACGCTCCATGCGCCGACAGGATCCGCTCCCGCTGCCCTGGACCGCCCCGATCCTGGCGATCGGCGGTGCCCTCGTCGCCGCGACGATGATGGTCTTCGTCCTCGCGCGCCCCTTCTGACCCGTGACCTCGATGCGTCAAACACCAACCCATGGTGACCCAGGGCTGCAGCCGGAACGCACGGACCTGGCATGGGGGCGCACCACCCTGTCCATGGTGGTTGCGGCCGCCGTTTTCCTTCGCTGGATGCCGCACCACGGCTGGTTTGCCGGCACCCTTGTCGCGGCAACACTCATCACAGCACTCGCCATCCACAGCTCCCGCAAGCGACGCTTCCATCGCGCAATCAGCGGCATCAACCAGGAAGCCATTACTCCCGACCTGGTTTCAGCCGCCGCCGTCGCGGCCAACGTCGTCGTCCTTGCCGGACTGGGACTCTACACCGTCCTGCTCGTTCCATCGGAGCAGTGACATCAGTGAAACTTGGCAACGCATGGCTTGGGCACGTGTCGAGCGGGCACCGTTGAGAATACGAGTCCAGCAGGGCTGGTGGAAAGCAGCCGCAGTAGCTTCAGAGAACCAGGGGCGGCCAAAACAGAACTGCTCCCCGCCAGCACCGGTCGCTTCGCCGCAAACTCCGGGGATCAGAACAGCTCAGCACGGTTGTAGCTGTGCCTTGTTCCGGTTGTATATTCCCCTCATTTCAGAAACGCTCCGGACGTAGCCCTCCGCATCGTCCGCGTATGTTTCAACTGAATCATCCGATCGGAGGCCACCGGTCCTCGCAGGTATCCTTCCCAGGCAAGGCACCGGCGCTAATTGCTCATGTGCAGTCACTTCATCCGGGTCAGGTTCAGGATTTCGCGAAGAGCAGGCCGGGCTTCAAGCCGCAGTTTTATAGAATCCGGAAGGCCATCGACCCTGATGGTGTCCTGGGTGATATCAATGGCCAGCCTGTGGCCTGCCAGCGGCACGTTATCAACCCTGAACTGGCCAAAGCCCTGTGGCAGTTCCGGTGCCAGCCACAGCTCATGCCATGGAAGGACCGGGTCGAACCGCATCAGCATACGAATCAGGTGGATCGGTGCCGCCGCGGCCCACGCCTGGGGTGAACAGGCTGCGGGATACGGTACCGGGCTTGGGAATCGCGTCCTGTCCAGTCCACAGAACAGTTCCGGAAGTCTGCCGCCAAAGTGTTCGGCTGCTTCGAAGAGTCCGTAGGCGATTCGCTGGGCCTCTTCGATAAAGCCGTATCGCATCAGCCCATGCGCTGCGAGAGTGCTGTCA
>NZ_JBPZHC010000033.1:0-3363 GCF_051857465.1 Pseudarthrobacter cremeus | reverse complement strand
CATTATGCCGACGTCCGGATTATGCCGATGTGGCCTCCGGTTCCGTGGCGGGGCAGGGATTTTCTGCTGGCGGGGTCGGCATAATTCCGTGAGTTGATCCATGCTTACCTTTCCGTCGTGGAGAGGAGAACGTCATGGTTAAGGTGTTGCGGTCGTTGGTGAACGGGCCGTTAGAGCCGCACATTGCGGGGTTCGCAGAGGTACTGCTTCGACAGGGGTATACGCAGTCCTCGGCTGAGCGGCACGTCTGTTTTATTGCCCATCTGGATCGCTGGATGCAGGCCGCGGACGTCGGTCTTGCGGATCTGAGCGGTCGGGTGATTGAGCGTTATTTGGCGGAGCGTCGTGCGGCTGGTTATCGGGATTACAGGTCAGTGAAGGCCTTCCGGCCACTGCTTGGCTACCTGGTTCCGTTGGGTGTAGTGCCTGTTCCGCCGAGGGTTCCCCTGGGCCCGGTGGAGGAACTGCTGGCCAGCTACCGCGGCTGGCTGCTTGGTGAGCGGGGCCTGACTGCAGGTACGGTGCGTGGCTACGTCGATTGCGTGCGGCCGTTCGTCGCGTCTCGTCTGCGCGGTGATGTGCTCGATCTTGGCAGCCTGAATGCAGCCGATGTCACGGGGTTCATCCTCGCTGCTTGTCCTGGGCGGGCTGCAGGGTCGGCGAAGTTGATCGTGTGCGCGTTGCGGTCGCTGCTGGGCTGGTTGCACGTCACCGGTCAGGTTCCGGTGTCGCTGGCTGCTGCGGTGCCTTCGGTGGCGGGTTGGCGCCTGTCAGGTTTGCCGAAAGGGCTTGAACCTGCCGATCTGCGGCGGCTGCTCGCTGGCTGTGATCGACGCACCCCGACGGGGCGACGGGATATCGCGGTGATGCTGTTACTGGCGAGGATGGGGTTGCGCGCTGGCGAGGTCGCCCGGCTCGGGTTGGATGACATCGATTGGCGCCACGGTGAGCTCGTGATTGTGGGGAAAGGCAACCGGTCCGAGCGATTGCCGCTGCCGGATGAGATCGGCACGGCGATCGCGGCATACCTACGCTGGGGCCGACCGGACGATGCGCAGGGACGCAGCGTGTTCGTGCGGGTTCACGCCCCGCATGGGCCGTTGACGACCGGCGGGGTGACGATGATTGTGTTCGACGGCGCGCAACGCGCAGGGCTGCCTAAAATGCACGCCCACCGGTTGCGGCATACCGCGGCAACTGCGATGCTGCGAAGCGGCAGCCCACTAGCCGAAGTCGGGCAAGTCCTTAGACACCGGTCGGCGATGTCCACAGCGATTTACGCCAAGGTTGATCACTCGGCGCTTGCTGTCCTGGCCCGTCCTTGGCCCACCAACCCTGACGGAGATGTCTTGTGAGCCGGCTTCTGCGCGAGGAACTGGCCGACTACCTGACGTTCCGCCGTGCGTTGGGTTACCGGCTGGCCCGGCCGGAGAAACTACTCAGCCAATTCCTTGACCATCTCGAACACACCAGGGCGGACCGCGTCACGACTGAGGCAGCACTGGATTGGTCCCGGCTGCCTGAGAACGCAGAGTCGAACTGGCACGCCTACCGGCTCTCCGTGATCCGCGGCTTCGCCACCTACCTGCACGCCCTTGATCCGGCGCATCAAGTGCCGCCAGCGGACATCCTCCCGCAGCGGCCGCACCGTGCCAGCCCGTATTTGTATTCCGAGGCGGAGATCGCCCGGCTGGTCGCTGCGTCGGCCACACTGCTCACCCCATTGCGCCGGGCTACGTTCGCGACGCTGATCGGTTTGCTGGCCGTGACCGGCATGCGAGTCGGCGAGGCCATTGCACTGAACCGGGACGACCTCGACCTCACGGCAAAGCAGCTCCTGGTGCGGTTCGGCAAGTTCGGCAAGACCAGAGCGCTGACGCTGCACGCAACGACAGCGGACGCACTGCATGCATACGAACTGCTGCGCGATCGGCTGGCCCCGGCAACCGGGACACGCGCGCTGCTCGTGTCCACCGCTGGAACGCGGCTGATCTATTGCAACGTCCATCAAACGTTCAAACAACTCGTCCATCACGCCGGCCTGGGACCGCGGTCCGGGTCGTGCCGGCCCCGCATTCACGATCTGCGTCACTCCTTTGCCGTCCAGTCGATGCTCGACGCTTACGCCGCCGGCCAGGACGGGCAGACACGGCTGACGCTCGTGTCTACTTGGCTCGGTCACGTCCACCCGGCCAGTACCTACTGGTATCTGTCCTCATCACCGGAACTTATGGCCGCCGCCGGGCAACGCCTCGACACCTACCTGGGCAACCAGTCAGCAGGCCAGTCATGACTGCCCTCGCCCCGACCTTGCAGGCGTTCTTCACCGACCGTCTCATGCGGCAACGGCAGGCCAGTGCACACACCGTGGCCTCCTACCGGGACACCCTGCGACTGCTGCTCGCCTACGCCTCGGCGCAGACGGGGATACCGCCCTCGACCCTGGATCTATCTGCTCTGGACGCACCATTGGTCGCCGGTTTCCTCGATCACCTCGAGGACAATCGGGGCAACAGTATCCGCACCCGCAACGCCCGTCTGGCTGCGATCCACTCCTTGTTCCGTTACGCCGCACTGTCCCACCCCGAGCACGCTGCCAGCATCGCACGCGTCCTGGCGATCCCGGCCAAACGCTTCGACAGCGCCCTGGTCACTTACCTGAACGAGACCGAGATCGACGCCCTTCTCAGAGCCTGCAACCAAAACACCTGGACCGGCAGGCGCGACCACGCCATGCTGCTGCTCGCCGTCCAGACCGGGCTGCGGATCTCCGAACTGATCGGCCTCACCGCCGCTGATGTGCATCTCGGCGGCGGAGCGCATGTCGCCTGCCACGGCAAAGGTCGCAAAGACAGGATCACCCCGCTAACCAGCGGCACCATCACCGTTTTGCGCCAATGGCTAAACGAACAGCACAGCGAACCCAACGAGCCGCTGTTCCAAACCCGAAACGGCTCGAGACTCAGCCGCGATGCGATCGAGCATCGAATCGCGCACTACGCCATCGCGGCGGAAATCACGTGCCCAACACTGCAGGGCCGAACGATCACCGCACATGCGCTCCGTCACAGCTGCGCCATGCGGCTGCTGCACGCCGGAGTGGACACCAGCGTGATCGCGCTATGGCTCGGCCACGAGAGCGTCGACACCACGCAGATCTACCTGCACGCCGATCTGGAAATCAAGGAGAAAGCACTGGCCAGAACTAAGCCGCCAAACGAGCGAGCAGGTCGATACCAGGCCCCCGAAAGCCTCATAGCCTGGCTCGAGGCCCTCTGATTATGCCGACCCCGCCAGCAGAAAATCCCTGTCCCGCCACGGAACCGGAGGCCACATCGGCATAATCCGGACGTCGGCATAATG
>NZ_JBPZHC010000032.1:0-3404 GCF_051857465.1 Pseudarthrobacter cremeus | reverse complement strand
GCATTATCCGGCTAATATGCCGGGATGCCGGGGATTGGCCGGTTAAGGATTTAGCTGTTTCGGGTGGTCAGTTTCCGGAGCTGTTCTTCGTGGCGCCTCACGCTGGTGGCGAGGGTGTCGAGTGCGGCGCGGAGGGTGGCGATCTCGTCGGTGAGGCCGGTGAGGGTTCCGCTGGTGGCGGCGCGGTGACGGTTTTCCTCGATGACGGCCCGGATCATTCGGTCCCGGTAGAGGGTGGTGCGGCCCAGGCCGGTTTGGGCGGCAACAGCGGTGAATGTCACTGCCTGTCCGTTCCGGAGGAGGTCGGCGCAGGCGCGCTCGACGCTGTTGAGGGTGCTTGTGTTCGTCATCCTGCGGTGGCCTCGTTGATCAGTCTGTCGAGTCGTGTGATGAGCTGTTTGTGTCGGTCGGCTTCGGCGATCCAGCCTCGTTGTTCGGCGTCGCGAGCGAGTGCGTCTGCATCAACGCGTTGCGCGGCAAGGATCGGCAGTGAGCTAGGCTCGGCGTGGAAGCTGGGGCAGTGCTCACAGATATTTGCGTAGGCGCAGGCGCCCTGGGCGGGTGCCCGCAGGCAGAACCCGCCGGCCATGCGGGACTTCAGCAGCGGGGTGTCCTTCCAGTCTTTTCCGCCGGTGATGTCTCTCAGCGGCAGGCTGGTCCTGCCGGTCGCAGGTGTGAGTGCCTGTTTTTTGGCCAGATCAAGGGCCCGTTCGTACTCGGTGCGCACGGTGGCGTCAAACAGCCGTCCGTAGCGCAGGCTCATCTCGGCGGACATGTGCCCGAGCAGCGCCATGAGGGCCTGCAGCGAGACGCCGGCGTTGACCAGGGCGGTGGCGTAGGTATGCCGAAGCTGGTGCGGGGTGATGTGTTCGAGGCCGGCGAGACTGGCGGCGCGGTCGAGTTCGGCGCGGACGGATTGTTGCCCGAGCCGGCGTCCGTGGTGGGTGAAGAGAAATTGGGCCGGGCGTCGGTAACGCGGGTGTGGCAGCGGCCGGCCGTGCGATCTGGTGTGGGTTATGTGGTCGATCAGCTCCAGAATCTCTTCATCGAGGGGGACCATCCGCTCGGTGTCCAGTTTGCCGAGGGGGACCTTCAGCCAGCTGCCGTGGCCGGGGACTTCGTGGACGCAGTCCAGTTCAAGGTCGAGCAGTTCTCCGACCCGCAGCCCGCAGGCGCGTTGGAGCCGCAGGGCGGCAGCGGCCAATTTATTACCCGGGGACTCGGTGAGGACCTGGGTGAGGCGCCGGTCGATGTCTATGGGCAGGTAGCGGGGCAGTGTTTGCGGGAGCTTGGGAATGTCGTCACGGAACAACAGCTTGCGAGGTGGTGCTTCGGGCCAGTCCCACTCGGTGATGTCGGTCAGGAACCCCATCAGCGCGAGCACCCGGCGCGACCGGTCAGCGACGGTGATGCTCTCGCCGTTTTTGGTGTTGACCGCATCGACCATGCTGGTCAGGTAAGGCTCGATGTGTTTGCGTCGATCGAGGGCAGCGACGGAGCCCAGATCAGGGTCGATGCCGGCCAGGAACTCACCGAAGTGCTTGAGCCGGGTCGCGATCGTTGACACGGTCTTGGGCCGGCAGGTCGCGCGCTTGCGGTCCAGGTAGGCGATCATCGCTGTCCGGATCGGCAGCCGCACGTGGGCCAGCCGCTCGGCGAACGGGACCGGGCCGCCGGCGCGGGGAAGTTCATCGAGTACTCCGAGGTGGAACAGCACCCGTTGGGCGTTGCTTGCCGCCGCCAGGTAGTGGTGGTGGCCCTTGCCGGTGCGTTCCTGCCTGTCCCGGCAGGCTGCGGTGAACTCGGCCAGATCGGCCAGGGTGAGCTGTTCCAGGCGCCGGCCGGTTTGGATGAGGAGCCTTACCGGCACCTGGGAGCCGGTGGCGAACCGGACCCGTTCGGTGAATCCCAGGTCGGCGGCTGCGGTCATGAACCGGTCAAGGTCGGCTGCCAGCGGTGAGTCTTGGACCTCGCGCCAGATGCTGGAGAGTTTGCGTTCAAGCAGGTAGTCATAGCCGGGCCGCAGGCCTTGGTGCAGCATCAGGAAGGTGATGATCGGCCGGGTAGCTGCCCCGGCGGACAAGCGAACGTGCAGCGGCTCGGTCGCCCATTGCTGCGGGTCCGGCCACCGTTGGAAGAACGTCCTGGCCGCTGATGAGTATGCGGTGTTTCCGCGCCCGGTCCGCCTCAGGTAGTCCAGATATGCGGTGTGCGGGTCACTGCTGGGAACGGATGCGATCGCGAGCGGCATCGAACTCTGCTTTCACGTGGGCCGGAGCCAGATGGATGTAGCGGGCAGTGGTATCGACGTGGGCATGGCCGAGCAAGGCCTGCATCACCGCCAGATCGACGCCCGCCTCGGCCAGCGCGGTCCCGAACGTGTGCCGCAAGGCGTGCGGGTGACCGCCAACGATTCCGGTCACGCCGCGGTGATAACGGAAGACGGTGCGCAGCCCGGCCGCGGTCAACGGCTGGCTCCGGTTCGGCCCCTTGGCCACGAGAAACAGGCGTGCACTGACCGATTCGGGCCGCTCGGCCAGCAGATACACCTGGATGACGGAAGCTAAGTCCGCGTCAAGCGGCACCCGCCTCTCCCGTTGTCCCTTGCCGAGCACCTGCAGCCACCGGCCGCCGATGTCGACGTCCGCGACGTCGAGGGCCAGCACCTCGGCCGAACGCAACCCGCAATAGAGCATCAAGCCCGCGATCGCCCGGTCCCGCCAGGTGTGAAAGCTGGCAAGCAGCTCGGCCGCATCAGGCTGAGACAACGCCTTGGGCAGCCGACGTGGTTCGCGCAGCCGAAGCGAGGAACGGTTCTTTGGCCGACGGACCGTATGCGCCAGCATCCCGCTCCGCTCACCGGATGCGACCCAACGGGCTTCCCGGCCCTTGGGGACCGGGTTCTTCATCTCCGGGTCCCGCATCGCGGCGAAGGCGAATAAGCCTGAGATCGCGGCCAGCCGACGGTTGATGGTCGTCGCGGCGTACTGATCCAACCGGCGCCCCGACAGTCTGATCACGTTCGTTCCCGCCCTGCCCGGGACCTGGGCTTCGCGGCAGGCACGCAGGAACCGAAGCAGCACCTCCGTGCTCACCTCCGCCAGCGGATGCCCGGCGAGCTGAAGCCACCGGCAGAACGCCAGCAGGTCATACCCGTAGGAACGGACCGTCTTCGGCGAGTAATTCCTGTCTGTCAGATACGCAAGGTACTCATCCACGAGCTTGAACTGGGGCGCCGCCTGACCGGCCAACGCCCATCCGCCGTCACGCTCCTCAAGCGAAAGACCGCAATCGCTGTTCATGAAGAACAGGTGTACCAGTAGTGATTCAGATCACATCGAAAGCCCCGTGGTTTGGCGTGTCGCTTACCTGCAGAAATGACCGCATTAGCCGGTTAAGAGGGA
>NZ_JBPZHC010000031.1:0-4502 GCF_051857465.1 Pseudarthrobacter cremeus | reverse complement strand
CCAAAACAACCAATCAATAAAACAATTGGTATCAACAAACTTGGCACACTATTGAGTTCTCAAACAACAGACACACCCGGCACCACCACAACATCTCAGCCGTGGATCGCTCCGGAGCAACTTTTCAAACTTACCCGGTTTCCCGCCCCGACGCAAATCCATATTCCAGGACCCACACCAGCAAGAAAACCCCAACCCCCACCACATCCAGGCACTCCAACGAGCCACCAGAATCTGGTCTTGAATTAGGGGGTTTGGCCGCCCGCGGTAACCAGCTCTTCGCTGTTCCCCTCGCGGCGACTTAGAAAACAATACACCCACCCAACCCCCACCGCAAATCCACCCACACACCACCCCAAAACCCCGCCGATCCGCGCCCACAGGCGGCAACCACCCTCAAAACCGGGCGCCGCCGTCGTTAGCGGTCCCTGTGCCCTGCAACACAACCAGACACCAACCACACACCCCACAGGACCGCAGCATCGGATGCCTGTATTGGGCATGATTATCGAGTGATCACCGAACATGCATTGCTTACAGTCCGTCCCGGCATGGAGAACGATTTCGAGGTGGCCTTCAGCGAGGCGAAATCAATCATCGCCTCCATGGAGGGATTTTGTGGCCTCACACTCTCGCGCTGCATCGAGAGCGCCGGCACCTATCTGCTGCTTGTGGAGTGGGCACGTCTGGAAGACCACACCGAGGGGTTCAGAGGCTCAGCTGCATACCAGGATTGGCGCAAGCTGCTGCATCATTTCTATTTGCCGTTTCCGACCGTCCAGCACTACGAGCCGGTTATCACCATGCCGGCCGGAACCTAGCCCGGGCTCCTGGAGGAGGCCGGAACGGTTTAGCTGGCTCTCAGGTGACCAATGGTCCTCAAGGACCATGAGACGGCTATTCCTGAAGCTATAAGACGCAGGGTGCTGGCGGCGACGGCTGCCAGGACGAGAAGTGCCGGAGATGCTGCCGTTCCGGCAACTGATCGTGCCGCGATGATGATGAGAAGCGCCGTGTCGGCGTTGATGCAAACCCCTGCCACCGATGCAGCAGCCAGCAACGCCTGCCGTGGAGTTACTTCCGGGAGCCAGCGGATCAACGATCCACTGGTGGCGAGCACCAGCACGCCCACTATCACTGCCGCAGCAATGAACGGCAGCACCGGGACGGCCAGGATCATGGCCGGGGGGAGGAATCCGCCCGATGGCGGTGACAGCAGGAGCAGCCACCAGATGCCGACAATCGGGCCGGTAATAAGCAGGGACCATATGATTTTGCGCGCCTGGGCGATGGCCAACTCACCCGCGAATGCAGAGGCGACGACGGCAGGCGCTCCGACGTCGGCAACCGCGGCCTCCAAGGCCGATTGTGGAGACAGACCTTTCGCAGCGAAAGCCTCGGCAGAATCCGATATCCCTGACCGTATTTCCTCGACCACCGCGCGCCTGGCGCGCGCAGGGCCATGCAACAGTCCATGGAGTTCAGCCAGGTACCGGTTGACGACCTCGTTCTCGGCGGAGGACCTCATGCCTGCCCTCCCAGAAGCGCGCTGACTGCGTCGGAGAACTTTGCCCAGACTGCCCGTTCGGTCACGAGGGCCAGCCGTCCCGACACTGTCAGTTCGTAGACGCGGCGTCGTCTTCCACCGAAGGCCTCCCACTCGCTGTGGATGAATCCTGCACGCTCCAGCCGGTGCAGGGCGGGGTAGATGGTGCCAGTGGGCAGGTCGAAGGTACCGCCACTGCCCTCGCGGACACTCTCGATGACGGCGTAGCCGTGACATGGCCCCTTCTCCAGTACCGACAGGAGAAGTGCGTCCAAGTGCCCTTTAAGCGACTCCGGCCTGATCGGGAGCATCCCCGAGTCCCTCCTGAAAGATATCCGCCCCGTACCGCTTCGAGGAATTAGTTCTAGAGTAGCATTGCTACATATAGCAATACTACTCATGGGACGACTGACTGATGGGCATCAAAGAGATGTTTCCCCCGCTCGGTGAGATTGAGGAAGAGCGGTTGTTGTTGGGCAGCAAGGCAGCCACGCTCAATGCCCTTGCGGCCAAAGGCTTCCACATTCCGCCCGGCTTCGTCGTCACAGCAGAGGCATTTGAACGGGGCGGACCCGGGCTGACCGAAGCCCTCAACGAGGCCGCCGACCGGACCGGCCACGGCCCGTTTGCGGTTCGGTCCTCCGCGGCGGCGGAAGACCTGCCCGGGGCCTCTTACGCGGGCCTCTACGAAACATTCCTCAACGTCACCAGGGATGATCTCCACGATGGAATCAGGCGTTGCCTGGCCTCCGCCGCCCAGGACCGGGTGGCTGCCTATCAGTCCACGCTCAGCACGGCGGCGCAATCGGCGCCGGCCATGGCAGTCCTCATTCAGCAGATGGTCCAGCCCCTTGCAGCCGGAGTCGCCTTCACCGCCAATCCGCTGACGGGCAACAGGCACGAAACAATTGTCACCGCTGTCCCTGGGATTGGTGAAACCCTTGTGGCAGGCGACGACATCGGTGAAGAATGGACCGTCCGGGGTGAGGATGCAGTCTGCAACCGGAGCGCGGACACCCTCAATGCGGCGCAAGCACTCGAGGTCGCGGGACTGGCCCGCAGTGTTGAGCTCCAGGCGGGAGCTCCACAGGACATTGAGTGGGCCATCGATGCTGCCGGGGTACTGTTCCTTCTTCAGGCAAGACCAATGACAGCCCTCCCGGAGGCAGTTGATTGGGTGGCGCCAGGTAAAGGCCTGTGGTCACGGAACTTCCGCCTCGGCGAGTGGCTTCCGGATCCGATGACTCCCCTTTTCGAAGATTGGCTTCTGCCCCGGATCGAATCAGGGTTCCTCGACGGGATGCAGGCGGATGCCCATGTGCGGGTTCCCTTCCGCTACGCCTCCGTCAACGGGTGGTATTACAACGCGCCTCCCGTTCCATCCCTGCGCGTCTTGGCGGGAGTGATTCTGGAGAGCCGGGGCAGGGCACCCTGGTTCCTGTTCAACGCACTATTCCGTGTCTCCCACAATCCCGCGGCCGCACACCGCGCAGTACTTGGTGATTTGGAACTTGAATGGCGAAACGAGCTGCTTCCGGCCTACCGCCGGCTGGTGCGCAAGGCTGAGCAGGACATAGATTCCGCTACCCGGAACGGACTGATCGAACTCGTTGACACCATCTGCAAGCAAGCAGGGGTCTATCTCTGGTCACTCGCCATCGTCGGCGGATCGGCCTGGAAGATGGAGTCCGCATTGGCCCGGTTCTGGCAGAAGCATCTGTCGGGGCCGCTGCACGGGACTGCGCCGGGGGAGACAGGCTATCAGGCTCTCCTGCGCGGCCTGAGCGTTACCACGCCTGGGCATGCTCCTCACGCCGTCTATTCCCTTGATTGGTACCACCCGACGGCGGGAGAGGCGACCCCTGAGAACCACGGACAGGACGCGCGGCCGGCACCCGGGATGGCTGAAGCCCTTAGTGCCCAGCGAATAGATGCCGAAGCAACAGCACGGAAGGCGCTCATGGATCAGCCGCGGGTGCTCGCGCAGTTCAACTCGCTCCTTGGCGTGGCCCAGCACTACGCGGTACTTCGCGAGGAACAGGCTCATGATCTGAGCCTAGGGTGGCCAGTCCTGCGCCGCTGCGCCCGCCGGCTGGGCGAGCAGTTGGTCGCCGCGCAGGTCATCGACGACCCGGCAGACATACATTTCCTGACGTTGGAAGAGGCCAGCAGCCCCTCCCCGCGCCATCGTCCACCGGTAGTCAGCCGACGCCGGACGTGGCAGCAGCAAAGGAGGCTGGACGCTCCGCTGACACTGGGCGAGCCCGCCAGGATTGTCGGCGATCCAATCGCGCGGGCCGTGGAAGCGGCGAGAACATCACACGACCTGCCCGAGGGCGCGATCGTCGGCCACCCGGCAAGCACCGGACGCGTGACCGGACCAGTCCGGGTCATGCACGGGCCGGAAGACTTCGATAGCTTCCTGGAAGGCGAGGTCCTCGTGGCCAAGGCCACAGCGCCGGCTTGGACACCTCTTTTCGCCCGCGCCGCCGCCATCATCACGGACGGCGGAACCTTGGCAGCCCATGCGTCCCTTGTGGCCCGCGAATTCGGGATCCCCGCCGTCGTAGGAACCGGGGATGCGACCCGTCGACTCCGAACAGGACAACGAGTCACCGTGGACGGGGGCGCCGGGATTGTGGTGCCTGTTCAGATTCCAAGCTCACGACCGCCGGTTACCTAATCAGCGGATACTGCCGGAGGCATGCCCTTCGCTGTGGCGCTGTTGCTGTCGGACGGTGAGGGATGTCACGGACGCTGTGGCAGTTGATGCGCTGTCCAGGGGATGCTGTGGCAGTTTGGTGGGGTGTCCGACGGCGACTGGTGTGGTCTTGTGGGTGTTAAATGGGTCAGGCCCCGGACACTTTCGTGTTCGGGGCCTGGCCTTGAATGATGTTCCGGCGGTGACCTACTCTCCCACACCCTCCCGGGTGCAGTACCATCGGCGCTGTGGGTC
>NZ_JBPZHC010000030.1:0-5460 GCF_051857465.1 Pseudarthrobacter cremeus | reverse complement strand
GAGCCAGCCCCATCCAGGCCTCGTCAGGGAACACCGTCCGCCACAGACTCAACCGCGGCGGCGACAGAACCCTAAACAAAGCCCTGCACCTCATCGCCCTGAGCCGGATGACCTTCGACGCGGTCACCATCGCCTACGTCCAGAAACGCCAAGCCGAAGGACGCACAAAAAAGGAGATCCGCCGGTGCGTGAAACGCTACCTCGCCCGACGGATCTACCGAACACTCAACGCCGCAAACCCAGGCCCCTGCCACGCTTGACAACCATAGAAGGATCCCTGCGTTGGAGGAGGTTGCGGGACTTCTTGCGTTCCTTCAGGTAGTGGGCTTCGGCCTCCGCGGCGAGCTGGACCTGCTGCGTGTGGAGCGTGACGTAGGCCGACGCGACGGCTTCGGGCAGTTCCGGCGCGGCAAGCAGCTTGACCAGCAGGTCCCGGGCCACCACGCTGTCGTGAAAATCGCCGAGGATCTGCTGCAGGCTGTGCGCGGCCTTGGCGATTTTTGCGGCACGTTTTCCGAGCACCGGCTCGGCCGATTCCGCCACGTGCCGCAGCCGCTTGGCGTCCTTTCGCACGGTGTGCAGGGAGGTCTCGTGCTCCGCCCCCCGGCGTGCACGCCGGGCCGCCTTGTCCGAGCGCCGCAGCCGTTTGGAGGCCTTGGCCACTTGCTTGCCGGCTGCCTCGCCGGCCGGCTCTGCGCCGCCCTGCCTGACCGGCGGATTGCCCAGGAACGCCTCGAGGGCGTCCAGCAGGTCGAAATAGCGAGCGGAAACCATCGCCATCTGGAGCTTCCGGTGGGCTGCGTCCCGGCTCACGCCCAGTTCATCCTCCAACCGGTCCTTCACCGCAACCGAGGCGGATCCCGCCGGCAGCGCGGCCGCGTGCGTGCGGAGACGGTCCAGCATGACGTCGGCGTCCCGCGGCACGCCCAGCACACGGCCCAGCCATTTGAGCTCGGCAGCGAGGTGCCGGATGGCCAGGGCGTTGTAGAACCGCCGGTAGGCTTCGAGCGCCGACCGGGCCCGGCGGGTGGCCGAGCGGAGGTCGTGCACGGCCTCGGGTTCCTCAAGCCGGACGCCGGGGTCGTGCACCAGGATTTCGCGGACCTGCGCCGCCAGGTAGGCAGTCAGGAGATCCGCGGCCGGGCCCTTCTTGCCGGGCGGTGGGGCGTCAGGTGCGGCGCCAGGTTTGGGGCGAGGTATGGATGCGCCCGCGCCGGATTCGCCGGCACCGGACTCACCAAGGGCCTTGGCCAGTTTGGACTGATGCTGCGCAGGAAGTGCCCCGGCGGCTGCCAGGAGCTCCTCCGCAGCCGGGAACAGCTCCGGGCTCCCGTGCACGAGCTCCAGTTCCCACTCGCGCCATTCCTGTGTGCGGCCGGGGCCACCCCCGGCGCCGGGCACCTCGGCCGTCACGCAGTCGTCGGCGAGGTCGGCCAGATGGGCGCCGTCCTCGCCGTACAACGGGTACGTGGTGCGCTGGGTCCGCAGCCGGACCACCGGCATGGTTTTTTCGCCTCGAAGGTAAACCCACAGGTACGCCTGCAGGCTGTCGGGAACGACGGCGGGCTGGCCAAGCGGGGCATGCAGTTCGCGGCGCCGCTGTGGTTCCGCGCCCTGCCCGGGGGGTTCCGCGCCCGGACCCTGCGACGGCAATTTGAGGTGCCAGCCCGCGTCAGCGCCGCCGGTGCGGCGGCGAAGGGTGATGCTGCGGGAGGCCAGTGTATGGGCGCGGGTATCGAAGTAAACGGCTTCCAGGGTGTCCACGCGAGGCTCACCCACCCGAGCAACCTCGGGCAATTCCGCGAGCGCAGGCACCTCGGCGTCAGCGCCGACGTCGTACTTCTTTTCGACCTCAACTCCCTGGGAATCCATAATTGCCATCCTTCACCGTTGATGAGGCATGCGACCCGCGGAAACGGGCGTGGACCGTCACAGGGAACGATTGTATGCCGCGAATATTAACTCGCTCCCTTCGTTGCTTGGACAGTGGGCGGGGAGAGCTTCCCCACAAAATGCGGAAACATCAAACGTCCAACGTCTACCGTTGAGAGATGCCCGCCATCCTTTCCGGTCCTCCTGGCCAGCCCGCCGCCTCACCGGCCGCACAGTCCGCTGCGCAGCCCGCCGGCCGGCCCGCCGCGCCGTCTGCTCCGGCGCCGACACCGCCGCCCACACCGACGCCGACGCCGCGTTCCGCCGTCGTCCTCGGTGTGATTGCCGTGGTGCTCATCGGGCTGAACCTGCGCGCAGGGATCGCCGGCGCCTCCCCGCTCCTGCATGATCTGCAGCTTGTCCTGGGCTACGGTCCGCTGGTGGCCGCGCTCATTCCGTCCATCCCCACCCTCTGTTTTGCCGTGGCAGGCGCAGCGACCTCCTGGCTGACAGGACGGCTGGGGGTCGAGAAAGCCATCCTGCTCTCGCTGGCAATGCTGGCCGCCGGGCTGCTGCTGCGCGGGATCCCCGCAACCGGAATGCTGATGGCCGGCACGGTGGTGGGGATGTCCGGCCTGGCTGTGTGCAACGTGGCCATGCCGTCGTTTATCCGGGAGCATTTTGCCCACCGGACCTCGCTCATGACGGCGCTGTACACGGTCACCATGACCACGGGTGCCACTGTCGCTTCGGTGACCGCGGTCCCCCTGGCACTCGCGATGGGATCGCCGTCCGCCGCGTTGGGTGCCATAGGATTCCTTGCAGTTGCCGCTTTCCTGGGCTTCCTCCCCATGGCCCTGCACGCACACCGCAACAGTGTCCGCAGAACCACCGTCCGGGTTTCCCCGTGGCCCCTGCTGCGCACCCGGAAGGGCCAGCTGCTGACGGCCATCTTCGCGCTCCAGGCATTGCTTGCCTATTCACTGATCAGCTGGTTCCCGTCCATGCTGATCAGCCGCGGCATCAGCGCCGCGGACAGCGGCCTCCTCTACGGGCTGATGCAGCTGGTGTCCGTGCCGGCAGGCATGATGCTGATCGCGATCGGCTCCCGGCCCCGGATGCTCCGGCCCGCGCTGTATTCGGTCAGCATCATCATGGTGGCCGGCCTGGCAGCGCTGCTGTTCCTGCCTGCCGGCCTGGCGGCTCTCCCTGCAGTCCTCCTGGGCTCCGGCCTGGGAATTTTCCCCCTGGTGATGGTGATGATCAGCCGGAGCGGGACCAGCACCGCCGAAACCACGGCCCTGTCCACCCTGGCCCA
This sequence comes from Pseudarthrobacter cremeus, assembly GCF_051857465.1. NCBI lineage: Bacteria > Bacillati > Actinomycetota > Actinomycetes > Micrococcales > Micrococcaceae > Pseudarthrobacter > Pseudarthrobacter cremeus. The sequence continues at coordinate 2,270 of NZ_JBPZHC010000030.1, read as the reverse complement.
GTCCACCGGCTACCTGCTCGCCACGGCGGGCCCTTTCGGTGCCGGCCTGCTGAACAGCGCCACCGGCGGCTGGACGCTTCCCCTGGCCCTGCTGCTGGGTATCGCGCTGGTCCAGGTCCTGGTGGCGCACCTGATTACGCGCGGCGCTGCCACCGGTCCGGTCACCGGCCGGGCCACCGGCCGGAAGAAGTAGGACGCCATGACCCTGAGCACCTCGCACCGCCAGCCGCTTGCGGACGAAGTCACCGCCAAGCTGCGGGAAATGATCCACTCGGGCGAATGGCTGCTGAACCAGCGGATACCCTCCGAGCCAGAGCTGATGGCCCGGCTTGGCGTCTCCCGGGGCACGCTCCGGGAAGCCATCAAGGCGCTGGCCCACGGCGGGATGCTTGAGGTCCGCCGCGGCGACGGAACCTACGTCCGCGCCACCAGCGAGATGTCCGGCGCCGCACGCCGGATGTACCAGGACCACACGGAGGAACACATCCTCGAGGTCAGGCTCGGGCTGGACACCCAGGCAGCCCGTCTCGCCGCCCGGAATGCAACGCCCGACGACGTCACCTCCCTGCGTGCCACGCTCGCCGCCCGCGCCCTCGCGTGGGCCGCCGCCGATTACGAGGGCTGGGCCCGGGCGGACTGGGCATTCCACGAGGGTGTTGCCAAGGCTTCCGGCAACCCGCTGCTGCACGAGCTTTACGTCAGCTTCGGCGGCGTGTTCCATCAGGAGCTGTTGAAGCAGCAGCGCCGGGGCCGGCTTGACGGACTCACGGAGGAGGGCCACGGCGAGCTGGTTGAGGCGATTGAAGCCCGCGACGCGGAGGCTGCCGTGGCCACTGTCAACCGGAACCTGCATTCCTGTGCCGAGTGGCTCCGCGCGTAATCCCCGCCGGGACACGCACCATCAGTAAGCTTACTATCTGACGTAGGTAGTAGATCCCTGGGTGCCGCACGCACACAGGGTGCCGGCCGATGAAGGAGCACCCATGGCGAAGGAAGCGCACCTGTCCGAGCACGACCCGTCGCGGAAGCCCTCCGCTCCGCCGGCCACCGCGGCCGAGGCACCTGCTGACGGCGCAGCCGGAAACGCAAGCCGAGAAGCAGGCGGAACCGAACGCCGTGAGCGAAAGCCACCCAGCGCCCTATGGGCCGATGCCTTGGGCCGGGTAGGAGTCCGGTCCGCCCAGGTCCTGCTGATCCTGACAGTGGCGGTGGTTTCGGTTTATGCGCTGATGCAGATCAAGCTGCTGGTCATCCCCGTCCTGATCGCGCTGATCCTTGCGGCGGCAATCGGGCCCTTCGTGAACATGCTCCGCCGCCGCGGACTTCCCGGCGGCGCAGCCACGGCGGTGGCATTTCTGGCCCTGCTGGTTGTGCTCGCCGGGGTGGGCACGGTGATCTACCTGTCCATCCGCAACCAGTGGGCTGAACTGGCGCAACAGGCCTCGGCCGGGCTCGACGAGCTGGAGCAGTTTCTGATCAACGGCCCCATCCCGATAGACCCGGCCCAGCTGGACCAGGCCAGGGAGGGGATCATCCAGTTCGCCACCAGCAGCCAGGCCCGCTCCGGCGCGATCACCGGGTTGTCGGTTGTGACGGAATTCCTGGCTGGAGCCGGACTGCTGCTGGTCATCCTGTTCTTCTTCCTCAAGGACGGCGCCAAGATCTGGAATTTTTTGCTCCGGCCCTTCAAAGGCGAGCGGGAAGAGAAACTGCGCCGGGTGGGAAGCCGCACCCTCGAAGTACTGGGCGGCTACGTCCGCGGCACAGCCATCGTCGCTTTGGTGGATACCGTGGCCATCGGCGCAGCCCTGCTGATCCTTCAGGTCCCCCTGGCCATTCCACTGGCCATCATCGTGTTCATCACGGCGTTCATCCCGTTGGTGGGTGCAACAGTCGCCGGCATCCTGGCGGCCCTGGTGGCCCTGGTGGCCAACGGTCCCGTGGTTGCATTGATTGTGGTGGCCGTGGTGGTAGCGGTGAACCAGCTCGAGGGCGACCTCCTCCAGCCGATCGTGATGGGCAAATCCCTGCAGCTCCACGCCCTGGTGATCCTGATGGCCCTGACCGCCGGCACCATCCTGGCCGGGATCATCGGCGCCGTCCTGTCCGTCCCCCTCGCTGCCGTGGTCTGGGCCATCATCCAGGTGTGGACGGCAGAGGACCCGAACCTTACGGACATGAACCCGGACCTTCCGCCGCCCAACACCCAGCCCATCTGACACCTCGCTGGTGCAACGCACGACGTCGGGCAGGCACCTGGGTGCCTGCCC
>NZ_JBPZHC010000003.1:217482-418683 GCF_051857465.1 Pseudarthrobacter cremeus | reverse complement strand
ACTCCGACTTTGGGAGGACCGCAACGCTTAAAATCAGACGGGCCGGCAACCAAATGGTTGCCGGCCCTTCTCAAGCAGCTGGAATCAGCGGTGCTGGATTACCAGGAAGACTTGGTGATGCCCGGAAGCTCACCACGGTGAGCCATGTCGCGGAAGCGAACACGGGAGATACCGAACTTCTGGAAGGTACCGCGGGGACGGCCGTCGATGATGTCGCGGTTACGCAGACGGACGGGCGACGCGTTGCGGGGCAGCTTCTGCAGGCCGAGGCGTGCAGCTTCGCGTGCCTCGTCGGTGGACGCGGGGTCAACCAGAGCCTTCTTCAGTTCGAGGCGCTTTGCAGCATAACGCTCAACGATGACTTTACGCTGTTCGTTCTTGGCGATCATTGACTTCTTAGCCATGTGCTTAGCGCTCCTCTCGGAATTCGACGTGCTTACGGATGCGGGGGTCGTACTTCTTCAGAACCATACGGTCCGGGTCGTTACGACGGTTCTTGCGCGTCACGTAGGTGTAACCCGTGCCCGCGGTCGACTTGAGCTTGATGATCGGACGTACGTCCTTGTCCTTAGCCACTAGAGCTTCACCCCACGAGCCAGGATCGAGGCGACGACTACGTCGATGCCGCGAACGTCGATTGTCTTGATGCCACGAGCAGAAACCTGCAGCGTGACGTTACGGCGCAGGGACGGAACCCAGTAGCGCTTCTTCTGGATGTTCGGATCGAACCGACGCTTGTTGCGTCGGTGCGAGTGCGAAATGCTGTGCCCAAAGCCCGGCTCGGCTCCGGTCACTTGGCAGTGTGCTGCCATGACTTCTCCTCAAGAATTGAATGTAATGATCCGCATATCTGCTGCAGGATCATGCGTCTAAATGCGACCCAAAGTGATCAGGGTGAACGGTTAGTCACGCAACTTGAGCCCCTAACTACCGGCTACCCTGGAGAAAATTACCGGGCCACCGGAGCAATTGCGCACGCTCCGCGCACTTAGCGCCTACCAAGTCTACGAGTTCAGGCAATTAAAGACCAATCCAGCATCGGGCCGGTGTATAAGGGCGATGCACCGGCGGAATGTCCGGCGGCCCCTGCGCCGCTGCACTCATAGCTGGGCGGCCGGTATTTTCACAGCTGAATGATAGCTTCGGGGTTCACCGTTGAAGCATGACAACACAGCTCCGGCCGGCCCCTCCGGCCCAAGACCACTCCGGCCACCGGAGCCCCCGCCGCCCACTCACGGGCCGCGCGTTCCGCTCCGCAACGTTCCACCGGCAGCACCGCCGCCGGCTTCTCCGAAGCGATGCCCTGACCGTCACCGCCTGGGGTTCCGTCGCAGCCGCCGTGGCTTTGTGGCTGGCCGACGGCGGCGCAACAGTAATCAATTCGGCCGCCTCAGCATTCACGGCACTGGGCATCGTGGCAGGACTGGCCGGCATGGACCTGGTTCTGCTGATGCTGCTCCTGGCGGCCCGGATCCCCGTGATTGACCGCACGATCGGCCATGACCGCGCGCTGGAATTCCACCGCAAGCTGGGTAAGCCGTCACTGTACCTTCTGCTGGGCCACGGGCTGCTGATAGCCACGGGCTACGGGATGGCGGAGGGGCTCGACCCGATCAGCGAATCGGTTGCCCTGTGGGTACTGGTACCCGATATGTGGCTGGCCTTCGTGTCCATGGCCCTGTTTATCGCCGTGGTGGTTACTTCGCTGGTGGCCGTGCGGCGCCGATTTCCCTATGAGTTCTGGTACACGGTGCACCTGCTGACGTATGCCGCCGTCGGCACCTCCCTGCCCCATCAGTTCAGCGTGGGCGGGCTTTTCGCGGAGGGGACCTGGCAGCGTTGGTACTGGCTGGCCATCTGTGTGGCCACGGGCGCGGCCCTGCTGTACTTCCGGGTGCTGCAGCCGATAGTCGCCACGTCGCGGCATCAACTCACAGTCAGCCGGGTGGCCAGCGTCGCCCCGGGCGTGGTGAACATCGAAATGACGGGGTACCAGCTGGACAGGCTCTCCGGACATGGCGGACGGTTCTTCATCTGGCGCTTCCTCGCCCCGGGCCTGTGGTGGCATCCGCACCCCTTCAGTCTGTCGGCAGAGCCCCTGGCTCCTGGCCCAGGGGGCGAGTCAACGCTGCGCATTACGGTCCGGAACCTGGGCCGCGGTTCAGCCCAGCTCATGAGGCTGCGGCCCGGGACCAGGGTTGCCGTGGAAGGCCCGTACGGAATGTTCGGTACGGCCGCGCGCACCCGGGACAAAGTGGTGATGATCGGAGCCGGAATCGGCATCACGCCCCTGCGCGCCCTGCTGGAAAGCACCCCGTTCGCCCCCGGGGACGCCACAGTCCTGTTGCGTGGCCATAGCGAACAGGAACTCTATCTGGGAGCCGAAATCCTGGAACTGTGCGAGGACCGTGGTGCGCGGCTGTTCCATCTGACAGGCCCGCGGGTGCGGCGGGACGCCAACAGCTGGCTGCCCGAAGACGCTGTCCGCGCCGGCTACAACCTGGCGTCTTACGTACCCGATATTGCAGATTCTGACGTTTACATCTGCGGGCCGGCCGTCTGGGCGCGCAACGTTATCTCCGCTGCCCACGCTGCGGGCGTCGGGCCTGAACAAATCCATCACGAAAGGTTTGACTGGTGAAAGCACGGGGAGCGGTATCAGCAGCGCTGGCTTCGGCCGGCATCCTCCTGGCGGGCTGGCAGGCCGGTGCGCAGGTGGCGGAAATCCGCGGCTCCGCCGTGGCGACTGCCGCGGGAACCGGAACGGATGGGACGGGGTCGTCCGGGGCCACGGGTGCTACGGGTGCTACGGGCTCATCCGGCTCATCCGGGTCAGCCGGGACATCCGGCTCGTCAGGTTCGGTAGCCTCAGGTTCGGCCGGAGCGGCGGCGGCTGCCGCAGCCACGTACGACGGCGCCGTGGTGCCGACGCGGTTTGGGTCGGTCCAGGTGCAGATCACCGTGAAAGCCGGCGCAATCACCGACGTCACGGCCCTGCAGCTCACCGACGACGACCGGAAATCCATCCAGATCAGCAACCGGGCCGCACCCTTGCTGCGCAGCGAAGTACTGGCGGCCCAGTCGGCCAAGGTGAAGAGCATCAGCGGGGCGACTGTCACAAGCAACGCCTATCTCACGTCCCTCCAGGCAGCCATCGATGCCGCGAACCTCTGAGAACCACCGCGGCCTGACTCCGCCGCCGGTCCTGAAGGCAAAGACTTTCCACAGCATGGGCACGGCTATCAGCCTCACCATGCCCATCACCGCGGGGCCGGTCGACCCGGTGGCAATGCCGTCGTTGGACTCCACCCCGGAAGGAAACCCGCCGGACGACGAGCTGGCAGCAGCTGCCGCCGTCGTCGAACGCCTGTTCAATCAACTGGACCAGACGTTCAGTCTGTACAGGGCGGATTCCGAGGCCAGCAGGCTGGCGCGCGGCGAGCTGCCGCTCCGGGCTGCGTCCTCGGCCATGCGCGGGGGTTACGAGGAGGCGATGCAGTGGCGGCTGCGCACCGAAGGCGCCTTCACAGCGGAAAGGCCCGACGGCGTGCTGGACCTTTCCGGCCTCGTCAAGGCCCATGCGATCCGCGAGTCGGGGACTTCGCTGCGGGCGCTCGGCCGCCCGGATTGGTGCCTGAACGCGGGCGGGGACATCCTGGTCAGCGGTTCGCCGGTGCCCGGAAGCGACGAACCCTGGGACATCGGCATCATGGATCCCCTGGACCGCGGGGCGTTGCTGGCCGGCTATCCGCTGGGCCACGGACGCCGGCACGCGGCGTTGGCGACGTCGGGTACGGCCGAGCGGGGGGACCACATTTGGGGGCCGTCCACTGACGGTTATGCGTTCATCCAGGTGTCCGTCGCCGCTGCGGACATCACGACGGCGGATGTCCTGGCCACTTCGATCGTTGCCGGTGGCCAGCCAATGCTGGACCGGGCCACCGACGGCTGGGATGTTGCCGTCCTGGCGGTCCGGGCGAATGGGGAACTGCTCGCGACGCCGGGCTTCCGCCGCGGGCCTTCCGCCGCATGAGTTTTCGCAACGTGCGGCTTCCGCCAGGTGCGGCTTCCGCTACAGGTGCGTGAGCTGCGGGTACCTGGGCGTCAGCCCGTCGCCGGAGGACTTGCCCGTAACCCGGCGGACCACCCACGGCCCGGCGAATTCGCGGACCCAGCGGGCGTTGGCGCGGAGGGCATCGGCCCGGCTGAGTTCCGGGACCGGGGTCATGGGCGGCACCTCGATGGAGTGATCGTGCTGGAGTACCGTCAGGACCCGTTTTGCCATATTGGCGTGTCCGGCAGCCGACATGTGCATCCGGTCCTGGGCCCACATCCCCCAGTCGTAATACTCGTTGAAGCGCCAGTAGTCCACCAGCAGCGCGCCATGATCCCCGGCGATGCCGCGGACCAGTTCGTTATAGATGGCGGTGCGGCCGCGCATGGTGCTGAACACCTTGGAGCCGCGGGCATCAAACCCCGTGAAAACCACAACCGTGGCCCCGGTCGCGGCCAGCTTGCCGATTCCGGCGTCGTACTCGGCAAGCAAATCGTCGATGTCGATCCTGGGCCGCAGGATGTCATTGGCACCCGCGTAGATGGTCACCAGGGTGGGGTTGAGTTCGACGGCGGCGTCCACCTGCTCTGCCATGATCTGGCGTAGCTTCCTGCCGCGGATGGCGAGATTGGCATAACCGAAGCCAGGATCGGCCGCGCCCAGCTGCTCGGCGACACGGTCAGCCCAGCCGCGGACGCCGTTGGGACGGTGGGGATCGTCATCGCCCACCCCTTCCGTGAAGGAGTCACCGAGGGCTACGAAGCGGGTCGAAAAATCCATAGCGCCAGTGTGTCATCTGTTGCTGCGAGCAACCAAGCTTCAGCTTTCGCGGAGAATCCAGTGGTCATCGTCGAGGCGGGCCACAATTTTTTCCCCGATGCGGGCCAAATCGTTGACATCGCGGTCCGTCAGGGCGTCCAGGAACTTGTTGCGGACGGCTTCAACGTGCCCCGGTGCGAGCGACACCAAGGTGGCCATCCCGTCGTCGGACAGGTGCGCGGTGGTGACGCGGGCATCGCGGGGGTGCGGACGCCGCTCCAGCCATCCGCGTTTCTCCAGCTTGGATACGACGTGCGAGAGCCGGGACAGGGAGGAACTGGTGCGGGCGGCCAGCTCGCTCATCGGCAGAAAACGGCCCTCGGCCTCGGACAGCATGGCCATGACGTTGTAGTCGAACAGCGACACTTTGCCTGCAGTGTGCAGCTGGTTGTCCAGTGCGGCGGGAAGCATGGTGTTGATGCTCAGCATGGCCAGCCAAGCACGGCGTTCATCGGCATTGAGCCAGCGCGGTTCGGTCATGGATCCATTCTATGCTTGACAGTTCAAGTGGCTGGGCGACGCCCCGGTAGCATGGCCTTATGTATGTTGTGTCGCTGACTTACAAGGTGCCCGAAGACATCGTGGAGTTCCACTTGGCCGGCCATGTTGAGTGGCTGAAGAATGCTTTTGACGACGGTGTGTTTGTTGCCGCCGGGCGCAAGGTCCCGCGCACCGGCGGGCTTTTGCTGTCCAGGGCGGACCGGCAGACCCTCGACGCCAGCCTGGCCAAGGATCCTTTTTACGTCAACGGCGTGGCTGACTTCGAGATCATGGAATTCGCGGCCAACAGGGTGGCGCCAGGCTTTGAAAACCTGTTGGACACCTAGGACTTTCCTGCCTTGGCCCGCTTCTTTTCGGCCAGCTTCTTCAGCCCGCCTTTGCGAGGCACCTTGACCGGCTCCGGCCAGCGCGGGCTGAGGGCGTCGCCCAGCGTAATGCCCCTGATTTTGCGGCCAAAAAGCGGCAGCACCCACTCCCTCACCCAGCGGCGCTGCCTTTGCTCCCACTCCCTCAGGCTGAGCCTCTCGGGCGGATCCCACTCCATGGGACGGATCTTGTGCGGCACCCCAAGCTGGTCCAGCACCTGCCCGGCGAGGTACTTGTGGCCGGCCTTGGACATGTGCAGCCGGTCCGAGTCCCACATACGCCGGTCATGGAAGGCGTCCAGGGACCAATAATCAACCAGGACGGCGTCGTAGGTGGCCGCGATCGCCCGCACACGCTGGTTGTAGAGCGTGTTTCGCTTCTTCAGCAACTCCAGGACGGCCGAAACCTTGACGTCGAAACCGGTGAAGAGGACCACTGTGGCCCCGCTCCCGGCAAGCCGTGCCACAACGTTTTCGTATTGGTCCATCAGGGACGCCATGTCGGTGCCGATGTCCAGGATGTCATTGCCGCCCGCGTACAGCGTGATGAGGGTGGGGTTCATGGCGAGCGCATGCTCCAACTGCTCGCTGACCACATGCCGCAGGCGCTTGCTCCGGATAGCCAGGTTGGCATACTCCCACCCGGGATCGGCCTTGGCGAGTTTCTCCGCCACCCGGTCGGCCCAACCCCGCACCCCGTTGGGCAGCCGCTCGTCCCGGTCCCCCACGCCCTCGGTGAAGGAATCCCCCAGGGCAACAAACACACGTCGCCCGCCCGAAGGAAGCAAAGAATCAGCACACACCCCAACACCGTACCCACCCAAGGAAACACGAGGGTTAACGGCCAGCGACAGGTAGTGCAAGAGCGTCCGGAAAAACGCGACAGGAAGTGCCAGAGGGTTTGGGGTGTGTGCCCATGAAGGCGCGATGAGGCACCGTCGGCGGCGTTTCTTTGCTGGGAGCGCATCGCCGACCGGAGCGGAGTGAGGCCGCCAGCGGCCGAAAGAAGCGAAGGAAGGTGTCTAAGCGACGGCAAAGGAGCGCCGACGACGCACTCAGCCAGCAACCGCTGGCACGCTGCTCATCCAGCTGGAGGCCTTAGAGCTCGGCCTTGCCGCGGCGCCAGTAACCCATGAACGCGACCTGCTTCCTATCGATCCCCACGTCCCGCACCAGGTACCGCCGCATGTCCTTGATGACAGCGGCTTCGCCGGCGATCCAGGCGTAGAAGGGCATGGCACCGGCCGGCATGTCAGGGTTTTTGCTGGCCTCGATCTCGGCCGTTTCCATCCGCGCCGGGGTCTCCCAGAGGATGTCAACGTCCACATTGACGTCCTCGGGCTCCGGGCCTGCGCCGGCGTCCGCGCCGGCGTCGGACGCTTTGATCCACACCCAGCCAGGGACGGGAACGGCCTTGCGCACCGCTTCCTGCAGCAGCTCGCCGTGCGGGCGGGACCGGCCAATGGCGGCGCCGCGTGCCAGCCAGGTGATGTCGACGTCGGCCGGTGATGTGAGGTCCAGGAAGTCACCCGCTTCGGGGACCTCGAGGAAGGCGTGGCCGCTCATGTAGGGCGGCAGGCTTTCGAGGATGGCGGCGATGGCGGGGACGGCGGTTTCGTCTCCGGCGAGGAGGACACGCTGTGCCATTCCGGGCCGCCATTCGATGCCGCCGTAGATCTCGGCGGTGTAGCACTGGGCGGCGCGGTTGTTGGGGCCGATGATGGTGAGGGCATCGCCCGGTTTGGCGTTGAGTGCCCAGTTGGCGGCCGGACCGCCGTTGCCCTCGGCGTCGAAGTGCATGACGAAATCCACGTCGATTTCCGGGTAGACGGAATCCAGCCGCGACCCGCGGACGGTGTAGGTGCGCATGGAGCCCCGGACGGCAGGGTCCACGGCCAGCCATTCCTGGTACCAGCCGGACTGTGTCATCTCGAAAGCGGGCAAAGGGATCTCCGTGCCGTCCTCCGCACGCGAGGGGATCATCAGCTTGATACGCAGGTCCAGGGTGTCGCCGTTCACGCCGAAGCCACGGAGGCAGTACCCGCCGAAGGTGATCCGGCGGAAGGTGGGGCTCAGCTCCTGCACGGACGAAACGGTGACTTCGAAGGCCAGGGTCATGGGCTCGGTGGCGGCAATTTCGCGGGTCTTCATGAAACGAGCTCCAATTCAGTGGCGGTGGTGTGGTGGCGTCCGATGGGGATGATCAGTGGCGTGCCTGAGACCGGATCAGGGATCACCCGGGATTCGAGGCCGAAGACGCTGCGGACCAGCTCTTCGGTAACAACTGCAGAGGGATCGCCCAGGGCAACGACTGCGCCGTTCTTCATGGCGATGACATGGTCCGCGTAGCGTGCCGCGAGGTTCAGATCGTGCAGGACGATGGCCACGGTGGTGCCGCGTTTGCGGTTCAGCTCCGTAACGAGGTCCAGGACTTCCACCTGGTGGGCCAGGTCCAGGTAGGTGGTGGGCTCGTCCAAGAGCAGGACCTCCGTTTCCTGGGCCAGTGCCATGGCGATCCAGACACGCTGGCGCTGGCCGCCGGAAAGCTCGTCGACGTTCCTCTCGGCGAGGTCCAGCGTTTCCGTTGCCTCGAGCGCGCGCTGCACGGCGAGATCGTCGTCTTTGCTCCAGCTCCGGAAGAAGCCCTGGTGCGGGTACCGGCCTCGCCCCACAAGGTCGCGGACGGCAATGCCGTCCGGCGCTGTGGGGTGCTGCGGAAGGAGTCCCAGGGTGCGGGCCAGTTCGCGGGCGGGCCGGGAGTGGATGTCCTTCCCGTCCAGCGTGACCGCCCCGGCGGCAGGCTTGAGCAGGCGGGAGAGTCCGCGGAGGAGCGTGGACTTGCCGCAGGCGTTGGCGCCCACGATCATGGTCACCTTGCCCTCGGGGATATCAGCGGTGAGGCCGTCCACCACGCAGCGTTGATCGTATTTAAGCGTGAGGTCCTTGGCGCTGAGAACAGCCATGTCAGGCATCCTTCCGGTTGGCCGTGACCAAAAGCCACAGCAGGAACGGGGCACCGAGCGCGCCGGTGATGACGCCGACAGGCAGCACGGTGCCGTCCAGCAGCAGGGGGGCAATGTTGGCGGCGAAGTAATCGGCTGCCAGGACAATAAGTGCACCAACGAGGGCCGACGCCGGCAGGCTGGCTTTGTTCGTGAAGCGCCGGGCGATGGGACCGGCGAGGAAGGCGACGAACGCCACCGGGCCGGCTGCCGCCGTCGCCACCGCTGCCAGCGCTACTGCGGTGACCACCACGGCGAGCCGGGTGAAGCCGACGCGGATGCCGAGGCCGGCCGCGGCGTCGTCGCCGAGTTCCAGGATGCGGAGCGGGCCGGCGAGGGCGATGACCGCCGGGACCAGGACCAGGAGTGCCAGGGACAGCATGGTGGCCCGGTCCCAGTTGGCCGAGTTGAGGGAGCCGTTGAGCCACACCAGCACGTCGGCAGCGGTGCGGATGTCCGCCCGCGTCATCAGGAAGTTGACCACGGCGTGCAGGGCGGCGGCGATGCCCACACCGGCCAGGATCAGCCGGTTTCCGGCAGCGTTTCCGCGGTTGCCGCCGCCGGAGCCGAGTGATCCGCCGCGGGAGATGGCGTAGATAACGGCTGCCACTCCCAGCGCTCCGGCCAGGGCAGCTCCGGAGACTACCGCGCCGGATGCGCCGAAGACCACGATGGCTGTGACTGCTGCCGCGCTGGCGCCGTAGCTGATGCCGATCACATCGGGACTGGCCAGCGGGTTGCGGAGCATGGTCTGGAACAGTCCGCCGGCCAGGCCGAAGGCCACCCCGATCATGGTCCCGATCACGGCCCGCGGCAGCTTGTTTTCCATCACGATGAAGCTGGCGCCGGGGATCCGTTCGCCGCCCGTCAGGTGGGCAATCACGATCTTGAAGAAATCCGGGATGGTCACGGTGTAGCTGCCGAGCAGGACATAGACGGCGAACATGACCACCACGCCGGCTGCCAGCAACCCCGTCCGCCAGCCTTGCGCTATCACTTTTGGTCGCCAAAACCCGGTTTTGACGACCGGAAGTGATAGGGCAACGGGGGGCTTGGGGACGGTTTCGGTAAGTTTCACAGCCCGGCCCCTTTCCCGCGGCGGATCAGCCAGACGAAGACCGGCGCGCCGATGAGGGCCGTCATGATGCCGGCCGGGACCTCGCCGGGGAGCAGGACGACGCGGCCGACGATGTCCGCCCCGAGAAGCAGCGCCGGGGCCAGGACCAGGGAGAACGGCAGGATCCAGCGGTAATCGGGGCCGGTCAGGGACCTGACGGCGTGCGGAATAACCAGGCCCACGAATCCGATGGGTCCGGCCAGCGCGGTTGCCGAACCGCAGAGCAGCACAATGCCGAAGGCGGTGATGCCGCGTGTCAGGCCCACGCGCTGGCCCAGGCCGCGGGCGATGTCGTCACCGAGGGCGAGGCTGTTGAGGATACGGCCGGTGGAAAGGATAATGAGCGCCCCGACAGCCAGGAAGGGCATGCCGGGGAGCACCGCGGACCAGTCGCGGCCGGCGATCCCGCCCACCTGCCAGAAGCGGAAGCGGTCCAGGGTGTCCTGGCTGGAGACCAGGATGACGTTCATCAGCGAGAACAGTCCCGCGCTGAGTGCTGCCCCGGCGAGGGCGAGCTTGACCGGCGTCGCACCGTCCCTGCCTAGGGAAGCGATGAGGTAAACCACGACGGCGGCCCCCGCTGCGCCGACGAAGGCGAACCAGATGTAGCCGGTGAGGGAGGAGATGCCGAAGATGTAGATGCCGGTGACCACGGCCAGGGCGGCGCCGGCGTTGACGCCCATGATTCCAGGGTCGGCCAAGGGGTTCCGGGCGACTCCCTGCATGGCTGCGCCGGCGAGCCCCAGCGCACCCCCGGCGAGAAGCCCCAGAACTGTTCGAGGGATACGGGCCTGGACGACGGCGTGGTCGCCGCTGGAGGGGTCGAACTGGGTGAGGGCCTGCCACACGGTGGCCAGGGAAAGCCCCCGGGCACCGACGGCCAGTGAAGCGGCAGTCAGGACAATGAGTACGACGACGGCGGCCAGCAGCCAGGCGGCCTGCTTGCCGCGGGGGCGCATGCGGATGCCGGCCGGACTCTGAGAGGTGAGATCTCGGCGCTTTGGTGGCACCAAAGCGCTGAGACCTCGCCCCTGGGTGGGCGCCGTCGTCGTACTTTCCGTCATGGGACGGTGCTTACTTCACTGCGGCGGTGATTTTATCCGCTGCGCTCGCCAGCTGCGGGAGGAACGTGTCCAGCGACCACGGCAGGCTCAGCGGGGAGGAAGCGGAGATGGAGAGCGTCAGGGTGTTGTCCGAATCGGCAACCAGGGCGCCGTTCCGGATGGCCGGGATCTGGCCGAGCAGCGGGTCCGCCTTGATGGAATCGGCGGTGGCGGCATCCGGAACCCAGGTCACGAAGATGTCGGAGTCCAGTTCGTTGGCCTTCTCGGCGGACCACTTGATGAAGAACTCCTTCGAGCCCTTCGACTTCTCCTCCACAACGGAAGCGGGCTGCATGCCGATCTCGCTCAGGAAGCGGGGGCGGTTGTCGTTGGCGGTGTAGACGTTGACGCCGTCGGCCGAAGCCGGTTCCAGGTTGCCGTAAATGAAGCTCTTTCCGGCGATCTGCGGGTACTTCGACACCTTGTCCTTGATGATGGCCTCGGTAGTGGAGACCAGCTTGGTGGCCTCCGCGTCCTTGCCCAAAGCCTTGCCGATGATGGAGGTGGAGTCCTGCCACGAGGTTCCATAGGCCACCTCGGGGTGGGCCACCACAGGGGCGATCTCGCTGAGCTTCCTGTAGTCCTCTTCGGTCAGGCCGGAGTAGGCGGCCAGGATGACATCGGGGCTGAGCTTGGCAATTTCGGTGAAGTTGATGCCGTCGGCCTCCGAGTACTGGACGGGCGCCTTCTCCGAGCCGAACCCTGCGCCGAGTTCGGTCAGTGCCGCGTCTTTCCAGGGTGTGGAGCCCTGTTCATTGCCGCCCCATTCATTCTTGGGGACGCCCACGGGAACAACCCCTAGGGCAATGGCGACGTCGTCGTTGACCCAGGAGACCGTGGCAACGCGGGTGGGCTGTTCCTTGATGGTGGTTTCGCCGAAGACGTGCTTGATGGTGACCGGGAACTGTGCGCTGCTGGAGGTGGAAGTGGTGGCATCCGAGGTGGAGGACGCGGGTCCGGTGGAGCAGGCGCTCAGGCTCAGCGCCACGGCGGCCAGGACGGCAGTGACCTTGCCCGCTGATTTGAACAGCGTGCGGCGGGTGGCAGTCGGGCCGGAAAAGTGGGGGGAAGTCACGGAACTCCTTAGGTGAATGAAGCAAACCTAAGTAAGGCTAGCCTACCCTCTGATGAAATACGCAAGGTTTGCGTAGCTTAATTGCCCTACGTGACGAAGGGCACAAGAAAGCGCTCCCCCACGTCCGTGAAGGAGCGCCCCTGGTAATGGGAGTGTCAGCTGTAGGACATGCTCATCAGAAGGGCCTTGAGCGCCTGGCCTTCCGCCCCGGCAAGCCAGGCCTTGGCGTCCTCGTCGTTCGCGAAGGGATTGTCAATGAACGTGACCTCGGCAATCAGGACCCGCTCACCAATGCGGATAAGCCCCGGCAGCCCCATCTCCGCCCCGGCAACGGGGGTCCCCGGCGTCAGGTGCATGCGGTATGTGGCGACGTCGTTCACATTGTCCACATAGAAGGAGTAGTGGCCGTCGGGTTCGGGCTGCCCCTGAAGGCCGGGGACAGGCAGGGATTCAAACACGGTCCGAATGACAGGACTGCTCACGCCATCGGCAATCACGCCCGTGAAAATCTCAGCCTGCCTCTGCCCGCCCGCGTCGTAAATGGTGGCCGTACCCACAAACGGCGAGGAGGACGCCTCAAACAGCTCCACCCGCCAGCCTGCAGGGTATTTGAAGGAGAGCCGACCATCCGGGAACGTATACGTCGCCAGCCCGGCAGGCGCTGGAGCGGACGACGCTGGAGCGGACGACGTCGGGCGCTCACCGGCCGTCGTCGGACTCGCCGTGTTGCTGGGGACGGGGGTGGCACTCACCGACGCCGGGGCGGTGGCCCCTGCGGCGGGAGTGCCGGCAGCCTCTGATGAGACGTGTGCCATGCAGCCCGTAAGGGTAAGGGCTGCGAGGGTCGCGAGAGCCGCAAAGGTGCGGGCGCGATGAACTGGGTGCATTGGTGGTGCCTTTCGCAGGAAGGCCGTCAGGCTCAGCAGGCGTCAGACGCGGGACCCAGCGTTCCGCGACTACCCATCGGGGAGGATGAAGGCGAGTGTTTGATGTCCATCAGAATGGCACCCGCCCCATCGCCTCGCCTAGGGTTTCAGCAATATATCCATCGATTTGTTATAAAAACGTTCCATGCGTCACGGCTAGCGCAAAACGATGTCAACCGGGTTCGCCTCGGAGCGCCAGGACCCTTCTTCGCCGGGCCGCGGCCGTATCACCGGGGCGGTCAGGACACCTGACCGGTTGGTGCGCTTGTCCCGCAGGATCTCCGTGACAGAGCCGAGGTGCCTGGACAGGTCGATCACGTTTTCCGGGGCGGCGAGCAACAGCTGGAATCCGAACTCGTGCAGGGCCTTGATGCCCGCGCCGGCGAATTCCTCGGAGGCCAGGACAAAGGCCTCGTCCATCATCACGGTGCCGTAGGTGGTGAAACCCTGTTCGGCGATGCCCAGCTGGTAGCTCAGTGCCGCGGCCATGATGAACGCGGTGAAACGCTGCCGCTCGCCGCCGGACATGGAGCCGGTATCGGCGTGCATGTAGACGTCGGTCCGCTTGCCGCCGCGTGGACCGGCCACTTCACGGTGCTCCTTGCACTGGATAAAAAGGTGCCCGCGGACGTCCAACACTTCGGCGCGCCAGCGGCGGTCCTCCGGGGCCTGGGAACCCAGTCTCTTGACCAGCGTTTCGAGGGTTTTGTAGCGGGCGGTGAGCTCGGCGTCGTCGTCTCCTCCGGGTGCGGTGGTGTCCGCACCGCCGCGGGCGGAACGGCTGTGCCGTGCCTTCAACGCGTTGTGGATGGCGTCCTTGAACTGCTTGGCCGTGGCCGGCATGGTCTGCTTGATGTCCAGTTCCAGGAAGCTGCCTTCGTGGAAGTTGACCTCGGCCAGGATGCCGTTGAGCGGAAGGATCCGGCTGGAGATGGAGCGGCGTTCCTCGTCCAGCAGATGCAACAGTGTGCTGAAGGATTCATGGGTGCGTTGGTTGAAGAACTGCCGGAACTCCGATTCCTGGGCGGGCAGGCCGTCGCTGACGATGGCGTGGTAGCGGGATTCGAACTCCCCCGCAGCGCCGATGGACGTGCCGTGGTCCGCGGAAATTGCTGATCCCCACTCACGCACAAAGCCCTCGAAGATCCGGGTCAGCCGCTCGGAGGTTGCCTGGCCGCGCGTCTCGGTGGCGTGCAGCTCCCCCAGCAGCGCTGTCCG
This sequence comes from Pseudarthrobacter cremeus, assembly GCF_051857465.1. Lineage (NCBI taxonomy): Bacteria > Bacillati > Actinomycetota > Actinomycetes > Micrococcales > Micrococcaceae > Pseudarthrobacter > Pseudarthrobacter cremeus. Next base: position 404,503 of record NZ_JBPZHC010000003.1, on the reverse strand, counting down.
GACACGGTTGGCGAGGTTGTCCAGTTCGTGCATCTCGCTGATGTCACCGAACTCGGTGAAGTACGGTTCCAGCGCGGTGACGGTGGCGGCCGACGGAGGCGCCTGCTCCAGGCGGGTCCGTGCGGCTTCCAGCAGTGAATCGGCGGCGCTGAGCTGCCGGTCCAGCGACTTGTATTCGCTTTGCAGGACAGCCGCGGCCTCGGTGCTGGCCTGGTGTTTCTGGCGTGCTGATTCGATGTTCGCCCGCAGCGGTTCGAGGTCTGCCTGAGCGGCCAGTGCGTCCTTGAGCCTCTGCTCAATCCTGGTGAGTTCGTCGCCGGCGACCGCAGCGGAAACCTGCTCCCAGGGCCGGTGGTCCTCTGCGATACGGCGGAGGGCGTCAAGCTGCCGGCTCATGCCCTGGTGCGATTCTTCGCGGCTCTGCGCCAGCTCCGCTGCTTTGGCCAGTTCCTGCTGCAGGTCTTCCACCTGCGCGGCCACGAGCTCCAGCTTGGCGGCGTTGTCGAAACCGAGCACGTAGTCCTGGCGGCTGGTGAACCGGTCATCCTTTTCCACCGTGTGCCGGTTTCGCTTGACCACACCGCCCAGGCTCAGGCCCTTGTCCAGCTTCGCCAGCTCGTCAGGGTCCTCGACGCACGGGTACGCGAAGTCGAGGGCGATCCGCTCCCGGATCCACTCCCCGGCGTCTGCCACCGCACCGCTGGCGAGGATATCCAGCTTGGTGAGCAGATCGCCGTCGCGCGCGTCCTCCACGGCCAGCGCACCGCCGGCGAGCGGCTTGGAGACGTCCACCGCGCGGATGGCACCGCGCACCTTGTGGTCGTTGAGGTAGCGGGTCACCGCGGCGAAGTGCTGACCGGGGACCAGCAGCGTGGTGGCCAGGTTCCGGAGCGCGCGCTCCGCGGCCGGCCGCCACTGCTCCTCCCCGTCGGCAAGGTCCATCAGCTCGCCGCCGAACGGCATCCGGTCTTCGGGGACGCCCGTTGCGGCGGCGATCGCTGCACGGTTTTCAATGCTCGACGGCGGCAGCAGGGACTTGCGCGTCTTCAGCGACACGAGCTCCTGCTGGGCTGCGGCAAGTTCACGTTTCTTGGTGGCATGGCCGTCGAACGCCTCAAAGCGGAGTTCCTGGAGGGCCTGGGAATCATCCTTCAGCTCCGTGGACCGGGCCGCTGCCTGCTCGTGGGCCTGTTCCCAGCCCTCAGCCGTCCACTCAAGCTGCAATCCGGCGTCGGACAATGCCTTGCGGGCAGCCTCTTCCACCTGCTGGCGGAGCCTCAGCCCAACCTTGGCGTTCTCCAGCGACTGCTCGATCGCGGAGATCGCGTTGCCGCCCTGGTTGTTGTAGTCGGCCTCCAGTTCGCGCAGTTCCTTGGCCAGTCCGTCGCGGACCGAACGTTCAACACCGAGTTCCTTGGCCTGGGCCTGGGCCAGTTCCTTGATCCGGGCCAGCGACTTCTGGTGCACCGTGACCGCAAGCTGCTGCTTGTACGCTTCAAACTCCTCGCCGGCCAGTTCACGGAGCCGGTTCGCGTCAAGCAAGGCCTGGGCGTATTCCTTGTTCAGCCCTGGCACGGGAGCCAGCTGGTCGCGCTGCTGGCGCACATCCTCCAGCCGCTGCCGGATGGACATCAGGTTGCTGAATTCCTCCACCACGTCGTCCGCTGCGGCGAGGGTGGCGGGGGCATCCAGGACCTGGTCGCGGAAGAAGGTGTTGACGCTGCCGCCCAGGCCCTTGCCGGCCTGGATGACGCGGAGCAGGGGCAGGGCCTGGTCCGAGCTGATGCCCAGGAGCCGCCGGAAACGCTCGGCAAACGCCTTGTGGACATCGAAGACCTGGGCATCGGGAAAAATGGTCTCAAGCGCGGCCTTGGTGAAGCGCTTTTCGGTGATGTCCTCGATGGCCGGCAGGTCCAGCGGCTTGTTGTCGATCAGGTAGAAGCGCCCAACGCTGGACTCGGTGCCGTTCTTGGGCACGTCGAACAGGGCGGACACCGTGACCCGGGTGCCCGCAGCGTTGTCGAACGTCAGGCCGACGGCGGACCAGGTGGCACCCGGACGCTGGAAGGCACTGGCCGAGCCTTCGCCCACGGCCTTGTCACCCACCTTGCCGCGCATGTACGTGAACGTGGTCCTCTTGTCCTCCACGGCACCGCCGGCGCGCTGGGCAGCCGCCTCATTCGAGCGCGGCCTCGCGTCAAACACCCGCAGCATGGCATCAAAAAGCGTGGACTTTCCCACGCCCGAGTTGCCCGTCAGCAGCGTTCCGTTCCGGTCCACATGCATCGTGTGGGCCCCATGGAACGTCCCCCAGTTGACCACCTGCACCAGCGCCAGCCGCATCTGGCCCGGGTTCGTGAGCTCGCCCATCGGCAGCATGGTTGCGATGCTCATGCGTCTACTCCCTTGGCTTCCGTTGTTTCCTCACCAGTCGCAGCACCACCGGACACATGCTCTGCGTGCTCGCTCGTTCCTCGCTTAGACGCACGCTGCCGCATGTCCCCGGCGTCACCGCTCGTACCCGGAACCTGCGCACCCACGGACGACGACGCCGATGCCGCCCAGGGAGTGGCTTCGGGCCTATCGGAGCCGGGCGACTCGCTGCTTGCAGCAGAGTCGCCCGGCGGAGGGGCGGGGGCGGCATCGGCGTCGTCGTCCTCCGCACTGTCAACTTCTTGCGTGTCGCCGTCCAGCTCCAGCATTGCTTCTGTGCCTGTGGCATCTGTCGTGGCCGCTACCAGGGCTTCGATTTGGGCCGGGATGTCGCCGATGTTTTCGAAGGGGAGGGCCAGGGGGAGGGCGTTGGAGATGGTGTAGACGTCGTCCAAGGGTGTGGTGATGAGGAGTTGGCGGGCCAGGAGCTTGGTGATGGCTCGGGTGACCACGTCCGAATCGCGCAGGGCGTCCTGCTGCCCGGCGGGCTGGTAGTGGGCCACGAGGTCTGCGATTTCCTCGCGTGTGATGGTGGGGTCCGTCTGGGCGGTGACGTGGCGGTCCAGCAGCAGGCGCAGGCGGAGCACCACGATGGTTTCCACCCGGCTCAGCGCACGCTGCTGGCGAAGGATGCTGGACCGTGTGCTGCCGCCGATCGCGTCGGGATCCACGGGGCGCAGGACGGCAATCTTGCGTTCGTGGTCCAGCTGGAGGGTGAGGAAGAGTTCGGAGAGGCGGCTGCGGAGGATCATCTGGTTGTCCAGCAGCGTGGTCCACAGTTTCTCGTCGCGGCCGCCGTCCACGTAAGGCCCCTTGAGCAGCTTCACCAGTGCCTGGCGCACCTTCATGGGGAGCACGCCCGTGTCGCCGGGGAACAATGCCGCTCCGTCGACGAAGGTATCCCGGGGAGTGACTGTAAAGGGGCGTGCAGCATCAGCCGGAACCTCCGCAGCGGAGGCGGCCACCTCTTCGGGGATGGTCTCCGCAAGGTGTGAGTCCTCCTCTACGGGAGGCGCCGCCGTCGTAATCTCTTCAGTCATTCTCAATCCTTCTTCAGGGTGACCACCGGCAGGTAGGCCTTGCGGGTGGTGCCGTCGATCTGTTCGAAGTCGAGGCCGTCCCAGGCTTCGCGATCGAAATTCGCTCCGGCCTGCAGCGCGTGCGAGAGCAGGGCCCGGATGGAGTTGATGTGCTGCTCCTCCGGCGGCAGCTGCGCCCAGGCTTCGGCAAGGGTGGCAGCGCCTGCAACGGCTGCCCGGATGGCTTCCGGGCGCGCCTTCCCCGTCCTGGGCGAGCGGGTCCGGTCGGAGTCGCTGAACGCGATGGGATCCGCGAGTTTGGGTGGCACGGCAAACTCGTCCGGATCATAGAGCTTGACCATGGCCAGGGATTCGAAGCCGGCATTGAACAGCACCGGGCCACGGACCAGGCCGGGCCGTTCCCGCTCGTACGGAAGGGACCTGATGGCCTGTTCTGCCTCGCGGAGGACCTTCCGGAGGCGGACTGACTGGCGGAAGTCGTCGCTCTGGACGTAGGTGTTCAGGCTTTCACTGAGTTTGCCGTAGATGCGCTGGATCTGGCCGTGCTGGTGGCGGAGCTCGGCCACCAGGTTCTTGAGGGTCTCCCGGTCCTCCGGCGAAAGGTCATCGGCGAACTGCCTGCTGAGCACCTCGCCGATGGCCGAACGGAACCGCATCTGCTGCTGCGGGTCCTCAAGGAACGCGGTGAAGGACCGGAATGTCCGGCCTTCGGGGCTTTGACGGAGCCGCTTGTCCGCCTCCAGCACCTGGGCCATGGTGGCGCCCTTGCTGAGGGATTCCTCGATGATCTGGTTACGGAGCGCGCCCACCAGTTCCTCGATCCGGTCACGCATCTTCTTGTAGTCGGCGGGCAGGCTTGCGGCGAGATCCAGGATGTTCCCCGCCGCCTCCACGGCTTCGTCGTCATCGAGCAGGCCGTCGAAGTCACCGGAGCTGATGTCCTGGATCAGCTGCTCCCGCTCGCCGATCTCCTCCGCGAGGGATTCAAGCCGCGCGCTCTGGTCCGGGTTGGTCTCGTTGGCGAGCTTCTCCACATCGCCCAACAGGGTGCCCAGCCTGGAACCGTTCAGTGTTGACCGCTCGCTGGAGAGGCTGTCCAGGAAGGCCAGAACACGGGCCGCGGGTTCGGTGACCTCGTAGACAATCTGCCCCGACTGGTTGCGGCGGGTCAGGAAGTTCTTTCGCGTCCACTCATCCGCGTACTTCTTCCCGGAGGCCGGGCCGTCAGCGGAGCCGCCCAGCCCCGGGTCCTGCCGGCGGAGCTGCTCAAGGAAGGAGTCGACGTCGGCGTGGAACTCTTCGAGCGGAAGCTGCGGACGCGTTCTGGTAAAGGAGGCCTGCAGGACGGCGATGACCCAGGGGGCCGAGCGCGTGAGTGCCCAGGCAGGTCCCTTGGTGAGGAGTTCGAGGTCCCGGAGCCGGGCGCTGATCGCGTCAGCGGATGACGCGGCGGAGCGGGGCACACACTCTCCTTCAGCTGCAGGGGGTTGGTTTGGGCAAGATAAATCGCCGCGAAAGACGAAAACTGCCAACTACAAGGTTAACGCAGACCCTCCGAACACAACGCGGGGTCACTCCCGGCCCGATGCGGCGGGGTTATCGGGCGGGGAGTGACCCCGCGTTGGGTGGGATTGGGTGGGAGTGTGTGAGGGTTCCGCGACCGCTCCGTGACCTACGTCCCGGTAGCATTTCGATCCCATATCGACCCGCTCCACGGGTGCGCCGGGTCTGGCCCAGTCCGGCGGCAACCCCCTAGGCTCATGCTACTGGTCTCAACCGAAGCAATGGCGCAGCAGGGGGAAGCATGCAGTTTGATCTAAGTGCAGTGGAAACGGCCACCATGGTGTTCGTCGGAACACTGGTGTTCGGCCTGCTCCTGGTGGGCTTCATCCTCACGGCGGGGTTCCTGGCCCTGGTCCTGGTGGGGGTGGGAAAGCTCGCCTGGTTCATTGCTTCAAACACGCTGCTGGCCGTGGTCCACGGCATCAACCATGGCTGGGACCGGCTGGTGCACCACGCCTCCACTGTGGAAGTTTCCGGGGACTTCCAAGGCCAGCCCTCCCCTAGCACCGGAAGCTACCCGCGGGTAATCTAAGGGGATAGCTGAAGGGTTCTCCAACCCGGCGGATCCATGGCTTGAACCGGCCATCCCGGGCAAGGGAGATTCCCCATGAGCTCCGCAACCGACAGTCCTGCCGCCAACGCCGCTGTCCCGAACACCACTGCCGCCACCAGCACTGCCGCCGACGCACCGGCCGCGGAGGTTCCCGTCGCTGCCGGCAACCTGGGCCCTGAGGTCACGGCGGCCGAAGCCCGCGCAGTGTCTGAGGCCGCCCGTGAAACAGGCTGGGACAGGCCGAGCTTTGCCAAGGGACTGTACCTGGGAGATTTCGACCTCAGCCTGATCCACCCCTGGCCGAAGGCGCAGGCTGAGGACGTGGAGCGCGGCGACGCCTTTATGGAGCGCCTCACCGAATACGCCCGAACCATGTCCGGCCGCCTGATCGAGCGCGACGCGAAAGTCCCGGACGAATACATCAGGGGCCTGGCCGACCTTGGTGTATTCGGCATGAAGATCCCGCAGGAGTACGGCGGCCTGGGACTGTCCATGGTGTACTACGGCCGGGCGCTGGCGCTGCTGGGCAGTGTCCACCCGAGCCTCGGCGCCCTGATCTCGGCCCACCAGTCAATAGGTGTCCCCGAGCCCGTGAAGGTCTTCGGGACGCCGGAGCAGAAGCGCGAATACCTGCCCCGCTGCGCTGCCGGTGCCATCACCGCTTTCCTGTTGACGGAACCGGATGTGGGCAGCGACCCTGCCCGGATGGGCAGCACCGCAGTTCCCACGGACGACGGCGGATCCTACGTTCTGGACGGCGTGAAACTTTGGACCACCAACGGCGTGATCGCCGAGCTGGTGGTGGTGATGGCCGTGGTGCCGGCACGCACCGATGCGGACGGCACGCAGCACAAGGGTGGCATCAGCGCTTTTGTGGTGGAGATGGACTCCCCCGGCATCACCGTGGAGAACCGGAACGCGTTTATGGGGCTGCGCGGCATTGAAAACGGCGTCACCCGCTTCCACCAGGTCCGCGTCCCCGCGGCGAACAGGCTCGGCCGCGAAGGCCAGGGCCTGAAGATTGCGCTCACCACCCTGAACACCGGCCGGCTCTCGCTCCCGGCGCTGTGCGTTGCCTCCGGCCGCTGGAGCCTGAAGATCGCCCGGGAATGGTCGAACGCCCGCACCCAGTGGGGCCAGCCGGTAGGCAAGCATGAGGCGGTGGGCAAGAAGATCGCCTTCATCGCTGCCACGACCTTTGCCCTGGACGCCGTGTTCGAGCTGTCTGCGGAACTCGCCGACGCCGGCCAGAAGGACATCCGGATCGAGGCGGCCCTGGCCAAGCTGTGGTCCACCGAGATCAGTTACCTGATCGCCGACGAGCTGGTCCAGATCCGCGGCGGCCGCGGCTTCGAGACGGCCGAGTCCCTTGAAGCCCGCGGCGAACGGGCGGTTCCGGCGGAGCAGCAGCTCCGGGACCTGCGCATCAACAGGGTCTTCGAGGGCTCCTCGGAAATCATGAAACTGTTCATCGCCCGCGAAGCTGTGGACGCCCACCTGGCCGCCGCCGGCGCCCTCGCATCCATGGATGCGAGCCTGCAGGAGAAGGCACGGGCCGCCGTCGGAGCTTCAGGTTTTTACGCCAGATGGCTGCCCAAGCTGGTGGCCGGCGCAGGCATGGACCCGCGGTCCTACAGCGAGTTCGGCCGGCTGGGCAAGCAGCTGCGGTTTGTGGAGCGTTCCTCCCGCAGGCTGGCCCGGCAGACGTTTTACGGCATGGGCCGGTGGCAGGCGAAGCTTGAACTCAAGCAGGCGTTCCTGGGCCGGGTGGTGGACATCGGTGCCGAGCTGTTTGCGATGGCGGCGTGCTGCTCGCGTGCCGAGATGCTGCTCCACACAGCCCCGGACCGCGCGGCCTCCGCGTACGAGCTCGCCGAAGCATTCTGCGAACAGGCCCGGGTACGGGTTGACGAATACTTCGACGAGCTGTGGCGCAACACCGACGACGGCGACCGTGAGCTTTCGCGCAAGGTGCTGGCCGGCGACTACACCTGGCTTGAGGCCGGTGTCCTGGACCAGTCGGAGGGTACAGGCCCGTGGATCGCGGATGCGACGCCGGGGGCCTCGACAAAGGAAAACCTGCACCGGAGGTACCGCTAGCGCGATAGTAAGCATCCTTGTTATCGGGGCGAACCAGTGGTTGAGTTGATCCATGAGCAACCAAACGAACCCAGAGGACAAACTTCCGCGGACCGCCCGGAACGAGAATCTACGGAGTGAAACTTCTCGGGACCAGGCCTTCGCCGGCGGAGAACCCACGCGCGTGTATGACCAGACGCCGGCGCCTTCCGCTGAACGGGCTTACCGGCCTGAACCGGCCGCCTACCAGCCGGCCGGTTACGAGCCCGGCGAGGATGCGCCGGTCCTCGATCCGCGCCGGACCGACCCCAGCCTGACGGACCGGCACACCGCCGTGGCCCGCGAGAAGGAACAGTTCGGCGGGATCAAGGTGGGCTCAGCGTTCTTTGGCTGGCTGGCAGCAACCGGCATGTCCGTGCTCCTCACCGCTTTCGTGGCAGCCTTGGGGACCGCCGTCGGGCTGGCCAACAACACCGACGTCAACGACGCCGTCAACCAGGTGGCCACCAACGGCACTGTGGGGCTGGTGGGGATGATCGTCCTGCTGGTGATCCTCTTCGTTTCCTACTATTCCGGCGGCTACGTGGCCGGCAGAATGGCCCGCTTCAACGGTGCCAGGCAAGGCTTCATGGTGTGGATCTGGGCGCTGATCGCCGCAGTGGTGGTGGCCCTGCTGGGCATCATCGCCGGCCAGCAGTTCAACATCCTGGCCAACCTGAACAGCTTCCCGCGGATCCCCATTAACGAGGGCCAGCTGAGCACCATGGGCATCATCGCCGCCGTTGTGGTGGCAGTTGTCGCCCTGGCCGGCGCCGTCCTCGGCGGACTGGCCGGGATGCACTTCCACCGCAAGGTGGACCGGGCCGGCTTCACCCCTGATGAAACGTACAGCGGGAGCTAGTCCAGCAGGTCAGCGCCCACGTAGTACCAGCGCCGGTTCTGGCGGACGAAGCGGCTGGTTTCGTGCTGGACTCCGCGTTCGCCGTCGTGCCTGAAGTGGGCCTTGAACTCGACGGTGCCCGCGGCGTCCAGCGGGCCGCCGCGGTTGGTGGACAGGATGTCCAGGCGCCGCCATTCCATGGCGGGATCCAGTTCCAGGTCCGCAGGTGCCGTGTCCGGGTGCCAGGTTTTGAGGAGATATCCGGCATTGAGCAGGGCAAACGCGCTGTAGCGGGAACGCATCAATTGCTCAGCCGTGGCGGCCTCGGCCTGGCCGGTGTGGAAGCGCCCACAGCATTCGGCGTAGGACAGCCCGGACAGGCAAACACAGTTGCTCGTGGCGAGTGGTTTTTCAGGCATGTTGCTCCCGGCCGGTGGTGCTCCGGCCGCCGTCCGGCGGCCGTGGTGGTCTTTTCCGACTATAGGCCCCGCTGCACGCGCAGGCGTGGTTGTCATGTCCGGTAACAGGTTCGGAACAACCGCCCCCGGACCCCCTCCCACGGCGGCGCGGCCCACAAATAGTCCGTAAGGTGGAGGAGGGGGCCGGTTGCCCGCTGGCAGCGGTTTCCGGGACGGACTCCGCAGCCGCAGATAGGAGTAGTGCACGTGGGAGATTCAACGACGCTCGCTCTCCACCTGACCTTTTTCGGCACGCTCGGCCTGGCGTTCCTCATGTTCCTGGGGCTCTTCCTGCTGGTGGTCCTCACGCTCGTCATCGCCGGCGTCGGGCGGCTGGCCGCCCTCCTGGTGATGGCCCTCTTTGGCAGGCTCCCCAGGAATGAGACGCTCCCGCTCGTCCGCCTTTCCGGGGCGGCAAAGTCAGCGGAGGTGCCGGCGCACGACGGCGGTGCGGCCGCTTCGTCCGGGAGGCCCGCCCGCGCCGGGCTGCTTCGCGCGGGGACCGGCGTCCTGCTGGGTCACGCCCGGAAGCTGCACAGCAAGGGTAACAACGGCCGCAACCTCCTCAAACCCTCAGAGCTCAGGCCGCGGCTGCACGAGGAAGTGGAGCACCACCCGCTCCTTACCGCCGCACGCCGTGAGCCGCCGGTGCTGGCCGAGGACTGGGCGGCCGCCGTCGCGGAGGCTGACGCCCGTGCCATGGCCCGGGCGCGTGCCGCCGCGCCGGAAATCACGATCTCGGTCCGGGACCTGCCCGATCCCGGAGTGCCGGCTGAAAAAATTGTGGCGGTGGCGCCTTTGGTCGAGTCAGCGCTGCACCAGGACCGTCCTGCCCGGGATGTGCCGCGTTCTTTTAAGAAACCCGCCGCCCCCGCGCCGCTGTCCCCGCTGGACACCGGCTCGTTGGTGTCCCTTTCCGGACACGCGGGCATCCTCAAAGGCAAGCGCCCCGCCGACAAGCGCTGAACGGGCGTCCGGTCCTTCACAACCCGCGTCCATCACCACCCGCCGCTCCCTTCACAAACCGTCATCGGCCTGCTCAGCGTTACCCCGTGCTACGAAAAACTAAGGACTGTGGCACGTTCCTGCTGCGCAGTCCCGAATTTGTGTAGCGTCGTGACGATCCACAGCAAACCGCGTGGGGAATCGATCGTCAGGAGCCGGGGATGAGCCTCAGCGAACTTCGTGTGTTCGGCCGGTCGGGCACGCCCATCAGCCCGCTCACATTGGGCACCATGAACTTCGGCGAAGGATTCGGTGCGGCACCCGGTGCCACCCCCACCGGCGCCCCCACGGGCGCGGACGACAGTATACGTATCATCCAATCTGCGCTCGATGCCGGCATCACCGCCGTGGACACCGCGGACGTGTACTCACAGGGCGAGTCCGAACAGGTGGTGGGACGCGCACTCCGCGGCCGCCGTGACGACGTCTTCCTGGCCACCAAGTTCCACGGCCAGATGAGTGCCAACCCGGCCCATTCGGGAAACTCGCGGCGCTGGATCATGCAGGCGGTGGAGGGCAGCCTCCGCAGGCTCCAGACGGACCGGATTGACCTGTATCAGGCGCACCGGCCGGACTACAACACCGACGTGCTGGAAACCATCACCGCCCTGAACGACCTCATCCGGCAGGGAAAGATCCTCTATTACGGCACCTCGGTCTTCACCCCGGCACAGCTGGTGGAGGCCCAGTGGCTGGCCACCACCAACCACCTGATCCCGCCGGTGGGCAACCAGGTCCCCTATTCCATGCTGGTCCGCGGCAACGAACGCGATGTCCTTCCCATTTCCCAGCAGTACGGGCTGGGAGTCCTGGCCTATGGCCCCCTGGCGGGCGGCTGGCTTTCCGGCGACTTCGTCCTTGATTCCGGCAGGCCTCCGGCACGCGTGCATTCGCTGCCTGGCCGGTACGACATTTCCGGACCCGCCAGCGAGCGGAAACTGCTGGCTGCGGACTCGCTGGCACGGCTGGCTGACAAGTTGGAGATCTCCCTGGTGGAACTCGCCGTCGGCTTCGCCCTGAACCATCCGGCCATCAGCAGCGTGATCATCGGCCCGCGCACCGAAGAGCACCTGCACGCCTACCTCAAGGCCGCGGACAGCCTCCTGGGCGAGTCGGTGCTGGATGCGATTGATGAACTGGTGCCGCCCGGAACCAACTTCGTGGAACGCGACGCCGGGGCCGTCGTCCCGTCCCTGGAGTACGCGGAGCTCCGGCGCCGCTGATCACCGGCGCTCAGCCGCCGTCGTGATGCTGCCGCCACGTGATTTTGGAAAGCCCTTACCGTGAGCCGTCATCTCCGCTAGCGTGAAAACCATGGAATTCAGATACCTCGGAAACAGCGGCTTCAAAGTCTCGGAAATCACGTTCGGCAACTGGCTGACGCACGGCTCGCAGGTGGAGAACGACGTCGCCACGCAATGTGTGCGGGCTGCGTTGGACGCCGGCATCAGCACCTTTGACACGGCGGACGTCTACGCGAACACTGCCGCAGAAACTGTCCTCGGCGAGGCCCTGAAGGGTGAGCGCCGGGAGTCCCTGGAAATCTTCACAAAGGTTTTCGGCCCCACCGGGCCCAAGGGCAAGAACGATCTGGGCCTGTCCCGCAAGCACATCATGGAGTCGATCAACGGTTCACTCCGCCGGCTGCAGACGGACTACGTTGACCTCTACCAGGCCCACCGCTACGACTTCGAGACGCCCCTGGAAGAGACCATGCAGGCGTTCGCAGACATTGTCCGGCAGGGCAAGGCGCTGTACATCGGAGTCAGCGAATGGACGGCAGAGCAACTGCGCGAAGGCCACGCACTCTCCAAGGAACTGGGCTTCCAGCTGATCTCCAACCAGCCGCAGTACAGCATGCTGTGGCGGGTCATCGAAGCTGAAGTGGTGCCCGCGTCCGAAGAGCTGGGCATCTCCCAGATTGTCTGGTCCCCCATGGGCCAGGGCGTCCTGAGCGGCAAATACCTCCCCGGCCAGCCCGCCCCCGAAGGCAGCCGCGCCACCGATGACAAGGGCGGCGCCAAGATGATCGAGCGCTGGATGCGCGACGACGTGCTCGCCGCAGTCCAGGAACTCAAGCCCGTTGCGGCGGAGGCCGGGCTTTCCATGCCGCAACTCGCCGTGGCCTGGGTCCTGCAGAACCCGAACGTGGCCTCGGCGATTGTCGGCGCGTCCCGCCCGGAGCAGATCGCGGACAGCGTGGCCGCTGCCGGAATCGTCCTGGAGCCTGATGTGATGAAGAAAATCGATGACACCGTGGGCTCGCTGGCTGAACGGGATCCGGCGAAGACCAAGTCCCCTGCCACCCGCGAAGCCTAGGAGAGACATGACTGCCTTGCCGGAGCTTGCCGTCACCGGATCCACGGGTGTCCTGGGCGGGATGGTGGCCCGGCAATTAGCAGACGCCGGGAACGCCCAGCGGCTGCTGGTCCGCGATGCCGGACGCGCTCCGGAGCTGGAGGGTGCCGTCCCGGTGGTGTCCTCATATGCGGAGCCCGCGGGTGCCGGCGGGGCGCTGGACGGCGTCAAGGTGCTGTTCATGGTGTCGGGCCAGGAGGCCGAGGACCGGCTGGCCCAGCACTTCAGCTTCGTCGATGCCGCCGCCGCGGCCGGTGTGCAGCATGTGGTGTACACCTCGCTTTACGGCGCAGCCCCGGATGCAACGTTTACGCTGGCCAGGGACCACTACGCCACCGAGGAACGCATTAAGGCCTCCGGGATGGCCTACACGTTCCTGCGGGACAACCTGTACATGGACTTCCTGCCGATGCTTGCTGGCGAAGACGGCGTGATCCGTGGCCCCGCGGGGGACGGCGTGGTCTCGGCGGTTGCGCGCGAGGACATCGCGCGGTGTGCCGTGATGGTGCTGCGCGATCCTGCGCTCCATGTCGGTGCCACCTACAACCTCACCGGCCCGGAGGAACTCACCTTGGCCCAGGCAGCAGCAATAATCTCGGCAGAAACCGGGCGGAGCATCACCTACCACCCGGAAACCGTGGAGGAAGCGTACCGCTCCCGCCAGTCCTACGGCGCCCCGCCCTGGCAGGTGGACGCCTGGGTGAGCACCTATACCTCCATTGCTGCGGGCGAGGCAGCGGGCCTGTCGCCTGATGTCCACGCCCTGACGGGCCAGGAGCCGCTGAGCCTTGCCGAGTTCGTGAAGCAACCGCAGCTGTAGGTCCTGTCCTGGCCAGGACAGGGCGGATTGCGCGTTGACCCGGCGGGGCGGCCGGGCGTAGACCTGTGAAGAGGGGACCAGCAGGGCACCATCGAGCAGAATCGCACCGCCGTGAAGCAGATCTATAAGCGCCGTCAGTCCGCCCGCCACACACCGCACGCCGGGGAGCCCACCACGGGTCCGCTGACCGCGGAGGAACTGCAGCTGGCGGCGCGCAACCATTCGATGCCGCTCGAGGCCATGCGCCGGGACGTTACACCGGCCGGGCTCCACTACGTACTCACGCACTTCGATATTCCGGAAGGTGACGCAGCATCCTGGCACCTGCAGATCAACGGTGCGGTGGAGCGTTCGTGGGAGCTGCGCCTGGCCGCGCTGAAGAAGGATCCGGCCATCACCATCCCTGTCACGCTCGAATGCGCGGGCAACGGCCGATCGCTGCTTACACCCCGGCCGGTCAGCCAGCCGTGGATTCTCGAAGGCGTGGGGACCGCAGAATGGACCGGCGTCCCGCTGGCTTACCTGCTCGCGAAGGCCGGTGTCCTGGACGACGCCACGGAGGTGGTTTTCACAGGCGCCGACACCGGGATCGAGGGCGGCGTCCGGCAGCAGTATGCACGGAGCCTGCCAATCCGCGAGGCGATGCGTCCCGACGTCGTACTCGCCTACGGGATGAACGGCCGTGAACTGCCCCCGCAGCATGGCTACCCCCTCAGGCTGGTGGTTCCCGGCTGGTACGGGATGGCCAGCGTCAAGTGGCTGCGGTCCATTGAGGTGGTGACGGCCCCTTTCACGGGGTTCCAGCAGGCAGTGGCCTACCGCTATCAGGACAACGAGTACGACGCCGGCACACCGGTGACGCGGATCAGGATCCGTTCGCTGATGGTTCCACCGGGGATTCCGGAGGCTTTTACCCGCGCGCGGGTGCTGCCGGCCGGTCCGGTGATGCTGGAGGGCAGGGCGTGGTCCGGCCGGGGTGCGGTGACCAAAGTGGAGGTCGGGATCGACGGCGAATGGGTTGCCGCCCACCTCGAGAAGCCCGCCGGGCCGTTCGCCTGGTGCAGATGGACGCTGCCGTGGGTGGCGGAGGCGGGGGCGCACGAACTGGCCTGCAGGGCTACGGACAGCACCGGTGCAACCCAGCCCCTGGAGCAGAACTGGAATTACCAGGGGATGGGCAACAACGTGGTGCAGCGGATCGGCGTCACTGTGGAGTGAGGCCTGCGGAGTGCCTCGGGTCAGCAGCCCTCGAAGTCGGTGAGCACCCGGACCTTGTCCGCCGAGGCCGAGGCCGGATCGAAGGTGTAGCCGATCCATTCGCGGGCCAGCCTGCTGGCAAGTTCCACTCCGATGACGCGCTGTCCCATGGTGAGCACCTGGCAGTCGTTGGAGAGGATGGACCGCTCTACGGAGAAGGAGTCGTGCGCGGTGGTGGCGCGGATCCCCTCCACCTTGTTGGCGGCGATTGCCACCCCGATCCCGGTGCCGCAGAACAGGATGGCGCGGTCGGCCTTCCCGTCGCGGATCAGCTCGCCCGCGGCGATGCCAACGTAGGGGTACGGCCTGCTGAACTCCTCCGGGGCGTCACTGCGGTTGACTCCGATATCCATGACCTCGCTGATCCGCGGATCGGCCCGCAGGTCGGCCAGGATGCGGTTTTTGTAGTCGACGCCTGCTTCGTCCGCGCCCACCACGAGACGCAGTCCGGTGGTTCCATCCGGGCTTGTCATGAACGGGCTCCTGCCGGCTGGGAGGGGGCGTGCTGCGAGCGAATGGCGGCGGTGAGGATCGGTCCCATCACGGTGAAGATCATTGCCAGGGAGGTGGCACCGGGGTCGGGGGTTCCCACGCTTTTCCCGGCGAGGGGCCGTGCCCGTCCTTTCAGCGGCCGCAGCGAGGCGGTGGCCTTGGCGGCCGCGTCGGCTTCCCGTGCCGCGGAAGCCCACGCCTGTCCCGGTTCGGTGCCTTCCAGGACCTGGCGGGTCAGGGTCCGGGTGAAGGGCAGCAATGCATCCACCATGGTCTTGTCGCCTGCTTCAGCTTTCCCCAAGCCTGTGATTCTGGCCGTGAAGGCGCTTATTCCTGACGCCAGGGCACCGGCGTCGGGCGTCTGCTGGTTGCCCAGTGCTTCGCCCCAGGCGCGCAGGCCTGCGCCCCACAGCACCCCTGACGTGCCGCCTGCCTTGTCAGCCCAGGCGTCGCCCGCGGCGGCCAGGACCGAGCCGGCGCCCGCACCACGGGCGGCAGCGGCAGCACCGGCTGCAGCTGCGGCGTCGACCCCGCGGACCATGCCGCGGCCGTGGTCACCGTCGCCGGCCACGGCGTCCAGGTCGCCGAGCCACCCCTCGGCATCATGCAGGGCCTGGCGGGTGGCCTCGAGCGCAGCCACGCACTGGACCGCGTAGCTGCGGGAGCCGCCGTCGGCCTCAAATGCTGTCTCGGCAGCGTCATCGACCGCGGCGTCAGCGCTCCGGTCCCCTGTCTGGGCTGCCGCAACACCGCGCCGGTAGGCGGGGGTCTCGGCCGGCGCCGCCCACAGCGGTTCCAGCTCCTCATCCAGCCACGTGACGGTCAGGGACACACCCGACATGTCCAGGCTGGTGACCAGCTCGCCCACTTCCGGAAGGACCAGGGTGTAGCCGGCGTCGCGCAGGAGCGGGGCAACCGTCAGCCAGAGGACAAAGAGTTCCTCGTGCTTGGTGGAACCGAGCCCGTTCAGGATCACCGCGAGCCGGTCACCGGCGCCGGGCGGGGTTTCGGCGAGGATGCGGGACACAAATTCCTGGCCGAGCTCCTTCGCGGACGGAAGATCGGTATCGAAGAGACCCGGCTCGCCGTGGATTCCCAGACCGAGCCCCATCTGCCCGTCGCCGAGAGTGAACAGCGGGGAATCGGCGCCGGGAAACGTGCAGCCATGGAAGGCGCTGCCGATGGTCCGGGTCAGGCTGTTGGCCTTCCGGCCCAGCCGCACCACCTCGGCCAGGTCCGCGCCGGCCTCGGCGGCGGCACCCATGATCTTGAAGACAGTGAAGTCACCGGCGATCCCGCGGCGCTTTTCAGCTTCCGACGGCGGCGCGCTGGCGATGTCGTCAGTAACCAGGACGTTTTCAACCTCGATCCCCTCGGCGGCAAGCCGCTCGCTGGCAATGCCGAAGTTCAGCACGTCCCCGGCATAGTTGCCGTAGGTGAACACGACGCCTGCGCCGGACTCGGCAGCCTTGGCCACGGCGTAGGCCTGCTGCGCGGAAGGTGAGGTGAAGATGTTGCCCACCACGGCGCCGTCGGCCAGTCCGCTGCCGATCAGGCCGGCGAAGGCCGGGTAGTGCCCGGAACCGCCGCCGGCGAGGACCGCCACCTTCGGCGCGGCAGGGCGGTGGCGCCGGACGGCACCGCCCGGGACCTGGCGCACCAGGCCGGAGTGGACATCGCAGAATCCGGCCAGGGCTTCTTCGGCGAATTCGGAGGGATCGTTGAAAATCTTGGTCATGGTGGGCTCTCTGACGTGCGCTCGGTCTGCTGGGTGCCGTGAGGCTGTTAGTGGATGTGGCTTCCGCCGTTGATGTCCACGGTGGTGCCCGTGAGGTAGGCGGATTCCTCGGAGGAGAGGAAGGTGATGACGGCGGCGATTTCCTCGGTGGTGGCGTTGCGACCCAGGGGAATGCCCGCGTTGATGGCGGCTTCCTGTTCCTCGGTGCTGCCCACGCGGATGTTGGTGTCCACGGCGCCGGGGGTGATGGCGTTGACGGTGACGCCGGTGGCGCCGATTTCCCGGGCCAGGGCCTTGGTGAAACCGAGGATTGCCGCCTTGGCTGCGGAGTACGGGACCTTGCCGAAGACGCCGCCGCCGCGTTGGGCGGAGACGGAGGACATGTTGACGATCCGGCCCCAGCCGTTTTCGATCATGTCCGGCAGGAACGCCTTCGTGACCAGGTAGGTGCCCGTGGCGTTCACGTCCATTACCTTGTGCCAGAGCTCAAGGGTGGTCTCCAGGAACGGCACCGGGGAGGTGATGCCGGCAATGTTGGCCAGGGCTCCCACCGGCGGAAGGTTGCCGGCAGTGACTTCAGCTTTAACGGCTGCGTAGGCGGCGTTGACGGAGCCTTCGTTGGCGACGTCGATCTCGTAGCCGAATGCCGGGACGTTGAACTCGTTGCCGATCTCGGCGGCAACCTTGGCGGACTTCTCGGCGTCGAGGTCCAGGATCACCACCGCCCAGCCCTGGTTGGCGTAGCGGCGTGCGGTGGTGATGCCGATGCCGCGGTCCGAGGTGGCTCCGGTGAGGACGGCGGTGCGCTGGATGGTGGTCATGATGCTCCTTGGAAGGGGTTATTGGTGGTGCGGGTTGAAGTAATGCGGGTGACGCAGTTCAGATGAGGTCGGTGATGAAGCTGGCGGCCTTGGCGGCGGCGGCGGGGCGTTCGTCGTGGGTGACGTCCCGGGTTTCGAGTTCGAGCGAAAAGTGGCCGGTATAGCCGCTCGCCGAAAGGGCGCTCAGTCCCGTGGCAAAATCCGCGTGGCCGTTGCCGATGCTGAGGTTGATGTTCCCCGGCACGGCGTCCCGGAGGTGCACGTGGGCGATCCGTCCCACGTGCACCTTGAGGTACTCCAGAGGGTCCTCCCCGGCAGCCACGATGTGGCTGAAGTCCATGACAATCCCGACGCCGGAGCCGGCCAGCCGTTGTGCCAGCTGTTCGGCGCGCTCCAGATTCCAGCAGAACCTCAGGAAGTGCAGGGATTCGGTCCAGAGCTCGACGCCGAATTCGGCTGCCCGGTGACCGGCATGGATGAGCTGGGCCGCGATGAGGTCAAGATCTGCTTCGACGGTCTGGACCGGTTCGTCGCCGAGGGCGCCGCACGGCAGCACCAGCGCTTTGGCGCCGCTGTTGGCCGTGAGGGTGAGCAGGGCTTCGAGGTGCCTTTCGCGGCTGGCCTGCCGGCCGGCGTCGAGCACTTCATTCAAATCCCCGATGTCCCCGTTGACGGAGCGGACCCGCAGTCCGGAGGCTGCAACGTCCGCAGCAACTTCGGCCACGGCATCCAGAGTCAGGTCGTAAGGGACGTGGTCACACACACCGGGCAACGCACCAAGGTCTATTTCCTCGAAGCCGAGTCCGGCGATGGTCCGCAGGGCGGTGGCCAGTTCCTGGTGGCGGAAGCTGATGGACGAGCAGCCGAGTCGGGAGTTGAACATCGTCGTTGATCCTCTGGTTCATGCGTTTGCGGGTGGTGATGCAGACCACAATACCTTTGCTGACTGTCAACAGTCAACCGTTGAAGTTGACTGTTGACATTGATGCATGATGCAAGTCACACTTGACGCATCAGTTGTTAACAGTCGACAGTGGTGGTGCGAAAGCATCACGCTTTTCGAAAGGGATAGACCATGAGCAAAGAAGCTCTCAGCATGAGGGGCCCGGTACACGGCACCAAGGACGCTAAAAGGGTAGCCATCGGCTCCGGCGTCGGGGCGGTGATCGAGACCTATGACTTCATTGGCTTCGGCACCGCCGCTGCACTGTACTTCGGAACCGCTTTCTTCCCCACGGGCGATCCGGTGACGGGCACCCTCGCAGCCTTCGCCACCCTCGGCGTCGGGTTCGCTGCCCGGCCCATCGGCGGCATCATCGGCGGCCACCTGGGCGACAAGCTCGGCCGCAAGCCGGTGCTCGTGGCCTCGCTGATCCTGATGGGCATCGCCACGTTCATGATCGGCCTGCTCCCCACCTACAGCCAGGTAGGCCTGCTCGCCCCCGCGCTGCTGGTCTTCGTCCGCATCGTCCAGGGCCTGGCATTCGGCGCTGAATGGGGCGGGGCCATCCTGATGAGCTACGAGCACGCACCGTGGAAGTCCAAGGGCAAGTACACCGGCATCGTCCAGGCCGGATTCCCCGTGGGCCTGCTGCTGGCCAACCTGGTCTTCCTCGTCAGCGTGAGCCTCGGCGGGGAACTCGCCTGGCGCATCCCCTTCCTGGCCAGCATCGTCCTGGTGGCCGTCGGCCTGATCATCCGCTCCAAGGTCCCCGAATCCCCCGTCTTTGACGAGGTCAAGGACAGCGGCTCCATCGTGAAGTCCCCCATCATCGAGGTCCTCAAGACCGACTGGCGCAGCATCGTCAAGGGCATCGGCCTCCGCGTTGCCGAGACCGCCGGCTACGCAGTGTCCATCACCTACATGATTTCCTACCTGAACAGCCAGCACCTGGCTGACAAGACCCAGACCCTCGTGGCCCTCTGCATCGCTTCCGCCATCGGCATCTTCGCCACCCAGGCCTGGGCCCGGCTGACCGACCGGATCGGCCGCCGGCCGCTCTACATCTGGTCCTGCGCCTTCGCTGCCCTGTTCGCCATCCCGATGTTCCTGCTGGTGAATACCGGCCTGTTCATCTTCGTCATCGCCACCCTGGTGATCTCCTACGCGGTCTGCCAGAACTCACTGGCCGGCGCCCAGGGCGCATGGTTCCCGGAGCTTTTCCAGGCCAAGACCCGCGCTTCCGGCGCCTCGCTGGCCTACCAGATCTCGGCCATGGTTTCCGGCTTCACGCCCTTCATCACCACCCTGCTCTTCGTCAGCTTCGGCTGGATGGGGCCGGCCCTGCTCTTCGGCACCTACGCGCTGATCGGTCTCTGGGCCGCCGTTGTCACCCGGGAAACCTGGGGCAAGCGTGAGCGCCAGCTCGCCGACGACGTCACCAAAAGCACCCCCCAGTCGGTGAACGTCTAATGACCGCCACACACGAACTGCACACGGCAGCACCTGCCGCGAACCGGCACGCTGGCCAGGAAACCGCGGCAGAACGGCTCGAACGGGTCTCCGCTGCTGCCTACCGGATCCGGCACCACGCCCTGAACATGGGCGAGGTGCAGGGCCAGGGCTACGTGGGCCAGGCCCTCGGCGCAGCGGACATGCTGGCAGTGGTCTACGCCGACCAGCTCCGTTTCCGCCCCGAGGATCCGCACTGGGAAGCACGTGACAGGTTCCTGCTCTCCACCGGGCACTACGCGATCGGCCACTACGCGGCCCTGGCCGAGGCCGGCACCATCCCGGTGGCCGAACTTGAGACCTACGGCTCGGACGATTCACGGCTCCCGATGTCCGGCATGTCCACGTACACCCCGGGCATGGAAATCTCCGGCGGCTCGCTGGGGCACGGCCTCCCCATCGCCATCGGCATGGCCCTGGGCCTGCGCTACCAGGGCTCGGAGGCGAGGGTCTACAACTTCCTCTCCGACGGCGAACTGGACGAAGGCTCCACGTGGGAGGCAGCCATGGGCGGGCACCACCACCAGCTGGGAAACCTGACCGCCATGGTGGACATCAACGCCCTCCAGGCCGACGGCAAGACGGACACTGTGCTCCGCACCGAACCCGTGACCGAAAAGTGGGAAGCGTTCGGCTGGTACACCCAGCGGGTGGACGGGAACGACGTCGGTGCGCTGCTCGCAGCGTTCGACAACGCAGCCGCCCAGGCCGCCGCCGTCGGAGCCCCCTCGGTGATCCTGTGCGACACGAAGGTGGGCCGCGGTGTGCCGCTGCTCGAGGAGCGCGAGAAAGCGCACTTCATGCGCATCGAGGAACACGAGTGGCAGACCTGCCGCGAGCAGCTGACCGCAGGATTCGAAGGAAAGGCAGGCCAATGAGCACCGTTGCAGCACACGCGGGAACCGCACCCAGGCTGAAGACCTCGGCCATGATCGCATCCTTCGCCGATCCCGGACAGAAAACCGCGTCCGCACCGTTCGGGCATGCCCTGGTCAAGGCCGCGCAGGAGAACGACAAGATCGTTGGCCTCACCGCGGACCTCGGCAAGTACACCGACATGCACATCTTCGCCCAGGCCTTCCCGGAACGGTTCTTCCAGATGGGCATGGCCGAGCAGCTGCTTTTCGGCGCCGCTGCCGGGCTGGCGGAGACCGGCCTGGTTCCGTTCGCGTCCACCTATTCGGTGTTCGCCGCGCGGCGCGCCTACGACTTCCTCTGCCTCGATGCCGCCGAGCCGAACCTCAACGTGAACATCGTGGGCGGCCTTCCGGGCCTGACCACCGGCTACGGTCCGAGCCACCAGGCCACCGAGGACATGGCGATCTTCCGCGGCATGCCCAACCTGACCATCGTGGACCCCTGCGACTCGATCGACATCGAACAGGCCGTTCCGCAGCTCGCGGCCAGCGAGGGGCCGACGTATCTGCGGCTGCTGCGCGGCAACGTGCCCACGGTCCTCGATGAGTACGATTACACCTTCGAGCTGGGCAAGGCAAAGGTCCTGCGCGGCGGAAACGACGTGGTGTTCGTGTCCTCCGGCCTGATGACCATGCGTGCCCTGCAGGCCGCGAAGGCCCTCGCCGAGCACAACGTGGACGTCGCCGTCGTCCACACCCCCACGATCAAACCGTTCGACGCCGCCACGGTCCTGGCCGAGATCAACACGGACCGGCTGGCGGTAACCCTGGAGAACCACAGCGTGACCGGTGGCCTGTTCGAAACGGTGGCCTCCGCCGTCGTCACCGCAGGCCTTGGCAAGCGTGTGGTTCCGGTGGCCCTGCCGGATGCCTTCCTGGACGCCGGCGCCCTGCCGACGCTGCACGAGCGGTACGGCCTTACGGTGCAGAAGATCGTGGCGAAGGTCCTGGCCGAGCTTAAATAGGCGGGATCCTGCGGAAGCTTCGACCAGAAGCGCGGAGCCAGAGCACCCTGGCTCCGCGCTTCTGGCGTAGCATCAGCTGTTAACACGCCACTGTAAACAGTCAACTACTGACATTGAGGAAGTAAGGACGATGGCCGGAGCAACAGCACCGCTGCTGGGACTGCAAAAGAAGAGCCTTCGCGAGCAGGCACTCAGTGCACTGCGTGCCGCCATCACCAGCGGCGAACTCGAACCTGGCCGGCACCTCGTGGAAACCGAGCTGTCGGAGATGCTCCAGATCAGCCGGGGGACGCTCCGCGAAGCCCTGCGCCAGCTGGAGCAGGAGGGCCTGCTCTCGGCCGGACCGCGCGGCCGCCTCTCCGTCAGGCATCTGGACGCCAAGGAAATCCGCGACATTTTCTCCGTTCGGGCCGCGCTGGAGTCCCTGGCCGCCCGAACCCTGTGCGAACTTCCGGACCGCCAGCTCGTCAGCGACAAGCTGCGCGCCGCCATAGATGCGATGACTGCGGCCGAGAACGGCAGCATGCAGGAACGCGTGGAATCGGACCTGGAATTCCACCGGACCCTCTGCCGCCTGACCGGCAACGAAACCCTGCTGCATTCGTGGGAGTCCCTTGAGGGGTCCATCCGGATGTCCATCATGTTCGCGGGACAGGACAGGGGCATCAAGAACATGAGCGTGGACCGGCATAACGAGATTGTCAACGCGATAGAGACCGGCGATGCCTCGCTGGCCCGGAACACCATCCGCGAACACATGGACACTGCTGCCGCGAACCTGGTGGCGTAAGGGCTTGCGGACGGGCCCCAAGGCCGGTAGCAAAAGGCAAGGGGTACAAGGGCCACGGCCCGGGCTTCTTAAGGATTCCTTAAAACGCTGAAGGCAGACTTGCTGGAGGGCGGCCGTCCGGCCGGCCCGCACGCCCAGCAGGAGTACTTGATGCCCGACACCAGACTGCTCACGTTGCCCGAGGCTCCGCATTGGATCCTGTCCGGGGTGCTCCTGGCTGCCGCCGTGGTAATCCTGGGCCTGACAGTCCAGCTGGTTCCCGGTTTCAGCGCAGGCGAACTGGGCGTGGACCAAGGCCTCAGCATGCACCACGTAGCGCTGCTCACCGGCGTGGCCATGGCCCTGAACCTGCTGTTCGGCCCTGTGGTGGGGTTGGCGGCAATCGCCATCATCGCCGCGTTGTTGCTGCTGGTCCGACGTGCCCCGGTCAACGCCGTTGCGTTTGCGCTGACGGCCGGCTCTGGCTGGGTGGCGAGTGAGATCTTCAAGGTTCTGGTCACCCGGCAACGCCCGGACGCTGCACTGCTGTTCGATCCCCTTGCCCCGGAATCCGGTACCGACAGTTTTCCGAGCGGTCATGTCACCTTCGCAGTGACCCTTGCCTTTGCGGTGTACTTCCTGGCCCGGGGCACCCGGTGGGCGAAATTCGCGGCAGTTTCCGGTGTGGTGCTGGCTGCCCTGGTGGCGTGGTCCCGGGTGTACATCGGCGTCCACTACCCCTCCGACGTCGCCGGTTCACTGCTGGCCGGCACCGCAGCAGTGATTCTTCTCGCGGGGCTGTGGAACAGATTCGCGCCCCTTGCCCTCAGAAAGGCATCATGCAGTCATTTCATGCACTGGTCACGGTAACCGCTTCCTCGCCGCTGGATCCTGCGGGGCTCCTTGAGGGCCTGGGCCCGGCCGCCTTGGCGCTTATCGCGGGAATGGTCTTCATCGAATCCGGAGTCCTGTTCCCGTTCCTGCCCGGGGACTCGCTCCTCTTCACGGCCGGCCTGCTCCATCAGCAGCTCAACCTCACGCTTCCGCTCCTGATCGGCGTCGTCTCAGTGGCTGCGGTGGCAGGCGACCAAGTGGGTTACTTTCTCGGCCGGAAGTTCGGCCGGCGGTGGTTCAAGGATGATGCCCGGATCCTGAAGACATCTCACCTGACCCAAACCGAAGAGTTCTTCCACCGGCACGGGGGTGGCGCGGTGGTAATGGCCCGCTTTGTACCGATCGTGCGCACGTACGCCCCGCTTGCTGCCGGAATCGCCCACTACACGTACCGGAAGTTCACCCTCTGGAACATCGTGGGCGCCGTGGCCTGGTCCGCGTCAGTGATCTTGCTGGGGTCCTGGCTGGGACACTTCGAAATCATCGCCAACAACATCGACCTCATCGCCGTGGCCATGGTCATGGTCTCCGTTATCCCGTGGGGCATTGAGTACCTCAAACGCCGGAAGAATAAGGGCACAGCCTCCGAACCGGCCGAAGAACCCCAGGAACGGCGCGTGGAAGAGCCGGCCACGGAAGAATAGCCTCATGACAACAGATGCCCGGCCCTCCCTGCTGCTGGTTGAGGACGATCCCGCCCTGGGCCCGCTCATTGCCGAGCTGCTGGAAGGCGACTACCGGATCAGCCTGGTAACTGACGGAAGGCTTGGCCTGAACGCCGCGCTCGGGGAACCCTGGGATGTCATGGTGATTGACCGCGGCCTGCCCGGCATTGACGGCATTGCCCTCATCAGCTCCCTTCGGGCGAAAGGGATTTCGACGCCGGTGCTGATTCTGACGGCGCTGGGCGCAATGGATGAGAAAGTGCGCGGCCTGGATGCCGGCGCCAACGACTACATGACCAAACCGTTCGACGCCGGTGAGCTGGGTGCGCGCCTGCGCGCCCTGACACGCAGCTACACCCAGCCCACGGTGAGTATCGGCGACTGGGAACTGAACGCCGTCGGCCGTTCCGTCCGGTCCGTTTATGGTCCCCTGGTGACGCTGACGGCGAAGGAGTGCGAACTGCTGGCCGCCCTGGCCATGGAACCCGATCGCGTCTTCAGCCGGGACGATCTCATCGGCTCGGTTTTCCCGTCCACTGACCAGCCAAGCGTGATCGACACCTACGTCCACCACTTGCGCCGTAAGATCTCCCGGAACGTCATCCGTACGGTCCACGGCGTCGGCTACCAGATCGGCGAGGGCCATGAATGAGATGACCCGGGCGGCCGCGGATCCGGACCAGGCCACCCTCCGCAAGGCCTCGCTCAGGATAGCTGTCCGCATCAGTGCCGCCTGTGCCGTCATGGTCCTGTGCCTGCTCGCGGGGGCTGCGCTCTACCTGACCAACCAGCTGTCCCACCCGGAACTGCCTGGAAATCCAGGCCGGGCCGGTGACTTTGCCTACCTTGACTACAAGGACCTGCTCAAGGCCCTGATCATCGCCGGCGCAGCAGGGATCGTTCTCGCTGGCTTGATCGGATGGTTCAGTGCCCGCAGTGCCATCGAGCCTCTGGGCGCGGCCATGGCCCTGCAACGCCGGTTCGTCCAGGACGCCAGCCATGAACTGCGGACACCCCTGGCCATTCTGGATGCGCGGATCCAGTTGGCCCAGCGCGACACCCCGCCGGAGTCGAAGCCTGGGCTGGCGCTGGTCCGGATCCGGCAGGACACCTCAGCCCTGACGGCAATCGTCAACGAACTGCTCGTGGCCGCAACGGGCCAGGCTGTGGAAACCCCCGCGGAACCGATTGACGTGGCTGGGGTGGTGGAATCGGTTGCGGAGAGCGTCCGGACCATCGCCCACGATCAGGGTGTCAGCGTCGCGGTCACAGCCGGCGCTCGTCCCCTGGCCAGGATCGACGAAAGCAGTTTGCGCCGTGCCGTCCTGGCGCTGGCGGATAACGCCCTGGCGCACACGCCGGCAGGCGGGACCATCACCCTGGCCGCGGCAGCCACCCAACGCAACGCGGTGATTACGGTGACGGATACGGGAAGCGGGATTACCGGCGTCGAACGTGACAGGATCTTTGAGCGTTTTGTCAGGACACCGCGTCCGGACGGAACACGGGCGCAGCGCAGCTTCGGCATCGGGTTGGCGCTGGTCCGGGATGTGGCCACCGCTGCAGGCGGGACTGTGGAGATCGCCAGCACAGGCCCGGGTGGAACCACCATGCGGATCTCGCTCCCACGGTCCACTCCCTGAACTGCGGGTCCGGTCCTTCCGCCCGGACAACCACGCCGTATACTCGTTGCCAGCCATGACCAGCCTTCCATCCTCCCCCGCCAGCGTCCGCATTGATGCGTGGTTGTGGGCCATCCGCGCCTACAAGACCCGCTCGTTGGCTACGGCCTCGTGCCGGGCGGGACACGTGCGCCTGAACGGCAGCCCCGCCAAGGCTTCGGCCACGCTGGTGACCGGCGATACCGTCACCATCCGGATGTCCGGCTTTGAACGCACCCTTGAAGTCCGCCGCCTGATAGCCAAACGGGTGGGCGCCGAAGCCGCATCCCACTGTTTCACTGACCACACCCCGCCACGGCCTGTTGCACCGGCGCTTGGTCTCCCCCAACGTGACCGCGGCGCCGGGCGGCCTACCAAGAAGGACCGGCGCGAGATGGAACGGCTCAAGGGCCCCGCGTGACCGAACTCGTCCTGGCAGCGGTCCGGCAGCCGGGCGACGCCGAGCCCCGCAATCTGCACCTGCGCGACGGCGCCGTGGCCGGGATCAGCACCGGTGAAGAGTTTCCGGCCGGCGTCGAAGTGGTGGAGCTGGAAGGCCGCTTCGTCATTCCCGGGCTCTGGGATGAGCATGTCCACATGACCCAATGGGCGCTGCACACCAACCGGCTGGACCTCTCGGGGGCCGCTTCGGCAGGCGAGGCGGCCGCCGTCGTGGGTTCCCGCGCATCAGCCGGGGACCCTTCAGTCCCCACCGTTGGCGTCGGCTTCCGCGACGCACTCTGGCCGGATGTTCCCACCCTGGAAATGCTCGACGCCGGAACCGGCAACCAGCCCACAGTCCTGATCAGCCATGACCTCCACTGCGTCTGGCTGAACAGTGCGGCCGCCCGCCGCTATTGCGTGGAGCCGGATGCCACCGGTCTGCTCCGCGAAGAACCGGCGTTCGCCCTGACCCGTGAGCTGGGCAAACTGCCGGACAGTGTTGTTGACGTGTGGGTCCGGGAAGCCGCCCTGAAAGCGGCGGCCCGGGGTGTGGTGGGCGTGGTTGATTTCGAAATGACCTGGAACAGCGGGCCTTGGCTCCGGCGGATCGCTCACGGGTTTGATGCCCTCCGTGTGGATGCCGGCGTCTATCCGGAGGATCTGGAGCGGGCCGTTGGGTCAGGGATGCGAACGGGGCAGGAGGTGGACGGCGGCAAGGGGCTGCTGCGGACCGGCCCGCTGAAAATCCTGATCGACGGTTCCCTGAACACCCGGACGGCCTACTGCGTGGACCCCTATCCCCACGGCGGGCATGGCCTGCTCACCGTCAGCGAAGAGGAACTGTTCGGGCTGCTGGTCCGCGCGAAGGAGGCCGGCTTCGTCCCGGCAGTCCATGCCATCGGCGATGCCGCCAACCAGGTGGCGCTGGACGCGTTTGAACGTGCCGGAACAGGTGGCCGGATCGAGCACGCCCAGTTTGTCCAGGCGCAGGACCTCCGCCGTTTTGGTCGGCTGGGTGTCACTGCCAGCGTCCAGCCGGTCCACGCCCTGGATGACCGCGACGCCGCCGAATCCAACTGGCGCGGCCGCACCGACCGGGCCTTTCCGCTGCGGTCCCTCCTGGATTCCGGCGCAACGCTGTCCCTCGGCTCGGACGCTCCCGTTGCACCGCTGGATCCGTGGGCTGCCATCGCAGCCGCCACCACCCGTTCCCGGGGTGACGGACGCGGGCCCTGGCATCCGGAGCAGGCCATCACACGGCAACAGGCACTGGCTGCCTCCGCCAGGGGACGCGGCCGCATCGGCGTGGGCGATCCGGCTGACCTTGTGGTTCTCGACACCGATCCGTTCAGCGTCCCGGACGCCGGGTTGGCTGCCATGGCTGTCGCCGCCACGCTGCTGGCGGGCAGGTTCACGTTCGACGCCGGTTTGGCCTAGTCAGGGATGCCGGTCTCCGGACGCTGGTCCTTCGCGCGCGCCTGGACCAGGTTCGCGAACGGCAGCTTTCCATGGGCTTCGACGAACTCTGCGTGATAGCGCGCTTCGGCGTTGTTCAGCTCCTCGGCAGGCAGCTCTTTCCAGGCGATGATGAGGGCATCCGTGTGGGTCAACTGCCAGATAAGCCGGCCGTCCCAGTGGCCCGGCGGCTTCCCTTTGCCGAAGTCGAGGAATTCCTGGATCTGGCGCCGGAGGCCCCGGTTGCCCTTGCTGCCCGGCCCTGCCTTGCCGATGTAGAGGATGTCCGCGCCGTCCACCCATTCGGCCAGGAGAGGCTCCGGGGGCAGGCTCGGGTCCTTCTTCTTGAAGATTCCGGCGGTGCTTTTCTTCAGGAAATGCGGCTCGTACTCATTCGGCCGCAGCACGGCAAACAGTCCGGTCCCCTGCGGCACCCTCATGATCTCCAGGCTGCCTAAGGTCCGGAAGCCGGCAAACCCCTCAGCTTTGAGCGTTTTCCTGTCCATTCAGATGACGTTACCCCGCCCGGCGCCAACCGGGCGGAGCAAAATCGCCCTGCGCACCCCCACGCCCAAAAGCGTAGAGTGGAACCAGACGCCTGATTCTGGACGCCGTGCTGCTGAGGGAGAGATCGTGACGATTGACTGGGACGAAAAAAAGGCCCTGCTACAGGAACCAAACATCGCGGCGGTAACGCAGCTCTGCGATGAACTGATGGAAAAGAAGCCAGGGTCCGTCGTCCCGTACATCGACCCCGTGCATGACGAGGACGAATGCCGGATTGTCAGCCTTCATGTCAGCCCCGGCAAGGGAACAGAGTCCGGTTTCGTCTCCCACTTCAATGATGACGAAGCCGCCCGCCGTGCCACGCAGATCTACGAACTTGCCGAGCTTGATCCCCGCTATGTGATGCCGTGGAACGCGTATCCGTGGATCCGCGACGCAGACCTTCCCTCGGCCCTTAACGTCCAGGAAAAGACCGACGGCCTGCGGCCCTTCCGCCAGTTCCTCAAGATCAACCGCCGCGTATCGGCAGTGGTTGCCCACGGCACCGATGCCTCCACGTTCCTCACCCTCTTCGAGAAGACCTATCACTCTTCCCTGAAGAACAGCGGCATCAAGATCTACAAGGCCAGCGCGCTCGGCGGGCGGGCCTTTGCTGTTTCCGAGGCCAAGCAGGAGGACCTGCTGGCCAAGAGCGTGGATGTCTACAAAGACGCCATGCAGCGGGCGGGCATCCAGCACCTGTAGCAACGCACGACGCCGGCACTGGCCGGAGAGCGTCAGTCACTGTTTCGCGTCAGTCACCCCTGCCGGGTCAGCCGTCCAAGAGCCGCCGTCGGTGCTTGAGCTCCTTGACCCACGCCCGGGTGACCATGTCCGGGAACGGCGAGCCGCCGTCGTCGTTCCTGCCGGCACCGTTCACGCCCGCACTGTTCCTGCCGGCGCCATTCACGCCGGCAAAAGCGGTGCCCGCCTCCAGATCCGCGATCAGCGGACCTGACGCCTTCAGGGCAACTTCCAGGACCTGGGCTGCCGTGCGGTCGGTGAGTCCGAGGTCCTTCGCCCAGCCGAGGAAGTGGCGGCGCGAAATGCCGCTCCGCTTGCCGTTCAGGGTCAGTGCCAGGGTCTTGTCTCCGTAGACCACTGTGGAGGGGATGTCGTAGACCGGCGCGATGGTCCACTCGCCGTGCGGCTGCTGGACCATGGAAACGTTCTTCGCATGCAGGTCGCCGTTGCCGCTCAGCCACGCAAACGCCCCTTGGATGGCGAGGTTGCGAAGGGCCGGCAGGGGTGCCGCGCAGTAGTCCGCGAGCGCGTGGCACACCGTGCCGAAGCCCACGTTGTACTTGTCCGCCGGATACAGCTTCAGGACCTGGGCCCCGTCCTCGACGGCGAGCCGCTGAATTTCACCAGGCATTCCGCCCGGCACCGGGACGCGGTCGAAGCGCTCCACCAGAAGGCCAGGCCGGCCCGCGACATCGCGGATCAGCTCAACCCTGCTCAGCGGAATCCGCAGTTTGGCCGCATACCGGAACATCACCAGCTCGTTCTCCACCACGTGCGGAAATTCCGGCGCGTTGAGCTTCAGGATGAACCGCCTGCCGGCACTGGCCACCGGGAGCGAGATCATCCCGGCGGACAGCTTGTCCTGCACCCCGGCCAGGGCCACCGGATCGATCAGGTCCGGATCGCCCAGCAGCTGGTCGAAGTCCACCGGCAGCTTGGTGTCCACCTCGACCGCATGCTCGTCCGGGTCCAGCGGCTCCCCGTGCCCCACGATCTGCACGTCGCCCACCGGATTCCCGCCGGCGGCGATGAGCAGGGAAAGGTCGTCGTCGGCGCTGGTCTTGATGGACCGCCGGAGCGCATTGAGCCGGCGGCCTTCGGGCAGCAGCCCGGTGAAATAGGGCGGCGCAGCTCCGGCTGCGGACAGGACCGGGACGGCCGTCAGCGGGAGGGAACTGGCGACGGCGGGTCCCCCGGACGCAAGATAGGCCGGCAGATAGCTGAACTTCGTCCCGCCGTCGTGCCGTTCCAGCCGCGCCGCGAGCACCCCCGCCTTGTAGATGTCTGCGATGCGGTGCTTCATGGCCCGGCTTCTCCGGCGCTGGTTTCGCGCGTAAGCGCCTTGGCAGCTTCGCTGGACCGGGTGCCCAGCCGGAGCTCGAGGCCGAGGGTTTCCAGGACCGCGGTCAGTGAATCCAGCTGGACGCTCGGTTTGCCCTGCTCCACGAACCTGACGAAGCGCTCGGAGACACCGGCCATATCCGCGAGGTCCTGCTGCGTCAGGCCCAGGCGGACGCGGCGGGCGCGGACTTCCGATGCCAGCAAGTCGGTGATGGGTTCAGTCATCGTGCTCCAATAGGTACGATCGTGCCGTTCTGCTGCGTATTACCAGCGTACGCCGGCCATCCGCTCGTGAACATCGCCATACCGGCACGATCGTACCGGGCAGGTTCCAGCAGGCTGCCCCGCCCACCAACCCCTCCGGCTACAGCAGGCTGTCCAGCGTCACGAAGCCATACCCGGCCGCGCGGACCCGGTCGATCATCTGCGGGAGGGCGTCCGCATCCAGGGTGGAGCCGTCGTCGGGGTTGGATCCGATGTGCATCAGGACGATTTCGCCCGGACGCAGCCCAGCCAGCACCCTGTCTGCCACCTGCTGCGGGGTGATGCCCCCGCTGGTTCCCTTCCAGCCGAGGGTGTCCACGGTCCACCGCACGGGCACGTAGCCAAGGTTGTTCACGGCCGCGATGGTCCGGGCATCGCGCTCACCGAACGGAAAGCGGAAGAGCGGCATGGGGTCGGCTCCGGCGGCGAGAATGGCCTGCTGGGCTCCCTGGACTTCGGCCGCGATTCCAGCATCCGTGAGTCCGGTGAACCCCGGGTGGGTCATCGAATGGTTGCCCACCCGGTGGCCCGAGGCCACGATCGCGGACACTCCAGCAGGGTTGGCTGCCGCCCAACTGCCGGTGAGGAAGAATGTCGCCGGAACCCCGGACCGGGCGAGTGTCTGCAAAATGCTGGGCAGCGCAGCAGAGTTCGCGCCGGCGTCGAACGTCAAAGCCACTGCCTGTCCTGCGCCCGGTATCACTTCGACGTCCTGGCCCAGCAGTGCCAGCGGGAACGGCGCAGCCGGCGGCGGTTCGGGAGGCGGCGGGGGCTGCGGCGTCACGGGCGGTTCCGGGCTGACCACCGGCGGCGCCGCCGTGGGTGCCGGGGAAGGCAGCCGCTCGGAGGGGCTGGGCGACGCCGTCGCCGTCGGGGTCGGAGTCGGAGTCGGGCTTGGCGAGGTGCCAGGGGCAGAGGATGCAGCACTTGGCGACGGGGAGAGGCTCGACGGCGGATTGGCGGCGGGAGGGGCGTTTGAGAGGAGCGCCACCCACACGATGGCACCTACAACCAGCACGGCAGCAAGGATCGCAGCGCCCAGCCGGAGGTTCCTGGCGGAGAGAGGCCTCATGCTTCAGCGTGGCAGCGAAAAGTACCCGGCAGGAAGGGCAGAAAGGCCCCGGTATGTGGAAAACGTCCCCCATCCGCGGGAGAATTGAGACGTACAGGAAACACACTGAAGGAGCCCGCAGGCATGCACGCTGCGGAACATCCGCGTCCGGTGGAGCATCTCGATGGCTACCTGCCCATCGAGGATCATGGCCTCATCGGCGACGGTTCCACGTGCGCCCTCGTGGGGCGGGACGGCGGAATCTCATGGCTTTGCCTGCCCGAATTCGACAGCCCGCCATTCCTGGCAGGCATTCTGGACAGCGAGTCCGGCGGCCTGCTCGAGATCACTCCCCTGCCGCTCCTTTCGTCCGACCAGCGCTATACCGAAGACTCCGGCGTTGTGGTCACGTCCCTGTTCTCGGACCACGGCATGCTCCAGGTGACCGACTGCCTGACCCTGCGCTCAGGGGCGAACCTGGCCGAACCGGTCCCGGCAGGACGGAGCGAGCTCCTCCGGCATGCCCAGGCGGTGGGCGGGAACGTCCGGGTGCGCGTGCGGATCGTACCCAAGGTGGGCGCCACGTTTGACCATCTTGCCTCCGGGTGGCGGTTCGACTGGCCGGTGGACGGGACAGGGGAGGTCTACCTGTGGTCCTCGGAAGAACTCCGTCCCGACGGCCGTGGCCTGAGCACCGAGCTGACCCTGCGCGCCGGGGAAACACTCACCGTAGCCCTGTACTGGTCAGGGCGGTTCCGTCTCCGCCAACGGCCCGATGCGAAACGACTCATCGACCAAACTGTGAGGGCCTGGCGGGAATGGGCATCAACCCTGAACTGCGAAGGCTCCCAGGCAGAGCTGATGAAACGCTCCGCCATCACCCTCAAGCTGCTTGATCACGCCGAAACAGGCGCCATCATGGCCGCAGCCACCTCCTCGCTCCCTGAGTGGCCGGGCTCTGCCCGTAACTGGGACTACCGGTACACGTGGGTGCGGGACGCATCCTTCTCCAACTATGTGTTCCGGCGGATCGGCGACCGCAGCGACGCCGACGTGTTCCTCGCCTGGGTGCTGACGAATGTGGAGCGCGACGGCGTGCCGCACGTGATGTACGCCCTGGACGGGTCCCAGCCGCCGGACGAGGTAGTGGATCCGCTGCTGCGCGGCTACCGGGGCTCCTCCCCCGTGCGCTGGGGAAACAGTGCCGTCCACCAGGTCCAGCACGATGTCTACGGAGAAATAGTCGACATCGCATATCAGTGGTCCAACAGCGGGCAGCCGGTGGACCACCAGCTCTGGTCCACCCTGGTTCCCATTGTGGAGGCCGCCATCACCAGCTGGAAGAAGCCCGATAACGGACCCTGGGAGGTCCGGAGCGACGGCCGCCCCTTCACCTACTCGGCGGCCATGTGCCATGTGGCTTTGGACCGGGCCATCCAGATCGCCCGGCGGCACAGGTTGCCGTATCCGAAGAGGCGCTGGGAGGCGGCAGCACGGCAAATCCACAAGGCAGCCCTCGGCCTCTCCTGGAATCCGGAACGGCATACCTTCACCGAACAGCTGGGCGGGGAAGGCGGGCTGGACGCTGCACTGCTGAGCCTCCCCATCAGGAACGTCATTCCGTTCGATGACCCGCGGATGGTGTCCACCTCGAATGCCATTGCAGCCAACCTTGACGCGGGCAACGGCCTCCTGTTCCGCTACCTGCCCAGCGACTCGCCCGACGGATTGTCCGGGGGCGAGGGCGCTTTCCTGCTGTGCAGCTTCTGGATGGTGGACAACCTTGCGGGGCAAGGGCGTGTGGACGAGGCCCACGAACTCTACGAGTCACTGTGCCGGCGGGCCAATCCGCTGGGGTTGTTCCCCGAACAGATCCACCCCGACACGGGCGAGTTCCTCGGCAATTTCCCGCAGGCCTTCAGCCACGTGGGCGTGCTGGCCAGCGGGTTGCGGCTCCTGAAGGCACAACGCCACAAGGCCTCGCAGTCCTGAACGGCCGCCTAGAAGAGCGGCGCGGTGTTCTTCTCCACGAGAGCGGGATTCCCCACTGATTCGCGTTTTTTCTTGAGGAACCCGGCCCGCTGGTACCGCTGGGCCATGATGAAACCGGCCGGGGTGCCATGCTCGTACGACTCAACGAAAACGGCCTCCTGCCGCCCCTCAGACGAGGTGATGAACCCGTCCCAGGCGACCGCCACCCGGTCCGGAATCGGCTCCTCCCGGAGGGATTGCCTTGCTGCAGCGACGCCCGCCTCAAGTTGGTCTCCCACGAGGTAACGCTGCAGGTTCCGCTGGCCACCGTGCTCCCGAATGACAAAAGGCACGAGGTCCGAGCCTGACGAAACCACTGAATCGATCGCGTGGTCCAGTGCCATGAAAGCGAGGTTGACGAGTTCCTCCGAATATTCATCCATGGCAGGAGACTAATCGGCGGCACAGGGAAAAGCGGGCCATACCGCCGGACACACCGGCAATTCATAAACTGCCCTGCATGCCGCCGGGACCCGGCCGTGATTGACACCACCTGTGACCCGTGCCATATTTAAAGGGTGAACCTGTCAGACAGCCGGACAGCAGGACAGCCTGCGAACCCTTCCCGTGACCAATCCCCCACAGCCCAGCCGCTGGTCCGGCTCAGCGCTGCGGAGGCAGTGTTCAATGCGATCCGCGCGGACATCGAGTCGGGTCAGGTCGCAGTAGGCGGGAAGCTCAGCTCCGAGGCGGCCCTCGCCCAGCAGTACGGGGTCAGCCGCTCGGTCATCCGGGAAGCCCTCCGCTCCTGCACCGCCCTCGGCCTGACGGTCACCAAAACCGGCAAGGGTACGTTCGTCGTCGCCGACAAGGTAGCCAACGACCTCACGCTGGGGCAGTACTCGGCCCGGGACCTCACCGAAGCCCGTCCCCACATCGAGGTCCCGGCAGCGGGGCTTGCCGCCCATCGCCGGACCGAGGAAGAGCTGGAGACACTCCGGCACATCGTCGCCGCCATGACCACTGAAACGGACCCCGAATCCTGGGTTGCCCTGGACTCCAGCTTCCACGCCGCCATTGCCCGGGCCAGCGGCAACAAGGTGTTCGCCAGCGTGGTGGCCGATATCCGGGGGGCCTTGGCCTTCCAGTCCGAGACGTTGAATATGGTGGCCGACCGTCAGCACGCATCCGACATTGAGCACCAGCACATCCTCGCCGCCATTGAAGCGGGTTCTGCCGATGAAGCCAGCAAGGCCATGGCCACACACCTGCGCGCCGTCGGCGTCGCCCTCGATTCCATCCTCAACAAGTAACCGCCCGCACACGTACCCGCTTCACCGAGCGGCTCCCCTTAGGACTCCATGCCAGCCCCAGCCTTTCCTGCTGCCCAAACAGCGGCCCTGCGCGCCACCGAACCAGAACCGGGGATGCTCCCGCAGCACTCACCCCTGGTGATCGCCACCCGCGACGGCCTGGTGGAAAGCGTCCACTATGGTTCGGTCATCGCCACCTCCGCGGACGGCTCGATCCTGGCCGCGGCCGGGGACCCCTTGGCTCCGTTCTACCCCCGCTCCTCGCTCAAGCCCCTGCAGGCCGTGGCCATGGTCCGTGCCGGCCTGAAGCTGCCCGCCGACCTGCTCGCCCTGGCCGCCGCGAGCCACTCCGGCGGCGCCAGGCACCGCGGCGGCACCCAGCGCATTCTCGCCATGCACGGCCTCACGGCCAGCGATCTCGAAAACAGCACAGACCTCCCGTTCGGAACCAGCGAACGCGAGGACTGGCTGCGCTCCGGACTCCACGCCACGCAACTGACGCAGAACTGCTCCGGCAAACACGCCGCCATGGCCGCCACGTGCGTCATCAACGGGTGGCCGGTCAAGGGGTACCTTGACCCGTCCCACCCGCTGCAGCAACTGGTTGCCGCCACCGTCGAAGAGCTCACCGGCGAGCACGCGCTGGGCCACAGCACCGACGGCTGCGGCACCCCGCTCTTCGCCCTCACCCTGCGCGGAATGGCCCGCGCCTTCGGAACCATCGCCGCCGCCGCAGCCACCGCCGGGGCCGGGGCGACCGGCGCGGAGGCAGGCGTCAGGACCTCCCACGACGGCGGGACCGCCCAACTGCTAGCGGAAGCCGCCGTCGGGCTTGCCATGCGGCAGCACCCGGACATGGTGGCCGGCCAGCGCCGGGACGTCACGGAGCTGATGCGGCTCCTCCCGGGCTCCGTGGCGAAAGACGGCTTTGAGGGTGTGCAGCTGGTGGGCCTGCCCGACGGCCGCGCAGTTGCCGTGAAGATTTCCGACGGCGGCGACCGCGCCCGGATGCCTGCCACGGTCCACGTCCTGAATGCGCTGGGCGTGGATACCACGCCCCTCGCCGGAATCGGCACTGCTCCGGTTCTGGGCGGCGGCCACCAGGTCGGCCTGCTCCAGCCGCTCGATTTCCTCACTGCCTCAACGATGTCCATGCCCGCCACCGAAGCCCCGTAAGGACCCCATGCCTGACCTGACCATTATTGAAGCCGCACCCATTGACGCCGCGCCCGGAACCCGGTCCGAGCACGACCTCCTGGGTGACCGCGACGTTCCTGCGGGTGCCTACTGGGGAGTCCACACCCTGCGCGCTGTGGAAAACTTTCCCATCACCGGCCAGCCGCTGTCCTCCAACATGCACCTGGTCCGCGGCCTGGCAGCTGTGAAGCTCGCCGCCGCCCGGACCAACCACGAGCTCGGGCTCATCGACGCCGAACGCGCCACCGCGATCGAACAGGCGTGCCAGGACGTCATGGCAGGAAAACTGAGTGACCAGTTCGTGGTGGACGTGATCCAGGGCGGTGCCGGGACGTCGTCGAACATGAACGCGAACGAGGTCATCGCCAACCGTGCCCTCGAAATCCTCGGCCACCCCAAGGGCGACTACGCCCGGCTGCACCCCAACGACCACGTCAACCTCAGCCAGTCCACCAACGACGTGTACCCCACGGCCGTGAAGCTGGGCACCATCTTCGCCACCCGGGAACTGCTTGAGGCCCTCGCCGAACTCGAAGAGGCCTGCGCCGCCAAGGCCCTGGAATTCCGCACCGTGGTGAAAATGGGCCGCACCCAGCTGCAGGACGCCGTCCCCATGACCCTCGGCCAGGAGTTCGGCAGCTACGCCGTGACCATCGGCGAGGACCGGCTGCGGCTGGCCGAAGCCGACCTGCTGATCCACGAAATCAACCTCGGCGCCACAGCGATCGGGACCGGCCTGAACGCCCACCCCGGCTATGCCGAGGCGGCCTGCCGGCACCTGGCCGAGATCACCGGCCTGCCGCTGGTCACCGCCGTCGACCTCATCGAGGCCACGCAGGACGTCGGCGCCTTCGTGCACCTGTCCGGCGTGCTCAAGCGGGTGGCCGTGAAGCTCTCCAAAATCTGCAACGACCTCCGCCTGCTCTCCTCCGGGCCGCGCGCCGGCTTCGGCGAAATCAACCTGCCGGCAGTCCAGTCCGGCTCCTCGATAATGCCCGGCAAGATCAACCCGGTCATCCCGGAAGTGGTCAGCCAGGTGGCCTACGAGGTCATCGGCAACGACGTCACCATCACCATGGCGGCCGAAGCCGGGCAGCTCCAGCTCAACGCCTTCGAACCGATCATCGTCCACAGCCTCCACAAGAGCATCTCGCACCTGGAAGCAGCCTGCCGCACCCTCACGGCACGCTGTATCCGGGGCATCACCGCCAACACCGAACACCTCCGCCGCACGGTGGAGCAGTCAATCGGCCTGGTCACGGCACTGAATCCCCATCTGGGCTACGCCACAGCCACCGCCATCGCCCAGGAGGCACTCGCCACCGGCAAGGGCGTGGCCGAACTCGTACTGGAGCACGGCCTGTTGACGGCTGCCCAGCTCGAGGAACTGCTCAGCCCCGAACGCCTCGCCAACCTCAGCAAGTAGTCCCCTGAAGCCCCCGACGGATTATCGCAAGGACACCCCATGACTAATACCCCCATCCCTGACCACCTCATCGACGGCGGCCATGCGCACGCCAGCGAAACAGCCCTCCACGCCGAGGACAAGGGCTACCACAAGAACCTCAAGCCGCGGCAGATCCAGATGATCGCGATCGGCGGTGCGATCGGCACCGGCCTGTTCCTGGGCGCGGGCGGCCGCCTCAACGCCGCCGGACCGTCCCTGGTCATCGCCTACGCGGTCTGCGGTTTCTTCGCGTTCCTCATCCTCCGGGCACTGGGCGAACTGGTGCTCCACCGGCCCTCGTCGGGCTCGTTCGTCTCCTACGCCCGTGAATTCTTCGGTGAGAAGGCCGCCTTCGTCTCCGGCTGGTTCTACTGGATCAACTGGGCCACCACCACCATCGTGGACATCACCGCAGCCGCCATGTACATGCACTTCTTCGGCCACTACATCCCCTGGATGGCCGAGGTACCGCAGTGGGCCTGGGCCCTGACCGCCCTGGTGGTGGTCCTGGCCCTGAACCTGGTCTCCGTGAAGGTCTTCGGCGAGATGGAATTCTGGTTCGCCCTGATCAAGGTCGCGGCCCTGGTCATCTTCCTCATCGTCGGCACCTACTTCGTCATCTTCGGCACCCCCGTGGACGGCCAGCAGGTGGGCCTGAGCCTCCTCTCGGACAACGGCGGTATCTTCCCCAACGGCCTGCTCCCCATGATCATCCTCATGCAGGGCGTCCTGTTCGCCTACGCCTCCATCGAACTGGTCGGCACAGCCGCCGGCGAAACCGAGAACCCGGAAAAGATCATGCCCAAGGCCATCAACTCCGTGGTCTTCCGCATCGCCGTGTTCTACGTCGGCTCCGTCATCCTCCTCGCCCTGCTCCTGCCCTACACCTCCTACGAAAAGGGCGTCAGCCCCTTCGTGACCTTCTTCGGCTCCATCGGCATCCAGGGCGTGGACGTCATCATGAACCTCGTCGTCCTCACCGCCGCACTCTCCTCCCTCAACGCCGGCCTCTACTCCACCGGCCGGATCCTCCGCTCCATGTCCGTCAACGGCTCAGCACCCCAGTTCGCCTCCCGCATGAACAAAGCAGGCGTCCCCTACGGCGGCATCGCCATCACCGCCGCAGTCTCCCTCCTCGGTGTCCCGCTGAACTACCTGGTCCCGGCCCAGGCATTCGAAATTGTCCTCAACGTAGCCTCAGTGGGCATCGTCATGACCTGGGCCACCATCGTCCTCTGCCAGATCCAGCTCAAACGCTGGGCAGACAAAGGCTGGCTCGAACGCCCCTCCTTCCGGATGTTCGGCGCCCCCTACACCGGCTACCTCTCCCTGCTCTTCCTCCTCGGCGTCCTCGTGATGGTCTTCATCGAATCCCCCCTCACCATGCTCGTCACCGCCATCGCCTCCGCCCTCATGGTCGCCGGCTGGTACGCCTGCCGCCACCGCATCCGCGAAATCGCCCAAGCCCGCGAAGGCTTCACCGGCAGCGCACCCGTCATCGCCAACCCGCCGGCGGCAACCTTCAAGAAGTAGCTCGCCCGTCCGGCCAACGCGTGCTGATGTGAAGCGGCTCCCCAGTCTGTAGCATGAGGCCATTGCGGACACTCGTGCAGCGGTGTTCCCGGAGCTCCCCGAGCTCCGGGAACACCGGAAACACCGGGAAGAGGTAGGTCATGCCAGGATCCAAACTTGCCATCGTGGGAGCCGGAAGCGTGGGCACCTCCCTCGCCTACGCCGCCCTGATCCGGGGCTCGGCCAGCCACGTCGCCCTGTTTGACGTCAACGTCCTCAAAGCCGAGGCGGAGGTCCTGGACCTGGCCCATGGCACCCAGTTCGCCGCTGCGGCGGCCACCGTCACCGGGGGTGGGGACATCGCCGTGACTGAAGATGCCGACGTCGTGGTTATCACTGCCGGAGCAAAGCAGGCGCCCGGCCAGACGCGGCTGGACCTGGCAGGGACGAACGTCCGCATCCTCGAACAGCTCATGCCGCAACTGCTTGAGCAGGCCCCGGACGCTGTCTATGTCCTGGTCACCAACCCCTGTGACGTGCTGACTGTGGCGGCGCAAAAGATCTCCGGGCTGCCACCGGAACGCGTCTTCTCCTCCGGAACCGTGCTGGATACCTCGCGGCTGCGCTGGCTGCTGGCCCGCCGTGCCGGCGTCTCCGTGGCCAGCGTCCATGCCAGCATGGTGGGCGAACACGGCGACACCGAGTTTCCGGTCTGGTCCGGCGCAACCATCGGGCCGGTCCCCATCCGCGATTGGGAACAGGACGGTCAGAGGATCTTCACCCCGGATTACCTCGCCGAAACGGCCAGGGAAGTGACCCAGGCGGCGTACAAGGTCATCGCCGGAAAGGGTGCCACCAACTACGCCATCGGGCTGTCCGGTGCGAGGATCGTGGAGGCCCTGCTCCGGGACGAGAATGCCGTGCTTCCCGTTTCCACGGTGCTCGATGGCCCCTACGGAATCACCGGCGTGGCGCTGTCCCTGCCCAGCGTGGTGGGCCGCGGCGGTGTGCATCGCATCCTGCACACGCCCATGGACGACGGCGAACTGGCAGCACTGCAGCATTCCGCCGACACGCTGCGGAACACCATGGGGACGCTGGGAATCTGAGCGCTGCAGCTGTCGGCGAACCACACTGAACCTGAGGCGTTCCGCAGGTTTTCCCGCCGTTCCACGCATCCTCTTGACGGCCTACATGCCTGGGTCTAGCCTCAGGCTCATCCTGCTGTTTCAGGGACAAACCAGTAAAGGAGCATTGGCATCATGCCGGAATTCATGGATGTCCACCGCAATATGGTCGGAATCACCAAGGAAGCCCTTCAAGAGGCCCATAACGCCGACCTCGCCATTCAAGGCGATGAAAGCGTTGACTTCAAGTCGGCCTGGGCCGATCCCGAATCAGGTCACGTTTACTGCCTGTCCGAGGCCCCGTCAGCGGACGCCGTCAGGCGCATCCATGAGCGCACAGGTCATCCCGCGGACGAGGTCCACCCTGTCCCGCTGAGGGTCTGACCAGCCAGGAAACGGACGACGGCGGAACGGCCGGTTCCTTCGCAAGGAACCGGGGTGCCGCCGTCGTGCGTTTCCCCTTCCTTCAAGGAGAACAGCGATGGAAAAAGAAGCCAAAGTAGTGGTCGGCGTCGACGGCTCGGACGCTTCAGTGCAGGCGCTGCGTTTCGCCGCACAGTTGGCGCCCGCCCTGGGCGCCCATATTCATGCCATAGCCTGCTGGGACTTTCCGCAGATGTACGCCGGCTACGTCCCGCCCGACTTCGAGGCGTTTCAGGCAGCCGCGACCAAAACCCTGGCGGAGAGCCTCGACAAGGCTTTCGGTCCGGACGCTCCCGAGGGCATCAGTCAGGAGCTGATCCGCGGCCCGGCGCCGGCAAAACTGGTCGAAGCAGCGGCCGGCGCGGCAATGCTGGTCGTCGGCCGCCGCGGGCACGGCGGTATCCGTGGCATGCATCTGGGGTCAGTGAGCACGGCCTGCGTTTCACATGCCGACTGCCCGGTCCTGGTGATCCATTCGGACAGCAGCCACGCCGCGCACCACCTCTGGAGAGGCCACAAAGCCAAGGGGGAGAACACGGGCATGGCGTAGCTCCCGAGCCTGCCGTCCCGTAATGCAACGCTCCCGCAACCCTTGGCAACGGGCTGATCGCCTATGCTCAGCAGAGCGCCTCACCACGCAACTCGAGGCATTCAGTGAGCATACCTAGACGACTCAGTTCAACGACGAACCACCCGGGAGCAACGGCATGACCAACTGGCGGATCAGGGACTTCCACTCGGCGGACCTGGACGGGATCCTGCACCTCTGGGAGACCCTCAAGGCGAACAACGTGGAACCCGTATATGCCCTCTCCGAGGTGCTCGCATCCTGCGAAAAGGACCACGCCGTTGTGGCGGTCCTGGGCGACATGGTGGTGGGTGCCGCCGTCGGACGCGCCGCCCATGACCAGGGCTGGATCGTCTTCCTTGCCACCTTGCCGGAGTACCGCGGCCGCGGGATCGGCACCTCGCTGCTCGCCGCCGTCGAGAACCGCATGGCGCCCCACGGGCTCAACAAGTTGTCCGCTTTGATGCCTGAGTCCGAGACCCGTGTGGAGGCCTTCCTTAGCCGCGGCTTCGCTCTGAAAAAGAACCTGCGCTACTTCGAGCGGACCATCCCCGTGCAGCGCCAGGAACTCGGCGCGCTCGGGCAACTCGGCGGGCGGATCCTGGCTCGCGACCTCTGGGAAAACGTGGCGGGCATGCGCAAGGAAAAGGAACTCCTCGAACGCCGGCTGGTCCTCCCCCTTGCCGAGGCGGACCTGGCGGATGAATACGGGGTGGTTCCGCCGCGCGCCGTTGTGCTGTTTGGCCCTCCGGGAACGGGAAAAACCACTTTCGCGAAGGCCATCGCCTCCCGGCTGGAATGGCCGTTCGTGGAGGTCTTCCCGTCCCGCCTGGCCTCCGACCCGAAGGGGTTGGCCGGGGCCCTGCGGGAGACTTTCCTCGAGATCGCGGAGCTGGAGCACGCTGTGGTGTTCATCGACGAGGTGGAAGAGATTGCCTCCCAGCGCTCCGGCGAACCGCCGTCGCCGCTGCAGGGCGTCACCAACGAGCTCCTGAAGATCATTCCGGCCTTCCGCGAACAGCCCGGCCGGCTGCTGGTCTGCGCCACGAACTTCATCCGCGCCCTGGATACGGCGTTCCTTCGGCACGGCCGGTTCGACTACGTCATTCCTATCGGCCTGCCGGACCGCCAGGCCCGGGAAGCCATGTGGCAGCGGTTCATCCCCGCCACCGTGGTGGACGACGTGGACGTGGAACTGCTGGTGGAGCGGACCGAAGGTTTCTCCCCCGCGGACATTGAGTACGCCGCCCGCAGCGCCTCCCAGCGGGCGTTGGAAAAGGCAGTGTACGACGACGGCGGCGCGGCTTCCGGCGGTAGCCTTTCGGTTCGCGAGGCGGTCCGGAAGGGGCCACGCACGCAGGATTATCTTGACGCGATCGGCGAAACGCGGACCACTGTCAGCCAGGAAGTCCACGAGCAGTTCCTTGAAGACATCGACGCCCTGGGCCGGGTCTAGCCGTACTTCCCAAAGATGTACACCACCACCCACAGTGAGGGCTAACGCCCCTACTGCGCCCAATTACGTCGGGGCAACATGGGAGGTGAGCCGCAAGGAGGTTCGATGGCGATCAAGAAAAGCGCACACCTGGCGCCTGGTGCCGCGCCGGGCGGCGCGGCTGTACACAGTGGGGCTGCAGCCGTTGCCTACCGTCGCGCGTGGTGGGCTCTGGCCCTTTACCCGGTGGCGTTCGGTGCTGCCTTCGCCGTCGGTGAAGGCATCCTCTCGTTGGTCACCGAAGGCAGCGGTAACGCGGGGTTCTGGCAGGTTCTGGCAGCTGGCATACCCGCGCTCCTCGTGTTCGTGATTCCGGGCATTCTCGCAGTGAGCCAGGGGCGCAAGGCGATGAGGCTCGGGCGCAAGGACGGAAGGGTGCTGGCCCTGGTGGGGGCCGGCATCGCTATCGGGTTCGTCGTGCTTAATGTGGCCTCCTACCTCATCGGTCAGGCCGCCGGCTGAATGCAGCCCGGAGCGAAGGGGACCTCATCGGGCCGCGAAGGAGACGAGCGAGTTGACCACTGACAACATGCAAACCCATAAGGGCACCGGCTCGGAACGCGCCGGGACCATCACCGTCGTGCTCGGGGTGCTTGCCCTGGCTGCCACCCTGTTCACGTACGTGCTGAGCCTCAGCGCAGGATTCAACCCACCCGGATGGGTGCGGGTCATGGGTCTTATCTGGCTACCGATCGGTTTCTTCGGCGCGGCGATTGCTTACACGGCTGCCCGCAAGGGGCCCGGACGGCGCCGCGGTATGCTCGGCCTCGCCATCGCCGGCGTCGGGCTTGTGGCTTTCGTGGTGCTGCTGTTCATCGCCGGGTGACGACTCTGTGACGGAGGCACTGGGCGCAGCCGCCGGCCGCACCGGCGTCACCGGCGTTCGCCAACGTTCGCCCGCGTTTTCGTTGAAGTCCGGGGTATCCACACCGGTTAGTTATCCACAACGGTTAGTTATCCACATAGGGAAGGCTCCTCTCGGGTTTCGTCACCGCCTCGCGGGATGCTTGATGTATGGGATACAGGGCGGCGGTTGAGGCGGCGGAGGCTGTTTGTGCTTCCGCGGCCTTGCTGCTCGCTGCTGCTAGGCGCGGGACTGATTCGGGCGGGACCGCAGACTCTGCCGGGTTAACCGGACCGGCCGGGACGGCGGAGCCTGCCGGGTTCACAGGGACCGCGGACTCTGCCGGGTGTGCTGATGATGATCCGTTGCGCAAGGAAGCTGATGGCTGGTTGGACACGCTGGCCCTGACTACCAGGATCAACGCGCAGGTCGCCGCCGTGACAGTCCACGCCGCGGCGGGCTACGCAGATACGGCCCAGGCGTTGGCGTCCCCTGACATGTCTGATCGCGCCCAGGAGATGGCGGTGGTGGCCGAAGTCGCGTGTGCTCTCACGGTTGGCGAACGGACCGCCTCAGCCCTGCTGGCCGAGTCCCACGCCCTGACCACTGGTTTGCCGTTGACCCTGTCCGCGCTGACGGCCGGGGCAATGTCGTGGCAGCATGCCCGGGTGATGGTGGACGAGACCACGAACCTGGAACCCGGCGCCGCGAAGGCGTTGGAGGCGCATTTCCTGGACCCCGGGGTGGAGAACCCCAACCGGGGCTGCCCGGCCGGGGAGCTGGTTGCGTCCAGGTTCCGGCATAAGGCCCGGATCTGGCGGGAACGCCACCACCCGGTCAGCATCGAAAAACGCCACAACAGGTCCGTCGCGGACCGGCGGCTGGAATACACGCCGGACCGGGACGGAATGGCCTGGCTTTCG
Organism: Pseudarthrobacter cremeus; assembly: GCF_051857465.1. Lineage (NCBI taxonomy): Bacteria > Bacillati > Actinomycetota > Actinomycetes > Micrococcales > Micrococcaceae > Pseudarthrobacter > Pseudarthrobacter cremeus. Next base: position 360,018 of record NZ_JBPZHC010000003.1, on the reverse strand, counting down.
GCGTACCTGCCCGCTGACAAGGCAGCGGGGATCTGGAACTGCACCACAGCCACCGCCCGCGCCTTGCAGGGCCCCGACGAGGACCGGACCATGCCCCAGATGCGGGCCGACATCGCCGCCAACCTGCTCCTCGGCGGGACCGGTGTCACGCCCAACACGGAAGCCAGCGGCACCGCGGTTCCCGCTGACGCCGGCGCGGGCCTCACGGGGGACATGCATGGCGCCCTGGGCGGCCGTGTCCCCGTTCCCCGTGCGCAGGTCCTGCTCACCGCGCCCATCATGTCCCTGCTCGGCGCCACCGATGAGCCGGCGATGCTGGACGGGTACGGGCCGATCCCGGTCACCATGGCACGCAGGCTCATCGCCGACGGCGCCACGTCCTTCCACCGCGTCCTCATCGACCCCAGGGACGGTGCACCGCTGGAGATCGGCCGGACCAGCTACCCGGTCACCAAAGCCCAACGCCAATGGCTGCGCCTCCGCGACGGGAAATGCCCGTTCCCCGGCTGCCACAACCAGTCCCTGGACAACGAAGCAGACCACCTCCTCGCCTGGGCAAAGGGCGGCACCACCGGCATCAGCAACCTAGCCCAGCCCTGCCCGAAACACCACAAACTCCGGCACGCTGGCGGCTGGGAACCCGGCCCGGCCACCAAAGACCATCCGCCGGGCTGGACCTCACCGACAGGCAGACATTACGCCAGCGAATACCCCGACTGGGAACCACCACAACTGCCAGCAGACCCCGCTGCCAATTCCCCATATCCAGAGCTTTCCCGACCCAATCGCGCGGAGATGGAAGTGGCTGCGGAGATGGAAGTGGCTGCGAATTCGGGAAAAACCACTGTTGCAGAGGAAGCCGTAGTTTCAGGGAAATGAGGGGCTGTGGAGTGCGAAACATGGCAGCGGTAGTCTTTGGGCCATGCCTTTAAATCCACTACGGCACGCCATGACGCGCATGGGCGGGCGTGATCCACACGAACGGCATCGTGCCGCAACCCCGCTTGAGCTCTTCTTCGACCTCACGTTTGTTATTGCATTCGGCGTGGCAGGAAGCCAGTTCGCCCACGAGATTGCCGAAGCCCACTTCGGCGCGGGTCTGCTCGGGTTTTCCTTCGCCATGTTCGCCGTGATCTGGGCGTGGATCAATTTCACCTGGTTCGCCAGTGCCTATGACACGGACGATTGGATCTTCCGTGTCGTGACCATGATCCAGATCCTCGGCGTACTGATTCTCACCATGGGAATCGAGCCCATGTTCCACTCGCTAGTGGTAGGGGAACATGTCGACAACCAGGTGATCGTGGGCGGCTATGTGGTCATGCGGGTCGCGCTCATATTCCAATGGTTGCGCGCGGCAAGGCAGGATCCGGCCCGCCGTCAGACCTGCCGGCGCTACGCCAGGTACCTTGCGTTCGTGCAACTCGGGTGGATCGCATTGCTGGTTATTCAGGCCGACGTGCTCAGCACGTTCCTCATGACGGCACCCCTGATCGTGCTCGAGATGGCCACGCCGTACCTGGCCGAGCGCAAAGCCACCACTCCGTGGCACGCGCACCATATTGCTGAGCGCTACGGGCTCCTGGCCATCATCGCCTTAGGCGAATGCCTGGTCGGCGCCATCGAGACCCTCCGCGCGATCGTGGCCAGCCATGGCTGGAGCGTTGATGCAGCCCTCGTGGGCTTCGGCGGAACGGCATTGGCGTTCGCCATGTGGTGGATCTACTTCATGCTTCCGGCGGGCCGGGCGTTGCACATACGCCGACATCAGTCATACCTGTTCGGATACGGACACATCCCCATCTTCGCCGCGATTGCGGCCTCGGGCGCAGGGCTCCATGTGGCGGCCTACTACATTGACCACGAGGCACATATCAGCGCCGCGCTGGCCGTGGCCAGCATCGCCGTCCCCGTGGCACTGTTCAAAGGCTCACTGACCTGGCTGTACAGCGTCATGGTGGGCGCGGACCGCACCATCATCACCGTGGCCCTCTGTGTTCTGGCCGCATTGGCAGCCTCAGTGGGCCTGGCTGCCGCTGGGGCGTCGGTGCCCATCAGCCTGCTGGTTATTGTGCTGGCGCTGGGTGTCTCGATTGTCGTGGACGAGCGTCGGGGCTCCGAACGGCTGCATCTGGCGCTGGCGAAACTGGAAACCGGGACTACTTCTCCCCGCCCGTCGTAGCCTCAACGTCAGTTCCGGCATGCTCGCCAGCCGTAGCATCATCGGGGGTTCCAGCGTCATCACGGGTCCCAGCGTCATCGCGGGTCCCAGCGTTGTCGTCATAGGAGAGGTTCTCGTAGTCGGTGTCATCTTCTTCGTCCAACCGGTCGTTCAACTCGTCCAGCAGCCAGGGGTTGATTCGGGCGAGGATCTTGCGGACTTCCTCGACGTCGACGGCGGCATAGAGCACGGGACGGGCGTCCCGGTACTTGGTGACGGGCGGCTTGTCCGGCCACTTCTCCGCCAGCGCTTTGACGCGCTCGGGAAGGGAGTTGTGGGCGTTATCCGCAATCTTGACCAGGGCCGCGTCGTGGTCTTCGGCGATATAGCGGATTCCCTCGGCGTAGTCGTCGGGATTGTCGTGGAGCCGGTTGGTGACCCGTTCGATGATGTCCACTGCACGCTCGGAAACACCCATGTCCAGAAGTGCCCGCCGGGTGATGGGGGTGTCCTCGGCGATATCGTGCAGGTAGCCCGCGATCCGGATATCGTCGTCGAAGTCCGCGAGCGCGTCTCCCACGGCGATCACGTGGTCACGGTAGGGCCGCTTGAGCTTGTCCTTTTGCCGGTTGTGGGCCACTTCGGCCAGGACCTTCGCGGTGTCTACGGTAAATCCGGGCTGTGGAAAAGCTGCTTCTTGGAACTCTGGTTCGGACATGGTTCCAGCCTACGCGCCGGGCTACGCGTGGCCGTCCGCGGGCACCTCTGTAGGCGAGCTTCTAAGCCACATCGCCCCACAGCGCCTTCCGGAGCAGCCCCTTGATGGTGGCCACCTCGTCCGTCGAAAGCCGCTCCAGTGCCTGTGCTTCCGCAGCGCGGGCTGCCTTGCCCGCCTCATCCAGGAGTTTCGAGCCGGCCTTGGTGGCCGTTACGGTCTTGGCCCGGCGATCCTGCTTTCCGGGAGCCCTGACCACCAGCTTCCGTTTCTCGAGCTCATCCACCAGCGCAACGATCTGGCTGGGATCCAGGCTCAGGAAATCCGCAAGCTCGCGCTGGGTCGGCTCCAGTCCGCTGTCCGCAAGGATGAGCACCGAATACGAGCGCTCTTTGAGATTGAAATCAGCCAGCGCCCGGTTATTCAGCACCGACCCCGACGCATGGAGTTTGGCCAGCAGGAATCCCATGTCGTTGGTGATCGAGGCAGCCACCAGTTTTTCCCCGGCGCCGTCCTGCTTCACGCCCTGCACATCGATCGTCATTACGCTCCAGAAAGTTCTCAAGATTAATCGTTGACATTTACAACAATCCATATTCTCATGGATACAGAACAGCATCCCATGCCGGACGGCAGGATGCACGGTCAGCTAGCAAAGGAGCAGCATGAGCCTGTCAGGCAAAGTAGCAATCGTTACCGGCAGCGGACGTGGCCTCGGCCTCGCTTACGCCCGGGAACTGGCGCACCAGGGCGCCGCCGTCGTCATTAATGACGTCGACGCGGCAGTGGCCGCAGAAGCCGTGGCACTTATCGAGTCCGACGGCGGCCGCGCGGTTTCCGTCGTCGCTCCCGTGGGCAGCAGTGAAGTGGCAAAGCAGCTCGTGGAGACGGCGGTGAAGGAGTTCGGGCGTCTCGACATCCTGGTCACGAACGCCGGCATTCTCCGCGACAAGTCTCTGCTGAAGATGACCGATGAGGACTTCGACCTGGTCATCAACGTCCACCTCAAGGGCACGTTCACCTGTGTCCGCGAAGCGTTCGCCTATTTCAAGGAAAACGGCATCGCCGGCCGCATCATCACCATCGGCTCACCCACCGGCCAGCGCGGCAACTTCGGCCAGACCAACTACGCCGCCGCCAAGGCCGGCATCGTGGGCATGGTCCGGACCTGGGCGCTGGAAATGAAAAAGGCGGGCGTCACGGTCAACGCCGTGATCCCTGTCGCCGCGACGGCCATGACCAAGACCGTGCCGTACTTCCAGAAGGCCATCGAAGCGGATGAGCGGGGTGAAGCCATGCCGGCCTTCTTCCGCCATGACCTCGGGTTCGGAACGGCCGACGACGTCGCGGGGCTTATTGCCTTCCTCGCCTCCGACGCCGCAGCCGGCGTTACCGGCCAGGCAATCGGTGCCGGCGGTGACCGCCTCCAGGTCTGGACCCATCCTGAGGCAGCCGCCACGGAGTACCGCGAAGGCGGCTGGCGCTACGAGGATCTGGTGGAACACTTCGACTCCACCTTCGGTGACAAACTCCAGAGCGTGGGCGAGGAATTCCTCCCGCTCCCGGAGGATCTCAAGCCGGCCCAGCCCGCAGCACCCGTGGCACGCTGACATGTCCACCCGCTACGAAACGGCCATCGACGTCGCGAAAATCGATGCGATCGACATGCACGTCCACCTCGAGGTGGATGGCCATGGCCACGAGTCCCTGCCGCCAACGCTCACCGAAGCGTCCGCGAAGTACTTCAAGTCCGAGGACCGCACCCCGTCCCTTGACCGCATCGCCGAGGTCTACCGCGAACTGAACATGGCCGCCGTCGTGTTCACCGTGGACGCCCGCACCCAGCTCAACCACGAGCCCAACAGCATCCCGGATCTGATCGCAGGCGCCGCACGCAACAATGACGTCCTGATCCCCTTCGGCAGCGTGGATCCGCGCACCGGACCGGAAGCGATCCGCGGTGCCGTGCACCAGGCCGAGGACCTCGGTGCCCGCGGCTTCAAGTTCCACCCGAGCCTGCAGGGCTTCGACCCGTCCAACGAGCAGTTCTATCCCCTCTGGACAACCCTCCAGGACCTCCGCCTGCCGGCGATCTTCCATACCGGCCAGAACGGCATGGGCGCAGGCCTTCCCGGCGGCTACGGCATCAAGCTCGGCTACTCCAACCCCCTCCTGCTGGACGCCGTCGCCGCAGACTTCCCGGAACTGCAGATCATCATGGCCCACCCCTCCGTTCCCTGGCAGGACGAGGCCAACTCCATCGCCACGCACAAGGCGAACGTGTTCATCGACCTCTCCGGCTGGTCCCCCAAGTACTTCCCGGAATCCCTGGTGAAGGCGTCCAACTCCTACCTGCAGGACAAGGTCCTTTTCGGCACCGACTTCCCGCTCATCACACCGGAGAAGTGGCTCGGCGCCTTTGCGGACCTTCCCCTCAAGGACGAGATCCGGCCCAAGATCCTCAAGCACAACGCCGTCCGCCTGCTCGGACTCGGAGGCTGATATGAGTGCAAGCATGGCCATGAGCGCCACCAGCAACCCGGCAACAGAACAGGTCCGTCTCTATGGGGTCTGCGACTACTACGACGCCGAGTCCCTCCTGACCGTGGACGAACGCAAAGTCCTGGGCCGGCTGCGCGCCTTCCTGGACGAACAGGCTCGGCCACTGCTGGCCGACCACTGGGAACGCGGCGAGTTTCCCACTGAACTCGCCCAGCCGCTGATCGACCTGGACCTGATGGAACCTGCGGAACTGACCGGCCGTGGTGATGATGGTGGTGACGCGGGTGCGGGGCGAATCCCTGCCCGGGGCATCTACCAGGGCTTCCGGATCTTCGAGCTCGCCCGGACCGATGCGTCACTGGCAACCTGGTACACCTCGCAGGCAGGGCTGTTCCGTACGGCCATCCGGGTGGGCGCCTCAGCTGAACAGCAGCAGGAGTGGATGCCCAAGGTCATCGACTTCTCCCTCAAGGGTGTCTTTTCCCTGACGGAGCCCGAGTCAGGCTCCGACATCGCGGGCGGTCTGGCCACCACCGCGCGGCGCGAGGGTGAGGGCTGGGTTATTGATGGCGCCAAGCGCTGGATCGGCGGCGCTGCCAGCGCAGACGTCCTGGCAGTCTTTGCCCGTGACGTCGCCGATGGCCAGGTGAAGGCCTTCCTCGTTGACCGCCAGGCCCAGGGCGTGACGCTGGAAAAAATCCACCGGAAGACCTCCCTGCGGATGATGCAGAACGCGCACATCACGCTCGACGGGGTGCGGGTTCCGGAATCCATGCGCCTGCACAATGTCAACTCCTTCAGGGATGTGGCGGCGATGCTGCGTGCCATGCGCTCCGACGTCGCCTGGATCGCCACCGGCGTCCAGGCCGGTGCCTTCGAAGCAGCCCTCCGCTACGTCACCGAACGCCAGCAGTTCGGGCGGCCCCTGGGGTCCTTCCAGCTGGTCCAGGAGAAGTTGGCCAGGATGCTCGGCAACGTCACCTCGGCGTTGTCCCTGGTGGTCCGTCTGACGGAACAGCAGGCCAAGGGCATCTACCGGGACCAGGATTCAGCCCTCGCGAAGATGCAGACGTCCCTGCTCATGCGGGAAACCGTTGCCCTGGCCCGCGAGGTTGTGGGCGGCAACGGCATCACCCTCGAGACGGACGTGGCCCGGTTCCACGCGGACGCCGAGGCTATCTATTCCTACGAAGGCACCCATGAAATCAACGCCCTCATCGTCGGCCGTGCGCTGACCGGCGAAAGCGCCTTCACCCGCTGAACCGCCGTCGTCGTACATTCACCGGCCCAAACCAATATCCGTTCCCCAACTGGAGGCAAAGATGCCCAATCTCGTCGTCGACTTCGACAAACTGCTCACCCTCGCCGGCACCGACCTCGGCGCCACTGAATACCGTGAAATCACGCAGGAACAGATCAACAAATTCGCTGACGCCACCGGTGACGACCAGTGGATCCACGTGGACCCCGAACGCGCCAAGGACGGCCCGTTCGGCGCACCGATCGCCCACGGCTTCCTCACTCTTTCGCTCATCATCCCGTTCTGGGGTGAGCTGTTCGACGTCGAGGGCGTCACCACCAAGGTGAACTACGGCCTGGACAAGGTCCGCTTCACGTCTCCCGTGAAGGTCGGTTCACGGATCCGGATGCAGGCCACCATCGTTGAGGTCACCGAGGTCAAGGGCGGCGCCCAGATCAAGGTCGCCAACACCATCGAGATCGAAGGCCAGGAACGACCTGCCGTCGTCGCCGAATTCCTGGCGCGGTTCTACAAGTAAACCTCCGCTTTCCCTTCTTCCGCACCAACCACCGTCTTCTTCTTCCGTACTCATCCGTACCAAAAGGAACAGCCATGTCCGGAATTACCCAGCTTCAAGCCATGGGCACCGCGGAGCGCCGCAAGGAAGCGCGCACCGTCATCGCCTCCAGCTACCTCGGCAGCACCATCGAGTACTACGACTTCCTCCTCTACGCCACCGCCGCGGCCGTGGTCTTCCCCAAGGTGTTCTTCAGCGGGATGGACGACTGGGTGGGCGTGGTCGCCGCCTACGGCACCTTTGCCGCCGGCTACGTCGCCCGCCCCTTGGGCGGCATCATCTTCGGCCACTTTGGCGACAGGATGGGCCGTAAAAGCATGCTCATCATTTCCATGCTGGTCATGGGCATCGCTTCCACACTCATCGGGGTGGTCCCGGATGCGTCCGTGGCCGGACCGTGGGGTGCGGTGCTCCTGGTGATCCTGCGCGTTTTCCAGGGCATCGCCGTCGGCGGCGAATGGGGCGGTGCAGCGCTGATGGCGCTTGAGCACTCCGAGTCGGGAAAGCGCGGCTTCGCGGCATCCTTCGTGAACGCCGGCGCACCGACCGGCGCCGTCCTTGGCACCCTCATGATGGGCGCCTTCTCGGCCCTGCCCAACGACCAGTTCCTCACCTGGGGTTGGCGCGTGCCGTTCCTGCTCTCCTTTGTACTGCTTGGCGTGGGGATGTTCGTCCGCCTGAAGGTCTCCGAAAGCCCCATCTTCAAAGCGGCACTTGAGCAGGAGAAAATCGAGCGGGAACGCGCGGACCAGGAAGCGCGGGAACAGGGACTGGCCACCAAACGGGACATCCCGCTGCTGCAGGTGCTCCGGCGGCCCAAGACCCTGATCTTCACCATGCTGGCGGGGGCCGCCGGCTTCGCGCTCCAGGTGGTGCTGGCAACGTTCTCGGTGACCTTCGCGGTGTCCAAAGGAGCGGACAGGCAGGGTGTCCTCTACGCCTTCGCGGCGGCGTCGGCCCTGTCCATCGTGTTTGTCATCCTGGGCGGCCGGCTTTCGGACAAACTGGGACGCCGCCCCGTCATGATCGGCGGCCTGGTGCTGTTCATCATCTACCTGGTGCCGATGTTCGCGCTGCTGTCCTCGAACAACATCGTCCTGATCTTCGTGGCATTCGCCATCGGCCTCATGATCCACTCCACGCTCTTCGGACCCCTGGCAGCCTTCGTTTCCGAACAGTTCGGCACCACCTCCCGCTACACCGGAGCGTCGCTGGGCTACCAGCTGGCCACCCTGCTGGGCGCCGGCTTCACCCCCGGCATCGTGGCCCAGATCTTCAAGGATTCCGGACAGGACACGGGTTCGGTGTTCACCTACCTGGCCATCATGTCCATCGTGTCCATCGTCTTCATCCTCCTGACCCGGGAGCCGAAGAACAACGACCTCCTGACAGTCAAGTCCTGAGCGGAAAGGATTCGCCGTGGAAAACTTTGGCATTGGCTCGTGGCTGGAGCGCCGCCGTCCCAAGTCCGGCAGTAAGGCAGCCCTGATCAGCGGAGAGCAGGAAGTCAGCTACGAGCAGCTGGCCGAACGGTCCGCCCGGCTGGCCAACGCTCTCAGGGACGGCGGCGTCAGCAAGGGAGACAGGGTGGCCTACCTGGGCGACAACCACCCGTCCTTCCTGGAAACCCTGTTCGCCTGCGGGCAGCTGGGCGCCATCTTCGTCCCCCTGAATACGCGCCTGGCCCCGCCCGAGATCCAGTTCCAGCTTGTGGACTGCGGGGCGGCCACGCTGGTCCACGGCCTGAGCCTGGATGCCCTCGCCGTGGCCGGTATGGCCGGCACACCGGTCGCGCGGCGCATCTCGGTGGTGGATTCCGCGGCCGGCAATGACGCCGGAAACGGCACAACTGCCAACGGACAGGGTCCGACGGCGGCGGAAGGCTTCGAGGCAGTCCTCGCGTCGGGCGCGGAGCAGTACATCGATGAGGAGGTGGGCTTGGACGACGGCGCCATGATCCTCTACACCTCCGGCACCACCGGGCATCCCAAGGGTGCGCTGCTGACCCACGGGAACGTCGCATGGAACTGCCTGAACGTGATCGTGGACTTCGATTTTGCCTCCACGGACGTGGCCCTGATGATCTCGCCGATGTTCCACGTGGCCTCCCTGAACATGGGGGTTCTGCCCACCATCCTCAAGGGCGGGACTGTGGTGCTGGAAACCAAGTTCGATCCCCGCCGGACCCTCGAACTCATCGAAAAGCACCGCGCCACCACCATCAGCGGCGTGCCCACGACGTACCAGATGCTCTGCGAGGACCCGGCATGGGACAGCGCTGACCTCAGTTCGCTGAACAAGCTCACGTGCGGCGGTTCGGCTGTGCCGATGCGGGTCATTGACGCCTACGAAAAACGGGGCCTGCGCTTCTCCAACGGCTACGGCATGACTGAGACAGCACCGGGTGCAACCACGCTGCCCGCTGCCCGCTCACGGGAGAAGGCTGGTTCGTCCGGCCTTCCCCATTTCTTCACCGACGTGCGGATCGCCGACTTCGACGGCACCGTTACCGACCCGGGATCAGTGGGCGAAATCCAGATCAAGGGCCCAAATGTGATCCGCGAATACTGGAACCGGCCCGAGGCGAGTGCGGAGTCCTACACGCCCGGCGGCTGGTTCAAGTCCGGTGACATGGGCTACAAGGATGACGACGGCTTTGTGTTCGTGTCGGACCGGCTCAAGGACATGATCATTTCGGGTGGCGAAAACATCTATCCGGCCGAAGTGGAGCAGGCCATCACCGAGCTGGAGGCAGTGGGCAGCGTGGCTGTCATAGGCGTGCCCGATGAGAGGTGGGGTGAAGTTCCCCGGGCGGTCGTGCTGCTGCGTGAAGGGGCCCAGCTCACCGAGGCCGAATTGCGGGCGCACCTGGAGGGGCGGCTGGCGCGCTACAAGATCCCCAAATCAGTGGTGTTCGTGGATGAGATGCCGCGTACTGCCAGCGGCAAGATCCGGAAGGCGGATCTTCGGAAGCTTTCAGCGGGTCAGCCGTGAGCTAGCGCTGGAACCCGGTCCACACCCAGGGCTCCCGGGGAAGGCTTTCCGGCCGGAATGCTGTGAGCACCTGCTCCAGCGTTCCGGCCGGCAGCCCCAACGACTTAAAAATGAGATCCCGGACGTCGGCCGCGGATCTGCCGGCGAGCCCAAGGTCGGCAAGCGTCACGGCACCGTCGCGCTTGGCCAGCCTGGCGCCGTCGGCATTCACTACCAGCGGCACGTGGGCATATTCCGGAACGGGAATATTCAGGAGCCCGGCGAGATAGGCCTGGCGGGGTGTCGAGGGCAAGAGATCATCCCCGCGCACCACCTGGTCGATTCCCTGGGCGGCGTCGTCCACCACGACGGCCAGGTTGTAGGCCGTCACGCCGTCATTGCGGCGGAGGACAAAATCATCCACGACGCCGGTGAAGTCGCCGTGGAGAACGTCCCGGACGGTGTAGTCCTTCACCTCCGCTCGAAGCCGGATCGCCGCAGGCCGGGTGGCCCGCCTGATCTCCAGTTCCGCAGTTCCCAGGTTCCGGCAGGTACCGGGATAGGCACCCTGCGGGGCATGCGGAGCGGACGGCGCCTCCTGGATTTCGCGGCGCGTGCAGAAGCATTCGTACGTCAGCCCGGCGGCGCTGAGCCTGCTGATCGCGCCGCTGTACAGCGCGGAACGCTCAGTCTGGCGTACGACGTCGCCGTCCCAGGTGACGCCGACGGCCGCCAGATCGCGGAGCTGCTCCGCCTCGGCGCCTGCCCGTGCGCGGTCCAGGTCCTCCACGCGCAGCAGGAAGTCCCGGCCGGTGGAACGGGCGAACAGCCAGGCGAGCATCGCGGTGCGGAGGTTGCCCACGTGCAGCTCGCCTGAGGGGCTCGGTGCAAAGCGGCCGGCTGGGGTCATGGAACCAACCCTACGCAACAGGCCAACGCGGGTTCATTTAACGCCCGAAACGGGGCGCTGGAGGGGCCAGAAGTGACCCCGCGTTGCAAGAACAAGAGCCCCTCAGCTACGGCCGGCTGCGGGAGTCGGACGTGGCTCAGGGGCTCTTGCGTGGTTGCGGTGGTTGCGGAGTGACATTGCGTGAACAAGAGTCAATCAGCGGCGGCTTCCTTGCGGGAAGCTGAATCCAGGGACCGGGAGGTGTGCCGGGGATCCTGTAGCCTGCGGGCATCGGCGGTAGCCTCTTCCCTGTTGCCACAATTTGACCAGAGAACTTACAGTTGGCACAACAGAGCTTCTTTTGATTGATCAGTCTGATCAATCAAACACCGAAACTACCGACAGGAACTGATCAGATTGCAGCAGCACCTCGACGCAACCGACCGCCGGATCCTCCTCGCCCTTGATGAGGACCCCCGCGTGCCGGTCATGGTCCTGGCCCAGCGGCTCGGCCTGGCGCGCGGAACGGTGCAGGCGCGCCTCGAGCGGATGACGGCGTCGGGCTTCCTGCGCCCCAACAGCAGCCGGGTGCTGCCTTCCGCGCTCGGCCGCGGGGTAGCTGCCGCAGTCAGCGCCGAACTGGACCAGAGCCACCTCAATGAAGCGATCGCTGCCCTCCGCGAAATTCCCGAAGTCCTCGAATGCCACGCGCCCGCCGGCGATACCGACCTGCTCATCCGGGTGGTGGCCACGAGCCCCGACGATCTTTACCGCGTTTCCGAGGAGATCAGGCTCTGCCCGGGAATTGTGCGGACGTCCACCAGCATGTTCCTGCGAGAGGTCATCCCCTACCGCACCTCCGGCCTGCTCCGGGACTGAACTGCGGGGAGCCCTCCCCATCGCCGGCCGGTGACCATCAAGCTAGGCTGGCACGGGAATCAAATCAGGGGGAAGCATGGCGGGTAACTTTTCAGGCCGACGCACAACATCCGGCCTCAAGCCGGCGGCCGTCGTCGTACTGTTTGCGGTAACCGCGGCCCTGGCCCTCGCGGGCTGCCGGATCAGTGGCACGTCCACCGAGCCAACCTCTCAAGGGAGCGCCGTAAATCCGTCAGGCTTCTCAACTCTTGACGCGGCCGGAGTGGCTGAGATCCGCGAATCCAGGACAGCACGGCTGGACATGAGTTCGGGGCGGCTGGAGAAGGCTGCGGTGGGCGTCGCGGCGGACAGCTACGGTCCAGAGATCAGCACCAGGGACTCGGGGAAGATCACCCTCACGATCGTTGCCCCCGCCGGCGAGATCACGGCCGACACTGACCGGATCCGGTTCAAGACCGTGAACACCCAGCCCGACTTCAGTGAGGTGACATATTTCCTCACGGCAGGCTCGCCCGCGGAGTATTTCGAACTCATCCGCGACGGTGTGGTGCGGTACGGGATCGATGGCGCCTCCGCCGAACGGTGGATCTCCTCCGCCGAGAAGGACGTGGCCCGCAAGAGCGACTTCTCCATTACGCCCGGAAACTCCACAGGCCTGGAGGTCAACTATGACCTGCGGTACGACGGCGGCAAGGAGACGCAGGTGATCATCGTCCACGTCTCGGCGGTGGACTGAGCCCACGCAATCTCCGCCAACGCGGCTCCCTAGACCGGCGGGCCGGCGTTGGACTTGAGGTTCTTCATCACCAGCGTGGACGTCAGCCGCTCGACGCCGGGCAGTGACGTGAGCTCGGCGTCGTAAAACCGCTGGTAGGCCGGCAGGTCCTCGGCTATCACCTTGAGGAGGTAGTCCGGCGAGCCGAAGAGCCTCTGGGCTTCGACGACGTTGGGATTGTCCGCCACCCGGTTCTCAAAGATCTCCATGGTGGAGCGGTCCACCTGGCGAAGGGTGACAAACACGATCGCCTCAAAGCCCAGGCCGACGGCGGCGGGGTCGATGTCCGCCCGGTAGCCGCGGATCACGCCCGACGCCTCCAGATCGCGCAGCCTGCGGTGGCATGGCGCAACGGTCAGCCCCACCTTCGCGGCCAAAGCCGTGGCAGTCATTCGGCCATCCTCTTTAAGATGGCGCAAGATATTTCTGTCAATGTGGTCAATCACGCAAGAATCTTACCAAGTACGCGGTAAATCCAGCGAAAAAGGTAAGCACTTATGCCCGCGAAATCAATATGGTTTGTCCTGTAGCCATCGGACAGGAGCCAACCATGAACCCCCAGCTGTTTTTCGCCTTTGTGCTGGTGGCTGTCGCCCTCGCCTGCACCCCCGGCGTCGACTGGGCCTACTCCATCACCGCCGGTCTCCGGCAGCGCAGCTTCGTCCCCGCAGTTGCAGGGCTTTGCGGCGGGTACGTCCTGCACACCGTGCTGCTGGTGGCCGGACTCGCGGCACTGCTGACCGGCCTGCCCGGCGTCCTGGGCTGGCTGACCGTGGCCGGGGCGGGTTACCTCCTCTGGCTGGGCATCAGCACCCTCCGCTCATGGCGCGGCGCATCCTTCACCGCGGCAGACGCCGTCGGGAAGCCCGCCAACCAGCTGCGGACCTTCCTCCAGGGCATGGGGACCAGCGGCATCAACCCCAAGGGGCTCCTCTTTTACGTGGCGCTGGTGCCGCAGTTCGTCAGCCCGGACGCCGGCCTCCCGGTGCCGGTCCAGTCCGGCCTGCTGGGGCTGACCTTTGTCCTGCTCGCCGGAGCCGTCTACACCTGCGTGGCGCTGCTGGCCCGCACACTCCTGCAGTCCCGCCCGGGCGCTGCACGGACAGTCACCCTGGCCAGCGGAATCATCATGGTGCTGCTCGGGGTGGTGCTTTTGTCCGAGCAGCTTCTCCCGCTGGTGGCCGGCTTATTCCACACGGCCTGAAGACACCGGGGTTTCAGGCCTTGCGTTCCATAAACCATTCAGTGAGAGCCGATGCCCGCCCGTCCGGCTCCAGGCGGATCACCCACAGGTTGTCATAGCTGGGCCGGTCACCCAGGTAGTCCGTAAATCCCTGCACAAAAGCCAGGGCGCCGTCCGTCCCCAGCAGGTTCCAGTCAAAGATCCAGTCCCCGGGCTCATCGCGGGCCTCCAGCCACCGGTCCACGATCTGTTCGCGCCCGCGCCAGGGATCCCCGTCATGCGGCCGGGTTTCGTAGACGGCTTCCTCGGTGAAGAGTGCGCGGATATCCTCTGGCTCATTGGTGGTCCACGCCGCGATGTACTTTGCCATCCAGGAATTCACTGCGTCGCTCATGCCTCCGTTGTACCCCCGGGCGGTTGGCTCCACAAGACCGGCGGGCAGGTCAGCGGGCAGGCCGGCCGGCTGGATCAGCTGCAAAGGGCTGGCTGCCTCGGCCGGCCGGGATGGTCACTTCCCGTCCAGCTGCTCCCACTCCTGCTCCCACAACCGGCGCTCATCGATGTCCTTCCGGATGACTTCGAAGGTCTCGAGCTCCGCGGGCCTGCCCCGCAGCCAGTCCCGCGGGTTGAGGGATTTGCGGCCGTTGTCCAGCACCAGCAGGGCGCGGTCGGTCAGGGCATCGTTGCGGAGCACCAGATCGGTCTTGCGACGCCGGAGCACCTCCTTCAGCGTCTCGTGTGCTTTGGCGTGCGCCCCGAGCCGCCGCAGCGCTCGGCCCCGGAGCAGCAGCAGCGCCGCCGAGAGGTCATCGGAGTTCGTCAGGCCCTCGGTCCAGATCACCACTTCCTTGTCCCGCCCCAGGGAAAACGCCAGCGCACAACGCGCCAGCGCTGAAGGCAGCGACGGCGGCAGGCGGGACACCGTTTGCAGCGCGGCATCCAGCTGCCCGGTTTCCCTCAGTGAATGGGAGAGCGCCAGGAAGACAGACTCCTGGCTGAACAGAACCGGAACATAGATGCGTTCGGCGACCTCGACGCGGGTGACCACCCGGGTGAGGTAGGTGGCCGCGTAGATGTTGGCGTCGTCGTCATTCCTGATGGACAGGCCGCGCTGGAGCAGCTCGGAGGCACGCAGGTAGCCGCCGTGCTGGTAGGCGAGGAGGCCGGCCATGACGGAGCAGAGCCCTGCCCAGCCGGGGTAGGTGCGGCCCAGGGTGATGAGCCGCTCTGGTTCCTTGCTGTTGAAGATGGCGTCGTGCACCGCTTTGGCCGGCTTGGCCGGCATCCGCTTGAGCCTGGGGACCTCGCCGTCCACCGCGATCAGGGCCGCATCCCGGCCGCCCAGAACACCGTGAATCAGCCCGCCCACCGTCCCCGCGAGCTCACGGACCGGCGTCTGCAGGTGAGTGTGGCCGAACGGCGTCAGGTCGCGCGTATCCCGGTAGATCGGTCCTTTTGCATCCCCCGCGGTCATAGTTCCATGCTACGTGGCCGCCGCGACCCAGAGCCCGATGACCCAGGTGCTCGCCGCCAGGCACGCCAGCCCGAACTCCGCCAGCATGCCCAGCCCGGTGGCCTTCAGGGCGGCCCAGCTGGTCCAAGCGGCTGTGCCGATGTTCCGGGTGCGGAGGAATTCGCTGAGCAGCAGGCCGGCGGCGAACCCCACGAAAAGCCCCACCACCGGGATGACGAACATCCCGGCCACACCTGCCACCAGGCCGATCACCACGCTGCGGTTCGGAATGCTGTGCTGCTTCAGCTTCCGTCCCGTCAGCACCGCGCTGGCCGCCATACCGGCGAGCACAAACACCATCCCCACGGCGAAGACCACCCAGCCGGCGGCTCCGGCGCCACCCCAGATCGCCCACGCCAGCAGGCTGAGCCCGATCAGGAAGCTGCCTGGCAGTACGGGGATGATGGTGCCCGCCACACCGACCAGGATCGCCAGGCCGCACAGGATGGTCACAACGGTTTCGGAGTTCATGACACTCAGCTTAGGGCGGCTGCGCGGCTGGTCCGGGCACAGTTGGATTGACGTCCCGGTTAACGCCCCGGGTCAACGCCCCGGGTTAACGGCCCCGGATTAACGCCCGACGGCGGTGCCTCCTCACGGCGGCGCCCCCGTGAGGAGGCACCGCCGTCGGGCGTTGTGGCTGGTTGAGTTTCTGGGCGCTGCGGCTACTCAGCTACCACGGCTGCGGCGACGGCCGCCGTCACCGCAGGGGCAACGCGGGGATCAAGCGGGCTGGGCACGATGTAGTCCGCGGACAGGTCCGCTTCGGCGAGTTCCGCGATGGCACGCGCCGCGGCGAGCTTCATGGCGGGCGTGATCCGGCGGGCGCCGGCATCCAGCGCGCCACGGAAAATCCCCGGGAAGGCCAGGACGTTGTTGATCTGGTTGGGGAAATCGCTGCGGCCAGTGGCTACAACTGCTGCGTACTTGGACGCGACCTCGGGCAGGACTTCGGGGTCCGGGTTGGAGAGGGCGAACACGATGGAGTTGGCGTTCATGAGCTTGAGGTGGTCCTCGGCGAGCTTGGAGGACGAAACCCCGATGAACACGTCGGCACCGAGCAATGCCTCGCCGGGGCCGCCGGCGATTCCGCGCGGGTTGCTGCGGTTGGCCATCTGGGACTTCTTGCTCTGCGGATCGGCGGCAATGTCCGCGCGCTCCTTGTTGATGACGCCCTTGGAATCGAGCAGCACCACATCGCCGATGCCTGCGGTGAGCAGGATTTCGGCGACGGCGATGCCGGCGGCACCGGCACCGGAAACAACCACCTTCAGGGTTTCCAGTCCGCGGCCGGTGACCTTGGCGGCGTTCGTCAGGGCGGCGAGGGCAACCACGGCGGTGCCGTGCTGGTCATCGTGCATGACCGGGCAGTCCAGTGCCTCGATGAGCTTCTCTTCCAGCTCGAAGCAGCGCGGCGCCGAGATGTCTTCAAGGTTGACGGCGCCGAAGCTGGGGCGGAGCCGGACCAGGGTTTCCACGATCTCGTCCACGTTGGTGGTGTTCAGGACCAGGGGAATGGAATCCAGTTCGCCGAAGGTCTTGAACAGGGCGGACTTGCCCTCCATGACGGGGAGCGAGGCGCTAGCCCCGATGTTGCCCAGGCCCAGCACCGCGGTGCCGTCGCTGACCACAACAACCAGGCGCTGTGCCCAGGTGAGGGTACGGGCGAGTTCCGGATTGTTGTGGATGGCGCGGCTGACTTCGGCCACCCCCGGGGTGTAAGCGATGGAAAGATCGCGCTTGTTGGCCAGCGGGACGGTGCTGGTGATGGAGAGCTTGCCACCCTGGTGGGGGTCAAAGATCTCCGCTTCGGTCAGGGCCGTGGCGGCGGAATTGTCGGTGGGTGCGATTGCGTCTATGGACACTTCGTTGTCTCCTGGGGCTAGCCGTGGGCGCACGGCGCGGAAAGGCTCAAGCGCAGGGAGGCTCAAGGTGAGGGAAATCGGCGCTTCGTGGGCCCAGAGGTGGCGGGCCCGGTGTGAAGTACTTGCAGATGCTGGTTGCCAGCCACTCCGGTCCTGCAATGATAATCAGGATGGGTAGGGCGAAATGGACGTCAAGGGTCCAGGCAGGCCCAAAAAGGGCAAAAGCAGGCTTTTTTGTGACCCAAATCACGTCAAAAAGCGCATTTAAGGCTTTATTGGTCTAGACCGGTTACGCCGTTCGGCGGGCCGTATCGGCCGCCTTCGGGGCCGGAGCCAGCAGGGTGCACGCCTTTTTGAGGTCTTCTTCGGCTTCGAAGAGCGACAACCGGCGGTTGCGGACGGACTGGACCAGACCAGTGACTGTCAGCAGGAGCACCCGAGCCGCCGCGGCGTCGTCGGAGGCCACCGAAACCGCCTTTTCACTCAGGGCATCGATCTCCCGCAGGAGCGCCGTGGTGTCCCTCTCTTCGAGGTAGACACCGCGGCGCAGGCACTGCTCGACGGCGGGCTGCATGACCCGCATGTGGAAGATTTCCATCACCACACCGGTCAGCGCCCGGCCGCGGAAGCGGGATGCTGAAGTCTGCGTGCGTGCCTGCAGCTCGTCCAGTTGCTGGCGGTACAGCGAGAGCATCAGGTGGGTGGCGGAGGGAAAGTAGCGGTGGAGCGTGCCCAGCGGCAAATCGGCCTTTTCCGCTATTACTGACAGTTCCACAGAGTCGAGCCCCTGGCGGGCAAACCCGGCCGCGGACTCCAGGATGCGGGCATAGCGCAGCCTCTGGCGGGGAGTGGCTGGCCGGTCGGCCATGGACGGATAAACGGAAACGGTCTCAGGCATCAGCATTCCGGTGTTGTGTTTTTACGGTGCAGCAGCCGGGAGCGCCCCCATCCCATACCGCCTGCAGTCGGCCCCAACTATACGCCACCCCTCAGTGGCGCATTCAGTCAACTCCTTTGATTTTCACGACGAACACGGCGCCGAGCAGGCCGATAGTGGCCGCTGTGATGAATAGGGTGACGTACCCGCCCAGGAACTGCAGGGAAATGAAGGCGATGAGCGGGGCGAAGACCTGGGGAAGGGAGTTGGCAACGTTGATGACCCCCATGTCCTTACCCCGGTCCGCGGCCTGCGGGAGCACCTGGGTCAGCAGCGCGAAGTCCACCGCAAGGTAGGCCCCGAACCCGATTCCCAGGATGCCCGCGCCCACGAGCGCGCCAGGCCAGACAGGGAAGAAAGCCATGATCAGGCCGGCCATGGCTATGGTGGCCGAGGAACCGATGACAAAGGGCTTTCGTTTCCCCACCCTGTCGCTCCAGGGTCCGGCCAGCACCGCCGTGACCATCACCATCACCGCATAGATCCCCGTGAGGATCAGTACGCCAAGGGCCGGGTCCTCATGCTTGATGACGTCCCGGAGGAAAAAGAGCAGGTACACGATGGTCAGCTGGTTGCCCACGTTGACCAGGAAGCGGGTGAGCCATGCCCACGCGAAGTCGGGGTGGCGGGCCGGGCTGATCCAGAATCCCCGCAGGAAACCCCTCCACTCGAACGGCGGCCGGGCCTCCCTTGGCAGCGGCGGATCATTCCGGTGGAAAAGATACGGCAGCACCGAAAACAACAGGGCGGCCGCGCACATGGTGTACCCCACCATGTAGTTCCCGGAGACCACCGCGCCAAAAACTGCGCCAAGCAGGATTCCCAGGGTCTGGCCCATGGCTGCGAGGCCGCCCACCCCGCCGCGCTGCAGCACCGGAACCCGGTCCGGAACGGCAGCCGTGATGGCGGCGTACGCGGCGTTGGCGCCCAGCTGGACCAGGCTCCAGAACAGGACCATCAGGGCCACAGCAGTGGCCCCGGACATGGCCAGCAGCGCAGCAGTGGCAAGGATGGCACCGGCCAGGACCCATGGGGCGCGCCGGCCGAATCCGGAGACCGTCCGGTCGGACAGGGCCCCGAAGAGCGGATTGGCCACCAGCGACACCGCGGCGCCGCAGCCGGTCACCAGGGACAGGATGGCTTCCTTGCTGCCGGCATCGATACTGATGGCCTGCTGGCCGATAAACACATTGATGGGCCCGAAGAAGGCGGCATTGATGCCGACGTTGACCAGCACCAGACCGGTCACCCAGCGCGCGGTGACCTTTTGGGTCGGTTCGGCGAGCGCCGCCGTCGAACGTGCCGCCGCAGCGCCGGAATCCGGTGCCGCCGGTGTTTCGGACAGGCTCATGCTGGTTCCCCCTGGAACGGTTGGCGATTCTGAAAATCAGACTATCGTGGGCATCACCGCAGCGTGTCATGCGCCGAGGACCTGCGCCTTATGGACACCTGCCCTGTATAGACTCCGCTTTCCGGACCCAAGGAGAACCTCATGGCCGCATCAGCAAACAGCTCGCCTGCTACCGCCATTAACACGGCCGACCTCTACGATGAGCGCGGCGATGAACTGGCGTCGGTTTCGCTCCAGTTCCAGACCTTGGGCGGCCGCTCGCATTTCAGCGGACCGGTGCGGACCATCCGCTGCTTCCAGGACAATGCTCTGGTGAAGTCCACCCTTGCAACCCCCGGCGCCGGCGCCGTGCTGGTGGTGGACGGCGGCGGCTCCCTGGGCACTGCCCTGATGGGGGACATGATTGCCGAGAGCGCCGTGGAAAACGGCTGGGCCGGCGTCGTCATCAACGGGGCAATCCGTGACCGTGAGGCGATCGCGCGCCTGGATCTGGGGGTCAAGGCACTGGGCAGCAACCCGCGCAAGAGCGCCAAAGACGGCGCCGGCGAGGTTGATGTGGATGTGGTGATCGACGGCGTGACCTTCCGTCCCGGTGTCAGTGTCTGGTGCGATCCGGACGGGATACTGGTCCAGCGCTGACGCTGCGGCCGCCCCTGGACGAGAAAACCCTCGGCGTCAGGAACAAATCGGGAAGTAATATAGTTACCGAAAGCAACTAACAGGCTTGATCCCTTTTTCTTCGTTGGAGCACCCATGTCCAAAACCACAGCCGCGCGTGCCGCCGGCGAAACCCTGACCCAGCGTCAGATCGTCACCGTGATGGTGGGGCTCATGCTGGGCATGTTCCTGGCATCCCTGGACCAGACCATCGTTTCCACCTCCATTTACACCATCGCCAACGACCTCGACGGGCTCTCCCTCCAGGCCTGGGCCACCACCGCCTACCTCATTACCTCCACCGTCAGCACACCGCTGTACGGGAAGCTGAGCGACATCTTCGGCCGACGCCCGCTGTACCTGATCGCCATCGCGATTTTCCTGGTGGGCTCGCTCTACGCCGGCTCCGTGCACTCGATGACTGAACTGGCACTCGCCCGCGGTGTCCAGGGCCTGGGCGCCGGTGGCCTGCTGGCCCTCGCTCTGACCATCATCGGCGACATCGTGTCCCTGAAGGACCGGGCCAAGTACCAGGGCTATTTCATGTCGGTGTTCGGCATCTCTTCGGTGCTCGGGCCCGTGGTGGGCGGAGCGTTTGCCGGATCAGCCAACATCCTGGGCTTTGACGGCTGGCGCTGGGTCTTCTTCATCAACCTGCCCATCGGCCTCGCCGCGCTGACCGTGGTGTTCCTCTACCTGCACCTGCCGGCCAAGCACGTGAAGCAGAAGATCGACTACTTCGGCGCCGCCGCCATCACGCTGGCCATCGTCCCGCTGCTGCTGGTGGCTGAACAGGGCCGCAGCTGGGGCTGGGCCTCCCTGAACTCGTTCCTCTGCTACGGGCTGGGCGTTGCGGGCATCGCCTGGTTCCTGCTGGCCGAAAAACGAGCCGGCGACTACGCCCTGATCCCGCTCCGGCTCTTCCGGAACACGACCTTTGGCCTGTCCTCGCTGTTGAACTTCATCATCGGCATCGGCATGTTCGGGGCCATCGCCATGCTCCCGATGTACCTGCAGCTGGTCAAGGGGCTCACGCCCACCGAGGCCGGCCTGATGATGATCACGTTCACCGTGGGCATCCTGACCGGTTCCATCACCGCCGGTCGCACCATCTCGGCCTCGGGAACGTACCGGATCTTCCCGATCCTGGGCACGGCAATCCTGACCGCCGCCGCGCTCGTGATGGGCCTGTCCCTGGGTGTGGACACGGGCTTGTGGGTCCCCGGCGTGATTGCGGTGTTCTTCGGCATGGGGCTGGGTTTCTGCATGCAGCCGCTCACGCTGGCGATGCAGACCTCCGTGCCGCCCAAGGACATGGGCGTGGGCACCTCCTCCGCGGCGTTCTTCCGCTCCATGGGCGGCGCGGTGGGCACGGCGGTGTTCATCTCCATGCTGTTTAGCCTCGCCGCCAGCCGGATCGCGGAAACCATGAAGTCCGCTGTGGAGAGCACCGCCTACCAGGCCGTCCTGAAGGACCCCGCCGTGGCCGCGGACCCCGCCAACGCCAAGCTCTATGAGTTCTTCCAGAACGGCGCCTCGAACGATTCGCTCAACGACACCAGTTGGCTGCACTCCGCCAACAGTGTGCTGACGCGGCCCATCACGGAGGGCTTCGCCTACGCGATCGACGCCGTGATGCTCACCGCAGCGGTCCTCACCGGCGTCGCGTTCCTCATCAGCCTGGCGCTGCCGAAGAAGAAGCTGACCGATCCGAACGTGGCCAAGGAGCCTGCCGCCGTCCACTGACGCCGCACAGTGCACTGAGGACGACGACGGCGGTGCGCCCCCGCCGTCGTCGGCTTCCGGGCCTGCGGGCGGAACTGCAAGTGGAACCGCGGGCGGTGACGTGCCACACTGTTTAGCGCGTGTGCGCCGGGCACTGGGTCCGGTACCGCAGCCGACGACGTCCGCACCCGCATCCACACAACCCCAAACGCAGGGAGCACCATGTCCACCGCCAAGGAGCAGACAACCGCCAAGGTTCCGCAGCGGGTGATCTGGCTGGCGCTTGCAGGGGCGGTGGGCGGCTTCCTGTTCGGCTTCGACTCATCGGTGGTCAACGGGGCGGTGGATGCCATCAAGGATGAGTTTGCCCTCTCCGAGGCGGTCACGGGATTTGCCGTTGCCGTCGCCTTGCTGGGCTGTGCCGCAGGCGCCTTCCTCGCCGGCAAGGTGGCAGACCGCTACGGCCGCATCCCTGCCATGAAGATCGGCGCACTGCTGTTCCTGGTCAGCGCCATCGGAACGGGCTTCGCTTTCGGCGTCTGGGACCTGATCTTCTGGCGCCTCGTGGGCGGCCTGGGCATCGGCCTGGCATCGGTAATCGCCCCGGCCTACATTTCCGAGATTTCGCCGCGGCAGGTCCGCGGCAGGCTGGCCTCGCTGCAGCAGCTCGCCATCACCACCGGTATCTTCGCCGCGCTCCTGTCCGATGCCCTCTTCGCCACCAGCGCCGGCGGTGCGGACCAGGCGTTCTGGCTGGGCATGGAAGCCTGGCGGTGGATGTTCCTCGCCGCTGCGGTCCCGGCCGTGGTCTACGGCTGGATCGCGTACACACTGCCCGAATCTCCGCGCTTCCTGGTCTTCCAAGGCAAGGAAGACGAAGCCCGGAAGGTCTTCGATTCCATCGCCCCCTCCGAGGAAACCGACCGGCACATCCGCGAGATCCAGGACGCGATCGAGGAGGACAAGCTGGCCGGCCAGAAGGGCTCGCTCCGGGGCAAGACCTTCGGGCTGCAGGCCGTGGTCTGGGTGGGCATCATCCTCTCGGTCCTCCAGCAGTTCGTGGGCATCAACGTGATCTTCTACTACTCCACCACGCTGTGGAAGGCTGTCGGCTTCCAGGAGAAGGACTCCCTCACCATCTCGGTGGCAACCTCCATCACCAACATCCTGGTGACCCTCGTGGCCATCGCCCTGGTGGACCGGATCGGCCGCCGCCCCATCCTCCTGGCCGGATCCATCGGCATGGCCGTCTCCCTGGGCACCATGGCACTGGCGTTCTCCTCCGCCGTGGGAACCGGCTCGGAGATCTCCCTTCCGGGCGCCTGGGGTCCGGTTGCCCTGGTGGCCGCGAACGTATTTGTGGTCAGCTTTGGCGCCTCCTGGGGGCCCCTGGTGTGGGTCCTGCTCGGCGAGATCTTCCCGTCGCGTATCCGTGCACGTGCCCTGGGCGTGGCAGCAGCCGCGCAGTGGGTGGCCAACTTTGCCATCACACTCAGCTTCCCTGTCATGGCCGCCGCCTCGCTGCCGCTGACCTATGCCATGTACGCACTGTTCGCCGCAGCCTCATTCTTCTTTGTGATGTTCAAGGTGCCGGAGACCAACGGCATGTCCCTGGAGCAGGCCGATACACTGTTTGTCCGCAAAGGCTCCGCCGTCTGACCCCAACGCTCCGGCACTTCCTGCACCCATCCGGGCAACGCTCTGGCACTTCCTGCACCCATCCGGGCAACGCTCTGGCACTACAGCGTTAGCTTCATGCCCTCATGGCTGGCGTCAAAGCCAAGGCGCTCGTAGAACCGGTGCGCGGCCGTCCGTGCTTTGTGGGTGGTCAACTGCATGAGCGTGCAGCCGCGGCGCCGGGACTCGCCAATGGCCCACTGCACCATGAGGTTACCGATGCCCTTCCCACGAAGGCTGCCCGCCACCCGCACGCCCTCGATCTGCGAGCGCCACGATCCCTGGCGTGACATGCCGGGCAGGAAGCTCAGCTGGAAAGTCGCAACCACAGGACCAGCGACGGCCCCGGCCGGCACCAACTCCCCCACCACGAGCAAATGGGACGGGTCGGCGTCGATCGCTGCAAAAGCGCGCTCATAGGGCACCATGTCCCCGGCGTGTTCCCGCGCTGCACCCATCGAATCGTCCGCGAGCAGCTGCACGATGACGGGGAGATCGGTGCGCAAGGCGCGGCGGAGCCGGAACGTCCCGCCGTCGACGTCGGCAGTCAGCAAAGGTGGAGACTCTTGGTTCAGGATCACCACACCAGCATTCCACAGCGGCGTGGGCGCCCCCGGACCCGGGGGACCGGACTCCAGGATGTCTTCCGGCCCTGATGGCGTCCCGGAAGCAGTGTTTCATTTCTCAGGCCGGCGACCGACACAGCACGACGCCGGCACTCACGGTGAGTGCCGGCGTCGTACCTGGTGCGGGAGCGTTCCCCAAAACCCCACAGGATCTGCCAGAGGGTTCCTGAAAAAGCTGCAGGAAGTGAGAGAGCGTCCTGGGGCTGGGGTTGCGGTTAGGCCGGGGCTTTGGCCCCCTCCTGCTGGCGCTCCTCCACCAGTGTGGAGACGGCGCTGAAAAGCGGATGGTCCGGTGCCAGGCCGGTGATCCGTTCGGTGGCCTCCGCGGCGGATGACGACGCCAGGATCTGCGCAAGCTCCGTGGCCTCCGCGTCGGCTGGGTCGTTGAAGCGCAGGGCCGCGGCGATGGCGCCCAGGAGCGCCTCCGGCACGATCCCGCGCTCAGCCAGCTCCGCAGCCGGGCCGATGAACCGCTCATGCCGGCTCAGCTTCCGCAGCGGGGCGCGGCCCACCCGGTTCACCGTGTCTGGCAGGTGCGGGTTGGAAAACCGGACCAGGATCTTCTGGACGTAGGCTTCCTGCTCGTCGTTGCTGAAGCCGTGCTTGGCCACCAGCAGCTGCTTGGTTTCCTCGAGGACCGCCCGGACGTCCTCTGCCACATCCTGGTCCGCCATGGCCTCGGAGATCTTCTCCAGGCCTGCTTCGAAGCCGAAGTAGGCCGCGGAGGCGTGCCCCGTGTTGACCGTGAACAGCTTCCGCTCGATGTAGGGCGAGAGGTCGTCCACGAAGGTTGCGCCCGGGATCGACGGCGGCGTGCCGCCAAACGGGGTACGGTCGATGACCCACTCGTAGAACGTTTCCACCGTGACGTCCAGGCCCTGGCCCGGCTCCTGGTTGGGTACGATCCGGTCCACGGCGGTGTTCGCAAACACTGCCAGCGAGTCCAGCGACCCGGCGGCGTCGTCCCAGAGGCCGGCCACTTCGGCCCGCAGGATGTCCGTGGCGTTGATGGCGTTCTCGCAGGCCAGGACCTGCAGCGGCGGAAGCGACGTTTCCCGCGCCGCAATGCCCTTGGTGATGGCGGGCGCCACGAACTTCAGGATGTGAGGGCCCACGGCGGTGGTGACGATATCCGCCGTCGCGATTTCCCGCACCAGCTCAGCTTCCTGGGTGCCGGAGTTCAGCGCGCGGAAACCGTCCACGGTCCGCACGGTGGGGTGCTCCCCCACCTCGTGGACCTTGTAGCTGTCCGCCGCCGCCAGCTGGTCAATGAGGGCGTCCGCGACATCCGCGAACACCAGCTCATAGCCCGCGTTGTGCAGCAGCAGCCCCACGAATCCGCGGCCGATGTTGCCTGCTCCGAAATGTACGGCCTTCACTATGCGTTCACCTTGCCGAACAGCTCCAGGACCTCATCCACGGAAGTCGCGGCTTCCAGCTGGGCCACCTGGGCCTTGTTGGTGAACACCTTGGCGATGGAGGACAGGATGTGCAGGTGCTCGTTGTTCACACCGGCCACACCCACCACGAACTTGACCTGCTTGCCGTTCCAGTCGATTCCCTCCGGGTACCGGATGACGGACACCGCGGACTTCATGATGTGGTCCTTGGCGGCGTTGGTGCCGTGCGGGATTGCCAGGAAGCTGCCCATGTACGTGGAAACGGATTCCTCGCGCTCGTGCATTGCGGCGATGTAAGCCTCATCCACGGCACCGCGTGCCAGCAGGAGCCGGCCGGCTTCGTCGATGGCGGCATCGCGAGTGGTTGCCCTGCCGTTGAGGATCACGCTGTCGGGCACCAGGATGTCCGACGGCGGGACGGCGGCTGGTTCTGCGTCAACCGGGGCATCGGCCACGTGCGCGCCGTGTCCGGCAGCGGCAGCGGCGGCGGCAGCACCAGCAGCACCAGCAGCACCAGCGCCCGCGGCGGTCCCGGCGCCAGCACCGGCGTCGGCCGTTGTTTCCGTGGTTCCCGCCTTGTTGCTTTCCTTGACCAGCTCAACGATCTCGTCGTACCGCGGGCTGTTCATGAAGTTGTCCACAGAGAAATGCGCGGCGCTGGCCGTGGCCGGCTTGGCGCGTTCGGTGAGGTCCTGGTGCGTGATCACAATGTCGTAGGTATCGCTGAGGTTGGCGATGGCGGAGTTGGTGACCTTGACGTCCGGGAAGCCGGCAGCCTTGATCTTGTTCCGCAGCACGGAGGCTCCCATGGCACTGGATCCCATGCCGGCGTCGCA
This sequence comes from Pseudarthrobacter cremeus, assembly GCF_051857465.1. NCBI lineage: Bacteria > Bacillati > Actinomycetota > Actinomycetes > Micrococcales > Micrococcaceae > Pseudarthrobacter > Pseudarthrobacter cremeus. The sequence goes on along the minus strand of NZ_JBPZHC010000003.1, from coordinate 333,537 downwards.
GGCGAAGACGATGTTCCGGACGGGTCCGGCGAGGACGGCCGTTCCCACTCCGGAACCGCCGGCTCCGGTCAGGGCGGAGGAAACGGAGCTCTTCTTGCCCTTGAGGGATTCCATCTTGGAGGTGGCGGCACTGAGGCTGTCCTCCTCCGTTTCACCCACGGGGGTCTTGCTGGCTTTCAGGATCACCGAGGCAATCAGGAACGACACCGTCGCGGCGAGCAGCACGGACAGTGCCACGCCGAAGTAGCTGTCGCTGGCGGTTGCGGCGAAAACGGCGAGGATGCTGCCCGGTGCTGCAGGGGAACGCAGGCCGGCGCCGGTGACCACCAGCGTGAAGATACCCGTGATGCCGCCGGCGATCGAGGCGAGGATGATGACGGGCTTCATCAGCACGAACGGGAAATAGATTTCGTGGATGCCGCCGACGAACTGGATCAGGGCGGCACCGGGCGCTGACGCCTTGGCCAGGCCCTTGCCGAAGATCGCGTACGCCAGCAGGACGCCCACGCCGGGGCCGGGGTTGGCTTCGAGCAGGAACAGGACGGACTTGCCGTTTTCCAGTGCCTGCTGTGTGCCGAGGGGAGTCAGGATGCCGTGATTCACGGCGTTGTTCAGGAACAGGACTTTTGCCGGTTCAATGAAGATGCTGGTGAAAGGCAGCAGGCCGTTATTGACCAGCCATTCAACCACGGTCTTGGCGCCATCGCTGAAGGCCGTCACCACCGGGCCGATCACCAGCATGCCCACGATGGCCATTGCGGCGGAAACAATGCCGGCGGAGAAGTTGTCGATCAGCATCTCAAAGCCCGGCTTGACCCGGCCTTCCCAGACCTTATCCAGCTTCTTCATGATCCAGGCCGTCAGCGGACCCAGGATCATGGCACCGATGAACATGGGGATGTTGGTTCCGACAATCACCCCCATGGTTGCGACCGCCCCGACAACACCGCCGCGAACGCCGTGGACCATCCGGCCACCGGTGTAACCGATCAGGAGCGGGAGGAGGTAGGAGATCATTGGCCCGACGAGCTTGGCCAACATCTCATTGGGAGTGAAGCCTGCCGGGATGAAGAAGGCCGTGATGATGCCCCAGGCGATAAACGCGCCGATGTTGGGCATGATCATTCCGGACAGGAACGTCCCGAATTTCTGGACGCCGACCCGCAGGCTGGTGCGGGGTTTTGCAACTGTCTCTGTTGCCATGTGATTTCCTAACCGTCATTCCTGCGGCTGCGCAGGGCTGGGTCCGATATTTACGACGAGCTGTTGGAGATCCGGTGGAGCCATTCGAGGAAAAGCTTGAGTTCCGAGCTCGAGAGCTGGTCTGAATGCGACGCCTGAAGTGCGGCGTTCAAGGCAATCGCTGCCACCACCACCGAGGATTTCCCGGAGTCTTCCGCGACGGCCCCGGTGGCCTGCTCGGAGGACACCGCAAAGATCATCGCGTCCCGGGTCATGGTGGACAGTTCAAGGTTGCGTTCGGCGGCGGGTTCCGCGATGAGCATCAGTGTCACACCCACGTTGGCGGCCAGGATGGACCTGGCCGCTTCACGCGGCTGGACATTGAGCAGGCCCGCCATTGCGGCTTTGTTCAGCATCTCCTCCATCAGCGCCTCAGCATCTGCAACGATGGCGGGGCGGCTTTCGGGGCGGATATTGCCGAACATCACCAAATACAACTCTGGCTGGTTGAGCCCGAACTGGACGTGGTTGTCCCACATCCGCCGGATATCCACCATCGGATCCCCGGACGGGGCGAAGTCCCTCTCGCCCGCAACATATTCCTCAAAACCTGCGGCGACGACGGCGTCGAAAAGGCCTTCCTTGTCACCGAAGTGGTGGTACAGCGTGGGCGCCGTGACACCCGCCAGCTGCGTGATCTGACGGGTGGAAACGGATGCTCCCGCGGAATTCGCCAGCAACTCTGCAGCCGCTCGCAGCAGCCGCATTTTGGGGGGAAGCTGGCCATCCAAACTCATAGCCGCTACCCTATCACCTATAGCATTGCTATATGAACTGAATCACATACAATTTTTTCAGGCGCGTTTCCGCTGTTGCACAGAGTAGTTGCGGCGGCCCCGGCATGGCGCCGGGACAACCTTGGCGGGCCTGGCTATCGGAAGAGAACGAGGAACTCAGTGCAGACCTTCCCAGGAGTAGGCGTCAGCCCCGGCCGCATCATCGGAACCATCCGCCAAATGCCCAAACCGATCAGCGAGCCCCCCGCAGGCGAACAGCTGCCCGCCGGAGTCACCGCCGAGGATGCGACAGCCGCCCTCAAGACCGCCTCCCAGGCCGTGCACGATGAGCTCAAGAACCGTGCCATCCTCGCGACCGGTGACGGCAAGGCAGTCCTGGAAGCCACAGCACTGATGGCCAAGGACACCATGCTCATCAAGGGTGCGGCCAAGCTCGTGGCCCGCGGCACCTCCGCCGAACGCGCCATCTGGGAGTCCGGTTCCTCCGTTTCGGAAATGCTCCACAACCTCGGCGGCTATATGGCCGAACGCGCCACCGACGTCCTGGACGTACGGGCACGGATCGTCGCCGAGCTGCGCGGCGTGCCCGCGCCCGGCATCCCCGCCTCCAACACGCCGTTCGTCCTGGTGGCCGAGGACCTGGCACCGGCAGACACCGCCACCCTGGACCCGAACAAGGTGCTGGCACTCGTGACGGCGGGCGGCGGCCCCCAGTCCCACACGGCCATCATCGCCCGCTCCCTTGGCCTGCCGGCGGTCGTGGCGGCCGTCGGCGTGGACGAACTGAAGGACGGCACGGAAGTCTATGTGGACGGCGCTGCCGGCACCATCACCGCCGAGCCCGACGAATCGCTGCGTGCGGCAGCGGAAGCATGGGCGGCCACCGCTTCCCTGCTCGCCGAATTCAGCGGAACGGGCACGACGGCGGATGGCCACCTGGTGCCTCTCCTCGCCAACGTTGGCGGCGGCAAGGACGCCGAGGCGGCCGCGAAACTTGGCGCCCAAGGCGTTGGACTGTTCCGCACCGAATTCTGCTTCCTGGAACGGGACACCGAGCCCACCGTGGAAGAACAGGCCGCGGCGTACCAGAGCGTGTTTGATGCCTTCCCGGGCAAAAAGGTGGTCCTGCGTACCCTGGACGCCGGCGCCGACAAGCCGCTCCCGTTCCTGACCGACTCCACCGAACCCAACCCCGCGCTGGGCGTCCGCGGCTACCGTACCGACTTCACCACGCCGGGCGTCCTGGACCGCCAGCTGGAAGCCATCGCGCTGGCGGAGAAGGCCTCCCAGGCTGATGTCTGGGTGATGGCCCCGATGATCTCCACGGCCGAAGAGGCTGCCCGCTTCGCATCCATGTGCGCCGACGCCGGGATCAAGACGCCCGGCGTGATGGTGGAGGTTCCGTCCGCGGCGCTGACCGCCGAAGCGATCCTCCGCGAAGTGGGTTTCGCGAGCCTGGGCACCAACGACCTCACGCAGTACGCCATGGCCGCCGACCGCCAGCTCGGCCCGCTCGCCAACCTGAACACCCCGTGGCAACCGGCGGTGCTGCGCCTGGTGGGCCTGACAGTGGAGGGCTCCCGGGCGGAGGGCCACAATAAACCCGTGGGCGTCTGCGGTGAGGCGGCCGCGGACCCGGCCCTCGCCGTCGTGCTTACCGGCCTGGGGGTCAGCACGCTGTCCATGACGGCGCGGTCGCTCGCTGCTGTGGCCGCCGTCCTCAAGACCGTCACCCTCGCCGAGGCGCAGGAGTTGGCCAAGCTCGCGCTGTCTGCGCCCAGTGCCACCGAGGCCCGCGCCTGGGTGCGGGAAAAGCTGCCCATCCTCGAGGAACTCGGCCTCTAGCCACGCCTTTCTTACCACCGCCCAATACCCCACCAGGAGGAACCATGCTCGAACGCACCGCCACCATCGCCAGCCGCTCCGGCCTGCACGCACGCCCGGCCGCGCTGTTTGCAGAAGCTGCCGGCGAGGTCGGAGTGGAAGTCACCATTGCCAAGCCGGGAGAGCCCGCGGATGAGGCGCTGGACGCATCGAGCATCCTGTCGCTGATGACACTGGGAGCTGAAAAGGGAGACGTTGTGGTGCTCCGGGCCGAGGGTGACGGCGCCGACGCGGCCTTGGACTCGTTGGTCAAGCTGCTGGAGACAGACCTCGACGCCGTCTAACGCCCGGCTGGGTAAAGCGCGACGTCGGGCCGCAGCTTGGGGGCTGCGCTCAGGCGGTGACGCCGAACCCGTCGACGGCCCGCACCCAGGCCGTGATCGCGGCGGCGGCGGGGCCCGGCGAGGTGTGCTGAAAGACGTGCCCGTGCCCGGGAATTTCGGTCAGGCCGCCCTGGACGGCCTGACCCGCGAGCCGTTCACACCATCCGCGGGTGGCCACAGGATCCTTGCCGCCACGCATCACCAGTACAGGCTGGCCGATTCCCTGGACCCTTGCTTCGATGGGATATTCCATCATCACCGGCAGCTCAGTCAGGTACCAGCGGGGTCCGGCGCGGAAGTAGTCCGAGAACACAAGGGCGTTCGAGGACAAGCTCTCGCTGAACATGGCATCACGGGTCAGCGCCAGCGCCTGCCGGGCCACTGATTTGCGGTGGCCGTCCACCACGGGACCCATCAGCACCACGCCGGCCACCAGCTCAGGCTGCTGCAATGCCAGTTCAACGGCATGCTGGGTTCCCATGGAATGGCCGATCACCACGCACGATGCCACGCCGGCGTCGGAAAGCGCCCTGTGGACGAAGGCCGCATACTCACCCACCGGCACCTGGCGGCCGGGCCTCGGGGAGTCGCCGAAGCCCGGGAGGTCAAAGGTGTAAACGTCGGCGGTTGGGGCCAGCTCGTGGTGCAACCGCGTAAGGTAGCGGTGCGAGACCCCGATTCCATGCAGGAGAACGTACACGGGGCGCGGAGAGCCCCCGGCTGCCGCAACCGAGGCGTACAGCCGGCCGGTCAATCCGCCGAATTCAATGGCTTGGCCCCCGCTGAGTTTCACCCAGTGAGCATACCGCCGTCCGCAAGGGATCCGGGGCTAGGCTGTTGGGATGGCACTGATAGCTCCCAGGATGACCGCCGGCCTTCCGGCCGAGGACGCAGGGAAACTTCGGCGGGCGCTGGAAGGCGGCAACGACATTACGGTGTTTGTGGACGGCACGGTCCACCGTCTGACGCCCCAGGCGAGGGACGCCGTCGTCGATCTCCTCAGCCGGTTCAGCCGCGGCGAAGCGGTGACCGTCAGCAGCGTCGAGGAGATGCTCACGACATCCCAGGCCGCGGAACTGGCCGGGATTTCCCATACGTACCTTCGGAACATGACCGACCGCGGCGAGATTCCGGTGGAATACCGCGGCACGCACCGCCGGATCAGGCTTGCTGCCATCCTGGCCTGGCTGGACGAGCAGAAGAAGAGCGAACAGCAGAACGGCGGGACCACCCAGGGAGCCGGCGTAGAGGCGGCAATTGAACAACCCGGTCAGGCTGCAGGTAGCAGCTAAATGCGCGGCCGCATGGCCCAGCGCCGCATCTTCAGCGCGGCGTGCAGCTCCAGCCGCGGCATACCCCGGAGCGGGTCCGCCCCCAGGAGCTGGCGGATCCTGCCCAGTCTGTTGTAGATGCTGCTTCGGTGCAGGTGGAGTTTGGTGGCAACGTCCTGGATGGAGCCGTCGTTGTCGTAGATGAGTTCCAGCACCGGGAGGAGCTCACCGTTGCGGTCGTGGTCCTCCAGCATCCGGACGTAGACGGAGCCCGAGTCAGCCCAGGCACTGGCACCTCCCCCGGCCGAGCCGAGTAACTGGTAGATCCCAGTGGCCCGGCAGTCCACCAGTTCGCCCAGTTGGGGATCCACCGCCGCCGCCTGGGCGGCCAGCCGGGACTGCCGGTAGGCTTCGGCAAGCTCACGGGGTTTGGCGAATCCCTCGCTGATGCCCAGGATGATGCGGTGCACCGGCCGCCCGGAGCGCTTGGCCAGCTCCAGCTGGTAATGGACCAGTACCTGGGCGTGGTTGGCGCGCCCCACGGACTCGCGGAACAGCACCACCGAATGGGTTTCGGTTCCTGCACTGAACAGCACCAGGTCAACGCCGATGGTGGCCTGCAGGGCCGCGGAGCGGTGGATCAGCGTGGAGGCGATGGGGTCAGGGCCGCCGGCCCAGCCGTCGGCGTCGAGCACCGTCACCACCTGCCACGGGCCCTTGCCCTGGATTTCCTTCCAACCGGCTACAGCTGCCAGGGCGTTGGCCTCCCCCGAACAGGCGGCCAAAAACTCCCGTTCCCGGCCGCGCCTGAATTCGGATTCGGCAGTATTGGATTCGAGCAGCAGGCCTGAAAGCTGCTCGATCTCACGGCCCACATCCGGCAGCTGGGCAAGGATTGCCGCTGGATTCTCGTCCTCCGAGTCCTGCTGCACCCACAGGTAGCCCACGCGGAATCCCCGGACCATCAGCGGAACGCAGATCCGGCCCAGCATTCCAAGGTCCGGGTTGGCGGGGATCGCCAACGGGCGGACCGCCGTGGCAATCCCGTGCGAGAGCTGCCAGGCGCTGACATCAGCGGGCACCCTTTTGCTCAACAGGAAGTTGACCCGGACCTTGTCCGCGTGGGCCTGGTTGGAGCTGTAGGCGAGCAGCAGGCCATCCAGATCTTCCAGCGAAAGTCCGCGTCCAAGCTTCCCCGCCACCTGCTCCACAAGCTGTTCCACATCCTGCTGCTGCATGGGGCAACACTACTGCTACGCGTGTCCCTTCGGCGAACGGACACGAGGCGACACCTGACGCTTCCACGCTCAACAAATGTCGAGTCGCGCGGTCTAAAAACCCCGGAATGACGCCGGTCCAGTCCCGCGGTCCTCCCGCTTTCGTGTCAGCTGAGTCACAACCGGATTTATTCTGGAAGTACAAATTTTCCCCGCAATTCCGGGCCCACAGGCCTGGTGAACATGGAGCCCAAAATGATCATCGGTGTCCCCAAAGAGATCAAGAACAACGAATTCCGCGTGGCCATCACGGCCGCCGGCGTCCACGAGTTCCGCACCCACGGCCACACCGTCCTGGTGGAGCGCGGCGCAGGTCTTGGTTCCGGGATCACAGACGAGGAATATGCCATCGCCGGCGCCGAAATCGTTGCCGCCGCCGACGACGTCTGGGGCCGCGCCGACATGGTCATGAAGGTCAAGGAACCCATTGCTGCGGAATACCACCGCTTCCGCAAGGGCCTGATCCTCTTCACCTACCTGCACCTCGCGGCCGAACCGGAACTGACCCGTGAGCTGATCAACTCCGGCGTCACCGCCATCGCCTACGAAACCGTCCAGGAAGGCCGTTCGCTGCCGCTGCTGGCCCCGATGTCCGAGGTTGCCGGCCGTCTTTCCGTCCAGGTTGGCGCCACGTCCCTGATGGCTCCTGCCGGCGGCAAGGGTGTGCTGCTCGGCGGCGTACCGGGCGTCCGTCCCGCCAAGGTGGTTGTCCTCGGCGCCGGCGTTGCCGGAACCAACGCGGCAGCAATGGCCCTCGGCCTGGGCGCCGACGTCACCATCCTGGACATCAACATCAACCGCCTCCGCGAACTCGACGCCCAGTATCAGGGCCGCCTGAAGACCGTGGCCTCGAACAAGTACGAGATCGAGAAGTCAGTGGTGGACGCGGACCTGGTGATCGGCTCGGTGCTGATCCCCGGTGCCAAGGCTCCCAAGCTGGTCAGCAACGAACTCGTCTCCCGCATGAAGCCCGGCTCAGTGCTGGTGGACATCGCCGTGGACCAGGGCGGCTGCTTCGAGGACACCCGCCCCACCACGCACCAGGAACCCACGTACAAGGTGCACAACACCATCTTCTACTGCGTGGCCAACATGCCCGGCGCCGTGCCCAACACGTCCACCTACGCGCTGACCAACGTCACGCTGCGGTACGCCGTTGCACTGGCCAACCTGGGCGTCAAAGCCGCTTTCGACCGCGACCCCGCCCTTGCCGCCGGGCTCAACATCGCAGCAGGCCACGTGGCGCACCACTCCGTATCCGAAGCGCACGGCCTGCCCCTCGTGGCTGACTGGCACGAACTGGTCTCCGCTTAGTCCTCGCCGTCCTGCTGCGCTGGACGACACACATCCTCTGCGTGCTGCTCCCCACCTGCCCCCTAGCCTCGCAAGCTCGGCCAGGGAACCCTGCCGGCGTGGGCCCATTCGTCGCTTTGACGCACGCTGTCGGATGTCTGTCGTCCCGCGCCAGTCTCTACACGCAGCGGGTCCCCGGCCTGACCTTCCAGACCGGGGACCCGCCGTCGTGCATTAGACCCTTCGTTTAGCAGTGTTTAGCCGCCGTCTAACCGCCGTTTAACCGCCGACGGCGCGGAGGGCGTTCACCTGGCCGTGGCCGTTGAAGCTGTTGTAGCCAGCGCCGCCCTGGCAGACCTGGGGCGCTCCACCGTCCAAGGCCGGGAAATTCGCGTAGACGCTCATGTCCGCGGGGCAGGCGATCGGGTCCGCGGTGTTGTTGATCCGCGAGGCCACGGTCCCCGGGTTGGTGATGCCGGTGCTGACGATCAGCGCTGCGACACCGGCTACGTGCGGGGAAGCCATGGACGTGCCCTGCAGGTAGCAGTAGCGGGCCGCCCCGTCCGTCACTGTCAATGCGGGGGCGCACGGCGCGGCTGACGGCCAGGTGGAGAGGACGCGCCCGTTCGTTGCGGCGGGTGTCAGCTGGAAGCGGCGGTCCCCGCCGGGTGCGACAACGTCGGCGGTGCCCAGGCCGTAACTGGAGTAGTACGACTTGAACAGCTTGTTTCCGTTGGCAGTGACACCGATCACTCCGGGCACCTCGACGGGCACCACGGCGCAGGCGTTGGTGATGTCACGGATTACCGCTGTGGTGTCGTCCGGGCTGGTCCAATCCTGGGTGGGGTGTGCGAGGTCATCAGATTGGTTGCCCTCGGCTGCCACAATGGTGGTGCCGTTGTTCTGGGCGAACTTGATGGCCCGGCGCTCGGCTTCCCAGATGGCCCGCTGGCCGGGGTCGTTCTTGCAGTTGAAGAGCCAGGGGTCGGCGAAGTAGCTGTTGTTGGTGACCTGGATACCGTTTGACCCTGCCCACATGAAGGCGCAGACCACCGCCTCCGGGAAGAAGAACCCGTCGTCATTGCCTGCCTTGATCCCGGCGATCTTCACGTTCGGAGCTACCCCCACCATGCCGATGTCGTTCTTCGCCGCAGCAATGGTCCCGGCAGTGTGCGTGCCGTGGCCGTTCTTGTCCATCCACGCGGCCGGGTTCTGGTCCGGGACGCCGCCCACGCACGAAACGCTCTTGGCGAAGTCCACGTTCGCGGCGAGGTCCGGGTGGGTGTAGTCCAGGCCGGTGTCGATGTCGCCCACCACCACGGAGGGGCTTCCACCGGTGATGGCGCGGGCTGCGGGAGACTGGATCTGGTCCATGTCCCACTGGAGGCCGGACAGGGGGTCGTTGCCCGGCGCGGGGACGAGGGGCTCCACGGGCGCTGACGCAGCGTCTGCGGCAGCGCCGGAGTTGTCGTCTTCGACAGCGACGGCAAAGCCCGCTGTGGACGCGGCCCCCTGAACGGCAGAGTCCGCCGAGCGCAGCGCAGCATCGAAGCCGGCGCGGTCGGACCTGACGATGGCCACGCCGATCTGCGGGTAGGTCTGGACCACGGTGCCGCCGGCAGCCTGTACCGCCGAGAGCGACGCGCCGGAAACCCCGTTCGCCTTGTAGAGAACGATGTAGGTCTGGGAGCCGGTTACAGAAGCAGCCTGTAAGCCGGCGGGGTTGGAGACCTGGGCGCTGGCCGACACCGCCGCGGGAGCCGAGGCCGCCGAAAGCCCGATCGCGAGCGCCATCGCTCCGATCGGTGCCACAATCCTGGAGAATCTTTGCATGCTGTTGCTCCGTTTCTGCCGGCTGGCACACGCGGTAGCAAGTGCGTCGCCGGCAAGGGTCCGATGTTCCCGGTCCCAACGGCTGTTGCCGGGGACCGTCCGGGTCGCCCCTCAGACAGGAGCATCACCCGCAACATCAGACCCTAGTGACTCATGTCACATGATTTCAAGAGCGCGCTGTAAGTACGCGCGCTGATTCAATGATCTTGAGGACCTCCACCGGCCCTTCGGGGTCCACCGGGAGCGGCAGCGCGGATGACGTTCCGCCGTCGAGGATCTTGTCCGCCAGCAGGCGGTAGAACTCCGGGTAGGCTCCCCGTTCCGTGGGCAGCCGGTCGAGATGGCCGTCGCGGCCCAGGGCTCCGGCCCATTCCGTTGCTTCAACGCCGAACTCCTCGTCCAGCGGGCTGCCGCCGGCCACGATGTACGGCTCCTGCGGGTCGATCCCGTGCTTGGTGAACGCGCCGGCCGATCCGAGGATGCGGAACCGCGGACCCTGCTGGGCGCAAAGCATGTTCATGCTCAGGTGGCTGGTCACGCCGGACCCGTGCGTCAGGACCAGGAAGACGTCATCGTCCACCTTCTCGTCCGGACGCCGCACCTGCAGTTCCGCGTGCGACACAGTTGCGGGGCCGAACAGCAGGAGCGCCTGATCGATGAGGTGCGTGCCCAGGTCGAACAGGACACCGCCGCCGTCCGCCGCCGTCGCATCGGCCTTCCATGCCTTTGAAATGTCCGGGGACCAGCGTTCGAAGCTGGACTCGAAGCGGGTCACGCTGCCCAGCGCCTCCCCGGCCAACAGCTTCCGTACCGTGAGGAAGTCCCCGTCCCAGCGCCGGTTCTGGAAGACCGTGAGCACCCGGCCCAGCTTCTCCGCCAGTGCGATCAGTTCCTGTCCCTGGGCGCTGCTGACAGCGAAGGGCTTGTCCACCACAACGTCGAGCCCGGCCTCCAGGGCCGCCTTCGCCAGCGGAAAGTGGGTCGCGGGCGGCGTCCCCAGCACCACCAGGTCAAGGTCCCCCGCCAGCGCAAGCGCAGCGTCGCCGTCGGGCACTGTTTTGGTGCCCGGGTAACGCTCCGCGACGGCAGCCTGCCTGCCGGCGTCGGACGTCGCAATCACGTCGAGCGAATATCGGGGGTCCGCTGCGAGCAGCGGGGCGTGGAAGACGCTCCCTGAGAGTCCGTAGCCGACGACGGCGGTGCGGATCGAGCGGGTGGCGGGTTCAGGTTCGGTGCCGGTCATACGCCAACGGTACCGCGCCACGCTCTGGCAGCTCCTGCGGGTTCCAGCGCCACGCTCTGGCAGTTCCTGCGGGTTCCAGCGGCACGCTCTGGCAGCACCGGCGGGTTCCAGCGGCACGCTCTGGCAGATCGGGCGCTTTGCCCCGACGGCGATGAAGAGGAAGTGCAAGAGCGTCGCCCGAAAACCTGCAGAGGGTGCCAGAGCGTCGCAGGGGGACGGGGAAACGGCGGAGGCCGGCACTTCCCGGAAAAATCGGGGAGTGCCGGCCTCAGCAATGAAGGGTCTGGCGGGTTGTGTTACTTCTTTACCCAACCGATGGTGGTCCAGTCCGGAACCTGGGAAAGGCTCTGGAACAGTGAGGGGCCGTAGTTGGCCAGGCCGGTGCGGACGAAGGAGATCTGCGGGCCGTTCATCACAACACCCATGGAGAAGTACTTCGCCATGTGCTCTTTTTCAACGTCCATCGCTGCCTTGTTGCGCGCGGCGTTGTCCTCGATCGAAGCAAGATCGGCGATCTTCTTGTCCAGTTCGGCGTCGCCCAGCTGGTTCTCGTTGGTCTTGGAGTCGTAGTACTGCTTCACGGCGTCCGTGGCGTCCGGACCAACGGTGTAGCCGGAGACGCTCATGTCGAAGTCGCGGCCGCCGATGACCTTCCCGAAGTCGGCAGAAGCACGCTGGTCGATGCCAACGTCCATGCCGCCGGCCTGGAGCTGCTTCTGGAGAGTCTGGGTGAAGGCGAGCGTGGTGGGATCGTCACCGAAGTTGCTGATCTTGAACGCGGCGGGCTTGCCGTCCTTCTCCATGATGCCTGCGGCGTTGGCGGTGTATCCAGCGTCGGTCAGTACCTTCTTGGCTGCATCCGCGCCGGTTTCCTTCACCGGGTAGTTGTCCTGGTAGTACTCGGAGAACGGCAGCAGCATCATGGAACCGGAGCTGGGCTCTTCCCAGTTCAAGCCGTTGAAGCGGACCTTGCGGAGGGCTTCACGGTCGACGGCGGCAAAGATCGCCTTGCGGACTGCGACGTCGGTGACCTTCTGGGCGTTGATGTTCATGCCGCCGGCGAAGAGACGCTGGCCGCGGCGGACCTCGGAGTTCTTGGTGCCATCCAGCTGCTTGTAGAGCGAGATGGTGTTAGCGGACATGCCGTCGATCTCACCGTTCTTGAAGGCTGCAATCTGCGCACTGGTCTCCAGCTGACGGAAGACCACGTTTGCCAGGACGGGCTTGGCGCCCCACCACTTGTCGTTGGGAACGAGGGTTACCGTCTTGGCGGCGGTGTCGTACTGGTCCAGCTTGAACGGGCCGGCCATCCATTCCGGGTGCATCTCACCGTTGAATCCTTCGTTGAAGATCTCCGGCGTGTTGACTGCCGGGTGGATCAGGCCGAAGAAGAGCGAATCCACCGGGTAGACCGGCTGGCTCGTCTTGACGATGATTTCCTTGTCACTGCTGCCCGCTTCGACGGACTCAACGAATTCGTAGGCTCCGGAGCTCACAATGTCATAGCCGGCGTCCGGGCTCTTGAGGATGTTCCAGGTGTTCTTGAATGCCTTGATGTCGATCGGGGTGCCGTCGTTGTAGGCGGCCTTTGGGTTGACCTTGATGGTCACGGTCTGCTTGCCGTCCTTGACTTCGCTTTCGACCGACTCGCAGAAGTCCTTGTTCGGCGTGACCTTGCCAACGAAGTCGACCTTCCAGCAGCCGCCGATGCCGCCGCTGTTCACAGCTACCGGGTTCATGGGGATCTGCAGGGCGGAGTTGTCCGCGCTGTTGCCGTTGTTGGAGAATCCGTTGAAGTCCGGGCCGATGTTGCCCAGCGGCAGGGTAACCTTGCCGCCCTGCTCAAGATCAGCCGCGGGCTTTTCGTTAACGCTGATGAGCTTGGACAGGTCGCTGCCGGACTCCTGCCCCTTAGCTGTCTCCGGTCCGGTAGACGTGCCTCCACCGCCGCAAGCGGTCAGCGTCAAGGCTGCCGCAATGGCCGCCGCTCCGCCGATCTTGGTCAGATTCTTCATGGTGTTCCCTTCATTGGTGCGAGTGGTGGTGCTTGTGGTGGTTCGAAAAAATCTAGGGGGCCTGGGGTTCCGCGGTCTCGTGGACCACCAGCATGTCCTCGTCCAGTTGGCCGTCAGGAAAGAAGCAGGCAAACTGCTGGTCAAGGACCGGTAACGGCCCGGCTTCCAGTGCCCGGACGGCCGCCGAAGGCCGGACCGCCTCCAACGGCGGTTCCAGGGTGAGGCATTTCTCCTGTTTGGCAGCAGGAAGGGCCGCGAACACCGGGCACCGGGTGGCGAAGTTGCAGCCCTTGGGAGCCTCCAGTGGCGACGGCAGATCGCCCTGGAGGATGATGCGCTCCCGCGTGCGTTCCAGCTGCGGGTCGGGGACTGGAATGGCGGAGAGCAATGCGCGCGTGTAGGGGTGGCGCGGGTTGTCGAAGACCCTGTCCACTTCCCCGATCTCCACGATCTTGCCCAGGTACATGACCGCCACGCGGTTGGAGATGTGCCGCACCACGGAGAGGTCGTGGGCCACCATCAGGTAGCTGAGGCCCAGCTCGGCGCGCAGCTTGTCCAGCAGGTTGATGACGCCGGCCTGGACCGAGACGTCCAGGGCGGACACCGGCTCGTCCAGGACCACCAGCTTCGGGTTCACGGCCAGGGCCCGGGCGATGCCCACCCGCTGGCGCTGGCCGCCGGAGAACTGGTTGGGGAACCGGTTGACGTGATCCGCCTGGAGCCCCACCAGCTTCATCAGTTCCATAATCCGTTTCCGGATGGCTGCCTTGTCCATGCCGGCGTTCTGCAGCGGCTCGGCCAGGACCTCATACACGGTAAAGCGCGGGTCCAGGGCGCCGGTGGGATCCTGGAAAACCATCTGCAGCTCACGTCGCATGGCGCCCCTGGTTTTGGCGTCGGTGGCCTCCTTGTTGCTGAGGCCGCCGATGATCACCTCGCCGTCCTGGTCCTTGTGGAACTCCATGATTTCCAGGAGCGTGGTGGTTTTGCCGGAGCCTGACTCGCCCACGATGGAGAAGCACTCGCCTTCACGGATGTCGAAGCTCAGGCCGTCCACGGCCTTGACGGTGCCGATACGCCGCTTCAGCAGGGCACCTTTGGTCAGCGGGAAGTGCTTGCGTACGTCCTTGAGCTCCAGGACCGTGGCGCGTTCGGCCCGGGGGATGGCGTCAAAGCCGGACACCGGAACCGGCGGCGCCGCGAAAATTTCCAGGACATCGACGTCGCCGCCCAATGAACCGGACCTGATGCAGGCCGCTAGGTGTCCCGGGTTGTCGCCGGCCTGCAGCAGTGGCGGCTCGCCGGTCAGGCAGGCGTCCGCCACCAGGGGGCACCGCGGCGCAAAAGAGCAGCCCGTGGGCGTGTGGATCAGGTTCGGGGGGATGCCCTCAATGGGGACCAGCGACGTCTTCTCAGCAACGTCCACACGAGGCACAGCTCCGAGCAAACCCATGGTGTAGGGCATGCGCGGGCTGTAGTAGATGTCATCCACCCGCCCCGTTTCAACCGGCTTGCCCGCGTACATGACCATGATGTCGTCGGCGATGCCTGCCACCACGCCCAGATCATGGGTAATCATGACGACGGCGGCGCCCGTTTCCTCCTGCGCCGTATGGAGCACCTCAAGCACCTGGGCCTGGATGGTGACGTCCAGCGCCGTCGTCGGCTCATCCGCGATCAGCACCCGCGGGTTGTTGGCGATGGCGATCGCGATCATCACGCGCTGGCGCATGCCGCCGGAGAACTCGTGCGGGAAGGCCCGGAGCCTGTCCTTGGGGCTGGGAATCCCCACCATGGCCAGGAGTTCGACGGCGCGGGCTTCCTTCGCTGAATTGCCCATGCCGGGATTGTGGATGGTGAGGGCCTCGATGATCTGGGCTCCCACCGTGTACACCGGGGTCAGGGAGGACAGCGGGTCCTGGAACACCATGGCGATGTCATTGCCCCGGTAGGCGCACATGGCCTTGTCGCTGAGGCCGAGCAGTTCCTTGCCCTTGAGCCGCACTGATCCCGAGATTTCCGCGGTGGGCGGGAGCAGCCCCATGATGGCCAGGGAGGTGACCGATTTGCCCGAACCTGATTCACCGACGATGCCCAGGGTCTGGCCTGGCATGAGGTCGAAATCAACGCCGCGGACCGCGTGTACCACGCCGTTCTCGGAGTTGAACCGGACGTTGAGGTCCCGGACGGACAAAACTGCGTCCGACGGCGGGTGCATGCCCGCGATATGGAGCCGCTCTACTGGCGAGGGGGCCGGGTCGGCCGGTTCGAGGTAGGTTCCGCTGCTCATTTGGCCCTCTTCTGTGCGCTGTTCTTTTTGGCCCGGCCAACCGAACTCGAACTGGGGTCGAACGCGTCACGCAGGCCGTCATTCATCATGGCCAGGGACCCGGTGAGGAGGAACATCACAGTCAACGGCACCCAGAACATCCACGGGAAGGTCTGCACCTGCGAGGTGGCGCCGCCGATCAGCACGCCAAGGCTCACGTCCGGGACCTTGATGCCGATTCCGATGAAGGAGAAGGCCACTTCAGCCAGGATGGCGCCGGTGACGCCGCGGGTAATGTCCAGGACCAGCAGTGAACCGATGTTGGGGACCAGGTGCCGCCACACTATGCGGCGCGGCGGAACGCCCATGTACTGGGCGGCCTTGACGAAGTCGCGCTGCATCAGCGACATGGACAGTGAGCGGATGAGCCTGGCGGTGCCCATCCAGCTGAAGACCAGCAGGACGATGATCAGCAGGAACCAGCTCGGGAGGTTCTTCTTCAGCCCGTCCCCTCCGCCACTGGTGGCCACGGCCACCACCAGCAGGGCGGGCATCATGATGAGTGCCTCCAGGACAAAGAGCATGACCTTGTCCACTTTGCCGCCGAAATAGGCCATGGTGCAGCCGTAGACCGCGGCAATCAGGACGGATACCAGGCCCACGATGAGTCCGATGAGGATGGAGATCCGGGTGCCTTCAACGGTCATCGCGAAAAGGTCAATGCCGGCCTGGGAGGTGCCCAGGAAGTGCTCGGCCGACGGCGGCATGCCGATATTGAAGGGGTCGATGGTCTCCTTGTCCCACTGGGTGAGGTATCCGCCGACAAAGGAGAAGACCGTCAGGGCGACGAAGATGGCCAGGCCCGCTACGGCGGTCCTGTTCCGCATGAAGCGCCGGAAGATGATGGTGGATTTTCCGATGATGACGTCGGCGCTGTCCAGATGGGCGTCCTGGGCCACTGCCGCCGGGTCGATGGCGTTGAGGTTGGTCATGGCTACTGCACCCTCACTCTCGGGTCAACCAGTGTGGTGGCGAAGTCCGCGAGGATGGCGCCAAGGGCGAAGATCACGGAGCCGTAGGCGAGGGTGGCCGTTGCGGCATTGACGTCCTGCAGCGAGATGGCATCAATGCTCCACGAGCCCACACCGGGCCAGGCGAAGATCTTCTCGGCGAAGAAGCCGCCGGCGAAGATGGCGGGAATGGTGAAGGCGATGCTCTGGGCCACGGGAATGAAGGATACCCGGAGGGCGTGCCGGGAAATGGCCTGGTTGCGGGTCAACCCCTTGGCGCGTGCCGTGCGGACAAAGTCGGCGTTGACGTTGTCCAGCAGGTACTGCCGCTGCGCGATCTGGTAGGAGCCCCAGCCAACCAGCGTGATGGCGATCGTGGGCACTGCGTAGTGTGCCAGCATGTCCACGAACTGGGCCCACCCCGGTGCCAGGCCCGGAGTGGAGATGCCGGTGACGAAGAAGATCCGCTCCCCGACCGTCTCGTTGATGTTGATGGCGCCCAACTGCACCAGGAAGTAGGCGATGGGAGCCGGCACGATGTACGCCAGGTAGCTGTAGGAGGTGATCACCCGGTCCTGGAACTTGTACTGGCGGGCCGCCGAGTACACACCGAGGGCGACGCCGATGACCAGGGTCAGGACGATCGAGGCCAGGAAAAGGCGGGTGGAGATCCACACGCGGTCACCGAATTCGGCGTTGATGAAGGCGCCGTTGGGGCTTCGGCCCCAGTCCCAGCGGGTCACAATCGCGGTGAGCCACTCGACGTAGCGCTCCCACGGGCTTAAGTCCGGGTCCAGGCCCTTCAGGCGCATGGAGTTGGCCACTTGTTCCGGCGTGGGGCGGGGAATCCGTTCCTGCTCCAGCAGCGCCGGCTTGAGGGAACTGACCGCAAGGAAATACCCGGCAGACGTGGTCAGGAAGATCATAAAGACGTACGTGATGCCGCGCTTGGCAAGGTACCTGAGCATGCGGCAGCTACTTCTGGATCGTCGCCGCCGGAACGCTGGACAAACACCTCAGGGGATCGCCCTCTGCTGGTTTCGGCTTTTCTACCTCGACTGCATCCACGTTCCAGATCCTTCCGATTTCCCCAGCCAGCCACGGATCGCGCCGCCCCCAGGTCTCCGCCGACGCATTCGCCGGCTTTCGCGACCTGACAGACACGTCCGAAAAGAACTATGTTGCGGGTCACATTCCAGAGGAAACTACCACATAGATGAGTCCCGGATACGGGCATCTGCCCGGAGAGCCCCGCGCCCGTATCAGATCGTTATGAATTCTTCAGTGCGACTGATTTGACTGGACGTTTCACCCGACTCTGGACTAACCTACCCTCCGCGAATCACGCGGGTGACGAGTTCCCGCCATGACGCAGCCAGCCGCTCGGGCGGCAGGCCGTGGACGCGGACTGAGTGCAGCAGCCTGTCCGGATCAAGGGTCGCGCTCAGTGCCATCGCCATCAGCCTCGGGTCCGCCTCCATGCCCTCTTCCCGCAGGAGGAACTCGATGTGGCGCTGCGCCAGCACGGCGGCGGGCACCTCGTGGCGGCTGTGCGGCGAGCCTTCGGCGGCGCTCGCCAGATCGCCGTGCTCCAGCACGAACGCGATTCTTTCCGTGCCGAACGCGATCAGCCGGTCCAGTCCCGACGCGCCCGGACCCAGCGGCGGAGGACCAAACATGAAGCGGGCCTGGAAGGCTGCCTCAGAGTCGCTGAGCAGCGTCATCATCAGCCCTGTGCGGCTGCCGAAGCGGCGGAAGACCGTCCCCTTCCCCACTCCGGCACGCTCCGCCAGCGCGTCCATGGTCAGGCCGTCCGCCCCGGACTCGGCGATCAGCTCGCGGGCGGCATCGAGCAGCCGCTGGCGGTTCCGCGCGGCATCGCTTCGCTCGGGAACCGGGCCCGAGAGCGATCCGGGCAGCAGTGGGATGAAGCTCACACTCCGTATCCTAGCCCCCGGGAATATTAATCGGACCACGGTCCGTTTAGATCAGTGAAGGCAGCAATGCCTCCACTTTTCCAATCGGTTAGCGGCCCGGCCGCAGCCCGAACCCAGGAGTACACATGTCAAAGAGCACTGTTCTTACCCTTGTCGGCAGCCTTCGCACCGGGTCCACCAACCAGAAGCTGGCCGAAGCCATCCAGCTGAACGCCCCCGAGAACGTTGAGGTCCTGATCCACGAGACCCTCGGCAACATCCCGTTCTACAACGAGGACATCGACGTCGAGGGCCAGGTCCCCGCCGCGGCAGCAGCCCTGCGCGCCGCCGCCAACGATGCCGACACCCTGCTGCTGGTGACCCCGGAGCACAACGGCACCGTCCCCGCCTCCCTGAAGAACGCCATCGACTGGCTGTCCCGCCCCTACGGCGCCGGCGCCCTCTCCGGCAAGCCCACCGCCGTCGTCGGCACCGCCTTCGGCCAGTTCGGCGGCGTGTGGGCCCAGGATGAGGCCCGCAAGGCCGTCGGCATCGCCGGCGCCACCGTGCTCGAGGACGTCAAGCTCGCCGTTCCCGGCTCCATGGTCCGCTTCGCCGAACTGCACCCGAAGGACGACGCCGAAGTGGTCGAGCAGATCAAGGGCGTCTTCGACGCACTCGCCGAGGCGCGCACCGTCGCAGCACAGCCGGCAGCGTAAGGCCCAAGCAGCAACGGACTGCCGCAGCCGGCTCCAGCACGGCCTGCATACCCTCAATGCCCCGGACGCCCATTGGCGTCCGGGGCATTTTGCTGTCGTTGTTACCGCACCGTGAGCGCGGTAGGGCCCGGCGGCCGCCGGCGTGACCAAGTCTTGCTCCAACCGGAACACCGCCGGCATGTTCAGGCACGTCGGAGAGCCGTAACGTTAATGCACTGGGATGCGCGGGGACGGGAACACGGTGCAGACATGGCAGGCAGGCGGGGTGCCGGGAAACTGATGGCGACGGCGGCGGTACTGACGCTTCCGCTGTGGCTGGCATGCTGCGCCCCTGGCACCGATCAGTCCGCGGACCGGGCGTTTACCGCTGGCGCAACAGGCTATGGGCGCACCGTGCCCGCCGAGGGGCCATTGGTCCCGGAGCCGCAGCCCCGGGCACTGCCGCCGGCCGTGCCGGCACCCGCTGAAAACGAACCTGCTCAAACCGGGACGGCTCAAACCCCACCAGGGCAAACTCAACAGGGGCCTGGAACCGTTGGGCCGGCCACTTCCCCGCCGCCAGGACCGGCAACGGAGTCATCAGGGAGCGGGGGCTCTGCCGTTGCAGCCGCTACAGAAACCACACCCCGCAGCGCTCCCGCAACGGCGGCCCCATCACCGGTGCCTGCGCCGGGTTCCCCGGCACCGCCGCCGGCGGAGACGCCTTCTGACACGCCAGGGGGCAGGGCGGGAGTCACCCGGATGGTCACGGCCTACTATGTGCTGCTTGACGACGGCGGCGCCGGCGGTGTGCGCTTCGGCTGCAATGACAGCCTCGCCGGCATCCGGCGGTCCGTTGCGGGTTCGGCTGAGCCGCTGACCGCCGCGATGCGTGCCCTGCTGGACGGATCAGCGGTGGAAGGGCTGTACAACGCCCTGTCCGCGTCAACATTGACGTTCCTGTCCGGAAGCTTCGACGGCACCACCGTCACGGTGTACCTCTCAGGCACCATCCGACCCGGCGGCGCCTGCGACATTCCGCGTGTGGAGGCCCAGCTCACGCAGACCGCCGTCGCCTCGGTGGGCGCAATCCGTGCCGAGGTTTACGTCAACGGGATCCCGCTGGCCGAAGCGCTCCGCCTGAAGTAGAGGCCTTCGATGCGCGAATTTTTGTCAACAACTGTTGTCTTATCGGCAACTAACGGCTGTATCCTGTGAAAGTGACCCACGAAACACTTTCTGCCGCGGCAGCCCAGTTACCCCCTGAAGCCATCGACGCCATCGAGCGTGCGGCCACGTCGGCCCACCGCGCCGTCCATCCACACGAAGCGCTGTTCTCGGCACGCGCCGCCCACATCAAGCAATCCGCCGTGCGGGACGTTTTTGATATCTCCATGCGCCCGGGGCTGGTCTCGCTCGCAGGCGGCAACCCCTACCTCCAGTCCCTTCCCCTCCCGCGCCTTGCCGCGACTGCAGCCGGCATACTGGCCGAAGAGGGGCTCATTGCCCTGCAGTACGGTGCGGGGCAGGGCACCGAGGAACTCCGCGCCCAGGTGTGTGAGGTCATGGCGGCTGAAGGGATTACTGACGCCCTCCCCCGGAATGTGGTGATCACTGCGGGCTCGCAGTCGGCCCAGGACGTGGCCACCAAGGTCTTCTGCAATCCCGGAGACGTGGTGCTGGTGGAAAACCCCACGTACGTGGGGGCGCTCAACACCTTCGAGGCCTACCAGGTGGAGGTGGCCACCGTGGAAATGGACGACGCCGGACTGGTGCCTGAGCTTCTGGAGGCCAAGATCGCGGCGCTCCAGACTGCCGGGAAGAACATCAAGTTCCTGTACACCATTCCCAGCTTCAACAACCCCTCCGGCATCACGATGGCGCGTGAACGCCGGCAGCAGATCGTTGATATATGCCGCAATGCGAATATCCTGGTGCTCGAGGACAACCCCTACGGCCTGCTCAGGTTCGATGGGAAGCCCCTTGAGCCGCTCCGGGCCGCAAACCCGGCCGACGTCATCTACCTGGGTTCATTCTCCAAGATCTTTGCGCCGGGCCTGCGAATCGGATGGGCCCTGGTTCCGGAACACCTGCAGCGGCGCTACTACCTGGCCTCGGAGTCCGTGACCCTGTGCCCGCCGCCCCTGAACCAGATGCTGGTCTCCGCGTACCTCCGGAACTACGACTGGAAGGGCCAGATCGAAACCTACCGCGGCCTTTATGCTGAGCGCTGCGCAGCCATGTTGTCCGCCCTCGAAGAACACATGCCGGCCGGGACCACCTGGACCAGGCCCGAAGGCGGGTTCTTTGTCTGGATCACCCTGCCCGAGGGCACGGACACCTACCCCCTGCTGCAGAAGGCCATCGACGCCGGCGTCGTCTTCATTCCGGGTGCCGCCTTCACGCCCTCCGACGAGCCGTCCAACAAGCTGAGGCTCGCTTTCAGCGCCGTCCCGCCCGAAGCCATCAGGGAAGGCGTCCGCCGATTGGCGCCGGTACTGCGCGATGCCCTCGCCGCGCTGTAGCGTAGGCCTCACTGAGCCTGGCCGTAATTCATACCGAGTAAAGGAGCGCAAGCATGAGCGGAATCATCGTAGTGGGGGTTGACGGCAGCGAAACTGCCAAGAAGGCAGCCGAGTCTGCCCGGGATCTTGCAGCCGCCCTGGATGCCTCGCTGCACGTGGTCTCCGCCTTTGACAGCGACCGCACCGAGGTCTTTGGCTCGGGCAGCGACCAGTGGATCGTTTCGGACGCGGATGGCGCCGAGCACGTGGCAAGGACGGTAGCTGACTCCCTGGCAGGTCCCGTCAAGGTGACCTACTCGTCCGCCCGCGGCAAGCCGGCCGAGGCACTCATCAAGGAAGCCGAGCGCCTTCAGGCCAAAATGATCGTGGTGGGAAACCGGCGGATGCGCGGCATCGGCCGGGTCCTGGGAAGCGTGGCCAACAGCGTGGCCCACAACGCCACCTGCGACGTCTACATCGCCAACACCTACGACGTCGACTAATCAGCGGACCACCGGACACCATGCACTCATCCACATGAGTGCATGGTGTCCGTTCTCACGCCGCCAGGGCCCGTTTCCACGGACAGCGGACGGTAAAATGGAAGTGCCCTCAACGGAGCGGACAGCCGAATACGCGTCCACCATCCGCTCCGTCCAAAGGGTCCCCTTGATTTCTCTGCAGCGCCGCCAGCTTGTTGGCCACGACATCCTCCTGGCACGTCACGGCAACCACATCTGCTCGATGCGGGTTGACCGCGGGAGCGGCCGCGTCATCGCGCTCCTGGACGACGGATCCGTGGACAGCGCGCCCAACCTCATCTCACCTGATCTCCACCTGCCGGAGACCCTGCGCAGCGTATTGCGGGAAGACCGGAAGTTCTTCGGGATTGTCTCGGCAGTCACCGTGGTGGTTGGCGGCCTGTTCTTCGCCACCTGTGCGGGCATGGCAGCATCCATGGCCGGGAACCCTGAAATGGCAGAGCTGCTGCTGGCGTACTCCTACGCCTACTAAGCAGCCCGACCTAAGCAGCCCGACGGCCTGCGGGCCGTAGCCGGTTCCTAGAGGAGCCAGCCGCGAAGCAGCCACCACAGGCCTGCCATCACCAGCCCGCCGAACAGCGATCCGGCCACCACCTGCGCCAGGGTATGGGCACGCAGCACCACCCGTGACCAGCCGACGGCGGGAACCAGGAGCACCAGCGGCAGCCACGCAGGCCCCAGCATGAGGACCGCGATGACTGCCGACGACGTTATGGCGGCCGCATGCCCGCTGATTTTCCAGAAGGGGCTGACAGCCGCCAGGACGATGATGCCGGCCACGATCGCCAGCACCATGACCACCACACTCCGGGGTGCATGAATGGCTGCAAGCACCACCAGACCCGCGGCGACTGAACCCAGCGCCATGATCAGCACCGGGGCACGCTGCCTGCGGTTGCTGACGTGGTGGTCAGTGACCCTGCCCAGGCGCACCAGTAACAGCAGCAGGATGAGCGGGAGCACGCAGACGAACAGCGCGGCCAGGGCGCCATAGCCGATGGTTCCCGGGAATCCCGGCTCGATCACAGGGCTGATGAGCAGCACCAACGTGACCACCACGGGGGGTTGGAAGACTTCGGTCAGCCATCTGGCGGTGCGGTTTTGGGCCCGGAGCGCTGCGTTGGTCACGATGGGGTGCTCCAGCTAATCCAGCAGGAGGGCCGGCTCCTCGAGGATGGCGGCGACGTCGGCCATAAAGCGGGCGGAGAGGTCCCCGTCCACCACCCGGTGGTCGAACGATCCGCCCAGGGTGGTGATCCACCGCGGAATGACTTCGCCGTCCAGCACCCAGGGCTTCTGCTTGATGGTTCCAAATGCCACAATCGCTACTTCACCGGGATTGATGATGGGCGTTCCGGTATCGATCCCCAGGGCGCCGATGTTGGTGATGGTGAGCGTTCCGCCCTGCATCTCGGCCGGCTGGGTCTTGCCTGCCCTGGCGGTGGTGGCCAGGTTGTTCAGGGCAACGGCCAGCTCCTTGAGCGAGAGGTCCTGCGCGTCCTTGATGTTGGGAACCATCAGGCCGCGCGGGGTTGCTGCTGCGATGCCGAGGTTCATGTAGTGCTTGACGTGGATCTCGGCGGTATCCGTTCCGTCCGCATTGTCCACCCAGGTGGCGTTGACGCTGGGGTTCCTGGCCGCGGCCCAGATGACGGCCTTGGCCAGGATCAGCAGCGGCGATACCTTGATGCCTTCGAAATCGCGTGAGGCCTTCAGCCGCTTGACGAATTCCATGGTTCGGCTGGCATCCACGTCCACAAAGATACTCACGTGCGGGGCAGCGAACGCCGACTCCACCATGGCCCGGGCCGTCGCCTTGCGGACGCCCTTGACGGGAATCTTTTCAATCCGCTGGTCCTGTGGCTTCCCGGCCCTGCCCCAGAAACCATCGGCATTGTCCAGCTCGGCGTCACGCTGGGCCTGGTAGCTGACCAGGTCCTCCCGCGTCACCTCGCCGCGGGAGCCGGTGGCAACCACATCGGCGAGATCGATCCCCAGGTCGCGGGCGATCTTCCGCACGGGCGGCTTTGCCAGGACGCGGTTCACGAGCCCGGTGATGGTGCCGCCCAGCGTGGGACGGGTGTCGACGACGGCGGCCTGGCCCGGGGCAGTCTCCTGCTGCTGCGCGGAGACTTCAGCCAGCGTGTGCGGCTGTACCGGCTCGACCTCCGGGGAGTTGCGTGACACTGCGGCGGCGGGCGCCGCCTTCCGGGGACGGCGCTTGACGGCGTCTGCCTTCGGACCCGAACCCACCAGCGGACCGCCGGCCGGGGCACCGCCTGAAGTGTCGGCGTCGTGCGCGGGAAGCATGCCGTACAAGGGCTGGACCGGAGTGGCGGGTGCCGGGACATCGGCGGGAGTCGGGTCGCCGGAGACGGCGTCCGAAACGCTGATGATGGCCGTGCCGACGTCGATGGTCACGCCTTCGGGGACCAGCAGTTCGGTGACCGTGCCGGCAAAGGGCGACGGCAGCTCAACGAGCGATTTCGCGGTCTCGATTTCGCACAGGACATCGTTGATGGCAACTGCGTCCCCCGGTTTGACCTTCCACGAGACGATTTCCGCTTCGGTAAGACCTTCGCCCACATCGGGCAGGTTGAACTTGTTCAGGGTCATGATGTCCTCTTTCAGCGGCAGGCGCGAGCGGGGAAGGTGCGGGCGGCTAGTAGGCCAGGGCGCGGTCCAGTGCCTCAAGAATCCGGTCGATGTCCGGGAGGTAGTCTTCTTCCACCTTGGCCACCGGATACGGCATGTGGAAGCCGCCCACGCGGATCACGGGAGCTTCCAGGGAAAGGAAAGCCCTCTCGCTGATCCGGGCCGCGATCTCGCCGCCGATCCCGCCAAACGTCGGCGCCTCATGGGCCACCACCAGCCGGCCTGTCTTCTTCGCTGACTCCGTGACGGTGTCGAAGTCGATGGGTGAGATGGAGCGCAGGTCAATGACCTCGATGCTGTGGCCGTCCTCGGCTGCGGCGTGGGCCGCGGCAAGGGCCACCGGCACGAGCGGCCCGTAGGCAACCACAGTGGCGTCCGTGCCTTCGCGCAGCACGTGCGCCTTAAAGGGGTCGGCCGAGGCGCCGGGTGATTCGGTGTCCACCTCGCCCTTGAGCCAGTAGCGGCGCTTGGGCTCGAAAACAATCACGGGATCCTGGCACTCGACGGCTTGCCGGATCATCCAGTAGGCATCGTGCGCGTTGGAGGGCGTGATGATCCGCAGGCCTGCGGTATGGGCGAACAGTGCCTCAGGTGATTCCGAGTGATGCTCAATCGAGCCGATTCCTCCGCCGTAAGGGATGCGGATCACGACGGGAACGGTCAGGTTGCCATTGCTGCGGGCGTGCATCTTGGCCAGCTGGGTGGTGATCTGGTTGAACCCGGGGAACACGAATCCGTCGAACTGGATCTCGCAGACGGGGAGGTAGCCGCGCAGGGCCAGGCCGATTGCGGTGCCGATAATCCCGGACTCCGCCAGCGGGGTGTCCACCACGCGGTCCGCGCCGAACTCGGCGAGGAGACCGTCGGTGACACGGTAGACGCCGCCCAGGGCGCCGATGTCCTCGCCCATGAGCAGTGACCGGGGATTGTTGCCCAACGTTGCCCGCAGGCCCTCATTCAGCGCCTTGGCTATGGTCATGGTGGTCATCAGCGGGCCGCCCTTTCCCCTGCCGCAGCGGGCTTCGTGTCGGATTCCGCGGTGTCAGCGAACCCGGCGCTGTACTTCTCAAACCAGGCGAGTTCCTCGGCGACCAGGGGGTGCGCCTCAACGTACGTGTTGGCGAAGGCTGTCCGGATATCCGGAGCTTCGAAGTCGTGGATGGTCTTGCGGACATAGGTGGCGAGGTCGTCGCCGTCGGCCCTGACCTGCTCAAAGAAAGCGTCGTCGGCCAGCCCCTGGGCCCTCAGGTACTTCTCCAGGCGGTCAAGGGGATCCTTGGCCCGCCACTGGGCCTCTTCGGCGGATTCGCGGTACTTGGTGGGGTCGTCAGCGGTGGTGTGCGCACCGACCCGGTACGTGAATGCCTCGATCAGCACCGGCCCGTTGCCCTCGCGGGCCTGTTCAAGGGCCCATTCAGTGACCGCGTGGACAGCAATTACGTCGTTGCCATCCACGCGGATACCCGGGAAGCCGTAGCCCTTGGCGCGGTTGGCCAGCGGAATCCGGGTCTGTACCGAACTGGGCACCGAGATTGCCCAGTGGTTGTTCTGGCAGAAGAACACAACAGGTGCCTTGTAGGAGGAGGCAAACACCATGGATTCATGGACATCACCCTCCGAACTGGCGCCGTCACCGAAGTAGACCATAACGGCAGCCTTCGGTTCCGCCGGCTGGCCGGGCACTCCGTCGGCAGCAGCCGCAGCGAGTTTCTGGTCCCGCTGGATTCCCATGGCATAGCCGACGGCGTGCGGGGTCTGTGCCGCGAGGACCAGCGTGTAAAGGTGGAAATTGGTGTCTTTGGGGTTCCAGCCGCCGTTGGATACGCCGCGGAACTGCCTCAGTAGTTCGGCGAGGTCCACGTTGCGGGTCAGGGCGACGCCGTGCTCGCGGTAGGTCGGGAAAATGTAGTCCTGCGGCTGGCTTGCGCGGCCCGAACCGATCTGCGCGGCTTCCTGGCCGGTCAGCGGTACCCACAGCGAGAGTTCTCCCTGGCGCTGGAGGGCTGTTGATTCGACATCAAAACGACGGATCCGGGCCATGTCGGCGTAGAAGCCGCGAAGCTTTTCCGCATCCAGGCGGTCGGCGTAGGCCGAGAACATCGGATCGGTGCCCAGGGTCCCGTCAGGGGCCAGGAGCTGGACCATGGGTTCTGCCGGAGCGCCCAGTTTGGCCTCCGCCTCAGCCTCAAGTTGGTCGTCTAGCGCTGTTCCGTCGAACTCGGTGGAGGGCAGATGTGTGTCGCCCATACCGTCTCCTTGCTTGCCGCATCCGGATGCGTTGCAATATCGCTGGGATATATGCCATTCAAGGAATGCATTCCGTTCGTGGCATATATTTTGGCTTTCCGGTCCTTACTTTATCTTCAGCAGGTGCCGCTGCTTGTACATGTTAAGCGCTAGGAACGCCGTGGCGGCTTTGTATAGTTCGCACAGAGCTGGAGGAACCGGGTGTTTGCCTCCACTTCGCCGATGCTGACACGCACACCTTCATTGCCGAAAGCGCGGACCGAAAGTGCGTGCTTCCCCGCGAGCTCGGCAAATTCCCCACTGTTCGCGCCAAGGCCCAGCCACACAAAATTGCCTTGGGCCTCGGGGACAAACCAGCCCAGCCCCCGCAGCCCGGCAGTGACGCGTACCCGTTCATCCACGAGGCTTTGTACCCTTTCTACAACCTGGTGGTAGTTCTGCAGTGAAACGATCGCAGCCCGTTCAGCGATCTGTGACACGGCGAAGGGTGTGGCAGCGACACGAAGGTACTGGGTCAGTTCAGGGTTGGACACGCTGTAGCCCACCCGGAGCCCTGCCAGGCCGTGGGCCTTGGAGAACGTCCGAAGCACTATGACGTTCGGATATTTGCGGTACATCCCGATGCCATCCACCGCGTCTTCCGCCCGGACAAACTCCTGGTATGCCTCGTCAATGACCACCACGACGTCGGAGGGGACCGCCTGGATGAAGCGCTCGGTTTCGGCCGCGGTCAGGATGGGGCCGGTGGGGTTGTTCGGAGTGCACAGCAGGATAACCCTCGTGCGGACAGTGACTGCTGCCGCCATGGCATCGAGGTCGTGGCGCCCGTCGGCGGTCAGCGGGATCTGGACGCTTTCGGCACCCGCCAGGCCCACGCTGATCGGGTAAGCCTCGAAGGAGCGCCACGCATAGATGACTTCGTCGGCTTTGCCGTCATCGTTCTGGCCCGCGAACGTGGTCAGCAGCTGGTTCAGGGCGCCCAGGCTTCCCGCGCCGGTAACGATGTCCTCGGCGGGCACGGCGAGGAATTCAGCGAGCGCCGCGCGCAGCTTACTGCTGAGCGGATCCGGGTACCTGTTGAAATCCGTCTGCCCCGCAATGGCCTCAAGCACCGCCGGGATCGGCGGCAGCGGGTTCTCATTGGAAGACAGTTTGTAGCTGGCCAGTCCCTCGACGGCGGCGGGAGGTTTTCCTGCGGCGTAGCGTGGAAGCCGGGCGACCACCGGACGCGGGCGGATTCCCCCGGGCACGGTCTCTGAAGAAGTCATGCAAACCAGCCTACTTCTGATGGGGAGGGTGCACCCGGCGGCGGCGGTTCAGGAGGCGCGCAGGGCAATGTGACAGCATGGACGTATGCGCTCCTTCATCGTTCGGGTCCTGATCAACGGGCTGGCCCTCTGGATTGCCAGCTGGATCCTGCCGGGCCTGGACATCTCCACGTCCGCGACCACCGAGGCCGTGGCCAAGACGGGTGTCACCCAAGGCACGGACACTATCGGCATCATCCTGGCTTACCTCTTCATCGGCCTGATCTTCGGGGTGGTCAATGCGTTCGTCCGTCCCCTCGTCAGTTTTCTCAGTCTGCCGATCACCATCCTTACTCTGGGCCTTTTCACGATCGTCATCAATGCCGCCATGTTGTACCTGACGTCCTGGATCAGCAGTTACACGCCGGTGCATTTCACTATCGACTCGTTCTTCTGGACGGCGGTGCTCGCGGCGATCATCATCACGCTGATCTCGCTCGTGGCCGGCAGGGTTCCCGGCGGCCAGCGGCGCTGACGCCGGAACACATGGCCAGCCCGGCCTCAGGCCCCTGCCTCATCGGATGGCCGTCCGGTCAACCCTGCATTTTTCCGGTCGACACCTGGCGGTCAGCCTCCGGCATCTGCGGTGTAGGCAACTTCCTCGGACCTGGCGCACTCGCCGTTTCGGTTTGGCTTCGGGTCAGCGCGAAACGGGTGGCCGTCGCTTTACCACCAGCGCCGAGCACCCCGCCAAGGACAGCGGTCGATGCCACAAGCGAGGGATCGGCGCTGGCCGAGACAAGTCTGGCGCCGTTTTCGTAGTTGCCGAGGTTGTGGCCGGGCCCGAGGCCCATGTCCTCCCCCTCTGGAGTGTGGGCAGGGCCATTGAGCGTCACGGTGACCCTGTTCCGCGCGTCAGGACCGGGTGTTCCGTCCGTTCCCGGAACCCAGTCCTGCCTGTGCTCCAGGTGCAGGGTGCTGACGCCCGCCGCCGGTGCGATGCCACCCACCGGGGAACCGGCGGTGAGCACATACTTCATGTCGAACTCCTTGAGAAACAGCTCATCGGCTGCAAGGTTCATTGCATGGATTCCACCTTGGCTGTAGCCCACGGCCACCACCGGCGCCCCGGTTTCGGCCCCTGCAGCACGCAGGGCCTGCAGGACGGCAGCATTGATTTCCTTGGAACGATGGCCTAGCCCTTCGCCGACCCCTGCTTCATCAAAGGGGTTGCTTCCTCCCATCTCACCCGCGGTCTGGGTGCCGGGGATGACCACCACATAGGCTTTCTCTCCCCCGTTATCCACCTCGATGACTTCGATGTAGCCGTCGCCGCGTTCATTGACTATCCGCGCCCGTTCCAGAAGTGCCGCAGGAGAACCGTCGAACTCGATGGGCAGGCTCTCCTTCCGGTCCGCCGTGACGGGACGCGGCTCCAGGACCCGGATGTACTGCCCAGCCGCACCGGTGAGCAAGGGAACGGCAGCTGCTATGTGCCTGCCGGCAGCCAGATCGGCCCCCACCGCCATGGCAAAGCGTTCCGGTGAGACTGTCAGGAGGATCCCCAGTGCCAACGGGCCGACGATTTGTTCCGCAACTTCCCTATTGGGAGCATGGCCCAGCCAGAGATCTCCCGCCTGCCGACCAAGGGTCCCGGGGTTCCCGAGCCCGGCACCAGTTCCGCGCGAAAGTCCCGCCAACTCTTCTGCGGCCTCGTAGTCGCGCTTGCTGGCCCGCACCTGGCTGCTGATCCGTTGCAGCTCGTCGCGGACAGCCCGGACGCTCCACTCGGCTTCGCCGACGGACAGCAGCGCCATGGTTCCCGTGGGCCGCGAATCGTTCTGATAGATGCCCAGGTCTTCCCGGATGCGGTGCACTTCCACTTCCACGGCGGCCAGTTCGTCGGCAAGATCGTCGAGCTTGCCGGCCCCGCGGATGAGTTCCTCAAGCTGGAAAGTGATGCCTCCGATACCGCCCCTGATTTCCAGCTCCCCGTCAGTTGCAGGCCCACTGAGCCGGATGGGGCCGCCGCTGCCGGAGGGCGTTACCTCGGCCATCAGTACCGACCGGCCGTTGCTCCGTCCGGCGATGCAACCTCCCTGGCATGGCGGTGCACCGCAGCGGATGCCTCTTGCATCCGCACCCGTGCCCTGCCGAGCGCCACCTCCTGCAGGGCCACGGAATTCCGGTATGCCCGCCCGGCCGGTGACTGCCAATCGAGCAGCTGGATCTCGCGGAAGCTGCACGAAACACCTTCCACCCGCTCAATGCACCTGGCTACGCGCGTTGCCAACTGCAGAACCTCATAGGCGCGCGACATACATGCCCCCATGTCCGGTGTCCCCAAGTCCGCACTCATGCCCGTTCCTCTCGCCCGTCACGTGGTGATGAAAGTGCCCACATCTGTGTTGACCGTCCCGACGCTACGGAACCACGACCGCGCGCAGGAAGCACCGGCGTCGGCTATGTGGACAAGTCACACCAGGTCGCCGCTAAGCGGCGCCAGGGAGTTCGTGAAAGAATCAGCACATGCCTGAAACTGCCGCCCCAGCTGATATCCGCACGCCCTCCGGACGCCTGGCCCTCGCCGCGTCACCGGAGCAGATCGCCCTGGGCCCGCTGGACGGCCGCTACCAGTCCGCCGTCGCTCCCCTCGTTGACTACCTGTCGGAGGCGGCACTGAACCGCGATCGTGTGGCTGTCGAAGTCGAGTGGCTCATCCACCTGACCAGCAACAATGTCCTGCCGGGAGCCGGACCCCTCAGCCAGGAACAGCAGGACCGGCTCCGCACAATCGTCACCGAATTCGACTCCGCCTCAGTCTCCGAACTGGCCGAAATCGAGGCCGTGACGGTCCACGACGTCAAGGCCGTGGAGTACTACATTGGCCGCCGCCTCCCCGCCATCGGCATCGAACACCTCACGGCGATGGTCCACTTCGGCTGCACCTCCGAGGACATCAACAACCTCTCCTACGCCCTCGGCGTCAAGGGCGCTGTGGAGGACGTGTGGCTGCCCGCCGCCCGCGCCCTCGTGGCCCGGATCAGCACCATGGCCGCGGACAACCGCTCGGTGCCCATGCTGTCCCGGACCCACGGCCAGCCCGCCACGCCCACCACACTGGGCAAGGAACTGGCCGTCATCGCCCACCGCCTGACCCGCCAGCTGGACCGGATCGCCAAGACGGAATACCTGGGCAAAATCAACGGCGCCACCGGCACCTACGCCGCCCACGTGGCTTCGGTTCCGGGCGCGGACTGGCAACAGGTCTCCAAGTCGTTCGTCGAGGGCCTCGGCCTGGCCTGGAACCCGCTGACCACCCAGATCGAAAGCCACGACTGGCAGGCGGAACTGTACGCCGACGTCGCGCGGTTCAACCGCATCCTGCATAACGTCTGCACTGACATCTGGAGCTACATCTCGATCGGCTACTTCGCCCAGATCCCCGTCGCCGGCGCCACCGGATCATCCACCATGCCGCACAAGGTCAACCCGATCCGGTTCGAAAACGCCGAGGCCAACCTGGAGATTTCCTCCGGCCTGCTGGACGTCCTCGGCTCCACCTTGGTGACTTCCCGCTGGCAGCGCGACCTCACTGACTCCTCAAGCCAGCGCAACATTGGCGTGGCGTTCGGCCACTCCCTCCTGGCCATCTCCAACGTGGCCAAGGGCCTGGACCGCCTCGATGTTGCCGAAGACGTCCTCGCCGCGGACCTTGACACCAACTGGGAAGTCCTTGGCGAGGCCATCCAGATGGTCATGCGCGCCGAGGCGATTGCCGGCGTCGAGGGCATGGAAAACCCGTACGAACGGCTCAAGGACCTCACCCGCGGCCAGCGCGTGGACGCCGCCCGCATGCAGGAATTCGTCCAGAGCCTGGGCCTCTCGGCCGAGGCCGAAGAGCGGCTGCTGGCGCTCACCCCCGGAAAGTACACCGGTATCGCCGATCAGTTGGTGGACCACCTCAAGTAGGAGGGGCCGCACAGCACATATGCTGCGGCCCGCTGGCGGTGCTGAACGCTCAGCCAACATGAATTACGACGCCGGCACGGGGTTGTGCCGGCAGTGCGCCTCGGGTGCGAAACTGGACTCATGAAGCTGCTCCTCATCCGTCACGGCCAGACTCCCGGCAACGTACTGGGCCAGTTGGACACAGCCCATCCGGGGCCTGGGCTGACCGAACTCGGCGAACGGCAGGCCGAGGCGATGGCACGGTCGCTGGTTAATGAACCGATCGGCGCCCTCTTCGCCTCAACGCTCCTGCGGACCCAGATCACCGCTGCCCCGCTTTCCCGGCTGCGTGGGCTTGAGATCGAGGTGCTGGACGGACTGCACGAAATTGAAGCCGGGTCGCTGGAAAAGCTGACGGACAAGGAATCGCACAAGCACTACATGGGAACGGTGTTTGCGTGGGCGGCCGGCGACCTGGACCGGAAAATGCCTGCCGGCCCCGACGGCCACGAGTTTTTTAGCCGGTTCGACGCCGCCATCACCGTGATTGCTGAACGCACTTTCCGCGATGGCGACGAAGGAGTGGCCGCCGTCGTCAGCCACGGCGCCGCGATCCGCACCTGGGCAGGGCTTCGGGCAGACGGCGCAGATCACGAGTTCGCTGCCAAACATGTGCTGTCCAACACGGGAATTGTGGCCTTGGAGGGGGATCCCGACACCGGCTGGAAGCTGATCCATTGGGACGGGAGCCCGGTGGGCGGCCTCGCGCTGGCGGACCCCACGGCTGAGGACCCCACTGGCCAGGAAAAACCCAGCTAAGCCAGCAGCCGCTGCCGGTTGCCTGGGAACCGCGCGCTCCGCAGGCGGCGGTGAGTGAAATCGGGGTATGAGACCGCCGGGAGCAGCCGCCCAACCCAGGCAGCAGCTTCGGCGGCCGTTGGGCGATCCCGGGGATCCATGGCCGTCAGTGCCCGAAGCAGGGGTTCCCATCCCGGGCCCAGGTTCTGCGGAATCTCCGGGTTCCGGAGCGTCCGGGCAACCAGGGATTCAACTGCCGTGCCGGGAAACGACTTCTTCCCCGTCATCAGCTCAAGGAGGACAAGCCCCATGGCGTAGACATCCCAGGCAGGCTGCGCAGCGCCACCGGAGGCCTGCTCCGGGCTCATGTAGTGGACGGTTCCCGATGAGATGCCGGGCTGGGGCGCGGCTCCCAGCTGTGAGGCGATGCCGAAGTCGACGAGTCGCACAGGACTGCGCCGGAGGCCACTGAGCATGAGGTTTGCCGGCTTGATGTCGCCGTGCACCAGGGCGTTGGTGTGGATGTGATTCAACGCTTCGAACATGCCCACTGCCCAGGGCGCCACTTCCGCCGGGCCGCGGGGACCAGTCCGGATCACCCCCAGAAGGCTTGTACCAAGAGCCAGTTCTTCCACCAGGAACGGCCGGTCCGCAAGGGGTCCGCCGGCAGGCATGATGCCTTCGGCGATGAAACCGATGATGGAGGGGTGCTCGAGGGCCGCAAGAACCCGGGCTTCGTTGTGGATGCGTTCCTGGGCCTTCGGGCCGGGCTCCGCTGCGACTTTCACAGCCACCTCACGGTTCTCCGCGCGGTCAATGGCTCGAAAAACCACAGCCAGCGAGCCGCGGCCCAGGCGTTCCCGCAACTGAAAACGATCGGTGTCGGCGGCCGGGCCGGCGGAAACCCTCACAGGCCAAGGTGCATGGCCGCTGGGGCCATGTCGGCATCAAATCCCCGCGCTAGCGCCGGCGGGATCCAGGCATCGAGTTGAAACCCGCAACCGCAACGCCATACCGGCGGCAGCTGGACGGGAGCCTCGGTTTGATCGAACGAGTAGCCGGCAGCCTCATCGCCGAGGGCGGGGATCACCAATTCCATGGGCTCGCTGCAATGAAGCGGCGCGCTGCCTTCCCGTGCAAAGGGTTGTTCGTCGAACAGGAAGTCAATCTCGGAACACGGTGCAAAAGTGACCAACGGACTCACGACTCCATCTCAACGGACTGAACAATCGTAAGCATACATATATGTAGTTCAACTAACTAGTCCGGCGAGGTACTTTCTTCAAGGGGGTTCCGCCGCTCGCCTTCCAGCGCCTCCGCCATGCGCCGCAGAAAGTCCACCACCACGCGGGCATCCTCCGCCGACAGCCCCTCGGCCACCGCCATCATGCGACGATGCATACCTCCCAGGGTTAACCTGACTTCGCTGTCCGACTCGGCAGTGGGAACGACCACGACAGAACGGCGGTCCGTTGGATGCGGTTCACGCCGCACATGGCCACTCTCCACCAGACGGTCGATCAGGGACGTTGTGGAGGCGCTGGTGATGCCCAGGAACCGGCTCAGGTCCTTCGGAGCCGTCCTGCTGCCGGACGCCTGGACGCGCAACAGGTACCGGAGGGCAAGGATGTCCGTTTCGCCCATCCCCATGGAGTCCCGCGTAGAGCGCCGGAGCGCAGTTTCGGCGGCGCGATAGTCCCTCAGCGATTTCAATACGGCTGCGCTGTAGTCCAACTGTCCGTCAGGCCCGTACCAGTACCCGGAACCCTCATTGTCGATGGAAGCCATGCCATAACACTAGCCCGTCTTATATCTAGGCTTCCATGCAAAGTCGCTTTATGAGAGCCCCGCGAAGCAGCGCCGGGTTATCAGTTTGCTTACTCCAAGGAAACACAGCGTTAACGGTGTCCTCCTAGGCTTGATAGGCATAGCCCTTCGCCACCTTCGAGTTCGCCGGAATCGAGGCAGTCATGCAGACCAATCCCCGTCTCAGCATCAGATCCGTCACGTGGTCCAACCCAGTGGGGGCTGATCTGCGCAGGGCACAGCAGGCCGAACTTGATGCCCGCTTCGGTACGCCTGACCACGAACCGGGCACCCCGCCGTCGGGCGCTGACTGTGCAGTGTTCCTGGTGGCGTACGACAAAGCCTCCGGGCAGCCGGTGGGGTGCGGCGGCCTCAGGCTCCTGGACGGCGTCACTGCGGAGATCAAGAGGCTCTACGTACTCCCGTATACACGGGGTTCGGGAGTGGCCAGCTCCATTCTCGCGGCGCTTGAGGCGGAGGCCTACAAACAGGGCATCACCCGGGTCAAGGCCGAGGCAGGCTCGGCGCAGCCGGATGGCCGCAATTTCTACCAGAACTCCGGATTCGAACCCGTCCCCAACTTCGGTGCCTACATCGGGGTGGCTCACTCGTACTGTTACGCCAAGGCAATCGATTCCCACAGCGCAGCGCACACCGCCATGGCCTGAGCGGGAGGACCCTGCGCCGTCACACTGCCTCCGCCACTGCGCACCGCGTCCCGCCGTCGGCTAACCTCGCCGTATGGAATCCGCTGACATCACCTTCCGCACCCGCAAGTGGGTACGCCCTGAGGACCTCAACGCCAACGGGACGCTCTTCGGCGGAAGTCTGCTGAAGTGGATCGATGAAGAGGCTGCGATCTACGCGATCCTGCAACTCGGAAACGGCCGCGCTGTCACCAAATACATTTCCGAAATCAACTTCGTAAGCTCCGCCGTCCAGGGCGACCTGATCGAGATGGGCCTGACGGCAACCCGCTTCGGCCGGACGTCACTGACCATGCGGGCGGAGGTACGCAACATGATTACGCGCCAGAGCATCCTGACCATCGAGGAGATCGTGTTTGTGAACCTCAACCAGGCAGGCAAGCCGGAACCGCACGGCTACACCGAGATCACGTATGACCGTGACAGGATCCCCACGCACCACCTGACGGAGACGCTCGAACAGGACTGAGGGTCCGACGACGGTCCACGCGAGGGTTTTCCGTCCGTTTACCTCCCGCACGCAGAACGTTTCAGTGCTCACACCAGACTGATAAGCCGGGCTGTTTATCAAATCGATAGCAATAGACGCTTCTATTCGACGCGCCCAGCTATAGGCTTGCCGAACAATGCTCCGGTCCGCTCCAGTCCAGAAATGAGTCCTGATCGTGCGAAAATTCCGTACCTTGGCCACCGCCGTCGTCGCCGCCACCCTGCTTGCCGGTTGCGGGGGCGGATCCCCTACCCCGGCCACGTCCGGTGATGCCTCGTCCGCGCCCGCCGGTGCTTCCGGCGAAACCCTCGTCATCTACACCAACTCCAATGGTGAAGGCCGTGGCGACTGGCTGACTGCTGAGGCTACCAAGGCGGGCTTCAAGGTGGAGGTGGTGGGCGCAGGCGGGGCGGATGCCACGAACAAGCTGATCGCCGAGAAGAACAACCCCATCGCCGATATCGCCTTCGGGTTGAACAACATGTACTTCGCCCAGATCAAGGCCGAAGGTGCGCTTGAGCCGTACAAGCCGGCCTGGGCGGGTGACGTGGACCAGGAACTGGGCGACGGCGAGGCCTACTGGCCGCTGGTAAAGCAGGCCATTCTCCTCGGCTACAACTCGGACAAAATCAAGGCTGATGCCGCCCCGAAGGACTGGACCGACCTCTGGACCAAGGACGAATTCAAGGACCGCTACGAGCGCGTCACCGGAATGGGCACCGCCACTGCGCAGCTCGTGTTCGCCGGCATCCTTACCCGCTACAAGGATGACTCGGGTGAACTGGGCATCTCGGATGAAGGCTGGAAGCAGGTGGAGCAGTACTTCAAGAACGGCAGCCCGGCCGTAGCGAAGACGGACCTGTTTGCCCGCATCGCATCCGGCCAAGTGGACATGGGCCAGATGCCGTCCTCGATCATCACCGAACGTGAGAAGACCTTCAAGGTCAACGTGGAGACTGTCATGCCGTCGGTCGGAGTTCCGCTTGCCGTGGAACAGATCGCCATGGTCAAGGGAACCGACAAGAAGGAAGAGGCCCAGAAGTTCATCGACTGGTACGGCAGCGCCGAGGTCCAGGGCGCATTCGCCAAGAAGTTCAACTCGATGCCGGTCAACAAAGTCGCGGCAGAACAGGCCAACCCCGAGGTTGTGGACTTCTTCGCCAGCCTCAAGCAGCAGGACATCGACTGGGACTTCGTCCAGGAAAACATGGGCCCGTGGGTGGAGAAGATCGAACTCGAGTACATGCCGTAGCAGTCCCCGCCCGTCCCGTTCCATCCAGTCCCACCCAGACAGGCTCCGTCATGATCCGCTTGGACAACATCGAAGTTACCTTTGGCGATTTCATTGCCATTCCCAACCTTGACCTGCACGTCAGGCCCGGCGAGTTTTTCACCTTGCTCGGTCCGAGCGGGTGCGGCAAGACAACGGCGCTGCGGACCCTGGCGGGGTTCATTGAGCCGTCCAAGGGAACTGTCCAGGTGGACGGGAAGAACGTGACGAAACTGCCCAGCGACAAGCGCCAGGTGGGCATGGTCTTCCAGAACTATGCCCTGTTCCCCAGCATGAGTGTGTGGGAAAACATCGCGTTCGGCCTCCGGGTGCGGAAGGAAAAGTCGGCTGAGAGCGACCGCCTGGTGCGCGATATCGCGCACCGGGTGGAGCTCAGCGATGAACAGCTGCACAAAAACGTGGCCGAGCTTTCGGGTGGCCAGCAGCAGCGCGTGGCAGTGGCCCGCGCCCTGGTCCTCAAGCCCAAGATCCTGCTGCTGGATGAGCCGCTGTCCAACCTCGATGCGAAGCTCAGGCACCAGCTGCGGCAGCAGCTCAAGGACCTGCAGAGCGAGTTCGGGATCACCACGGTCTATGTCACCCATGACCAGGATGAGGCCCTGGCCATGAGCGATCGGGTGGCTGTTTTCAACAAGGGCGTGGTGGAGCAGATAGGAACACCGCAGGACATCTACGACAATGCGGCCACGGAATTTGTCTGCAACTTCATTGGTGACAGCTCGGTCCTCACCGCCGGGTTTGTGGCGGAGGTGAACAGGGTGTCCGGTGAGGAACTCAGCACGGACGCCAGCTCCTACCTCCGGGTGGAAAAAGCCTCCCTCACACCGCCGGCGGACGGAGGCGCCGCCGTCGGACTTTCCGGACAGGTGGTCTCGCGCACGTACCACGGCCTTCACAGCCGCTACGTGGTCCGCAGCCACGGCGCGGACATCCGGCTGCTCGTCAAAGAGGACGGCGGCGCGCAGCCCGAGCCGGGGGCGGCCACCACTGTCTATGTCCAGCCCAACCACATTCTGCAGTACCACCCGGATACCGGGCTGGCCCTGGACAGGCAGGGCGAACCAGTGGCCATGCCATGAGCGCGCCTTCCTCCACCAAAGGCATGCTCCGCTCCCCGTTCGTACTGATCGTCGGCGTGATCCTCACATGGTTCATCGCGGCGTTCCTGGTGTGGCCCAACCTGAACGTCCTGATGGTCACGTTCTTTCCGGACGGCAACTTCTCCGGCCGCGCCGCGGAAAAACTGTTCTCATCGCAGCGGGCCATGAAGTCCCTGGGCAACAGTTTCCTCCTGGCCGTGGCACTGTCCATCACCGTCAACGTAGTGGGCATCTTCATTGTGCTGGTCACGCATTACTTCAAAATCCGCGGATCCAGGATCCTGTTCCTGGGCTACGCCTCGACGTTCATCTACGGCGGTATTGTGCTGGCCGCGGGCTACAAGTTCATCTACGGGGACAAGGGGATCGTCACTTCGCTCCTGGTGAAGGTCCTTCCCGGGATGGACCCGTCCTGGTTCTCAGGTTTCTTCGCCGTGCTGGTGGTGATGACGTTCGCCACCACAACCAACCACATGCTGTTCGTGGCCAACGCGCTCAAGGGCGTTGACTACCAGACCATCGAGGCGGCCAGGAATCTGGGCGCCTCAACATGGACCATCCTGCGCCGGATAGTGCTGCCGATGCTCAAACCCACCCTTTTCGCGGTCACCATCCTGTCCTTCCTCACCGGCCTCGGTGCCCTCAGCGCTCCCCAGGTGCTGGGCGGGCGGGACTTCCAGACCATCACCCCGATGATCCTGACGTTCACCAACAGCCCCACTTCACGGGACCTGGCCGCCCTGTTGGCCGTCATCCTGGGCGTGGCCACCATCCTGATGCTGGCCGTGATGTCCCGGCTGGAGAAGGGCGGCACCTACTTCTCGGTGTCCAAGGTCTCCTCAGCGCTGCAGAAACAGCAGATCACCAGCCCGGCAGCGAACGCCACAGTCCATATCCTGGCCTACCTGCTGTTCGCGATCTACACCCTTCCGGTGGTCCTGATCGTGCTCTACTCGTTTGCTGACGGTGCCGCCATCCAGACCGGCCAGATCTCCTTCGGCAGCCTGACCCTGGACAACTACATCCATGTCCTGACCCAGCCTTCGGGCCTCCGGCCGTTCATTGTCAGCGTCATCTACAGCGCACTGGCGGCGGTCATCGCCGTGGGTGGGCTGCTGTTCGTGGCCCGCCTGCTGCAGAAGTACAAGAACTGGGTCAGCACGGTGTTCGAGTACCTGCTGCACATCCCCTGGGTGCTTCCGTCAGCGCTGCTCGCCCTGGGCCTGATCCTCAGCTACGACCACCCGAATCCCCTGGTGGGCGGGGCGGTCCTCACCGGGACCACGGTGATCCTGCTGATTGCTTTCGTGACAGTCAAGATTCCCTTCACGCTGCGGATGCTCAAAGCCTCTTTCGCCTCGGTCAACTCCTCCCTGGAGGAAGCTGCAGCCATTATGGGCGCCAAAACGCTGTACGTCTTCCGTCGCATCCTGCTCCCGCTGGTCCTGCCTGCCGCCGCCGCCATCACGGCCCTGAATTTCAACAGCATGCTGGACGACTACGACACCGCGATCTTCCTGGCGCACCCCCTATTCCAGCCGCTGGGCCTGGTGATCAAGGCAAACACCGACGGCGCAGAAGGGGTCCAGGGGGTGGCCAACACCTTCGTGTACACCGTGCTGCTGATGGTGATCACGGGCGTGACCATGTACCTCGTCTACGGCCGGTCCAGCCGCCGCGGGACCTCGGGGAAGCGGGCCGGCGTGGCGGTGGCCCCAACGGTTCCGGGTCCAGTCCTGGCTGAGGTTCCGGGCGGCAAGGAGCCTGCCGCGCCCGTGCGCTGATTCCCGCGTCAAATGCGGTGAGCAGCCTTGCCCCAACCGGCGCCGATTCGGGCTGATTACCTGCCAGTTCCGACGGCGGTGCGTGCTGTGCGCCGTCCGGCCTGGGCCAGGAGCCGGTCCCGCAGCGGCTGGGCAGTCTCGGCGAGAGCCACCCGCCCCATCGCCGAAGATGCCAAGCGTATGCCCTGGGTGCGGAGCCGGCGCGAGCGGTCGTAGGTGCGCAGCGCCTCTGCGCGGGGCCGGGTATTGAGCAGGCCGGCCAACGTGACTGCGTCCACCAGCGATTCACAGGCGCCGCGTCCGAGGTTGGGCGTCATGGCATGTGCGGCGTCGCCGATCAGGACGGTGTTGCCGCGGACGTAGGACCGCAGCAGGGGAGTTGTCCAGATCCGCTGGGCCAGCGAGAGTTCGGGCGTGGCCCCCTCGAGCACCTGGCGGATGGCGGGCCCGTGCTCTGAGAAGCGCTGCCTGACCTCCTCGAGCGTTGACGCGACATTGATGCCGGTG
The DNA here is from genome assembly GCF_051857465.1 of Pseudarthrobacter cremeus. Taxonomy (NCBI): domain Bacteria; kingdom Bacillati; phylum Actinomycetota; class Actinomycetes; order Micrococcales; family Micrococcaceae; genus Pseudarthrobacter; species Pseudarthrobacter cremeus. Next base: position 292,897 of record NZ_JBPZHC010000003.1, on the reverse strand, counting down.
GGCCCAATTTCGGAACGGTAGCTTGCGAACCACAGGGTACCGGTAGCGATGGGACCGATGCCGAACAGGTCCCCACGGCCCCAGTACTCTCCCACATGGTCAGGGTTGACGGGTACCGGGACGACACCGCGCACTGCGAGATAGGGCGTGAGCCTCGCGCCGGTCCGTACGCCCCACAGGTCCCGGCGGACGGCACTGTGCACGCCATCCGCACCCACCACCAGATCTGGTCCTGACGTAACCGTGTCCACCCGCCTGGTGATCCGGCGGACTGAGGCCGGGACAGCGGCGTCAAGCAGGCGCAAAAGGTCCACGCGGGAGACGGCCACCGCGTCCGCGCCGTCGATACTGATCCAGGGAGCTCCAGCGGCATTTCGGAGGGCCCCGCTGCGGACAGCCGGGCTGCACCGCCTGACGTCCTCGAGGATACCCACCGTTTCCAGCGCCCGCTGCGCACTGGGCCACATGGCCAGCACCGTTCCAACAACCGGCAACCCGGGCCGCTTCTCATAGACAGTGACGTCGAAGCGGCTTTCATCCAGGCAAGCCGCGAGGGCAAGGCCGGCTATGCCGCCGCCAATGATCGAGATCGATTCCATGCGACCCATTTTACTACTTTTGTAGTGAAGCGGAAGATCCCACTTAGACTTGATGAATGCCTGATCGCCGGACGCTACTCATCGATGCCGCCTTGAACGTCGTGGCGGATAAAGGAATGAAGGGCCTGACCCACCGTTCGGTGGATGCCGCCGCGCAGCTTCCGGAAGGGACGACGTCGAACTACTACCGGAACCGCGCAACCCTGGTGCAGGCCGTGCTGGACCGGTTGGAGCAGCTGGACGTCGAACTGCTCCAGCGCCTCGGCCCCACCGGGCCACCACAGGATACCGGGGAAATTGCCGAGCAGTTGGCCGCCCTGGTCATGGCCCTCATGCGGCAGCACGCCCCCCTCACGCGAGCCCGCCTGGCACTCTCACTGGACCGGCCCGAGGCCGTGACGGCCGGACATTACCGGCTGGTGGGCGGCCTGGAGCAGACCCTCGCCGGCCTGGGCGTCCCCGATGCAGGTGTGCGGGCCCGCGATGTGTCCGACTACGGGGACGGCCTGTTGCTCCACCTTCTGACCGCGCGCCGCGACGAGCAGCCGGACCAAGCCGCAGTGGCAAACGCGATCCGGAGGCTGCTGGGACCGTGACGCTCTGGCGCCTACTGCGCCCCGGGCCACCCCGTGTAGGCCTCGGCCAGGTAGGCCATGCCGTGCTTCGATGAGACCACGGAGTTCAGTTCGCCGAGCTGGCGGGCCCGGGAGAAGTCGTCCGCGTCGGTGGGGGTGTGCAGCATGGTGGTCATCCAGTAGGAGAACTGCTGGGCCTTCCATACCCGCTCCAGCGCGCGGTCGCTGAAGGAATCCAACAGTGCCGTGGAACCGTTGCCGTAGAACGAATCCAGCCCTTCGAACAGGACCTTGACGTCATGGATGGCCAGGTTCAGTCCCTTCGCCCCGGTGGGCGGAACCGTGTGGGCTGCATCGCCGGCCAGGAACATGTTCCCGTAGCGCATCGGGGTGTGCACAAAGCTGCGGAAGGGGAGCACCATCTTGTCGATGACCGGCCCTTCCTTGAGCTCAAACCCATTGCCGTTGACCCGGCCGCGGAATTCCGCCCAGATCCGGTCATCGTCCCATTCGGCCACGTTCTCCTTGGGATCGCACTGGAAGTACATTCGCTGCACCGTAGGGGTGCGCTGGCTGATGAGGGCGAAGCCGTTGTCCGAGTTGGCGTAGATCAGCTCGTCTGAGCTGCGCGGGGCCTCGGCCAGGATGCCAAACCAGGCGAACGGGTACTCGTGGAAGTACCACTTGCGGTGCGCCTCCGGGATCTGGAACCGGCAGTGGCTGCGGGAGCCGTCCGCACCCACCAGGAAGTCGGCCTGGATCTCGAACTCCACACCGTCCGCGTCCGTGAACCAGACCTTCGGCTTGCCTTCCAGGTCATGCACCGTGGTGTCGGTGACGCTGTACCGGACATCGCCGCCGTCGGCCTTCCGCCGGGCGGCGAGGTCCAGGAAGACGTCCGTCTGCGGGTAGAGCCACACGGACTCTCCCACGAGTTCCTTGAAGTCGACGCGGTGGCTTTCGCCGTTGAAGCGCAGTTCAATGCCGTCGTGCCGGTCACCGTCGCGGAGCACGCGGTCCGACGCGCCGCTTTCCACCAGCATGTTCACGGTGCCGTGCTCGAGGATGCCGGCGCGGACGGTTTCGGAGATCTCCTTGTGGCTGCGGACCTCGATCACGGTGGACTCGATGCCTGACTTGGCCAGCAGATGGGAAAGCATCAGCCCTGCCGGGCCGGCACCCATGATGGCAACTTGGGTGGTGATGACTTTGCGTGGGGCCATGACTTGTCTCGCTTCGTTGCGGGACTCCTGGCAGACAGGAGTCGGTGGTTGCGTCTGCTAACAGTGTCCGCCGGTAGCCGTCCCGCCCCAAAGGCCGCTTCCGTTCAACGGAAGGAGAATTTTCAGTTCTCTGTCAGTTGCCTCGCGATGCCACGGGCGGCGGTCTGAAGGGCCGGGACCAGCGCCTGCAGGCGCATCTCCTTCAAAGGAACGACGACGCCGAGCGCCGCCACTGCACGCTGCCTTCCGTCCAGCACCGGGACGGCAATGCCCCATGTATCCGGATCAACGACGCCGGCCAACTGGGCGAACCCCTGGTGGGCGGTCTCGGTCAGGAGGAGCCTGACGGCGTCCGGAGTGATCTTTCCGGCCGGATCCTTGAACTGTTTGAGGTAGTCCCCCTGCCGGGATTTTTCCTGGTGCGCCATCAGGGCAAGACCTGCCGAGGAGACATGAACCGGCATCCGGCCGGCCACTCTGGCCCTGTTTGCAACGGACCCGCGGCGCGACATCCGCTCCACGAACAGGGCTTCCCAGCCGTCAAGGACCGCCAGGTTAACGTTCTGGTTGAGGACCTGATGGATGTCCTCCATAAAGGGAAGGGCAGCCTGCCGCAGTGCCAGTGTGGGCGAATTACGGTTCACCAGTTCCCACAGCCGCAGGCCGAGCCGGACGCTACCGCCGTCGCCGGTTTCCAGGAGCCCATGGGCTGACAGCTGCCGCACGATGCGGTGGGCGCTGGTGAGGGGCAGCCCGGAGCGGGCGGCGAGCTCGGAAAGCTGGAGGCTGTTGACCCCTTCGGGGAAGGCGGAGATCACCCGCACTACGCGGTCCACAACAGAGTCCCCGGATGTCGAATTGGCCATGGCTGCTGCTTCCGTTCAATGGTGCGTTTTGTTTCCAGACTACATCCGGCGCAGCCGCCGCCAGGCCGCAGGAGCCAGCACCACGCCCACACCCACGGCAGCACCGATCACCGTCTCGATGATCCGGTCCCTGAGCAGGATAGTGGGCGACGCCGGCACCACCAGCAGCGTGGAGATCAGGGCCAGGGGTGTGACGAAGACCTGCGCCAGCAAGTACTGCCGGATGATAAACATCTCCGCTCCGAACTGGCACAGGGCCATCACCAGCACTGTCTGCCACGGTTCCAGGCCGAGCAGCAGGATGGCCGCGAGCACCACGAGGCCCAGAACCGTCCCGATGATCCTCTGGACGCCGCGGCGGATACGGTGCCGCGTGGTGTGCCCCACCAGCGGCACCACGGCGGCCACCATGGCCCAATAGTTATGGCCGAATCCCAGCCACTGGCCCGCCAGGGTGGCGAGGGAGCCTGCCAGGCCCGCAGCAACAAGGTAGCCGAGGCCTTCCAGCCAGGCGGCCCGCCTCTCGCCAGGAGCGCGCCGGATGGGCTGCGGCCGTACCCAGGGTGTGCGGTGGCTGGGGACGATCCGTGCCGAAAAGCCAATCACCAGGGACAGCGCCGTGGTGAGCACGGCAACCAGCATCCCCTCGCCCAAGGGTGGCTGGTTGGGGATGGAGGCGATGGCTGCGAAGGCGAAGATGTGGAACAGCGAGCCGCCCGGCCGGAGCCGCAGCAGGGAAATCACCAGGGAGCAGCCGCCGGCCACCAACGTCGTGGCCAGGACCGTGAACCACGTGGCCGCCATCCCGTCCAGCCCCCAGGCGCCGCCCAGCCGGGCCGCGAGGGCTGCCAGGAACATGACCAATAGCATCAGTAGACCCGCCCGGAGCTGCAGCGCGAAGCGGGTGCCATGGGGTTCCCCGCGTCCATAGATCCCCGTGAAGGCGCCGAACGACGCGAAGATGGCAAGATCCAGCCTGCCCAGCAGCACCAGGGTGATCAGGGGCACAAACACTCCCACGGCGCATCGCAGGGCGGGATGGTGGTCCTTGTTGCCGGGGGCAATGCTGAACATTTCAGCGAGGAACTTCACCTCTAGATCCTATGTCCCGGAGCTTTCGCACAATCGGAACGGCAGGGCAACACCCCCGAAACACCGCCCTGTGACTCTAAGGACATGAAGGACTCCGGGGATACGAAGCCTGCTGCCGCCAATCCTGCCGCCGCCGACCTGAGCTGCGAAGTCTGCGGACTCATGCCCGAACCCACCAAGACCCGCCTGACCCTTGCCAACATCGCGGTGATGCTCCCGATAGAGCTGCTGGTCCACGCCCTGGTGGTGGAAACGCACCTGCCGTATGTGGCGAAAGTCCTGGTGCTCACGCTCACGGCAACCGCGCTGGTCATCTGGGTGGCGGAACCCTCCGCAGCCCGGATCCTGCGTGGCTGGCTGCATGCGCCGGCGCTGAAACTCCGCAGGAAACTGGGCACCGCACCGGCCTTGTGGCGGGCCCGCACGGTCATGCAGGACACGCCCGGCTCCCTGCATAAGGTCACCCAGGCTTTGGCCCGTCTGGACACCAATATCCTGAGCATCCACGTCCATCCCGTGCCCGGTGGGGTACTTGATGAGTTTGTGCTCTCCGCTCCGGGGAACCTCAGCGAACGCCAGCTGCTGGAGGCACTGCACGACGGCGGCGGGTCGCGTTCCCAGGTCTGGCCCACCACGGCCCTTGCCATGGCCGACGGGCAGACCAAGGCGCTGAGCCTTGCGGCCCGGATCGCCGGCGCCCCGGACGAACTGCCGCTGGCAGTGGCCGAGCTGCTCCGCGCCCGGATCCTCACCCCGGCAGAGGCCGTTCTGGAAAAGCACGACGCCGGTACCCGGCTGAAGATCCCCACCGCCTGGCACGGGCCCATCACCTTCGCCCGTCCCGGCGAGCCGTTCACGCCCGCCGAATCAGCCCGGGCCCACCGGCTCGCCGAGCTCGCGGAAATCCTCGCCCACCGGCCGGCGCCGCTGCCCAGTGAAAGCTAGTTGGCCGCCATCCGGATGGTCAGGGCCTCGGGATCCATGGTCATGACCACGTGCTTGCCGTCGCCCTCGTGGTCGCCGTCGAGCTGGTAGTCGTCGTTGTGTTCCAGCGTGATCTCCACGGATTTGCCCTGGAAGTATTCAACGGAGGTGTCCTGGCCCTTGCCTTTGCCGATCATGCCGGCGATCACCGAGAACCAGCCGAGCTTCCCCTTCGGGGCGAGGACCACCACATCCAGGAGGCCGTCGTCCACCTTGGCGTCGGGGAAGATCTCCAGGTTGCCCTGGACCTTGCCGCAGTTTCCCACCATCACGCTGCGGACCCCGCGGTGGACCACGTCCTTGCCGTCAACAATGATGGTGGCCTTGACGGGCTTGCCGGGCAGGTTCCGGATGCCGGCGTCCACATAGGCCAGCCAACCCACTTTGTCCTTGAGGTCCTCGTTGGTGTCAGCCATGATGGTGGCGTCGTACCCCACCCCTGCCATGACCAGGAACACCTGTTCCTTGTCCGGGTCGTTCCGGACCGCGCGGACAACGTCGATTTTGCGCTCCCAGCCGGTCAGGGCACCCACCATGGCGCCTTCGACGTCGGTGACGTCCATTCCCAGGTTGCGTGCCAGCAGGTTTCCCGTACCCAGCGGCAGCAGCCCCATCGGGATGCCGGTGCCGGCGAGTACCTCAGCGACGCACCGCACGGTGCCGTCCCCGCCGGCCGCAATGACGACGTCGGCCCCCTGCTTGAGTGCCTCCTTCGCCTGGCCTACGCCGGGGTCATCCTTGGTGGTCTCCAGCCAGATGGGCTCGCCCCAGCCGTTGTTCTCGGAGTGCTTGGCCATCAGGCCGCGCACGTCCATCTCCACGGGCTTGGCGGGGTTGATGATGACGGCTGCGCGCTTGAGGGTAGTGGAGCTCGTATCTGACATGGTGTCCTTCGCTGACGTGGAGGTGGGCCTAAAGGAAAGCGTACTTGGCTAAAGGGCCTTAACCGCGCCCAGCACCTTGGCCAGGGAGTCCTTGGCGTCGCCGAAAAGCAGGGAGGTCTGCGGCTCGTACAGGAGGTCGTTCTCGATCCCGGCGAACCCGGGCCGCATGGAGCGCTTCAGGAAGATCACTTGGCGGGCCTCGGCCACTTCGAGGATGGGCATGCCGTAGATGGGCGAGCCCGAAGAGGTCTTGGCGGCGGGGTTCACCACATCGTTGGCGCCCACCACCAGCACCACGTCCGCGGTCCGGAACTCGGAGTTGATCTCGCCCATTTCCTTGAGCGATTCGTACGGCACGTTGGCCTCGGCCAGGAGCACATTCATGTGCCCGGGCATGCGGCCGGCCACGGGATGGATGGCGAAGTCCACCTCGATGCCGCGGGCTTCCAGTGCCAAAGCCAGTTCGGCCGCGGTGTGCTGTCCCTGGGCCACGGCCAGGCCGTAGCCGGGCACGATGATCACCCGCTGTGCATAACCCAGAAGCACGGCCACGTCCTCCGCGCTGGAGGACCTTACGGGACGTTCGCTCACGGCAGTGGATCCCGCCGTCGAACCTCCCTTGAAGGCGCCAAACAGGATGCCGGCGACGCTGCGGCCCATCGCCGCCGCCATCGCACGGGTCAGGATGGTACCGGAGGCTCCCACCAGGGTGCCGGCCACCACCAGGAGGACGTTGCCGAGCACCACGCCGGACGCCGCGACGGCGAGGCCGGTGAACGCGTTCAGCAGCGAGATGACGATGGGTACGTCCGCGCCGCCCACGGGAAGCACCAGCAGTGCCCCGGCCGCGAGTCCCAACACCATGAGCAGCACGGCAAGCGGCAGGGAGCCGGTGAGAACCACGGCGACGCCGGCGCCCACTGCCGCGAGCAGCACCGCCGCCATGACTACGGGGAGCCCGGGGAAAACGACCGGCCGGGTGGTCATCAGTTCCTGCAGCTTGGCGAAGGTGACCCCCGATCCGGCAAAGGACACGGCGCCCACCAGGAGGGTGAAGACGATGGCGAGCCGCACCCAGGGGTCGCCGGTGTGGCTGAGTTCGAGCAGCGCCACCAGGGCAGCGGCGCCGCCGCCCACTCCGTTGAAGAGCGCCACCAGCTGGGGCATCTGCGTCATCTTGACCCGCCGGGCCACCGGTGCGGCGACGGCGGTGCCCACCGCGATGGCGCCGATGATCCAGGGAATGTTGTCCAGCCGCGCCGAAAGGAACACGGTGACGACGGCGAGCAGGGCCCCGAAGGCGCCGATCAGGTTTCCTCGTCTGGCAGTGCGCGGCGAGCTCAGACCGCGCAGCGCCAGGATGAAGAACACCGCGGCGGCGAGGTAAAGGAGCGATGTCCAGACCGGATCGAGGAGGGTCATTTCCCCTCCCCTTTTGCCGGCAGCTCTTTTGAACCTGCCGGATCTTTGCGGGCAGTGGTCTCTTTGCGGGCGTGGAACATGTGCAGCATCCGGTCCGTGACCACAAAGCCGCCCACCAGGTTTGCCGTGGCCAGGACAACGGCGAGCAGCGCCACCGCGAGGACCCACGGGTCCGAAGCCTGCCCGGCCACGATGATGGCGCCCACCAGGATGATGCCGTGGATGGCGTTCGCCCCGGACATCAGGGGCGTGTGCAGGGTGCTGGAGACCTTGGAGACCACTTCGAAGCCCACAAACACCGCCAGCACGGTCACCGTCAGCAGGCTCATGCCGTCCATCAGCGCTCACCCCTTTCCGGCACGCTGGGTGCGTGGTCGGGTACGTGGGGCGCGGCTACATGGGGTGCGTGGTCGGGCGGGGCCGGGATGAGCGCCGCGAGTGCTTCCGCCGTGGGCAGGTGCCGTACTGCGCCGTCGTGGGTGAGGCAGGCACCCGCTATGACGTCGTCGTCGAAATCGGGTGCAACAACGCCGTCCCGGATCATCAGGGCCAGCAGGTTGGCTACGTTCTTGGCGTAGAGGCGGGACGCGTCCGACGCCAGCGCTGAGGGCGCGTCCTTCAGCCCCACGAGGGTGACGTGGCCGTGGCCGTCGGCGGTGGGGACCAGGATGTCCTCGCCGGGAACGGAGCCTTCGACGTTGCCGCCGGACTCTGCAGCGAGGTCGACGACGACTGAACCGGGGCGCATGGCCTGCACCATCTGGCGGGAGACAAGGAGGGGGGCGCGCCTGCCGGGGACGGCCGCCGTCGTGATCAGGACGTCGGACTGGGCCACATACGGGGCGAGCAGCTCACGCTGGAGGGCGCCGCGATCAGCACTGAGCTCGCGGGCGTAGCCGCCGGACGCTTCGGCGGTTTCGAGGTCGAGCTTGATGAAGGTGCCTCCCATCGAGGCGACCTCGTCCGCGGAGGCCGGCCGGATGTCGTTGGCGGAGACGCGGGCACCCAGCCGTTTCGCGGTGCCGATGGCCTGGAGGCCGGCAACTCCCGCGCCGAGCACCAGCACACGGGCCGGCGGAACCGTTCCGGCGGCGGTCATGAACAGCGGGAAGAACCGTGGCAGCCGGATGGCCGCTTCCAGGACGCAGCGGTAGCCGGCCACCAGCGCCTGGGAACTGAGGGCATCCATGGACTGCGCCCTGGAGATGCGGGGCACCAGTTCCAGGGCGAAGGACGTGACACCGGCATCCGCCAGAGCATGAACGGTGGGGAGTTCGGACGACGGCGAGGCCAGGCCCACGGTGACGGCTCCCCTCTTCAGGGCCTTCGCCGTCGCAGGTTCCAGCGGGCGGACATGGGCCAGGACGTCCAGTTCGGGAAGGTCAAGGGCCCGGACCAGCCGGCCACCGGCGTCGACGTAGTCCTGGTCCGGGTAGCCGGCCGCGGCCCCGGCCGTGGACTCGATGATGACCTCGAGGCCCAGTCCTGCCAGTTGCCTGACCGTTTCCGGTGTGGCCGCCACCCGCAGCTCACCGCCATGGTCTTCCCGCGGTATGCCCAGTTTCACCGGCCAACTCCCCTCACGGACGTAGTTGGCTAGAGTCTATGACCCGCCCGCGCAAAGTGGCAGCAGTTCGCGCAGAATCGCATCGCGGGGGAAGTGGTTGCTAGCCCCGGGCGGTCAGGTCCGCGGAGATCAGCTTGGCTGTGGCCACAATTTCTTCGGCCACGGAGGCGAGGTAGTCGTCCCGGTCCGGCTGGGCGGCGACCGACTGTGCCTGCAGCGAAACGTTGACCGCGGCCACCACCTTGGTGGGTCCGTCGTATACCGGGGCAGCAACGGACATCAGCCCCAGCTCGAGCTCCTGGTCCACGAGGCACCAGCCCTGCGCCCGGACGGCTTCGAGTACCGCCAACAGCTCCGGGACGCTGCCCAGCCCCCGCGGGGTCAGGGGTTTGATCTCCGTCGCCGCCAGGTAGGCCTTGAGGCCGGCCGGCGGGAGGGCTGCGAGCAGGACCCGGCCCATGGACGTGGCATACGCCGGGAAGCGAGTGCCCACCGTGATGCCGACGTTCATGATCCGGCGCGTGGTCACCCGGGCGATGTAGGCGATGTCGGTGCCGTCCAGCACCGCAGCGGAGGTGGACTCCCCCAGTTTCAGGGACAGTTCCTCCAAATGCGGCATGGCCAGCTGCGGCAGGGACAGCCCCGAAAGGTAGGCGTACCCGAGCTGCAGAACCATTGCCGTGAGCGCGAAGGTTTTGCCGTCGGTTCGTACGTAGCCGAGCTCAACGAGCGTGTGCAGGAAACGCCGCGCCGTGGCCCTGGTCAGGTTTGTCCGGGCAGCTACTTCGGTGAGGGTCATGACCGGGTGTTCGGTGTCGAACGCGCGGATCACGGCCAGCCCGCGCGCCAGCGACTGCACGTACTGGTCGCTCGCCTGCGGTGCGGGCAGTACGTCCTGGCGTGCGTCGGTCATGGTTACCAATCCTAGTGGCGCGGCGGGCGTCGGACCGTTGCTACGTTGCTGCCTTGAGCGGGACCGGCACGAGTTCCTGGAGATCCTCCAAAGTGCAGCCAAACGTCTCGCGGACGGTGACGCCGTCCGGGCCCGTCAAAAACACCGCCTTGTCCGTGTACACGCGGGTCACGCAGCCCACCCCGGTGAGGGGGTAGGTGCAGGATTCCACGATCTTGGATGCACCTTCGCGGGTCAGGAGTGTCATCATCACGAACACGTCCTTGGCGCCGGTGGCCAGGTCCATCGCTCCGCCCACGGCCGGGATGGCATCCGGGGCACCGGTGTGCCAGTTGGCGAGGTCGCCCGTGGCGGAAACCTGGAACGCGCCGAGCACGCAGATGTCCAGGTGGCCGCCGCGCATGATCGCGAACGAATCGGCGTGGTGGAAGTAGGAGGCACCCGGGAGTTCGGTGACGGGGATCTTGCCGGCGTTGATGAGGTCGCCGTCGATCTGGTCACCCTTGGCTTCCGGGCCCATGCCGAGCATGCCGTTCTCGGTGTGGAGCGTGATGTTCTGCTCCGGCTTGAGGTAGTTGGAGACCAGGGTGGGCTGGCCGATGCCGAGGTTCACGAACGAGCCGGGCGCGATGTCCCGCGCCACGAGTTCGGCGAGGGCGTCACGGCCCAGTGGCTTATCGGAGGCCTGGATGCTGGCTTGGCTGTTGGTTTGTGCGCTCATCTCATGCCACCTTCACAATGCTGTTGACGTAGATTCCGGGGGTGACCACGTTTTCCGGGTCCAGGCCTCCGGTGGGGACGATCTCGGTGACCTGGACCACCGTGTGCTTGGCGGCGGCGGCCATGATGGGGCCGAAGTTCCGGGCGGTCTTGCGGTAGACAAGGTTCCCCACGCCGTCGGCCTTGAGTGCCTTGATCAGCGCGACGTCGGCGTGGATGGGGGTCTCGAAGACCTGGCCGCGGCCATCGATGATCCGGGTTTCCTTGCCCTCGGCCAGCATGGTGCCGTAGCCGGTGGGGGTGAAGAACCCGCCGATGCCGGCACCCGCGGCACGGATCCGCTCGGCCAGGTTGCCCTGCGGCACCAACTCCAGTTCGATTTCGCCGGCCTTGTACTTGGCGTCGAAATGCCAGGAGTCGGACTGCCGCGGGAAGGAACAGATCATCTTCTTCACCCGGCCTTCCTTGATCAGCAGCGCGAGGCCCTGATCGCCCTGGCCGGCGTTGTTGTTCACCACGGTCAGGTCCTTGGCACCGCAGTCCATCAGGGCGTCAATCAGTTCGAACGGCTGCCCGGCGTTGCCGAACCCGCCGATCATCACGGTGGAGCCGTCCTTGATGCCGGCGACGGCCTCGTTGACGGTGTCTACGAAGTTCAACATGCGCTTACGCCTTTCCTGCGGTTACGTTTTCAAGCACGACGGCGAGGCCCTGGCCGACGCCGATGCAGATCGCGGCGACACCCCAGCGCTGGCCGGAGGCCTGCAGGGACCGGGCGAGGGTGCCCAGGATCCGGGTGCCGGACGCGCCCAGCGGGTGGCCCATCGCGATCGCGCCGCCGTGCCGGTTCACGATTCCCGGGTCGATGCCCCAGGCGTTGATGCACGCCAGGGACTGCGCGGCGAACGCCTCGTTAAGTTCGACGGCGCCCACCTGGTCCCAGCCGATGCCCGCCTTCGCGAGGGCCTTGTTCGCCGCCTCCACCGGGGCGTAGCCGAAGAACTGCGGGTCATTGGCGTGCGCGCCACGGCCCGCGATCCGGGCCAGCGGTTCCAGGCCCAGGATCCCGGCGGCGTTCTCGGAGCCGATCCACGCCGCCGAGGCGCCGTCGGAGAGCGGGGAGGCGTTTCCGGCGGTCACGGTGCCGTTCTCCGTCCGGAACACGGTCTTCAACCCGGCCAGCTTCTCGGCGGAGGACCCGCCACGGATGCCTTCGTCCCGGACCAGGTCAGTGCCCGGGACCGGGGTGACCAGGTTGTCGTAGAACCCCTCATCCCACGCCGCGGCCGAGAGGTTGTGCGACTTGGCGGCGAATTCGTCCTGCTGCTCCCGGGTCACCCCGTACTTCTCCCGCAACCGTTCGGTGGCCTCGCCCAGGGAGATGGTCCACTCAGAGGGCATGGCCTTGTTCACCAGCCGCCAGCCCAGCGTGGTGGAGGCCAGTGTCAGGTCCCCGGCCGGGTAGGGCTTCTCCGTCTTCGGCAGCACCCACGGGGCACGGGACATCGACTCCGCACCGCCCACCAGCATCAGCTCAGCATCACCGGCGTTGATCTGCCGCGATGCGATGATCGCCGCATCCAAAGAAGAACCGCACAACCGGTTCACAGACGTGCCCGGAATCGACACCGGAAGGCCCGCCAGCAGCGTGCCCATCCGGGCGATGTTCCGGTTCTCCTCACCGGCACCGTTCGCGTTGCCGAACACCACCTCATCGATCCGCTCCGGATCCAAAGCGGGCGCGCGCTTCACCGATTCCTTGATCACATGCGCCGCGAGGTCATCCGGACGGACCCCCGCCAAACCCGAACCGAACTTACCGAACGGGGTGCGCACCGCGTCGTACACAAAAGCCTGATTCATTTTTACTGCCCGTTTCTTTCTGTATCGATGACGGCGTTGTCCATTTCATGGAATACCTGCTGCGCTGTCTTAAATGCCGTATTCGCCGACGGAACGCCGCAGTAAATGGCGGTCTGGAGCAGGATTTCCTTGATCTCGTCCCGGCTCAGGCCATTGGTGAGGGCCGCACGGATGTGCATGGCCAGCTCTTCCCAGTGCCCGTGCGCCACCATCGCGGTGATGGTCACCGCCGAGCGCATCTGGCGGGTGAGGCCGGGACGGGTCCAGATGCCGCCCCACGCGATCCGCGTGATCATGTCCTGGAAGTCCTCGGTGAAGGCGTCCATGTTGGCGGTTGCCCGGTCCACGTGCGCGTCACCCAGCACTTCGCGGCGGACCACCATGCCGCCGTCGTAAATTTCCTTGCTCGTCGCAGCGGGCTGCACCACGCCGTGGCGCTCCGCGCCTGAGGCTTCCGCGTGTGAGGATTCCGGACCGGTCATTTGCCTGCTCCGCGGGATTCGCTCCAGGAGATCAGGTTCCGCAGCAGTTCAGCCACATGGGCCGGCGCCTCGGCGGGGGCCAGGTGCGCCACTCCCTCAAGCGTCACAGCGTTCGCGGTGCCGCCGCCGGCCGTGATGCCGGCAACGATTTCCTCCGCGAACGACGGCGGCACAACAGTGTCCGCCGCGCCTGCCACCGCCTGCGTGGGGACGGTGATGCTGCCGAGTTCGGCGCGGACATCAAAGGCTGCCAGCGCTTCACAGCAGAAGGCGTAGCTGAAGCGGTCGGCGTCGCGCAGTGAGTGCAGAAGGCGGCTGCTCAGCTCCGGATCCCGGTCCATGAAGCCGGGCGCAAACCAGCGTTCAGCCGAGCCCTGGAGCACCACCGGCGTCCCCAGCTTCCGGACGGTCTCGGCCCGTTCCAGCCAGCCTTCGGGGGTGCCGATCTTCGCACCGGAGCATTGCACCGAGAGGCTCTTGAGCCGTTCGCCGTGCTTGATGCCCAGCTGCAGGCCGGTGGCTCCGCCGAGCGAAACCCCGGCGTAGTGGAAGGCCACACCGGGGGCGATCGAGTCCACCAGGTCCACCACGGAGTCCGCCAGCGCGGCCACGTCGAACGGTTCGGTAGCGGCCGGCGAAACACCGTGGCCGGGAAGGTCCCAGGCCACCACGTCGTAGTCGTTGCCCAGCAGGGACGCCGCTGCGGTCCACAGGATCGAGGACGTACCCAGCGAGGGCCCCACCACCAGGAGGGGACGTTCGCCCAAGGGGCGCTGGGGCGAAAGCAGGACTGCCTTCAGGGTCGGATTAGCCACGCTTGGCTCCGTTCGCGTTGGGGTTGGGGTCCAGAGAGGACCCGGGGTCTGAAATGGGTTTTGCCGGGCTGGCAAAGTCCGGATAGGCAGCGAGGACACGCCGGGTGATTTCGGCCGCCTGGCCCAGGTAATTGGCGGGGTCCAGCAGTTCGGCCAGCTGTTCGTCGGACAGCCGGTCCGCCGGAACGGCACCGCGGAGCAGCCGGCGGTAGGTGGCGGCCTGCTCGGCGGCCGGGGCCCGCAGGGTCTGGTCCACCACGGCCTGCAGCTGCTCCTTGCCGGTGCGGCCGTCCTTGGCCTCCAGCAACGGAGCCACGGCGGCGCTCACCCCTTCGGCCAGCAGCAGCGGACCGGCGAGGTCCAGGTTGCGGCGCATGGCATCCGGAAAAACCTGCAGGCCTTCGACGAGCTCCCTGAGATGGCCGGCTGCCCCCAGGGCCAGCTGCAGGAGCTGGCGGAGGGCAGGCCATTCCGTGTGCCAGGCACCGTCCGGGCGTTCGTCGTTGAAGTTGGCCGCAGCCAGGTGCAGCTGGGCCACGAGCTGGGGGGCCTGCAGGGCGGCACTGCGTATCAGGACGGAGAGGACCGGGTTCTGTTTCTGCGGCATGGCCGAGGACACACCGCGTCCGGCTGCCCGTGGTTCGGCGAGCTCGGCAACCTCGGCCCGGCTCAGGAACAGGACGTCTGCCGCGATCTTGCCGGCGGCGTCGAGCACCGTGGCCAACGCATTGCCCAGGGACGTGACGGCCAGCCGGTTGGTGTGCCACGGTGCCGGCGCTGCGGCCAGCCCCAACTGCACGGCGAGTTCGTCCGCGAGGTCAAAGGGGTTCTTGGCAGCTCCCGTAGTCAGCACGGTTCCGGCGGCCAGGGTACCGGCCGCGCCACCAAACTGCACCGGAAATTCAGTGCGTTCCAGCTGCCGTCCCGCCGCGGCCACACCGTGGAACCACTGTGCGGCCCGGAGCCCGAAGGTAAAGGGCAGGGAATGCTGGGTCAGGCTGCGGCCCACGCCCAGCGTGTCCGCATGCTTCTCCGCCAAGGCGGCGAGCGCCGTCGTCGTGCATTTCAGGTCCGCGAGCAGAGCGTCAACGGTGTTCCGGGCGAGCAGCATCAGGGCAGTGTCCAGCACGTCCTGGCTGGTCAGGGAGGTGTGGACCGCCTTCCCGGCCCCGATGCCCGCGCTATCAAGCGCCGAAACCTGCTTCCGCAGATCGGCGAGGAGCGGGATCACGGGATTGCCGCCGCCCTGGGCACGGAGCGCGATGTCCGCCACGTCGTAGCGGCCCGCCTCGGCGGCGGAGGCCACGACGGCGGCGGAACCGGCAGGTGCCAGGTCCGCCGCTTCGAGCACCGCGGCCCAGCCGGACTCGACGGCGAGGATTGCCGCCAGCACCGCGCGGTCCCCCGTCAGCGCCCGCACCAAAGGCGACGCCGACACGGGACTGAGCAGGCCGGCGTCGCCGTCAGCGGCGCCTCCGTAACTGCCCAGGGCGGCAGCCGTCACTGGAAGTCCAGGAAGACTGTTTCGCCCTCACCCTGCAGCCGGACGTCCCAGGTGAGCCCGCCGTCGGCGTCGCGGCGTGCGATCAGCGTCTTGCGGCGCTCCGGATCCAGTGAGGACAGCAGCGGGTCCTTGGCCAGTGCCTCCTCATTTTCCGGAAGGTAGATCCGGGTGAACAGGCGGTTGGTCAGGCCGCGGGCGAAAATGGCGACGGCGATGAACGGTGCCGCGCCCTCCTCAGTGGGGCCGGGGTTGACCGTGGTGAAGGTGAAAACGCCGGTATTGCCGACGGAGCTCCGGCCGAATCCGGTGAAGGTGTAGCCGTCGCGGACCAGCGAGCCGGTCCGGTCCACCACTTTGCCCTCGGAATCGGCCTGCCAGATTTCCAGGATGGCGTCCGGGACGGTGGCGCCGGAGCCGTCGTACACGGTGCCCTGCAGGCGGATGGAGCCCGGTGATCCCGGGGCCAGCAGTTCACGGTCCTTTGCGTACGGCAGGGCGTAGCCGAAGAAGGGGCCAACGGTCTGGCCGGGCGTGGGGGTGAGTTTGGTCTGGTTGCTCATGTGACTGTCCTCTGCCTATTCGCTCTGGTCGCCTGCAGTACCGAGGGCCTCATTTTCGGTCCAGGTCCGCTTGGGACCGGTCAGGACGATGTCCCAGTTGTAGCCCAGGGCCCACTCGGGCTGGGTGATGTTGTGGTCGTAGTCGGCCACGAGGCGGTCCCGGGCATCCTGGTCCACGATGGTCTGGTAGATCGGGTCCAGCGGGAAGAGCTGGTCACCGGGGAAGTACATCTGGGTGATGATGCGCTGGGTGAACTCGGTCCCGAACAGCGAGAAGTGGATGTGCGCCGGGCGCCAGGCGTTCAGGTGGTTCTTCCAGGGGTAGGCGCCGGGCTTGATGGTGGTGAACCGGTAGGAGCCGTCCGGGCCGGTAATGCAGCGGCCGACGCCGGTGAAGTTGGGATCCAGCGGGGCAGGGTGCTGATCGCGCTTGTGGATGTAACGGCCGGCGGCGTTGGCCTGCCAGATCTCCACCAGCTGGCCCGCCACCGGCCGGCCGTCGCCGTCGAGCACACGCCCGGTGACAATGATCCGCTCGCCCTGCGGCTCGCCGTTGTGCTGGATGGTCAGGTCCGATTCCAGGGCGTGCACGTCCTGGTGGCCGAACGCCGGCGAGTACAGCTCGATGGTCTCCGGGTCAGCGTGGTGCAGGTCCTTGGTGGGGTGCCGCAGGATGCTGCTGCGGTACGGCGGGTAGTCCAGCCGCGGCTGGATTTCCGCCGGGGCGCCGCCCTTCAGTGCCTGGGCGTAAGCCTCCCCGATGGACTTGATCTCGGCGCTGAGATCCTGCTGGGTCTCGACAGCTGCGTCCAGGGGGGCGTGCCCCGCCTTCGGTTCAGCAGGGGGTACAAGCTCGTCCGTCTCAAGCTCGGCATTGGTTTCTTGCAACACGGCTGGCTCCTTTCTGGTTTCTGTTCTATGTGCGGTACTGCTCTTGGGTGGGTTGGGTCAGGGTAAGAGGTGGGGGCTGCGTTGCTGCAGGTGGTCGTACTGCACCGCGTGCCGGACGGGCGCGTTCGGGGCGCCGTAGCCGTCGTAGGCCCCGCGGCGTTCCACCATCTCGAAGAACACGCTGCCCACCGTGGCGGTGTAGAAGTGCAGGAACTCGCCGTCGGCGTCGCGGTCGTAGAGGAGGTCCAGCTCCTGCAAGGTGGCCAGGAAGTCCGGGGCCAGACCGAAGCGGGCGTCCAGGTCCTCGTAGTAGTTGGCCGGAATCTGCAGGAACTCCAGGCCGCGGGCTTTGCAGTCCCGGGCGGTGGCCACCAGGTCATCCACGGCGAAGGCGATGTGTTCCTGGTACGTCCTGCGCGTACCGGTACCGGTGGCTGAACCCGGTCCGGAGGCGCCGTCCTGCTGCATCAGCGGCGCGAGGTTCAGCACCAGCCGCACCGAGCGGTCCGCCGTGAGCATGACCTGGGAGCGGACCAGCCCGGTGGGGCTGGGCACCTCGGCGAACGGCTGGGGCTCCAGGGCCAGTGCGCTGGTGTAGAACAGGACGGCTTCGTCGAAGTGCTGCCAGGGCTGGGCCAGGTTGACGTGGTCAATCACGGCGGTGGCACCGGCTGCCGGCACTTCCAGGCCTTCGCCGAACTCGCGCGTCCAGGCCGCTGTGCCGTCGCGGCTGCCCTGGCACAGGAAGATCTCCGTGGAGTCAGGGGCTGCGAAGCCCTGGAAGATTTCCTCGTTGGCCTGGCTCTTCCGCGGGACCGCCGGCGCCTTCAGCTGCTCGGCGCGGGCTGCGGCAATGACGGGAGACTCGACGTCGAAGCCCAAAGCAGCGATGGCCGGTTCGGCATGCGTCGCAGCCTGCTCGTTGATGATCACCCGGGCATGCCCCATGGTCCAGAGCTGCACGTCCTTGGTGCGGTGCCGGCCGTTGAACTCGAAGCCCAGCTGGCCCAGGACCGTTTCGAGGACTTTGGAGTCAGCGGCCCGGACCTCGGCGAAGTTGTACCCCGCCGGCTCGGCAACCTGCGGGAGCGTGGCCAGTTCCATAGGGTAGCGACGGCGGCCCTGGCCCTTGGGAGCTGCGGCACCATTACCGGCGGCACCCGCGGCAGCCAGCACGGGGGCGTTCGCGTCCAGCCACTTGGCACTCTGTTCCTCGAGCCAGATCAGCGAGCGCATGGCGTCAACGGCCGTGCGCTCCACATCCGACTGGCGGAACACGTCATTGAAAATCTCCAGGGACACCGGTCCGCTGTAACCTGCCCGGACCACGTGTCCCATGAACTTGGCCAGCTCAAACTGGCCCTCCCCCGGGAACACGCGGTAGTGCCGGCTCCAGGACAACACATCCATGGAAAGTTTAGGCGCGTCGGCAACCTGGACGAAGAAGACCTTCTCCGGGTTGAAGGCTTCGATGGGGGCGGTGTCCCAGTTGCGGGAAAGGATGTGGAACGAATCCAGGCAGGTGCCCAGGTTGGGGTGGTCCACTGCTTCCACCAGCCTGTGGGCATGCTCGTAGTCGCTGACGTACTTGCCCCAGGCCAGTGCCTCGTAGGCAACCTTGACGCCGTGGTCCCCCGCGAGGGTTGCCAGGCGGCCCAGCTGTTCGGCGCGGAGGTCGTCGTTGTCGATGCTGGCGGTGGCCACATTGGAGCAGACCAGGATGGTGTCCATGCCGAGCCGGGCCATGAGCTTGAATTTGGCTTCGGCCCGGCGGAGGTTGGCGGCGAGGAGGTCCTCTTCCACGCTGTCGAAATCGCGGAAGGGCTGGTAGAGGTCCAGGGTCAGGCCAAGGTCTGCGGCCATCTTCCGGACGTCCTCCGGAGCGAGCGGCGAGGTGACAAGGTCCTGCTCGAAGATTTCGATGCCGTCGAAGCCCGCGATGGCGCAGGCCTGCATCTTCTCTTTCAGCGTGCCGGAGAGGCAGACCGTGGCGATTCCGGTGCGCATCAGGCGGCCACCTCTTCGGCGGCCACAAGCTCCAGGAAGTGGCCGCGCATGCGGTCCGCGTCAGCCGTCAGCCCGGTGAAGATCCGGAAAGCATCGGCAGCCTGCCCTACGGCCATCCGGCCGCCGTCCAGGACATCGCAGCCCTTGGCGCGGGCACCGAGCACCAGTTCGGTCTCGATGGGGCGGTAGACGATGTCGGCAACCCAGTGCCTGGGTTCGAGCAGGTCAAGATCCAACGGGGTGCCGGGGTGGGCGGCCATGCCTACCGGCGTGCAGTGCACCAGACCGTCAGCCAGCGGCATCAGCTGCGGCAGCTCCGCCGTCGTACGCGCCGTGACGGTGCTGCCCGGGAAGAAGCCGGCCAGTTCGCCAGCGCGCGCCGCGGCACGGGCGGGGTCGACGTCCACCAGATCCAGTTCCAGCACCCCGGCGGTCAGCAGGGCGTAGGCGACGGCGGAACCGGCACCGCCGGCGCCGAGCTGGACCACACGTTTAAGCTTCGCGCCGGGGAGCCCGGAGGCCAGGGCGGAAGCGAAACCGGAAAAGTCGGTGTTGTGGCCGACGAACCGGCCGTCCTCGATCACCACGGTGTTCACGGCGCCCAGCTTGAGGGCGTCCGGGGAAATTTCATCCAGGTGCGCCAGGACCAGCTGCTTGCAGGGGTGGGTGATGTTCAGGCCGTTGAAGCCGAGGCTGCGGGCGCTTTTGAGCAGGTCGCCCACGGCTTCCCCCGGAAGGCCGAGCTCCAGCAGGTCGATGGGGCGGTAGAGATAGCGCAGGCCCTGCACATCACCTTCGCGTTCGTGCATGGGCGGGGTGAGTGACGGCATCACGCCATCGCCGACCAGTCCCACGAGGTAGGACTCAGTTCGATTGCTCATCCGGGCAGCTCCTTTGATACGGCACCTGGCGGGCGGCGGCGCACTGGGCGGACGCGGCGGGCCGGGTGATAGGGATTACAGTACAACACTTGTTCACTTCTCGCACTCTTGTTCGACATACGAACAGAGTACGACGGCGCCACCCGGTGGGGAGCGCCGGTTACGCCAGGCATCGGCTGCTTTGGCAGCCCTGCCAGCGCCGCGGCAGCTCGGAGCTCACCGCTGCGGGAGGCGGGCCGCCAGCTCGGCGGCAGCCTCCTGCAGCAAGGGGACGTGCGCAAGCAGCGCCTCCATGCTGAGCCGGAAGACCGGCACGGCGGTAGCCAGGGAGGCGAAGGCGTGCCCCTGGGAATTGAGCAGCGGCACGGCCACGGCGCGCATCCCGTTCTCGTTTTCCTCATCCATGACGGCGTAGCCCTGGCGGCGCACCTTTTCCATTTCCGCCCGGAAGGCTGCGCGGTCAGTGATGGTGTGCTCGGTCAGGGGATCAAGTTCCAGCTCTTCGATCAGGCTTTCGCGCTCCGCGTCTTCGGCGAAGGCCACCAGGGCCTTGCCCACCGCAGTGGCATGCAAGGCACCCAGGTGTCCAGGATCGCTGGTGACCCGGAAGGTCTGTGGGCCGTCCACTTTGTTGACGGTGAGGTGGTGGTGGCCGTCGCGGACGCTGAGGATGGTGGCCTCGCCCGTCTGCTCGGTGACGCGCCGCAGGACCGGCATCGCGGTTCCAGCGAACCCGTGATGGTTGGACACCCGCTGGCCCAACTGGAAGATCCGGAGGCCCAGGTGGTAGCGGCGGCCGTCCGGTTCGTAGTCCACAAATCCGTCCCGCGTCAGGGACCCCAGCAGGCGGTAGGTGGTGCTGAAGGGAAGCTCGGCGCGGCGCGAGATCTCCGCTGCGCTGGCTCCGCGGGGCTCATCCCCGAGGAGAACCAGGAGCCCCAGCGCCTTGCCCACCATGTCAGTACGGTCGGCCTTCGCAGCGTTCATCCCGGCCTTTACCCCGGCGGTCTTGATCTTTGCCCCGGGCTCGGCGGAAGCTTCATTCATGTCAGCAGTGACGTCATCGGCCGCTGTGGTTTGGTTCACACTCATGCTTCGATGTTGCCACATCGTGGAAGTAATTTCTAGATGATGATTATTTTCTTGACAAGTGACCATCATCACGGTCATCATTGCTGTATCGCACAAGTAGCTTCCACCATGTGGCTACTGGTCCGGGTCTTTCACTGGACTCCCAGCCGCACCGCGCCCCGCCTTACCCCGGCAGCTGCGGCTGCGAACCCCCGATCCATCCGCGACAATGTCGTCACATCTAAGGAACTTCATGAGCCAGACACTTCCGTCCGCCGGGCAGGGCACAGTTGCCCCGGCCGGGACGCCTAAGAAAGCAGCCCTCGCCAGCTTCCTGGGCAGCGCCGTCGAATACTACGACTTCTTCATCTTCGGTTCAGCCGCAGCCCTGATCTTCCCCACAGTCTTCTTCCCGGACGCCGGGGCCAACGCGGCGGTCATGTCCTTCGCCACCTTCGGGTTTGCCTATGTGGCCCGGCCCGTCGGCGCCGTCATCCTGGGTCACTTCGGTGACCGGGTGGGACGCCGGAAAGTCCTGATGTTCACCCTGCTCCTCATGGGTGCCTCGACCTTCCTGATCGGCTGCCTCCCCGACTTCCGCACGGTGGGCTGGTGGGCTCCGGCCCTCCTGGTACTGGCACGGCTTTGCCAGGGCCTCTCCGCCGCAGGTGAGCAGGCCGGCGCCTCGTCCATGACGCTGGAACACGCACCGGACAACCGCCGCTCCTTCTTCACCTCCTGGACACTCACCGGCACCCAGGGTGGCCAGATCCTCGCCGCCCTCGTCTTCATCCCCGTCCTGGCCCTCCCGGACGAGATCAAGTACGGCATCGGCTGGCGCATCCCGTTCTGGCTCAGCGCCGTCGTCGTCATCGTTGCGTTCTTCATCCGCCGCACCCTGCACGAACCGCCGGCATTCGAGGAAGCCCAGAAGACCGCCCAGATCTCCAAGCTCCCCGTCGCGGACCTGCTCAAGGGCCACTGGCGCGATGTCCTCCGCGTCATTGCATGCGCCTTCATCGCCGCTGTGTCCACCGTGTTCGGCACCCTCGCCATCAGCTACGCCAAGACCGTCGCCGGCGTTGACGGAACCACCACGCTGTGGCTCGTCGTCGGCGCCAACCTGGTGGCCCTCGGCACCCAGCCGCTGTTCGGCATGCTGGCCGACAAGATCGGCCGCAAGCCCGTCTTCATTTACGGTGCCGTGGCCAGCGCCGTCCTCACCCCGGTGTTCCTGCTGAGCCTGGAGTCCGGCAGCGTTCCGCTGATGTTCCTCGCCGCGATCGGCTTCTTCTCCTTCGGCTACGCAGCCTCGAACGCCGTCTGGCCGTCCTTCTACGCCGAGATGTTCAGCACCAAGGTCCGGTTTTCCGGTCTGGCGATCGGCACCCAGCTTGGCTTCCTGATGGCAGGGTTCGCCCCGGCCATCGTGGCAGCAATGGGCGGCATCAAGCCCGGCGGATGGGTCCAGATCAGCATCTTCACCGCCGTCATCTGCGGTGTGGCCGCCATCTCAGCCCTCACCGCCAAGGAAACCTTCAAGGTCCCCACGAAGCAGCTCGGCCTCAAGTAAACCCTGCGGAACCGGCAGTCCGGACGTTTCCGGATGTTCCTGCCCAGTTGCTTTACCGGAAAGCCCGGTGTGTCCACGGACGCGCCGGGCTTTTCCGTGCTTTCCGTGTTCTGGACGGGACCAAGTGGGCAGGAGTCACGGATCACGAGCCCACGGCTCAGGAAGCCGCGCCGCCGGGAAAGTCGAGGCACCCGGGGAAGTGGAAGGGTACGACGGCGGATGCTTAGCAGGTGCGTATCGCCCGCCTT
This sequence comes from Pseudarthrobacter cremeus, assembly GCF_051857465.1. Lineage (NCBI taxonomy): Bacteria > Bacillati > Actinomycetota > Actinomycetes > Micrococcales > Micrococcaceae > Pseudarthrobacter > Pseudarthrobacter cremeus. Next base: position 270,157 of record NZ_JBPZHC010000003.1, on the reverse strand, counting down.
TCACTCGCCCCCGCCATTCCGCCCGCCCAGGGCCCGTCGTTTTGGCGCGTGGACTCCGGTGTTCGGGGCCGGCCTGCATCCGCCCAGGCATTAATGTCAGACCCACCTGTGATGATGAATTCATGGGAACAAGCGCGGTGGTGACGGAGGCTTTTGCGGCAATCAATGCCGGCCTTGCTGTGCTTACTGCTTTGGTCACCGAAGCCCGCGCCGGGTCAGGCGCCGGGACGGATTCAGGGGCTGATACCTGTGGTGATCCGGCGGCCCGCCTGGCCGAAGATTGCCTGGAGATCCTTGCAGCGGTGGCCGGATCGGAGCCGCGGATGGCTGCTGTGAAGGCCCTCGCCGCCGCGAAATACGTGGAAACTGCCGCGTTGATCGCCGGTCCCCGTACCGCGCCCGGCGACGCGGCAGGGCAGGAGATGGCTGTCAGGGCAGAAATCGCCTGCGTCCTGACCATCGGCCACCGCGCCGCCGGCGCCCTGCTGGGCCAGGCACAGATGCTCACCACTACCCTGCCGCTGACCCTGTCCGCCCTTCAGGCAGGCACCATGTCCTGGCAGCACGCCCGGGTCATGGTGGACGAAGCAGCCACCCTCCACCCCGAAGGCGCTGCCGGGCTGGAAGCGCACTTCCTCAACCCTGGCCCGGACGCCCCGGACCCCACCCGCGCCTGTACGGCAGGACAAATACCGGCGTTCCGGTTCCGGCACAAGGCCCGGACCTGGCGCGAACGCCACCACGCCGACAGCATCGAAAAACGCCACGCCAAGAGTGTCCTGGACCGCAGAGTCGAGTACACACCGGACCAGGACGGGATGGCCTGGCTCTCAGCCCACCTCCCCGCGCACCAGGCCGCAGCGATCTGGAACCGGACCACCGCCATCTCCCGCGGCCTGCAGGGCCCCGGCGAATCCCGAACCCTCACCCAGCTCCGCGCCGACACCCTCGCCGCCGCGCTCCTGAACACTGGAACCCCGTTCACCACCGGGAACCAGCCCGGCGACGGGGAAGGACGTGATCCCGGCAGGGTCCCCACCCCGCGGGCCCAGGTCCTGGTCACCGTGCCGTTGGTCGCCCTGCTCGGCGCCACCGTTGAACCCGCGATGCTCGACGGGTACGGCCCGATCCCTGCCTCCATGGCCAGGGACCTGGTTGCCAACGGTGCCGAGTCCTTCTACCGGGTCCTCGTTGACCCGCGCGACGGGGCACCCCTGGAGATCGGCCGGACCAGCTACCGGCTCACTAGAGCCATGAAACACGCCCTCCACCTCCGGGACGGCAAATGCACCTTCCCCGGCTGCAACAACCAGTCCCTGGACAACGACATCGACCACCTCACCGCCTGGCAACACGGCGAAACCACAGGCATCAGTAACCTGGCCCAGCTCTGCCCCAAACACCATGAGCTCAAACACAACAGCGGCTGGACACCCACCGCCGCCGCCAGAAGCCAATCCCCCGGCTGGCCCTCACCCACCGGCAGGAACTACAAAGCCGAACCCCACGACTGGGAACCACCACACTGGCCCCAACAACCCCAAAATCAACAAAAACCCGAACCCCGACACCAACCCTGTCCCGGTCCCGGCCAACCCGACTTCATCCACATCGGCCTCTCCCTCGGAGAAGGCGGCATCGAACGGTTCCTCCACACCGCTGTCTAGGACCGGCAGAGACGGAACCGCCGCGCCGGGGAGTCCGCGGCGTTTTAGCCGCGCATGCCCGGCTGGCGGGACTGAACCCCTCGCGCCTCCGGTGAGCTGGTCGGGACTGACCCCCTCGCGCCTAGGGCTGACCGGTCTGGAGCACGGAAGCCAGATCGAAGTTAACAGGTTCCTCCAGCTGTTCGTAGGTGCAGGATTCCGGGTCGCGGTCCGGCCGCCAGCGGTTGAACTGGGCGGTGTGCCGGAAACGGTCTCCCTCCATATGGTCGTACCTGACCTCCACCACCAGCTCAGGCCGCAGCGGAACAAAGGACAGGTCCTTCCCGGCACTCCAGCGGCTGCCTTCGGCGTTCCGGGGCGTCCGTTCGCCTTCCTCCTGCTTCGCCCAGGCCCAGGGATGCTCGTCGAAGTCGGTGACCAGCGGCTGCAGCTGCTCGAACAGCTCCTGGCGGCGTTTCATCGGGAAGGCGCCGATCACCCCCACGCTGGCCAGGGCGCCGTCGTCGTTGTACAACCCGAGCAGCAGCGAGCCGATGGCATCCGGGCCACTCTTATGCACCCGGTAGCCGGCCACCACGCAATCCGCGGTGCGCTCGTGCTTGATCTTGAACATGACGCGCTTGTCCGGCTGGTAGCTGCCGCCCACGGGCTTGGCCACGATCCCGTCCAGGCCCGCGCCCTCGAACTGCCGGAACCACTGTTCGGCGAGCGCCTTGTCCCGGGTCGCAGCCGTGAGATGGACCGGCGCCTTGCTCCCCGCGAGCGCCTCCTCCAATGCGGCACGGCGCTCGGCGAAGGGCCGGCCGGTGTAGTCGTCGCCGCCCAGGGCCAGCAGGTCAAATGCTACAAACTTGGCGGGGGTCTTCTCCGCCAGCATGTTCACCCTGCTGGCGGCCGGGTGGATGCGCTGCTGCAGGGCATCGAAGTCCAGCCGGTCCCCTGAGGCACCCACCAGGACAATCTCGCCGTCCACCACACATCGCCGCGGCAGGTTCTCCTTCAGGGCCTCCACGAGCTCAGGAAAATACCGGGTCATGGGTTTCTCGTTGCGGCTGCCGATCTCCACCTCATCGCCGTCGCGGAAAATGATGGAGCGGAAGCCGTCCCACTTTGGTTCGTAGCTCAAGTCGCCGTCCGGCACGCCGCTGACGGATTTGGCGAGCATGGGCGAAACGGGAGGCATCACGGGAAGGTCCATAGTGCCCATTCTTGCCCGGCCACGGCGGCTGCGAAAGGCCTTCGGCGGCAAAAGCCCAGTTGAGGGCCTCGACACTGCACGCCGCGGGACGGTAGACCTTAACGATGCCCACTATCGGATTTCACGCTTCGCATGAACAGATCAGTCCCGGACAGCTGCTCAAGGACGTCCAGCACGCGGAACAGGCGGGCTTTGACGCCGCCATGTGCTCTGACCACATTGAGCCGTGGTCAGCCAGGCAGGGGCACTCGGGCTTTGCCTGGTCCTGGCTGGGCGCTGCCCTGGCCACCACATCGTTGCGGTTCGGCGTCGTGACGGCGCCGGGTCAGCGTTACCACCCGGCCATCATCGCCCACGCCTCGGCCACCCTGGCCAGCATGTTCCCTGGACGGTTCTGGCTGGCCCCGGGCAGCGGCGAGAACATGAATGAGCACGTCACCGGGGACCCCTGGCCGCCGAAGGAAACCCGGCAGCAGAGGCTTGAAGAGTGCGTGGACATCATCCGCCGCCTGCACCGGGGCGAGGAAGTGACCCATCACGGGCTGGTGACCGTTGAGCAGGCCCGCATCTGGGATGTCCCGGAGCCTCCCCCGCAGCTGATCGCCCCGGCCATCAGCGTGGACACGGCGCGCCGTGCAGCGGGCTGGGCGGACGGCCTGGTGACGGTGAACCAGCCTGCCGAAAAGCTCAGGGAGATGCTGGCCGTCTACCGGGACCATGGCGGCCGGGGCAAGGCCGTACTGCAGGTCCACTTGTCTTGGGCTCCGCGTGAACAGGACGCCGTGGCGGTAGCCATGGACCAGTGGCGCACCAACACCTTCGCCCCGCCCGTCCCGTGGGACCTCCCCACCGCGGGGCATTTCGACGGCGTCAGCGCCCACATCGGCGAGGATCAGATCCGCAAATCCGTGAACGTCTCCGCCAGCCTGCAGCAGCACGCGGAGTGGCTCGCCGCGTACGCGGACCTGGGCTTCGACGAGCTCTACCTGCACTTCGTGGGGCAGGAGCAGGCCCCGTTCATCGACGCATTCGCGGCCGATGTCCTGCCGCAACTGCGGCGCGCGGCCGCTGCTGAGGCCGCCCCTGAGTCATCAGTTCCTGCATCATCCGTTCCTGCGTCATCCCCCCTGGAATCATCCCTCCCGGATTCACCTCTCAAGGAGAGCACCCTGTGAGAATCGCAGAAACGTCGGACCTCTGGTGGAAAAACGCCGTCATCTACTGCCTGGATCCGGAGACTTTTTTCGACGACGACGGCGACGGCACCGGTGACTTCGCCGGGCTGACCCAGCGGGTGGACTACCTCGCCGCCTTGGGCGTTACCTGTATCTGGCTGATGCCCTTCTACCCGTCGCCGGACAGGGACGACGGGTACGACATCACCGACATGTACGGCGTGGATCCGCGCCTCGGCACCCTGGGTGACGTGGTGGAGTTCATCCGCACCGCAAAGGACCGGGGAATGCGGGTGATCGCGGACTACGTCATCAACCACACCTCGGACAAGCACCCCTGGTTCAAGGAATCGCGGAAGTCCGTGGACAACCCCTACCGCGACTACTACGTGTGGCGGAAAGACACGCCCCCGGACACGTCCGAACAGGTGGTTTTCCCCGGCGAGGAGACCTCCATCTGGACCCAGGACAAGGCAACCGGCGAGTGGTACCTGCACATGTTCGCCAAGCACCAGCCGGACCTGAACGTCGCGAACCCGAAGGTCCGGGATGAGATCGCCAAATCCATGGGTTTCTGGCTGCAGATGGGGCTTGACGGTTTCCGGCTGGATGCGGTGCCGTTTTTCCTGGAACTGCAGGGGGTGTCCAAGGAGGATGCGGCGAAGATCGATCCGCACGACTACCTGTCCGCCCTGCGCAGCTTCCTGAACCGGCGCAGCGGGAGCGCAGTGCTCCTGGGCGAGGTCAACCTCCCCTACAAGGAGCAGGTGAAGTATTTCGGCGGTCCCGAGGGCAACGAGTTGAACATGCAGTTCGATTTCCTGAGCATGCAGAACCTCTACCTCTCCCTGGCCAGGGAGGATGCCCGCCCCCTGGCCAAAACCCTCGCCGCCAGGCCAGCCATCCATCCGGACAACCAGTGGGCAGTCTTCGTGCGCAACCACGACGAGCTGACGCTGGACAAGCTCACCGACGAAGAGCGCGGGGAGGTTTTCGCGGCCTTTGGCCCGGACCCGGACATGCAGATGTACGGACGCGGCCTCCGGCGCCGGCTCCCGCCGATGCTCGACGGCGATCCCGCCAGGCTGCGCATGGTCTATTCGCTGATGTTCTCCCTGCCCGGAACACCGGTCCTTTTCTACGGCGAGGAGATCGGCATGGGTGAGGACCTGCGGGCCGAGGGACGCTCAGCCGTCCGTTCGCCCATGCAGTGGAATGAAACCGACAACGGCGGATTCTCCACCGCGCCCGCGGACAAGCTGGTCGCCCAGATGGTTGACGGCTACTTCGGGCCGAAGAACATCAATGCAGCGCAGGCCGTCAGGGACCCCGGTTCGCTGTGGAATTTCATTGCCACGCTCATCCGGCGCTACCGGGAGAGCCCCGAGCTCAGCTGGGGAGACTTCGAGCTCATCAAGCAGCCGGATCCGGGGGTGCTCCTGCACAGCTGCACGCGAGCCGGTTCCACAATGGTCGTGGCCCACAATCTGGCCGCGCAGCCCGCCGCGGTCACAGCCAAGGTCTCCTCGCCGGAGAATCCCCACGAGACGTTTGACGGCGCCATCCTGCTGGATCTGCTCGTCGGCGACAATGTGCCGTTGGAGGCCGACGGCGGCTTCTCCATTGAGCTGGGCCGTTACGGCTTCCGCTGGTTCAGGATCCAGCGGCCGGGGGATCGACGCATCTGACGCGACGCATTTGGCCCGGATTGCCTGCCAAAGCCTCCGGCGGGCCGTTCACTGGCGCCCCAAGAAAACGCCATGTGAAATCACCCTGTGCAATGATCAGTCATGCGCACGATGCAGCACTCCAGCAAGCTCCAGAATGTCCGGTACGAACTCCGCGGGCCGATTCTCCAGGCGGCCAAAAAGATGGAGGCCGAGGGGCACCGGATCCTGAAAATGAATCTCGGGGACACCGCCCCCTTCGGACTTGAAGCTCCCGAATCGGTGGTGGTGGACATGATCTATCACTTACGGGGTTCGCAGGGCTACAGCGATTCCAAAGGCATCTTCTCGGCCCGCACCGCCATCTCGCAGTACTACCAGACCCGCGGACTGATGCAGATCGGCGTCGAGGATATCTTCATCGGCAACGGCGTGAGCGAGCTGATCTCCATGTGCCTGCAGGCGTTCATGGAAAACGGCGACGAGATCCTTGTCCCTGCCCCGGACTACCCGCTGTGGACAGCCGCCGTCACGCTCACCGGGGGCAAGCCGGTGCACTATATGTGCGACGAGGCAGAGCAGTGGTGGCCGGATATGGCCGACGTCGAGGCAAAGATCACCGAGCGCACCAAAGGCATCGTGATCATCAACCCGAACAACCCCACAGGCGCTGTGTACCCGCGGCGCATCCTGGAGCAGTTCGCGGCCCTTGCCCGCAGGCACAACCTTGTCCTGTTCTCCGACGAGATCTACGAGAAGGTCCTTTATGAGGAAGCGCAGCACATCCATACTGCGTCGGTGGCGGAAGACGTCTGCTGCCTGACCTTCAGCGGACTGTCCAAGGCCTACCGCATGCCCGGGTACCGCGCGGGCTGGGTGGCGGTCACCGGCCCCCTGGCGGCCACGGCGAACTACCGGGAAGGGCTGGAGCTGCTTGCGTCGCTGCGGCTGTGCGCGAATGTCCCCGCCCAGCATGCCATCCAGACCTGCCTCGGCGGTTACCAAAGCATCGATGCGCTGGTCCGGCCCGGCGGCAGGCTGCGGGAACAGCGGGACCTCGCCTACAGCCTCCTGACGGCAATCCCCGGCGTCAGCTGTGTCCCCGCCGCAGGCGCCATGTACCTCTTTCCCCGCCTGGATCCTGAGCTTTACCCGGTCCGCAGTGACGAGGAGTTTGTCCTCGATCTCCTTCAGGACCAGAAGATCCTCGTCTCACACGGCTCCGCATTCAACTGGCCCGCGCCGGACCACTTCCGTTTCGTGATCCTTCCCACCGTGCTGGAAATCGAGGAAGCGGTCCGCAGGATCTCGACGTTCCTGGCGGCGTACCGAACCCGTTTGGCGGCCTGAGGGCAACGGCCCGGCAACACTTCGGCCCGAGAACTAACCGGCAGCTAACGCCGGGGAAACCCGGCCGCAACATTGCCCCGCCACACTGGAGTTGTCCGCAAGCGCAGACACCCAGCTCCAGCCAGGAGGCCCCCCATGTTGAAGGAAGCCAGAACCCATGTGACACGAGTCCGCGCCCTGGACCAACTCCACCGCGGCGACGAAATCGAGGCCCGGCTGTCAGTGGGCCCCAGCTACGACGACGTCGTCATCCGGCGCGGCAGCGTCCAGGAGACTGCACCGGGCATCGGGGTGGTGTGGATCATGGACCACCACACGGGAATGCGCAAGGCCATCAACGCGGATGAATGCAGGATCTGGCGGATCGCCTGACCCGGCTTCAACGGCATGGGCTTCGGGTGCGAATCAATGCACGGCGCTGGCCAGCGGCGGGTGTAGTCAGTCAGGACTGCCCGCCGGCCAGCAGCCAAGCCCACCTGGTCAGCACGTATCCGGCTTTACCCTGGTCCCGGTTTCACTCTGGATCCGGCCGCGACAGCGAGTTCAGCCACTCGATCGCGCCGTCTGTTATCGGATGGGATACGCCGAGCGTTTCAAGGAACGAGCGGGCATCGCACATTTCGGCCGCACGCCGCGCGGCGTGAACAGGCGTCCCCTCGAGTATCCGTGAGACCACCGCATGCCCGGACGGGCCGAGCTCCGAAGCGATCTGGTCGATGATCCAGTCCTCCGCCCCTGCCGCGCGGGCGGCAGCGACAGACTCCAGGACCGACGCGGCGAGGCCCTTCATGAAAACACTGCGCAGCAACTTCAGCCCGGCCGCTGTTCCCGCCTCGCCACCCACGCTGGTGGCTGGGATCCGCAGCCCCGTGAGGATGGCCTGCAGCTCCCCTGCTGCGGAACCACTCAGCGCCAGGGGTGTCTCGATCCGCGAGCGGGGAACCGCCGCGCCGACATCGTGCGCGGAACGGACCCAGTCCTCGGCCAGGGAACAGGATACCGTCGCCGAGAGGTAGCCTCCCTGGAATGCTGGCGGCGCCGTTGCCGCCGGTTCTCAGCTACCCGCCAGCGTCGCCTATCCTCCTGCCACGGACTGGATAATGAGCACTTCCTGGCCCGGTGCAACCTCGGTGTCCAGGCCGTGGAGCCGGCGCACTTCGTCGCCGTCCACGTAGATATTCACGAACCGGCGAAGTGAACCGGTCTCGTCGCGCAGGCGCCTGCCAAGCACCGGGTAACCATCCGTCACCGCATCAAGCAGGGAGGCCACTGTCAGCGGCGCGTCGGCGGACGCAGTGAGCACCGGCTGCCCGCCGGCCAAGGGCTGGAGGATGCTGGGCAGCACCACGCTGATGTCAGGCAACGGCAACCGCACCAGAGACGACGGCGGCCCGGACGCAGAGGACGTCCGGCAAGTGGGTGGCGACCTCGGCAAACGTCTCGCCTTCGTCCGGGCTGGCGTACACCGTTCCGCCGCGCGTGCCAAAGTAAACACCTGCCGGTTCGGCTGTATCCACCGAGGCGGCGTCGCGCAGGACGCTGTTGTACTCGTGCTCGGGCAGGCCCGTGTCCAGCCTCTTCCAATTGGCCCCGGCGTCGTCAGTGCGGTGCACCGCGAGCTTTCCGTCCGGCGGGATCCGCTCGCCGTCGGCCTTCAGCGGAACCACCCATGCCGTTCCTTCCCGCCGGGGATGCGTCAGCATCACAAAGCCGAAATCGGCGGGGAGCCCCTCAGCGATGGAACTCCAGTTCTCGCCGTTGTCATCCGTGCGGTAGACGCCGTGGTGGTTCTGCGCGTAGAGCCGGCCTTCGATGGCGGCATCTGCCGCAATTTTGTGAACGCACTGGCCGAATTCGGGGTTGGGGTCCGGCATGAAGTAGGCCGAAATCCCTTTGTTTCTGGGCTCCCAGGACGTCCCGCCGTCGAGCGAGCGGTACACCCCGCCTGTACTCATGGCGATGTGGACGTTGTCTCCGGCGGGATTCACCACGATGGAGTGGGCGGCAGCGCCGCCGTAGCCGGCACCCCATTCGCTGCGGTGGGGGTGGTCCCAGAGCCCGCGGTTCAGCTCGAAGTGCTCCCCGCCGTCCGTTGACTTCCATACGGAGATCGGTTCGGCTCCGGCCCAGACGACGCCGGGCCGGGACTCTGCGTCCGGGTAGATCTGCCAGATGCGCTCCAGTGCCGCGCCCGTATCTTCAGGGAAGGTGATGGCGCCCTGTTCCGGTTCGGACCACGTGGCGCCAAGGTCATCGGAGTGCGCCACCGTGGGCCCCCAGTGCTCCGACCTGACGCCCACCATGATGCGCGTGCGGCCGTTCCGGGTGTCGATTCCGATGCTGGGGATTTCGCTCATCAGGAAATGCGGGCCGGAGAAGGACCATTGCTGCCTGTCCTGGCTGGTGGCCAGCCACAGGCCTTTTTTGGTCCCTACTGCCAAGACAAAACTCTCTGCGGTTGCCATGCACCCCATGCAACCATCGCCGCCGGGCAGCCGCAACGCTTTTCTTCACCTATGTGGACCGCCACCCCTTGAAGCGGTGCCGCGGCCATGCACCCAACGAATTCAGCCCAGAAATTCAGTCCACGAATTCCGACTGTGTTTCGACAAAATCCCAGTCGGCCTCCGTCAGGACCGCGACGGGAGTGTCCGGGTGGGGCCCACCCGCTTCGGCGATGCCCTGCAGGACAGAAAGCGGCAACTCCTCCGCACGGAGGTTTTCCCGCAGCCATTCCTTGCTTTCCAGGTCCAGATCCAGCCACCACATGAAGATTTCCATGACCCTCACGCACCTTTCATATGCTCCAACGTTATGCTCGCTCCCGCCTTCCTTCAAGGCCCGCTGCGCCCAAGTAGTACTCGCCCGGTTCCGGGTACTCGCAGGTATCGTCGCAGGTCAAAGCCAGGAAAAGACGAGTACCCCCTACTCGCGACTGCGGTGTACCCCCACCCCTAGCCTGAAGTGGTAAGCAAGCTGGCCATGTCGTTGGGGCATCGAGAGCCGTCGCTACTCCCTCCACCCATGGTCCGTTTCGAAACCGACTGGGAGAAACACCATGAAACGAGCCATCACAACTTTGGGGGTCGTGGGGCTGGCATTGTTCAGTGTCGCGGTACCGGCCTCCGCGGAAAACGATAAACAAGCAGAAAAGCTTGTCTCAATCTGTCACGACGGAAAGCTGCTCAGCCTGAATCTGAACGGCGTCGGCGGCCCCAACGGCCACAGCGGACACCCGGAGGACATCATCGAGCCAAACGACGTTCTGCCTGGCGGATTGAACTGGGTAGCCGCTGACGGCTTCAAGAATTGCGGCGTGGTCATTCCGCCCGTCGTCGTCGTTGACCCGCCCGTCGTCGTCGTTGACCCGCCCGTCGTCGTCGTTGACCCGCCCGTCGTCGTCGTCGTTGACCCGCCCACCGCCGTCGTCGACCCGCCCACCGCCGTCGTCGACCCGCCGGCAGCGGTGGAACAGGCGGTGGTGGAACCGCCGGTGGTGGAACCGCAGACAGTGACGGCCCAAACGCCGGTGACGGTCAGTCCGGCACCACAGGCTGCCGCACCGAAGCCGGCCGCCAAGACTGCAGCCAAGGTTCCCGCCGCGGCAGCCAGTGCAGTCCGTGGCACCAACCAGGGCTATAACGCGCAGACCACGGTGGGCGGGGCAGAGGACAGCTCCACGTGGATGGCTGGCATGGGCCTCCTGCTTGGCGCCGGCGCCGTGGTGGCAGTGCGTCGCAGGGCCCGCACGGAATCTCCGACGGCGGGCTGACCCAGCCGGTTTTGGGGGACTCATACCGAGGGCGTTCCGCCGAACCAGGCGGGGCGCCCTCGGTGCAATTCCCGCCCTCAAAACCCAACCGTTCCAAGCGCAAGACTCCGGCCAGGGCCGGCCGATCACCTAGGGGGCAACATGGCGAAGCACTCCGGCCCGCGTGGCCTCCTCAGCCGTGTGTCGCTCGGCCGTGGATGGAACCGGGGAGATCTTGCCATCCTGTTGTGCGGAATTTTGGGATTCCTTTCCCTGACGTTCGGCGCTCCCCTGCTCAGCCACGGGCAACCCGCCGTTCCGGCAGCAGCCAGGCCGGCAGCGGCGGTGGCACCGCCGTCGTCCGTCACGGGTTCGCTGGCAGAAACCGCGGCGGAACCGACCGCGGCCACCGAACCGGTGCCCGGCGAGGCCGGCCCCCCGGCCGGTCCTGTCCTGCCCGAGGCGTCCGCACCCATGCGGATCCTGTATCCAGCCGCGGTGATAGATACCGCCATCCACCCGTTGGAGCCGGACGCATCGGCCGTGTCCAGCCGGACCCTCGTTCCGCCCACCACCATGGACGGATACTGGCTGACTCCGTTCGGGACGCCCGGCAACGGGTCAGGAAACACGACGTACATCATCGGGCACAGCTGGGAGGGCCGCGATGCCCCCTTCAACCACCTGAGTTCCGCAGCCATGGTGGGCGATGTCTTTGACGTCGTCACAGCCACGGGCAGCATCCAGTACCGCGTGGACAGTGTGACCACCTACGTGAAGTCCGGCCTCAAAGACAGTCCCGTCTGGGACATCGTTCCCAACCGCGTGGTCCTGATCAGCTGCTATACGGAGGACCCGTGGGGGAAGAATGTGGTGGTCTCGGCGTCGCCGGCTGTTCACTAGGAAACCGAATCGGCAGAGGACGCCCTGTTCAAGCGCGGCATGCGGGCCCAGAATGGGTTCATGACGCCAGAACGCAGTGCCCCCGCCCCGCTGCTGGTCGGGGTGCTGCCCAAACAGCATCCTGAAGTGCTGCAAACCGCGGCAACGCTGGCAGCCCGGCTGTCCGCACCGCTGGTCTTCGCCTATGTCGATGAGGCCAGCTACCTGGTGGAGTGGGATCCGGCCAGATCCGCCCACCGGCTCTCGCTTCACCCGGACCAGAACGACGACGACCTCCGCGCAGTGACCAGCGACCTCAAGGCGGTCATCGAGGAAGCCCTCGCCGGCGCAGTGCCCGGCGGCGCCCCCTTGGAGTGGACCCTGCGGACACTGGCGGGAGATCCCGCCCGGGCGCTGGCCCGGCTGGCCGCGGAAAGCAACGCCACCTTGATCATCGTCGGAACGTCCGAGAAGGGGCTCTCCCACAGGATTGCTGAAGCGCTGAGCGGTTCGGTGGGGCATTGGCTCGCACACCACCAAAGCCGGCCGGTGCTGGTGGTTCCGTACCGGCGGCCCGCGCACGAGGACCGCGAATGAGGTCCTCGTGCGAGGACCCGGAAAAGGAGCTGGGCGAGGAGCTGGGCGAGGAGCTGGGAGCGGCTCCGCAGGGTGCCTGAGATGCCGTTCCGGACGGCCGGAATAATAAAGCGAAAGTAGTTATTCGAGGTGGTAGCGAACAGGCATACCGGCAAGTAAGCTGGTTCAAGCAGAGCGATCCGGCCACCGTGCCGGGGAGAATCTGCCCAAAGACTGCTCCGGAGTGCGTATCCCCCAATAACGCACTCCGGAGCTTTTTTGTGGCCAATTATTGGCAGCGGCGGCGGAGTGCCACCCGGGATCTGGCTGGGTTGAATACCCCCAGGGGGTACTTGCGGCATACCCCCGCAGGGTATAGGTTGACCCTATGGATATTTCCCAGGCAACCGCCGCCGCCCAGGCCGACACCGACCCCGGAACCAGCCTCGCGCCGCACCTTGGCGCCGAGTCGGGCGGTGAGTCAGGCGCGGTTCATGGCTACACCGCGAACAAGGAAGCGTATCTGCGCCGGCTCAAGCGGATCGAGGGCCAGGTGCGCGGGATCGCCAGGATGGTGGATGAGGACAAATACTGCATCGACATCCTGACGCAGGTCGCCGCGGCCACCAAGGCACTTCACGCCGTGAGCCTGGGCCTCGTGGAAGAACACATCGGACACTGTGTCATCGGCGCAGCAGCGGAGCCGGATGCCGGCCTCCGGGCTCAGGCAGTTGACGCCAAGGTCAAAGAGGCAGCGGAGGCCATCGGCCGCCTCCTCCGCTGAAGCACGCACCCACTAAGCACACCCGCAATTACCAACCGCTGCCGGCTATCCGCCGGCACCTACAAAGGAGCACGCCATGAGCACCACCTCCACCATTGTCAACGTTTCGGGCATGACCTGCGGGCACTGTGTGTCGTCCGTCAGCGAAGAACTTGAGTCGCTCGCCGGGGTCGAAGCTGTCGACGTCGAACTCAACGCCGGGGGCATCTCCACCGTCACCATCACCTCCAGCGAGGAACTCTCGCCGTCCGAAATCGGCGAAGCAGTGGCAGAAGCGGGCTACCTGGTAGTCGCCAACGAGGCCTAAGAACCTCCCGATCCAGGAGCCGCCGTGAGCACCGACCACCTGCAGCACCAAGAAACCAGGGTGCTTGAACTCGACATCGAGGGCATGACCTGCGCCTCATGCGTCAACCGCGTGGAGCGCAAACTGGGCAAGCTTGATGGCGTGGAAGCCACGGTGAACCTCCCCCTGGAGTCGGCCCACGTCACCGTTCCGGCCGGCATCACGGATGAACAGATTGTGAACACGGTCAACGCCATCGGCTACACGGCCCACCTCCGCCCACCTCCCATCCCAAGTCACCACGGCCGCGAGTACCATCAGGGCACGCTGCAGGGCGGCGGTACGGAGGGCGAGCCCGGCGCCGATTCCGGTGGTATGCGGAAGCGTGCGTCTAAGGTGGGCCCACGGGGGCAGGGTTCCCTCGCCGAGCTTGCGAGGCCAGGGGGCCACCGGGGAGGAACGACCGAGCACGCGGAGCATGGCACCGGAGTCGGGGCACAAGGTGACCCCTTGGCCCGTCCCAGTGGTCCCGCCGCAGCCAGGCTGAGGCCGCGGCTGATCGTGGCGGCAGTCCTGACGGTCCCGGTTTTCCTGGTCTCGATGATGCCCGCCCTGCAGTTCCCGAACTGGGGCTGGGTTGCGGGGGCGCTGGCGCTTCCGGTTGTCAGCTGGTCAGCCTGGCCGTTCCATCGCGCGGCAGCCATTAATGCGCGCCACCTGGCCTCCACCATGGACACCCTGGTGTCCATCGGAGTTTCGGCGGCGTACCTTTTCAGCGTGTGGCAGCTGTTCATCGATCCCCGCATGACCGAGCATGTGGCCATGGCCGGCATGGAGTCGGGCGCCCTGTACTTCGAGGTGGCCGCGGTGGTCACGACGTTCCTGCTCCTGGGCCGCTTCCTGGAGGCCAATGCCAAGCAGAAAGCCGGCGATGCCCTGAAGGCGTTGCTGAATCTCGGCGCCAAAGATGCCACCGTTTTGCACAACGGCTCGGAACGTAAAGTCCCCGCTGATCAGCTCCGCGTAGGCGACGTCGTGGTGGTCCGTCCCGGCGAGAAGATCGCCACCGACGGAGTGGTGATCGAGGGCAGCTCCGCCGTTGACGCTTCCTTGTTGACCGGGGAATCGGTTCCCGTGGAGGTGGGGCCGGAGAGCAAGGTCACCGGAGCCACCATCAATACCTCCGGCAGGCTGCTGGTCCGGGCCACCCGGGTGGGTTCCGAAACCACGTTGGCCCAGATGGCAAGGCTGGTGTCGCAGGCCCAGACCGGCAAAGCCCCTATTGCCCGGCTCGCCGACCGGATCAGCGCGGTCTTCGTCCCCGTCGTCCTGGCCATCGCCGTGCTCACGTTTGTCCTGTGGCTTGCCTTCAGCACCCCGGTGATCGAAGCCGCCGAACTCCGCGCCGCCTTCACTGCCGCCGTTGCCGTGCTGGTCATTGCCTGCCCCTGCGCCCTCGGCCTGGCCACCCCCGTGGGACTGCTGACGGGAACCGGGCGCGGAGCCCAGCTGGGCATCCTGATCAAGGGTCCCCAGGTCCTGGAAGATACCCGCACAGTGGACACCATCCTGCTGGACAAGACGGGCACCGTGACAAGCGGCAGACTCGCCGTCGACACCACCCTCGCCTTCGACGGTTACGAGGACCGCCACGTGCTGCGCCTCGCCGGCACCGTCGAGGCGGCGTCGGAGCATCCCATAGCCCAGGCGGTAGCTGCCGCCGCGTTCGACGGCGGGCGCGCCCCCGCCGTCGGAGATTTCCGTTCAGCACCCGGCGGCGGGGTGGAAGGTACAGCGGAAGGGCGGACCGTCCTGGCGGGCCGGACGGGGTGGTTGGCAGAGAACGGAATCAGCATTTCGGCCGGCCAGCAGAAGGCCTTCGCAGCGGCGGAAGCGACCGGTTCCACCGCCATCTGGGTAGCGGTGGACGGCGTTCCTGCGGGCATCATCAGCCTCCGTGACACCGTCAAGCCCGGCTCTGCGGCCGCCATCGCGAGGCTGAAGGAACTGGGGCTGCGGCCGGTCCTGCTGACAGGGGACAACGCGGCAGTGGCGCAGCAGGTGGCGGCCGCCGTCGGCATATCCCCTGAGGATGTCTACGCGGGTGTCCTGCCCGCCGGAAAGGTCGAAGCTGTCCGCAGGCTCCAGGCCGCCGGGTCGATCGTGGCCATGGCGGGCGACGGCGTAAACGATGCCGCCGCCCTGGCTCAGGCGGACCTGGGCATTGCCATGGGGTCAGGTACCGATGTGGCCATCGAAGCGGCTGACCTCACCGTGATGGGCAACGATCTGGGCCAGGTGGCCCAGGCCATCGAATTGTCACGGCGGACGCTGGCCACCATCAAGACAAATCTGTTCTGGGCCTTCTTCTACAATGCCATCGGCATTCCGGTGGCCGCGCTGGGGCTTTTGAACCCCATGATCGCGGGGGCCGCGATGGCAGCCAGTTCAGTCCTGGTGGTAGCGAA
This sequence comes from Pseudarthrobacter cremeus, assembly GCF_051857465.1. Lineage (NCBI taxonomy): Bacteria > Bacillati > Actinomycetota > Actinomycetes > Micrococcales > Micrococcaceae > Pseudarthrobacter > Pseudarthrobacter cremeus. The sequence goes on along the minus strand of NZ_JBPZHC010000003.1, from coordinate 254,353 downwards.
CTCGCTCAGGCTGCGCAGCTTCGGTAAGTAGCGCAAGCCGGGAAAGTCAGTCCAGAAACTCTGGCAAGCAGCTGTAGGCAGCACAGCTCACTCAGAGCAGCGCTTAGGTTGTGCCGAAACGCACGGCAGCCCGCGCCTTGGCCTTGACCGCCTCTTCCTCGCGGTCTTTGGCAGGCGCGTGCGTAACCAGCGAGTCCAGCAGGTGTTGAGTAATGTGGGCGATTTCGTGTACCGCCTCGTCAAAGGCGTCCTCATTGGCTTTGGACGGCTTGGTGCTTCCGCTGATCTTCCGCACATACTGCAGTGCTGCGGCGTGCACCTCCTCGGAGGTGGCGTGCGGCTCGTAGTTGTGAAGGGTTCGGATATTCCGGCACATATGGACATGCTAGGCTCTGGAGCGCTTGGAATCGACCCCTCGGCCTGGCCCTTCCGGCCGCCTGCCCGTCAGCAGTCTGTGACGGGTGCCTGGGCGGTGTGGAGGGGCAGTCCGGGATGGGCAGCGGTGCCCATCGACAGTGTTTCGGGGGCCGGGATAGGTTCTAGGTGATGGATCTTCCGGATGAGCCGGAGGCCGCTGGGGATGCCGACGAGTTCGGATCCAAGATATGAGGAGAAAACTGATGGCTATTTGGGGCGCAGATGTAGAGCAGCTCAGGACTCTGGGAAACAAGCTGAAGGCTGGTGCATCGGAAATCGAGCAGCAGCGGACCAACCTCGGCCGCGTGCTGGAGAGCACCAACTGGGAAGGCCCGGACGCACAGCACTTCCGCAGCGAATGGAACGGCGCCCACACCAGCGCGCTGAACCAGGTCATCCAGGCGCTGAACGAAGCCGGCCAGAAGGCCACCAAGAACGCCAACGAGCAGGACCAGGCTTCACGCTAGCCTCCAGCACCACAGATTCACCCCGAGGGCCCGGACACAGCACAGTGTCCGGGCCCTCCGGCGTCGGGGGGGTCAATCCCCCGACCACCGGTAGTCGATGGCCCGGACCTACGGGACGGGCTCGACGTCGTTCGCGTGGTCCAGCGGGGCAGTCCTGATGGCAGCGGCCGCTTCGCCGTCCCCGCGCAGCTCATCGAGCCGGACCAGGATGACGCCGCCCACAATGAGGACACCGCCCAGGAGCTGGATGGCGCCGGGGAGTTCGCCCAGAAGCAGCCAGGCCCAGATGACTGCGAACAGCACCTCTGTCAGCGAGACGAAGGAGGCCACCTTGGACCCCAGGGCGCGGGCCGCCATGATGCCGGAAACGTAGGCCAGGACAGTGGCAAGGACGATCAGGCCGGCCAGCGAAACCCACCACGGCGTGATCCAGGGCCCCAGCCTTGTGTCCGCGGTGCTGAAGGCCATGGGAAGCAGGCCCGTGGCCGCGGCCAGCCACATCACGGCCGCGCCCACCATCAGGCCGACCGACGCGAGCACGATGGGCGGCAACGACTCGTTCTCCTTCGCCGTGATGAAGAAGTAGATGGCGAGGCAGACCGCGGCGGCCATTCCCCAAAGGACCCCAATGAGGTCGATTTTGACGGCTCCGGTGAAGTCCAGCACCAGAACCAGGCCGGCGAGGGACAGGAGTGTTCCGGCGGACGTGGATGCCCGTGGCCTTTTCCTGCTTGCAGCCCAGAGCCACAAGACGATGAGGACGGGGGCCAGGTATTCAAGCAACAGTGCCACGCCCACGGAGAGCCGCGCCACCGCATTGAAATAGAACAGTTGGCACGCGGCCACCCCGATCAGCCCAAACAGGCCAATGGTGACCCAGTTGTCCCGCAACTGGTGCCAGCGGCCCCGCAATGCCAGGAAGGCAGGGACAGCGAGGATCAGCGCGGCACCGGTCAGCCGGGCTGTTACGGCGGCACCCGGGGACCATCCAGCTTCAAGGAGGGCTTTGGCGAAGGAGCCGGAGAGTCCGAAGACCGCCGAAGAGAACAGCGCGACGCCAAGGCCGGAGCCAAGGATCGACCGCACGGCTGCGGGATTGCGGGCGGCAGACACCGCGACCTCCTGTCAGGAGTAAAGTGGGGTAATGGTCCTGACATTACGCCCGGCCCCAGTAAGGAGTCAAGATGGTCTTTGCCCCTGACACGGAGATCGCCCTGCGCACAGTGGTGAATCTGGTCAACACTGCCGCCAACGGAAGGGAAATGTTGGCCTCTGTGGCTGATCTTGACGGCTTCCTCGAGGCGGAAGGGTTCAGCGGGTCGAGGACCAGGGATGAGGCCGAAATTGCCAGCGTCCGGGAACTCCGGGGCCGGCTGACGGAGCTGTGGACTGCTGACGAGGACACCGCAGTAGCTATGGTCAACAGCCTGTTGCGCGAAGCCAACGCCCTGCCCCAGCTGATGAAGCATGACGAGTGGGACTGGCACCTGCACGCCACCACCAGGGAAGCGCCGCTGGCCGAGCGGATGGGCACAGAGGCTGCCATGGCACTGGCGGACGTCATCCGCAGCAAGGAGATGGACCGGATGCTGGTATGCGCGGCGGCGGACTGCGACGCCGTTGTGTTGGACCTCAGCCGCAACCGGTCCAAGCGGTATTGCGATACCGGGAACTGCGCGAACCGCGCGCATGTCGCCGCCTATCGGGCGCGAAGGGTGACAACCGGCTGACCTGTCCGGGTGTTCCAGCCCGGCGTGGCCATCCAGCCCGGCGTGGCCATCCAGCCCAGGCTTGGCTGATCCTGTCCGGCGAAACCTAGGGGTTGCCGGGGCCCTGACTGTCGGCGTCGGGCGCCTCAGGCGGTCCGCTTGGCCGGTCCTGGCCGCGGCTGCCCAATCCATGTGAAGCATTCTTGGACGAGCTGAGGTTGATACCGGATCCCTTACCCAGGTGTTCGGCGTTTTCCTTGTAGCTCATGGACAGCATGGCGGCGATCACCAGCGTGACGATGAACGCGATTCCGGCGCCCGTGAAGGCGAGATCAAACCTCGGTGCCCGCGCGCTGCCACCGGAGGCGAAGACCAGCACCGCAACAAAAGCGAGGACGGCCCAGAACGCGGAGAACATCAGCGGCCCCTTCACCGAGGTCCGCAACTTGCGCGGTTTTCCTGGTTTTTGGTCTGCCAAGGTAGTTCCTCTCCTCCAGCCACACCGAAGGCTGCTGGTCTGATATGCGGTTGGCCCGCGAATAGGCGGGTTGTGGACCGCGGCATTTCTACGCCGGGTAGAACCCGTTCGCTTCTAGTTTACGGCTTCGAGGACGCGGGCCGGGAATCGTGCCTCAGGCTCAGCCCGGACAGCACCCACAGAACGCCGGAGATGATGGCCCCGCCGCCGGCGACGCCGAGCAAGGCGTGGGCTCCCAGGCTGGTGAAAAAAGGCAGGGCGGCCGCGGTGCCCAGGCCGATGGTTCCGGAAGCCACCCAATCCCGGGCCAGCACGTGCCGCCCGCGGTACCGGAGACCGCAGTACAGTTCCGCGGCTCCCGCGATTCCGAGGCCCAGTGCCGCGACAACCGTAAACACGCCATCCCCGTGAAGCAGTAGGGCCGCGGCGCCGGCCCCGGTCAGTGCGGCCCCTCCGGCGGAGAGGATTTTGCCGGGAGCCCCGCTGCGCACGAACCCTGTCCTCGGGAGTCCCCAGAGCATCAGCAGGCCGGTGGCCAGAAGATAGAGTCCGCCCGAGATGCCCATGACCTCCACTGACGGCCCGGGCCAGAAAACGGTCAGCGCTCCGAACGTCAGGGCAGCCAGGGCCCGCAGCAGGACCGGTTGCCACAGGTCAGCCTGCTGGGCGGTGCCTTCAGCGGTGTCGGCGGGTGTCAGTGGTGGGTTCACCGGTCCAGTTTAGTGGGCCCGTCCCCTAGTGCGAACCCAGCACCATCCAGTGGTCGGACCGGGCACGCACACCCAGGGTCACGGCCCGTGCGCTCATGTAACCCAAGGCAAAAGCAACCCACAGCCAGACCAGCCCTGCATCCGAGGACATGCCTGCAGCAGCCACGGCCACGAGCAGCGGCAGGTAGACGGCGAGGTTGACCACCCCTGCGACGGCCAGATATCTGGCGTCTCCCGCACCGATCAGCACGCCATCGAGGACAAAGACGTATCCGGCGATGGGCTGACCCGCTGCCAGGACCCACAGGGCGTACATCAGCGCCGACTGGACTCCGCCGTCGGTGGTGAACAAGGCGCCGGCCCACGGCGCAGCCACGGCCAGCAGGACTCCGGTGACGACACCGAATCCGGTACCCCAGCGGGTCATTGTCCGCGTCAGCAGACGCGCCCGTTCCGGACGCGAGGCCCCGAGTTCCTTGCCAATCAGCGCCTGCGCCGCGATGGCGAGCGCATCAAGGGCGAAGGCGAGGAAGGAGAAGATGGTCATGGCCAGCTGGTGCGCGGCGAGGTTGACCGTACCCTGGCCCGTCACCACGAACACAGTGGCCAGGATGGCGATGCGCAGGCTCAGGGTCCGCAGCATCAGCCATGAACCAACCCGGGTCATCGCACGGATGCCGCTCCAGTCCGGCCACAGGCTGATGCCGTGCCGGGCGGCGTTCCGCTGGACCATCACCAGATAGACGGCCGCCATAGCCCATTGGGCCAGGCTGGTGCCTGCGGCGGAGCCTGCCACGGACCAGCCCAGCCCGTAGACCAGGCACAGGTTCAGCACAATATTCAGGCCGAATCCGGCGGTTGCGACCAGAAGCGGCGTCCTGGTGTCCTGCAGTCCGCGGAGGACCCCGGTGCCCGCGAAAATGAGCAGCATCGCCACCAGCCCCGGCATGGACCACCGGAGGTAGTCAACGGCGAAGGCCCTCACTTCGCCCTCCGCACCCATCAGCCCCACCAGCGGATCGGCGGTCCAAAAACCGGCCACGGCGAGGGCGACGCCCAGCAGCAGCGCCAGCCAGACGCCGTCGCGCCCGGCGGCGAGTGCCTTTCCCAGCTGCCCGTGGCCGACGGCGCGGGCCACCGCGGGCGTGGTTGAGTAGGCCAGGAAAACCATCAGCCCGACGGCGGTGTGCAGCACAGCGGACGCCAACCCCACTCCGGCCAGCTGGGCAACCCCCAGATGGCCCACGATGGCGGAATCCGCCAGAAGGAAGAGGGGCTCTGCGATCAGCGCACCGAACGCCGGAACGGCAAGACGCAGAATCTCCCGGGCATGGGTGGCTGGCCTCTCCACAGCAGCAGGAGCGGATTGACGGGGCACAGGAACAGCCTAATGCGGCCTGCCCGGCGAGGGTCGTCCTTCCGTGACGCCCCGAGTCATGACGAAGGACACATTCCCTGACCATTAGTTGACACTTCAACTAATGGTCAGGGAAACTGGACCTATGAATCAGTCACGCCTCACCACCACCGCCATCACCGTCCTGCGCGTCATCCTCGGCTTCCTCTTCGCCGCCCACGGCTGGCAGAAGTTCAACGAATGGACTGTCGCCGGCACGCAGGCAGCCTTCGCCCAGATGGGTGTACCCGCCGCCCAGATCTCCGCTCCGCTGGTTGCCGGCCTCGAACTCGCCGGCGGCATCGCCCTGATCCTGGGCGTGCTGACCCGGGTTGTGGCAGCGCTCCTGGCCTTGAACATGCTCGGCGCACTGTTCCTGGTGCACGCTCCGGCCGGCGTCTTCGCAGACAAGGGCGGCTATGAGCTGGTACTGCTGCTTGCCGCTGCAGCCCTTGCCCTGGCCCTCACGGGTGCCGGCCGGCTTTCCGTGGACCGCGCCCTCTTTGGCCGCAGGAATTCCCGGCTGGCCGTCCTCGCCTAGAGCGGACTCCCCCAACAGACACCACGCCCGACGGCGGGCCGGCACCCAGGTGCCGGCCCGCCGTCGGCAGTTAATCGTCCTGCTGATCCGCCCGTGCGTGGTCGGCGCCGTTAGCCACTGACGCCCGTCAGCTCATTGGGAACATGCCGCAGCTCGCCGCTCTTCACCACCCTGCCGGAGGTGAGGTCCACGGCGTGGATCTTGGAGCCGGCCGGCTCCGTCACGTAGGCCATTGAGCCCTGGACAAACAGTGCGGGGCGGGGATCCTGCCAGATCTCCGGCTCCTCCCAGGCAGGAACCACCGGAAGCGAACGAATCTCAACGCCCGTTTCCGGATCAACAACGTGAAGCACGCCGTCCGTCCCCAATACCAGCGCCTCCCCGGCCGGACCACGGCCGAGGGAGCGGAAGGAATAACTGGTCCCGAGGTCCACGAGCTGCAACGCCCCGGTGGCAGTGTTGACCAGCGATATCCGGGTTGGCCGCTCCAGCACAGCTTCCCGGTCCACCTTGTAGTCGCCCAGGATCACCGGGGATGCGGGGCTTCCTGCCTGGTTTCCCATCCGGCCGTACGGGTCAGGGCTGGCTACCTTGGTGAAGGCACCGTCCCGGTAGACCAGCATTCCGTCTTCACAGCCCACCACCACCGTTCCTTTGCCAGCCACCGCCTCACCGTGCACGCCGGGGCAGTCCTCGTTGCGGAGCAGTTCGGCACGCTCCTGGCCATCTTCGCCCGCCGGAGCAGACAGCAGCGCAAGACCAGTGCGCCCCCCGTCATCGCCCAGTGTGACGAGCAACTGTCCGCCCTCCAGCGTGACGGCGACGCCATGGTGGGCCTCGGGCGCAGTGTAGGCGGTGGTTGCCGGCAACCCGGTCCTGAGCGCATCCGGAAGCGTGGCAGGGTCAAAAATCTCCACTTTTCCCGATCCGTCGTTGAACAGGGCAGTCCTCTCCGCGTGGCTGACCACATGACCCGCCTCGCTGGCATCAAAGGCCCGGCCCGTCAGCTGCGGCACGCCGGCATAGGAGTGGCCGTGGTCCCCGTGCCGCTCGGTCCACACGCCGGAATCGAACACGTGGAAGGCATCTCCCGACGAGATCAGGACATGCCTGCCGTCGCCCGCCTGGTTCACCCTGGTGAAGCCCTCAAGCGGCACCTCGGCAACAGGCGCGAGGGTTTTGGCATCCAGGACAGACACCCCATCCGAATGCGTCAGGACCAGGCGCGGGACCGGCGCCCGGGACTCCTTTGCCCGGCCCCCTTCGCCGGCGGGACTGCTGCCGGCTGTGTCAGAGGGTGTCCCGGCCACGGGGCCTGCGTCCATGCCGGGAGCGGCTCCGCAGGCTGAGAGCACCAGCACCGAGGCGGCGACAGCAGCCGGGAACGCGAGGGTACGTCGATGGATGGGAGAGGGTTGCAGTGAGGGTTTCATCATGACACTAATGATACTCATTCTTATTAGGCCTCCAAGGCAGACCTCCTTGGCGACTGGCGCGGAAAGTCGCGTGGCCGTCGTCGGACAGCATGGAACTCCGGATCTACACCACCACCGCCGGCCGCTGCATCAGCAACTGCCCTGCCTGCCCTGTGGCGGGCAGGGCAGTTCCTGTTGCGGGTTTGTGTCCTGCCCAACCCTCCGGTAACCCGCAGGCTCAGTATGATCGCACCATGACTGAGACCCCGGCCAACTCCGTGACCCTCCGCTTCCTGGCGGCCCCGATAGACGTGGGGCACAGCGGCTCCGTTGACGCCGGGACCGTCCTGGAGTGGGTCGACAAGGCCGCCTACGCTGCCGCAGTCGGCTGGGCCAAGTCGTACTGCGTCACGGCCTACGTGGGCAACATCCACTTTGCGGACCCTGTGAACAGCGGCGACATGGTGGAAGTGGAGGCCACCATCGTGTACACCGGCCGTTCCTCCATGCACATCCGCACTGTCGTCTCCTCCGGCGACCCCAAGGGCGGACCAGCCACGATGCGCAGCCAGTGCATGGTGATCTTCGTAGCCGTGGGCGATGACGGCAGGCCCACGCCGGTCAAGCAGTTTGAACCGTCCACCCCGGAAGAGATTGAGCAGCGGGACCACGCCCTGGCGCGGATCAAGGTGCGCGAACAGATCGTCGAAGCCATGAACGCACAGGAATATACCGACGCAGGGACTGCCGAACGCGTGACGTTGCGGTTCATGGCCGCCCCCACCGACGTGAACTGGGGCGGGAAGGTCCACGGCGGGATCGTCATGAAGTGGATTGACGAGGCCGCCTACGTCTGTGCAACCCGCTACTGCGGGAAGGACACCGTAGCGGTGTTCTCCGGCGGCGTCCGGTTTTACCGGCCACTGCTGATCGGCCATGTGGTGGAGGTGGAGGCACGGCTGGTCTACACGGGGACGAAGGGGATGCACATAGCAGTCCACGTACGCTCCGGGGACCCGAAGACCAGGGAACTGAACCTCACCACGTACTGCCTCACCGTGATGGTGGCGCGCGACGCCGAAGGTACCTCAGTGCCCATTCCCGAGTGGGTGCCGGTCTCGGAGGAGGACAAGCGGCTGCACGCGCATGCGCGTGAGCTGCTCGAAATCCGGGGTACAGCGCCGGGGAACCGGCTCCCCAACCACCTGCTGCCCCAGGGCTAAGCCTGTTCCGCCAGTGGGGAGACTTTAGAAGCCGCCGCCCCCGGCGTCGGCCGCCATGTTGGCGAAGCGCGAGTAGTGGCCCTGGAAGGCCACCACGATGTCCTTGGTGGGGCCGTTACGGTGCTTGGCGATCAGGATGTCAGCCTCGCCGGCGCGGGGTGACTCTTTGTCGTAGACGTCTTCACGGTGCAGCAGGATCACCATGTCGGCGTCCTGCTCGATGGAGCCGGATTCACGAAGGTCAGAGACCATGGGCCGCTTGTCCTGGCGCTGCTCGGAACCACGGTTCAGCTGTGAGAGGGCAATCACCGGCACCTGGAGCTCCTTGGCCAGCAGTTTGAGCGCACGTGAGAACTCGGAGACTTCCTGCTGACGGGACTCCACTTTCTTGCCCGAGCTCATAAGCTGCAGGTAGTCGAGGATCACGAGTTTGAGGTCATGCTGCTGCTTGAGGCGCCGGCACTTGGCACGGATTTCCATCAGCGACATGTTCGGGCTGTCGTCGATGAACAGCGGGGCATCATTCATCCGCCCCATGGTGGTGGCGATTTTGGACCACTGCTCGTCCTTGATGGTGCCCTTGCGGAGGTCCTGCAGGCCGATGGTTGCTTCGGCGGAGAGGAGCCGCATGGCGATCTCGTTCCGGCCCATTTCGAGGGAGAACATCACGGTGGCCAGGTTGTTCTTGATCGCCGCTGAACGGGCAAAGTCCAGGGCAAAGGTTGACTTACCCACCGCAGGCCGGGCCGCGATGACGATCATCTGTCCCGGGTGCAGGCCGTGGGTGAGTTCGTCCAGCTCGTAGAACCCGGTGGGCACCCCTGTCATGCCTTCGCCACGGTGGCCGGACGCTTCGATCTCGTCCACCGTTGCTTCCATCACGTCCTTGAGGACCACGTAGTCCTCGGCCGTGCGGCGCTCGGCCACTGCGTAGACCTCGGCCTGCGCCTGGTTGACCAGGTCCTCGACCTCGCCGTCCGAGCCGTAGCCCAGTTGCACGATCTTGGTGCCTGCGTTGACGAGGCGGCGCAGGATAGCCCTTTCCGCCACGATCTCCGCGTAGTAGCCGGCGTTGGCCGCAGTGGGAACCGTCTGGATGAGCTCGTGCAGGTACGCCGGGCCGCCAATCCTGTTGATCTCGGCACGCTTGGTCAGTTCGTCCGAAACGGTGACGGCGTCCGCGGGCTCGCCGCGGCCATAAAGGTCAATGATGGCTTCGTAGATGGTTTCGTGCGCCGGCCGGTAGAAGTCCTGGCCGCGAAGGATTTCCACGACATCGGCGATGGCATCCTTGGACAGCATCATGCCGCCCAGAACTGACTGCTCGGCGGGAATGTCCTGCGGCGGCTTTCGGCTGGTTTCTGATCCGCGGGTGCCCTCGATCGAGTCCAGGTGCGTTACTGACAAAGCTGCCGTCCTCCGTTATGTACCGCGTGATGCCGCGGCGCGTAAAGCCAATTTCTGCCGGATGCCGGCCTGTGGATCTTTCTGGGCAGGCCTTCACAGCCCGGCTGTGATCAGGTCTATCAGCCGCCACTGACAACCAAGGCCGTCAGGCCCGTGCAGTCCTTGTTGCCGCGCAGGAGTTATCCCCACAATCCACAAGTTATCCACAGAGGGAGCCCTGAAGCGGGGCCGGAACCCTGCCGCAAAGAACCCAACCTGTCCTTCAACGGCGCGGATCGCACCCCACGGAACAGGTCTCCCGCTACGGTATCCGGCCCTGCTCCGCCATCCAAGCCCACCCCGCGGGCCGCCTGTGGATAACCTGTGCACTAACCGGCATAGCTTGTGCACAGCCTGTGGGTGAACCTGTGGAAACCGAAATACTTTTAGCCTGTATATGACTCTGACCTGCGAAAACTCTTCGTCGAGGGTGTGGACTAAATATTCTTTTGCCCAACCTTAATCCACAGCTTGCAGTAGCTTCGCGCTGCCGCGGCCATGCTTTTGGCACCCTAGGGCGATCGATCCATACCTCTTTGGTGATGCACGCCACAATAGTCGCCCGGGTTTGACGCAGCACCCAAAGGGACGTATGCGAGCAGCGGAATGTGCTGTGGATAACGCCGCATCTGGCATAAGCTCTAGATATGGGCGACGTACTGATGATGCTGCTGCCGGCCATCATCCTGGGGGGAGTTATCTGGGCGCTCTCAACGGCTCTGAAGCCACGCGATTCGGGTACCTCGGACGCGGAGAAGTACCAGCAGGATCTGGCCAGGCGTTCGGCGGAGCACTATGCGGAGCAGGTGCGGGTGGCTACGGCCGCACGTGCCAGGCTCGATGCCAATACCCGCCCGAGCCAGAACGAGCAGCAGCAGACCCAGCAGGAAGATAATGCCCGGGCGGCGCGGCGCGCGCAGTCGCTGACGGCATCCGGTCACCACGGTCACGCGTCAGCGCTGGGCGGGCAACTGAATCCACAGCTGGCCTTGCAGCTGAAGACCCTGGCCGGAAACGGGCATAAAATCGAAGCCATCAAGCTCCTCCGCCAAGCAACCCAAACAGATCTGGCCACCGCCAAAGAGTATGTAGATCGGCTTTAGAAATGGAATCGCTCGTGATCCCCGTCATCATCCTGGTGGTTGTTGCCGCCGGTGTAGCAGTGGCAGCCCGTGCGTTCAGCAGGCGGCAGTCATCCGCCATGGAAGCCGGCAGCGTGCCTCCGCCGGATCCGGTTGAGCTCGCCCGGAACGCCGCTGCAAAACTCACCGAGGACCAGCACCGCAGACTTTACGCACTGATCGCGCAGGGGCAGGCGATGGCGGCCATCAAACTCTATTACGAGTCCACCGGTGACGGCCTGCGTGCGGCCCGTGACGCTGTGGCGGCGTTGGCCGCGCACCCGCAGCCCTACCGAAGCCCGGCGCCTGACGTGGTGGAGGTGGAGGCCGACGACGACGCGCCGCAGCGGTTCCCGTACAGGTACCGCGCCATTGCCAGCAAGGGCGATGTCACGCGAGAGGTCAGCAGCAACATGCTCAACGACGAGATCTATGGCCGCATCCGCACCCTGGCGAGAAGCGGCGACACCGAGGCCGCGGCAAACGCCCTTATCCGGCACTCGGACATCACCCTGAAGCAGGCGCGCGAGTTCATCGCCCTGTTGGACGAATAGTCGTCCACCAGGTCACCGGCCGCCCGAGATCCCTGCCAGCAACTGCTCAAAGGGAAGTGACTCCGCCGCGGCAGGCCGGCGGCCGGGCTGCTCCCCGGCAAGTAGGCCGGCGAACTCGGCTGCTGCGCGGTCGATCCGTACCGAAAGGGGCGAGCCGCCGTCGTCCGTGTTTCCCCAGTCCTGGGGGCCCGCAAAGACGCTCGTGGCAGTCATACGCGTCCGGAGGTAGCTGAACAGCGGGCGCATGGCGTACTCCAGCACCATCTGGTGACGGTCCGTTCCGCCGGTAGCGCCCAGCAGGACGGCCTTGCCGTCGAGTGACTTGGGATCCAGGACGTCGATGAAGGACTTGAAGAGGCCGCTGTAGGACGCACTGAAGACCGGGGTGACGGCGATGATGCCTTCGGATGCCTCCACGCCGGCGATGACCCCGGCAAGGCGGGGGGCCGCGTAGCCGGTGACAAAGTTGTTTGCGATGTCCACGGCAAAGTCCCTGAGTTCAACTACGTCCACCGTTACGTCGTAGCCTGCCGCAGCTATCCGGCGTTCCGCAGCGGCGGCAAGCTGGTCGGCGAGAAGCCTGCTGGATGACGGCACACCAAGGCCGGCTGACAGGACGGTGATGCGGCGGGTTTCCACGATGGACTCCTGAGGTTCGGTTAATTCCAAGCTACATGTATTTGCATGTACCTGGGTAACCGGCGGCCTTCCGTGTTTATTCCTGACACATGACCGCTGCAGCACTCATGTGGTTCCATAGCATCTACGGGCATCTTTCATGAGCATCGCACGCCTTGACAGCCAGTCGGGGCTTGAGGAGTATCAAGACATGCCGGTGCGCCTGGCCGCCCCTAGGAGCCGACCAGCGGTCCGGCCTCGCGAAGGGTTTTCGGATGCAGTCAGCACTCCCTCACCCCAGATTCATCCGGAGTGTGGCCACCGCCGCCGCAGCCCTTCTGGCTCTCTCTGTCGCGGGCTGCACCAAGGCTCCGGAGCCTGTGCCTGATGTTCGGATTGCTGCCGTGGGTGACATGAACGGCGTCAGGACCTACGAGCCTGATAGCGCGTCCGGCCTGAACGGAGCGGCGATCACCCGGCTCGTGGAGAATAACGAGATTGACGCGTTCCTGGGGCTCGGGGACTTCCAGTACGACACCCCAAGCTGCGATGACTACGTGAAGTACTGGACGCGGCTGTGGGGCGGCACGATGCCTAAGTTGTATTGGGTCTCCGCCCCCAACCACGACTGGCAGCCCGGGCGGAACGAAGACCTCGACAACTTTATGAATGGCGAATGCCCTGGGTCTACCGCGAAGGCTGCGATCAACCAGGAGCGTGGGTTCATCGAGAACGGGGAACCGTACTCAAAGGACTTCAGGAACTGGCATTTCGCGTTCCTGTCGTCCGCGCACTGGCGGTACAACCCGACGAAGGCCCGGGAGCTGACCACGTGGCTGGACAATGACCTCGCTGCCGCTCAGGCCGCGGGTAAGCATCTGGCGGTGGTTTACCACGAGCCGTACTTCACGTCGAACACGGACGAACATGAGCGGGCCGCTGACCACAAGCCATGGATCGACGTGATGTGGAAGTACCGGGTCCGTTTAACTCTGTCAGGGTCACAGCACAACTACGAACGGTCATGTCCGGTGAACAACGCTGACCGGTGCGTCAGTGACGGGATGACAGCGTTCCAGGTTTCCACGGGAGGTATCGGCCTCCGTCCCTTCACCAACAGTCCGACGTACATCCTGAAGCGGTTCAGCGACACACACGGGTTCCTTCGGTTGACGCTGCATGATGATGGGTCTTTCGACTGGAACTTCGTTCCAACGTCGGGCCCGAGCACGGACTCGGGGACGCGTTCAGCACCGAAGTAAATGCCCGCGGGGCGCGGCTGACAACCCGTCTTGGCTCTGCCAGACTGCCTGCATGGCTGAAAACAAGACCCAGGCAACCGACGCGTCCGTAGACGAATTCCTGGCCGCCGTGGAACACCCCATCCGGCATCGCGACGGTCTTCGCCTGCTGGAGCTGATGAGCGGGATCACTGGAGAGAAGGCGGAGATGTGGGGACCCACCATCGTGGGCTTCGGCCGGTACCACTACAAATACGAAACCGGCAGGGAAGGCGATGCGGCGGCGGTGGGCTTCTCTCCCCGGAAGGCGAGCCTCTCGCTCTACGGCCTCACCTACGGGCCCGAGGCCGGGGAGCTGCTGCCCAGGCTGGGCAAGTACAAAACCGGCGCCGGCTGCCTGTACATCAACAAACTCGAGGACGTGGACGAGGGCGTTCTGGCCGGGCTGATCCGGGCGGGATACCGGCACGCCACCACCGTGCTTCACAGCCCGTGACCCGCCCCTGGCCACCCCAACTCGGGGTCACTTAATGCCCTCCGGAGGCTCTTTTTTGGGCGATAAGTGACCCCGCGCTGCTGTGGCGGGAAGCAGAAAGACCCCCGCCGCCGGTGAGGGCGACAGGGGTCTTCCGGTAGTTCAGTACTGCGTAACGCTCTGACCAAAGGGCCGGAAGTGCTACTTGCCTGCGACTACGTCGAGTTCGATCACAGCAGCAACGTCGTCGTGCAGACGGACGTTGGCCTGGTAGGAACCAACCGACTTGATGTGTGCCGGCAGTTCAACCTTGCGCTTGTCGATGCGGCCAAGGCCAGCGGCCTCAACAGCGTCGGCTACGTCGCCCTGCTTGACGGTGCCGAACAGGCGTCCGGTCTCGCCAGCCTTGACAACGAGCTTGACCGGCTTGGCGGAGAGTGCAGCGGCCTGCTTCTGAGCATCTTCCAGGGAAGCGTGCTCGCGGGCGGCGCGGGCAGCCTTGATGGACTCAACCTGCTTCTCGCCACCCTTGGACCAGGTCAGGGCGAAGTTGCGGGGCAGCAGGTAGTTACGTGCGTAACCGTCCTTGACCTCGACAACGTCGCCAGCAGCACCGAGACCGGTTACTTCGTGGGTCAGAATGAGCTTTGCCATGTTAGTTAATCCCTTCCTTAGCCGCGGCCAGCGCCGGAGTAAGGCAGCAGAGCAACTTCGCGGGCGTTCTTGATTGCCTGGGCGATCTTGCGCTGTTCCTGAACCGTAACGCCAGTGACGCGACGGGCGCGGATCTTTCCGCGGTCGGAGATGAACTTGCGCAGCAATGCTACGTCCTTGTAGTCGATGACAGTGATGTCAGCGGCCTTCAAGGGGTTGGACTTTGGTTTGGGCTTACGGAGTTCAGCCTTAGCCATCGTGGAGCTCCTATTCTATGGAGCCCGTGGATGTTGATCCACGGGATGGTGGTGGTCCGACGGCGGCAGTCGCCTGGGCGCCTTTCGGCACCCGTGGCGGTCCCGGCGTCGGGCCTTATTTTTTGTTGTTTAGAAGGGAGGTTCGGAATCGGGGCCGTTGCCCCAGCCGCCCGCGTTGGAGACACCGGGCGTTGCCCAAGGATCTTCCTGTGCAGCCTGCTGGTTTCCGCCACCGAATCCACCGGAGTTGCCGCCCTGGTTTCCACCAGAGTTGCCGCCGCCAAAGCCGCCGCCGCTGTTGCCGCCGCCGAAGCCACCCTGACCACCCTGACCGCCGGAGCGCTGGGTGCGGTTGACTTTGGCATTGGCGTAGCGCAGGCTCGGGCCGATTTCATCGACTTCGAGCTCGATGACGGTGCGCTTTTCGCCTTCTTTGGTTTCGTAGGAACGGCTCTTCAGCCGGCCGGAAACAATCACGCGCATGCCCTTGGTGAGGGACTCGGCGACGTTCTCGGCTGCTTCACGCCAGACGGCGGCGCGGAGGAACAGGGTTTCCCCGTCCTTCCACTCGTTGGACTGGCGATCAAAGGTGCGTGGGGTGGAAGCGATGGTGAAGTTCGCTACTGCCGAACCTGACGGTGTGAACCGCAATTCCGGGTCATTGGTGAGATTACCGATGACCGTAATAGTGGTTTCGCCTGCCATCTACTGCCTCCTTGTTCGATCCTGGATGAAGAATTCGATCCTGCGGGGTGAAGAATGAAAACTGGAGCTGAATTACTCAGCAACAACCTTCTGCTCTTCGGGGCGGGTGATCTTGGTGCGCATGATCGTCTCGTTAAGAGACAACTGGCGGTCAAGTTCCTTGGCGGTGTCCGGCTTGGCGGTGAAGTTCACCACGGCGTAGATACCTTCAGACTTCTTCTTGATTTCGTAGGCCAGCCGGCGACGGCCCCAGATGTCAACCTTTTCGATGGTTCCACCATCGTTGGTGATGACGTTCAGGAACTTCTGAAGCGACGGCTCAACGGTACGCTCTTCGACCTCGGGGTCGATGATTACCATCAATTCGTAAGGACGCATATGTGAACCCACCTCCTTTGGGCTAAGCGGTTACGGCATTTCCGTAACAGGAGGTTCATTTGCGATGCCATGCAAATGCCCGGCCAACGGAACGGAGGCAGGGCGCAGCACAGACTTCAATATCTTAGTGCATTTGGACCGGATAGGCGATTCGCGCTTGACTCAAGGCTATCGCCGGACCAAGACCCGAGGAAGCCGACGGCCGCGTATGTGGAAAACGGCGCCGGTGGCCGGTCCATAGCCCGCCGGGGGGCCGGGCCGAAGCTAGAGTACAGGGCATGGAAGCCGCCCAGCACAACGCCCGCCCGCTCAAGGTGAGACGCAGCCGGCTCAGGTTCGTGGCCATGATGGTGGCCGGAATCAGTGCGGCCCTGGCCACCGGTGCCGCCGGCCTGTGGGTGCAGGCGCCGGCCGCCGGGTGGGCGACGGCAGCCCTTGTCTACGTCGCCTGGGTCTGGCTGGTGGTGGGGCGGATGGATCCCGCGGAAACCAAGGCCCATGCCGTCGCCGAAGACCCCTCCCGGGGCACCACCGACCTGCTGATCCTGGCGGCGAACGTTGCGTCCCTGGCCGCAGTCGCCGTCGTTGTGGCATATTCGCGAGGGCGCGACGACGCCACACAAGTGGGCGGGGCGGCTTTGGTGCTCGCCAGCGTGGCACTGTCCTGGATGCTCGTCCAGACGCTCTTTACCCTCAGGTACGCGGCGCACTATTACGGCGGGGAGAAGGACGGGGGCGTCAGCTTCAACCAGGACGAGGCCCCGCAGTACACGGACTTCGCGTACCTGGCCACCAGCATCGGGATGACGTACCAGGTATCCGACACCAACCTGGAGAATCCGCGGATCCGGCGGGAGGCGCTGAAACACAGCCTGCTCTCGTACCTTTTTGGCACAGTCATCCTCGCGGCGACGATCAACCTCGTGCTGGGCCTTGCGGTCTGAGCCGCAACCGGTCCCTGCCGCAGCCGGTACCTGCAAGGCGGCCAGATGCTGCGCGCCAAACTCGAGTACACCTGACCTCGGATTTCTCTGGTGCCAACCCCTGATCGAAGCTATATTGGCATCCATCGGCTGGGTACCGTGCTGGACGCAAATGGGCGCCCAGGAACTTTGGCCCGCAATGCCACGCCTGTGACAGTGCGGACTCCATATGATGCAGTGCTTGATGTAAAGGGAAATCGGTCTCCTTCTTAGATGATGGGGGCCGCATGTCGTTAATTGGCAGAAGCATGGAGTTGCAGCGGATCCTCTCAGTGATCCGGGGACCACAGGAATCCGCGCTGACCATCGTCGGGCGGAGGGGGGTGGGCAAATCCGCCCTCCTGTCCGGGATCCCCCAACTCTCCGAATACCGGACGGTCTTCCTCCGGGCCAGCGCCTCGGAGTCCGACTGGCCGCTGTCAGGCCTCACCGCACTGCTCAACGGGATAGACGATCCTGTGCTCAACCGGTTCGCCGACAATTTGCTGCAGGATTCCGCAGGCACCATGGACGTCCCTACGGTTTCATCCATGCTGCTGAACGGGTTGCACCAGCGCTCATCGTCGCGGACTGTGATTGCGATCGACGATGCCGACCAGCTGGACCCCAGCAGCCAGGCGGTGATCGGATTCCTTGCCCGCCGGCTCTCCGGCACGGACATCGCACTTTTCACCAGCGTCCGGGAAGTGTCACCGGACAGCCCGTTTAACAGCCTCCCCGCGCTTCACTTGCGGGTGCTCAGCTACAACGACACCGTTCGGATGCTGGAATCGATTCCCGCGCGGCAAACTGCGACGGCGGCTGTCCACGCGGTCGCTGCTGCCACCCAGGGCAACCCGCTGGCCGCCGTCGAACTTTACACCTGCCTGCTGGAACGCCAGGCGGAAGGAAAGTACGCCCTCCCCATTCCGCTGCCCTGTAAGGGAAGTTTTGAATCCGAATTCGCCGCAACAGTCGGCGGTTTGACCCCGGCCGCGCGGCACGTACTGGACCTGATGTCGCTGTCCTGCCGGAGTGACATCGCCACCCTGGAAAAAGCGTATGGCGACCTGTGGGCGGGGGTCGACGAACTCCTGGCAAACGGCATGGTCAGCAGGTCCGGTCCGCACCTGCGGATCCAGGACCAACTGCTCCGGGGTTACGCCTTCGCCACGATGACCCCGGCCGTCCGGACAGCCAACCACCGCGCACTGGCAGAGGCCGCCGGGGAAACGGACCCGTACGCACGCCGGTGGCACCAGAGTTTCACCGCGCTGGAACGCCAGACACCTTTTGGCCTGCTGCGGTTCGCTGTCGACCTGATCCGGAGCGGAGAGGTGCCGTTCGCCGTGGAATTCATCGAGCGCGCGCTCACCATCAATCCGTGGGAGGCGGAGACGGCGGCGCGGCTCTCCACGGTGGCGGAACTGCTGTTCAACAGGGGCGAGTTCGTCTATGCCAGGCGCTACTTGGACTGGGCACAGCGCGTGACACGCAACCCTCCGCTGATTCTTCGCCTGACAGGACTCGGCTTCGAAATCCAGTTCATGCAGGGCGCCGCCGTGCGGTCCAGCATGGTGCTGCGCCTGGTGAAGGAGTTCGGACAGCACGATCCGGCGTACGCTGCCTCGCTGTTGGCTGTCGGTTCGCTTTATTACGCCGAGCGGTGGGAACTGGAGGATGCGAAAGCGCTGCTCGAGCACGCCGAAAAGTTCAACGATGCCGCCTCCAAGGACTGCCTGGCGGTGGCGGACCGGGCCAGGTTGCTGATCGAAGCGATCAGTGGGAACAGGGACTACGTTGCCCGCAAGCACGAGGCTGCCGCCAGCACCATCGCCATGCTCCTGGTGCAGGGGAGGGCCCTGAGCTACGCCGAGCAATATGACCTTGCCCAGGAAGCCTTCGCCATAGTGCGGAACTCGGTGGAGGCGAGCAACGTCAACTGGCGGGAAACCGCAGCCTACCTCGCCGTTGACAACGAGGTCAGGGCGGGCCGCGTCGGCAAAGCCATCCGGCTCATTGAAGACCTGGAACTCAGCGAACCGGAATCGAAATACCACCGGGGGATGCGGCACATCTTCCGGGTGTGGCGGGCCCATTCCCTGGGCGATGAGGCCCTGGCACGGCTGTACGTGGCCGAGGCGCAGCATCTCTCCGGGGCGGACAGCCACCCGGCCATCACGGCCCAGCTGGCGGCCTGCCAGGGCCACTTTGCACTCATGCGCGGCAACCTGGCGGAGTCCTTCGCGCACCTCTCACGTGCCGCCGAGATCGGAACGGCGTACGGAAACCCTACGCTGCTACGCTGCGAGGCGGATCTGGTGGAAGTCCTGGTCAGGCTCGGCCGCCACCACGAAGCGGCGCAGGCCCTCTACCGGCTGGAGAGCCGTGCGGTCGGCCTGCGGTCTCCCTGGCTGCTGACGGCCGTGGCCCGCAGCCGGGCCATGCTTGCCGACGGCGAGCAGTCCCTTCAACTGTTCAGGCATGCCCTCGAAGCCCGGAACTCCCAGGATTCGATTCTGGAGCGCGCCCGGACCCTGCTTTGCTACGGGGAGCGGTTGGGCGCCTTCGGCCGGCAGCGGGAGGCCAAGGACGGGCTGATGCGCGCCAAGGTCATGTTTGACGAAGCCGGTGCGGACGCCTGGGCCCAGCACGTTGACTCGCTGCTCCTCGACGAACGTGTGGAACTGGCCGGCGCCCCTGGCAACCCCGCAATCCTCATGCTTGCAGACCACGAACGCGTGCTGGCGGGCATGGTGTCCCGCGGGATGCGGAACAAGGAGATCGCGGCCACCCTGTATGTGTCTGTGCGGACCGTGGAAGTGCGCCTCACCGCGATCTACCGGAAGCTCGGGGTGGAATCACGCGCCCAGCTGACAGCGCTTGCCACGGGCAAGGAAACCGCCCAGGCAAAGGAACAGTTCGTCCTTCCGGTCCTCTAGCCCAGCTGCCGGGGCACGGTGCTGCAGGTTCCCGCAATTCCCGCATTGTTCCCTGCCGGTGCCCACACAACCGGAGGCTTCCGGTGCCCCACCAGGACGCAGCCGACTAATTTGGCAGTACGGATTCAAAGTCCCCGGGGGCCGGAACGTGGGAAGGACGCGGACAAATGAGAACGGTCGCCAGCGAAGCCGGTGTGTGGTGACTGCGGAAACCGTGCTGGCCTGCATCAATGTCATGGAACCATGGATCGGCGAGGACGAGACCCGCGCCGTGGCTGAGGTCCTCGCCTCCGGGGTGCTCACCCAGGGGCCGAAAGTGAAGGCCTTCGAGGCAAGGTTCAGCGCACTGCAGGAGGTGCGCCACGCCGTCGCGACCTCCAGCGGCACCTCCGCGCTGCACCTGGCGCTGGTGGTGGCCGGCATCGGTCCGGGCGATGACGTGGTGGTTCCGTCACTGGCTTTAATCGCCACCGCCAATGCGGTGACGTATGTCGGCGCGCGGCCAGTGTTCTGCGATGTGGATCCAGTCACCGGCACCGTGACTGCGGCCTCCGTCCGGGCTGCACTGACCCTGGACACCCGGGCCGTGATCGTGGTGGACCAAGCCGGCATTCCGGTTGACCTGGACCCCGTCCGCGAGCTTTGCGAGCGTCACGAAATCATTGTGATCGAAGACGCCGGATGCGCTGTCGGTTCCGCATACAAGGGCAGACCGGTGGGCGCCGGAGCGGACGTTGCCGTGTGGTCGTTCCATCCGGACAACGTGCTGACCACGGGCGAAGGCGGCATGCTGACCACCCACCGGGCGGACTGGGCGGCGCGGGCCCGGAGCCTCCGTTGCCATTCACTGAACGTGCCGGTGGCGGACCGTCGCGGATCCGGCGTCTGCACGCCGGAGGTGTACGTCGAGGTCGGCTTCGACTACCAGATGACGGATCTGCAGGCTGCCATCGGCATGGTGCAACTGGGCAGGCTGGGCCAGATCGTGGCCCGCCGTCGGGAGATCGCCGCTCGTTATGCGGCAGGCCTTTCCGCCCTGGCCGGGCTCCGGTTGGTTGCCGACCCACCGTATGGGGCCACCAACTTCCAGTCCTTCTGGCTCGAAGTCCTCCCGGGCTTTGCCACCGACCGCGACGGGCTCCTGGGCCGCCTGGCTGATGCCGGGATTTCGGCGCACCGCGGCGCCGTGGCTGCTCACCGGCAGCCGGCCTACCGGTGGCGGGATACGGGAAACGCCGGGCTCCAGGCTACTGAACGGCTCGCCGACCGGACCCTGGTTCTTCCGCTTTTCCACAGGCTGGACAACGTCGGACTGAACCGCGTCATGAACAGCATCCGGGCGGCCGCCGGGGTCCACCGGTGAGCGAACTGGTCCTGATCGCCGCCAGCGGACTGGCCCGGGAAGTCCTGACAATGGTCCGCGCCAGCGGGCAGTACGACGTCGTCGGTATGCTCGACGACGACAAGGAAATGGCCGGCGTCACCGTCGACGGAGCGCCTGTGCTGGGGACCATTGACGATGCACCCAAGTTCACCCACGCGCTGGTGCTCGTGTGCCTGGCCTCCGGGAAGTCCCGGGAAGCTGTGGTGGAGCGGCTGGCGGCCCTGGGCCTCCGCGATGCCCGTTACGCCACCGCCATCGATCCCAGCGTGGAGTGCCCTGAGGGCTGCCGGATCGGCCGAGGCAGCATCCTCCTGAAGAACGTGACACTGACAGCCTCCGTCACGCTCGGGGCCCACGTTGTGGCCATGCCGTCCGTGACCTTCACGCACGACGACGACGTGGCGGACTTCGCGACGTTCGCGGCCGGCGTGTCGCTGGGTGGGGGAGTCCGGATCGGCCGGGCGGCCTACCTGGGGATGAACTGCAGCGTCCGTGAACGGACGTCAGTCGGGTCCTACGCCACGGTGGGTATGGGGGCGGCCGTTCTAAGCAACGTGCCCGACGGCGAAACCTGGGTCGGCGTACCCGCCCACCCCATCGACAAGGGATAACCGAAGCTCGGGAACGCCGAGCGCAAGGGGACCCTCCGCAGTTGTGATTCCTGTTACCGGATTGTGATTATCACCCACCGGTCCTGTACGGTCGATCAGTGGGCCCGGCCAATCCGGACCCGAATCCGGGATGTTACGCCGAGCTCTGCCGCTTCCCGGAGTCCACTAGGTTTAGGCAGAGACGGGGGACCCAGAGTCCGGGCCTTGGCATTTTGCCGGCCCTCGGGGTGAAGCCGCAATGGGGCGCGGCCGGATGGCCTCATCCGAACCCGACAGCTAACTCCGCAGGCGTTGAGAGGTAATCACCCATGTCTGGATCAACCCAGTCGCGCGTTAGCGCGCGCCAAAAAGCTGTCCACTCCACCCAACCCACCACGCCGGATTCCCGTTTCAAGAACGGCTTCCTGCACAGGAAAAGCCCGCGCACTCTTGCGTTCGCTGCCGCTGCCGTAGCTGCACTCCTTGCAGTTTCCGCCTGCGGCCAGGCCCAGGACCAGTCCTCCAGCGCCGCCGGCAGCGAGCTCAGCCCGGTCACCGACACGTCAGGCCAACAGTCGCAGGCCCCTGCGGCTGAAACACCGTCCCCCTCAGCCACCACCGAACCGCCCGCGGCACCGGCAGCCGAGGCACTCCCGGCACCGGCCCCTGCACCCGCCACTATGGCACCCGTGCTGGCACAGGCCGCCGCGCCCGCGCCACTTGCCGCCACGGGCGGCGCTGCGCCGCTCGGCGTTCCCGGAAACTGGACGATGGCGTTCAACGATGACTTCAACGCCCCGTCCCTGGACGGCACAAAATGGTCCAACTGCTGGTTCTCTTCGAACTGCGGCACCATGAACAAGGTCAGCACCAGCCCCGGCAACGTTGCTGTCGCCGGCGGAAATCTTGTGCTGACCCTCAACTCCGCGACGTCAGGGGCGCTGGTCTCGACGAACCCCAAGGGCGGCGCCACCACCGGTTACCAGTTCGGCACCGGCTATGTCGAGGCACGGATCAAGTTCCCCGGTAACGCCAACGGCCTGTACAACTGGCCCGCCTTCTGGACCACCGGCCAGTCCTGGCCGTCCACTGGGGAAAACGACATCGCCGAGGTCCTCAAGGCCAAGATGACCGTGAACTACCACTCAACGTCCGGCGCACAGAACCAGGGCACGGTCCCCGGAAACTGGGCCAACGATTTCCACACCTACGGCCTCCACCGTACGGCCACTTCCTCGGACGTCTACTATGACGGCGTCAAGGTCAAGTCCTACCCCACCAACGACGGAAACGCACCGCAGTACATCGTCCTCAACGTCGGTGCCGCATCCACCAACCCCACCTACGGAGCTGCATCGCAGGTCCAGGTTGACTACGTGCGCGCCTGGCAGTAATTTCAGCCGGCCAAAGTTAAGGCGGACGGACGACGACGGGGCTTCCCGCAGCCGTCCGGCCGCCTTTGCTGTGTAATACCACAGTTATTCCCCGCTACCCCTCGGAGCGCGGTACCCCTCCAGTACACTCTTGCAATGAGGTTGCTTTACGCAACAGAAAGCGTTCCCAACCGAGACCCCGTGCTAGGCGACGGCAGCTCGATGATCCCCTACGAGCTGATCAGGCACCTCCCCGCGGACGTCACTGTCACGCTCCTGACGTATGGCGGTCCGGTACCTGTTCCCGATGACGTACGCGGGCGCTGCGAAGCAGTGGTCATTTTGCCCACCCGCCCCCGCCGCTCGGCGCTGCTACGCTCAGCTTTTGGCCTGAACGGCCTCGGAAAGCACGAACGGTCCACACCCCGGGCCACTGGGGCGGTATCCGAACTCTCGGCCAGCCATGACGCCACACTGATCCACGGTCCGCATGCCCTGTTCCTTTCCCACTACGTCCGGGGGCCCCTGGTCCTGCAGACAGTGGACCCCTGGTCCATCCGTGCGGGCATGGACACCGCCATCGCAGGTGGCCTGCAGAGGCCGGCCTACCTGGCCAGGGAACTCCAATCCCTGAGGGCGGAGCGCCGCCTCCCCCTGCGGGCGAGGCTCCTCACTGTGGGGGCCCAGGATGCCGTTGCCTGGTCGGCCCGGCTGGGCCGCCCGGTCAGGAGCATCCCGAACGGTGCCGAACCTGCAGTCCGGACCGGCAGTACGCGGACTGCGCCGGTGGCCTGTTTCGTGGGAAGCCTGAACTACGGCCCCAACATCGACAGTGCCTCTGTCCTTGTTAACAAGGTCGCACCGCGGGTGTGGCAGCGGATTCCCGAAGCCAGGTTCGTACTCGCCGGCCGCCGTCCCACCCCTGCCGTCCTCGCCCTCGCCGGGCCAAGAGTGAACGTTCTGGCGAACGTGCCATCCGTCGTCGACGTATTCGACGGCGCCGACGTTGCAGTATTTCCTGACGAACACGGAGTAGGGATACGGAACTCTGTACGCGAGGCGCTGGCCGCCGGCGTTCCCGTGGTTGCCACGCCGGTGGCCGCCAGGGAACAGGATGCCCATCCGTTGCTGAGCATTGAAGCTGACCCGGAACTTTTCGTGGACCGCGTAGTGGAAATCCTGTCCCGCCCGCCTCGCGCGGGCATGGTCAGCGAAGCACCCGTCCGGACGTGGCAGACCGTGGCAAACGAATACCTGGAGGAGCTGCGCGCAGCGATCAGTTCCGCAGGCGCCGGTCAGCCGTTGGGAAACCGGAACGCATGAAGGACACGCCTGGAGACCTGGCACGGACCGGGGTCATGGGCGCCGTGTGGCAGGGCGCAGCCTTCGTTTCCGGGCGGGTCATCGTCCTGATCACCACCATCGTGCTGGCCAGGCTGCTTTCTCCCCATGATTACGGCCTGGTGGCGCTGGCACTTGTCCTGATGGCCTATGCCGAGACCATCGCCGACGCCGGGGTTGCGCAGGCCCTGATCTACTTGCCGGGTGAGGGGGTGATCGCCCGCTCGGCCCTGCTGATTTCCGTTGGCCTGGGCATGGTCCTCGCCGTGAGCGCCTTCCTCGCGGCGCCATGGATCGCCGCGGTTTTCGGCCTTCCTGACGTCGCTCCCCTCGTTCAGGTGCTAGGCGTGTCGGTGCTCGCCACGTCCTTCGGCGCGGTTCCGGAGGCGCTTCTTCGACGCGACCTGCAATTCAAGAAGCTGACTGTGGCGCCCGTGATGCGTGCCGCCACCATGGGTACCGTGACCCTGTCTCTGGCCTTTGCGGGCTACGAGGCCTGGTCATTGGCAGTCGGGACGGCCGCGGGATCCGTTGCCTATGCCATAACGTGCTGGATCCTGATCGGGTCCAACGGGCCATGGCAGGTGTGGCGCGTCAGCAAGGCTGCCCTCGGCGCCACCATCAACTACGGGGCACCCGTGGCGGGCAGCAACCTCCTGGCCCGGCTGATCTTCGACGTCGACTACCTCATCATCGGGCTCCTGCTGGGAGCCCAGGCCCTGGGCTACTACACCCTGGCGTTCAGGCTCCCCGAGGCCCTGATCCTGAACATCTTTTTTGTGCTCTCCACCGTGCTTTTCCCGCTCTATGCCCAAGTCAGAAGCGATCCGGAGAGGCTGCGGGACGGCTATCTCATGAGCGTGCAGATCCAGACCCTCTACGGGATCACGTCCGGCGTCGGACTGGCCATCCTGGCGCCCCTCCTCGTGCCCCTGCTGTTCGGACAGCAGTGGACCGACGCTGTCCTGCCCCTTGTCTTCCTGGCCCTCTACGCCGCAGTGCGGTCCCTCGGCGCCGGCGCCAACGACGTCTACAAGGCACTGGGCAGGCCCGGCCTTTCGATCGGGATCTCGGTGGTCCGGCTCGTGATCCTGGTGCCGGCCCTGCTGTTTGCCACTCAGTGGGGAATCGTGGGCGTTGCCTGCGCACAACTGGTAGTGGCCTTCGTGTTCGCCTGCGGAATGCAGACCGTGGCGGCCAAGGTGATGAAGATCAGGCCACGCCGCCTGGTGCGGGCTGCGCTGCCGGGCCTGGTCTGCGGGGCCGCTGTGGCCGTGACCGGACTGGGCACACTGGCCCTGCCGCTCCTCGGTCCCGTGACCACAACGGCAGCGGTGGTCATCGTGGCAGTGGGACTCGTCTACGCGATTTTGCGGCTGCGGTTCGCCACCCTGCACGATGAGTTGTTGAAGCTTGCGCGCAGGACCTAGCTTGTGTGCTCCTGGCTTGTGGGCACTGCGGGCCTGAGGCCGGCTCAGTCAGCCTTCAGACCCGGTCAGCCTTCAACAACGTGCCGCCACAGCCAGTAATCGCGGTCTGACGCCACTGCCGCACGCAGCTGGCCAACCGCCCGCGCGCCGTCAGCTTTGCCGTCCAGCCGGTATGAGAGGGTTGCCGCGGACCGGGCCCAGGTGGCGATCACCAGCAAGGGAAGCAACCCGGCTTCCACTCCCCTGGATTCCAGATGGCTGGCCAACGGGGCATTGGCCCAGCCGCCTGGCCCGAAAGCCTTCTCAAAGGCCGCAACCTGGTTTTCCCGGGAGAAGGCGTGTTCGCGCGATTCACTCAGGTACTGGAAATAGAAGACCAGGTCATGGCCCGGAACGCCGTCCGTACGCGCCCTCTCCCAGTCCACCACCTGGAGGCTCCCCTGAGGTTTGAGGAAGAGGTTGGGGTGGCTCAGATCGCCGTGCTCGACGACGGCGGGAAGTTGAACAGTGCGCAGCGGCTCAAGCTTCCGGTGCGTATGTTCCACCAGCGCCCGGGTCTGGGGTGCCTGGGACACCAGCTCAGTGAGGGCCTCCAGCGGCCCGCTGATGGTCCGTTCATACCAGTCGCGATTAAGGGCCGCGGCCCGTGTGCAAGGCATGCCGTCCACGAAATCGGTGCCCGCGCTGACAGCACGGGTGAGGTCGGACGCCACCCTCCGCGGATCGAGCGGGTCGCCGGTGACAGCGGTTTCCACCAGGACCGCGTGGGCGCCGACATCCTTGAGGGTCACGATCTCCGGAACGCCCGCAGCCGGACCGGCACCTCCGGCAGCGAGCTCCCTCAGGACGCGCGCTTCATGCCGCACGCTGTCGTTATCACCTGGTTGACGCGGCACCTTGACCACCAGGCTCGCCTGGCGCGCTCCCGCCGGGAAAATAAGGGCCACCACATGCCGGGACGTGACGAAGCGGGGCGTCAGCAGCACGCTCTCCCAGCCGGCGGTAAGACCGTACTTCCCCAGGTCAAGCTCCTGGTGGTGCTCATTCAGGAAACGGTCAATGAATGTCACTGCTGCTCCCCCCTCGGGGCTTTCGCCCCACGATGGTACCGCCAGGAATGGCCAGCTCGAACATGCCCAATGCCAGCGCCACGTGCGCGGCAAAGGCTTTGGCGCTTCCAAAACGGACGTCCTTGTGAAGGGACAGCGTGTCCTTGATCCCGGCGTCGGAAGTAACCGGAACGAGGCGGGCGGTGGCGTCCAGCGAGGGCGCGTTCCAGTACACGGCGACATCCTCATAACCATCGCGGTGAAAGGCCCGCTTCCACCCGTTCAGCGTCCGGGGCCCCGATTTTGCCAGCAGGGACCGCCGCGCCTGCACGCAGATCCAGCCCCCGGGTTCCATTGCCGAGCCCGCCGTTCTGAAGAGTGCCCAATCGGGTGCTGCCAGTAAAACCAGATCGAATTGTCCGCCCGTGTTGACCAGCCCGTCCGTGCTGCGTTGGGGCACCCGGATCTCCACTGCCCCGGGATCCAGCAGGTGGAGGGCGGAGTCAAGTTCGGCGCCGATACTGCCGCCATAGCCCACCGTCCCTGCCTGAAGACCCGGCAGGAGGAAGCGCCAATCCAGCAGCCTCCACAAATGCAGCGCCAAGGCACCCTCTGAATCCTCATCTTCGCCGGCAGCTGGACCCGGATAGCCTGCCTGGCTGCGCGCATCCGCGCTGGCGGGCGTGTCCGCGGAAGATGCGGGGGTGAGCATGCGCCAGAGAATTCCGGTTGCCTCACGTTGAACCAGCTCCGGAGGCCGTGCGGCGTCGAGGATGACGCTGCGCGGCAGCTTTCCCGACAGCTGCCTGTAGGCCTGCCTCCAGCCTTCCAGTATTTCCGGGGAATGTTCGCCCTTCCGTTCGAACATGACCGCGCCGGATACGTCAAGGACCATCAGCGCATCGGGGTCGGGGACGAGGGCGAACGCGAGGGAGTCCACGGCGGTGCCCTGGGGTCCGGAACCCCCGGTCCCCGGCAGCAGGGCATCGTAGACAACCCGGTCCATGAGGACGATCCGGCCCAGCAGGCTGAAGCATCTGGCCGTCAGGCCGCCCCGGATAACCCGGAACACCTTCTTGGCACTGCGGCCCCCGGGGATCCGCCGGAGCCAGGAGTCCCAGGGCCCGGCTCCCCACAACCCCATGTACACGTAGCGTGTGGGCAGTGGTATCGCGTCTTTGAGCCCGTGCAGCAGGGTGGTCTTGCCGGCACCGTCCGGTGCCATCACCCCCACCACGGGACCCCGCCCCCGGACCCTGGCTCCGAGCCGGCGCAGCACTCTGCTCCGCAGCGCAAGCAGCCGGGGCGGAGTGCCCCTGGCGGCCCACAAGGACCGCATTCGTGCTGCGGTGGCGGGAACGTCGTCGAGCCTGCCCGAGAGCACCACGTCCAGGAGCCGCCGTGCCGTGCCCTGACCCATCCGGCGGTCGACGAAACGGGCAAGTGCATCTTCGGCCGAGGCCGCCTCAGCCGCGGACCGGGCTGCCTCTTCCTTGGCCGGAGTCACCTCTCCTTTGTCCAGGAAAAGGTGAAGCAACAGCAACCAGGCCTTATCCCCCTCAGCAGGCAGCCACAGCGAACCGCAGCGGATACGGCGGCCGAGGCACCGCCGCGCCAATGCCGTCCGCCACTGCTGGTGCGGACCGAAGGCAACCTCGGAGACGACATCAAGCTTTGCCCAATAATCCTCCCCCGGGGAATACGCGAAGTAGAAACGGTGGCTCCCGTGACCAGGGGCCAGCACCCGGCGGAAACCGGCATTGCCTAAGACACCATCCAGGCTTGGCATCAATTCTTCTGCAATGAGGATGTCTACGTCACCGGAAGGCCGTGCGAGGTCGTCTTCGCCCCGCAGGAGCAGCCACGGCATTCCAGAGTTCTCCAGCGCCTGCAAGGCCATGTCCACGTTCGGTTCCACGGTCTGCGCGGGGTCGATCGGGTTAGGGAGCGTAGTCATACTGCACCACCCAATCGACCTGCAGATGCCCGGATGTGTTTGCCGCCGGATACGTTCCATCGGCGCGATCAGACGTTTCGGCCTGCAGCGTCCATCGCATCGGAGTATCGGGAACACCTGCGGGCAGCGTGGTCTGGTCGATGAGGTGGTCGTCGTAAAACCACTTGACCTTCCCCGGCGTCCACTCGGTCGTCGCGACATGCCAATCCCCGGGTCCTGTGGAGGTGAACGTGCGCTCCGCCGGATCGAACTTCATAGGGCCTTCGGTTAAAGACCCCTTTATGGCCGAGTTTCCGTAAAGCGCGCCATCGAGTCCGCCCTCCGGCCAGTCAATTTCTCCTTCATTCCAGTTATCGCTGGCAGGCCACAGCAAGAAGGCGATTTTGTATCCTGGCATGGAATCGTACCTGAACCTGATGGAATACCGGCCATAATTCTTACCGTCATAGCCAAAAGGAATAACGCTGGCCACGCGCGGGGTTCCGGCTTCCGTGTGGAGAAAATAGTCGAGGTGTCCATCCTTTACCGAAAGGACTTTATCCGGCACGTACGTCCCCCTCCCCGAACTGTCGGCAAAGCCGGCGTAACCCCTCATGTCGGAACCATAGACGTCCCCCACCTGCCCAGGGGCAGCCGGCACCGAAAAGTCCTGCGCACCGGATTGGTTCCATCCGGGAAGATTCCCAAGGGGCATTTCCGTTGACCTTTCTTCTATAACGATTGGAATCCAGAATGCCCCCGTAATAAGCGCCGCAGCCGCAGTGGTACCGAAGACAATTTTCCTGAGAAAGGAGCGGCTAACGGGCTGACTTGATTCTGAAGATACTGACTGTATCGTTACTGTAGACATTTTCGGCAGCGACTCCATTCTCAAGCAGTCCCTCCAGCCTGGGTAAGTAATCGGCCTCAAAACGCTGTCTTTCTACCGCATCACGCTTTTGGTCCTCAGAAATAATTACGTAGTTGTTTTCGGCTCCGCGAAGGCGGTCAGCATAATCGCGTAGCCCCTCCACGCTGATATCTCCGTCCGCCTTCTTGAAGTATTCAACCAGCGACGACACAGCGCCCCATTGTAAAAAGTGCGGATAATTTGGTCCGATCAGATGGGGAAAAAAGTACTTCGTATCAAAAACGAGGTCTCCGGCCTTAGTATTCATATCAAGCCACTGACTCGCGGCCACGACGTCTTTGGAAATGCGGTTATCCGCCTCAGGCTGGAAGTGGACCACAGTGAACAGCAGTGCCATCGCAGCCAGAGCTGCAGTCGCCCCCGCAACGGCCTTGGAGGAGCGAACGGGCCCTGACCAGAAGAACCAGGCCACGCCAATGGACAGCCAAGGCAGGGAAAAGAGGAACACTCTGAAGCGACCCTCCCCGCCGTACGACTGGGCCAGGAGGCTCAGGATCGGTGCAAACGCGAGCCATGCCACTACCAAGGTGGTACGCACGTCACCCTTGATAATGCGCCGGACGAATCCCGCAAGCGCCAGCAGGCCGGTCAGGAGCGTCAGTACCGCCGCTAAGTGCGCCAGGGTCTGCCCGGTCAACACCCAGGTCCCCAGGACCACCGCTCCGGGCTCGGGGGGCTTGTAGCCGGTGTTGGCAAAGATATCGAAGCCGGTGAACAGGCCGTACTTGCCTTTGATATAGGCCAGGTTCGGAACGAGGTAGGCAAGGGCGATGGCCACCAGACCCAACCCGAGCCACCGGGCCCGGAAATAGCCTGCGAAGAACAGAGGGAAGAGCCCCAGGATGGCCATGTATGGCGTCAGTTGGTGGCTGACGACGATGACGGTCTGCAACAACAGAATTGCCACGATTGCGCCGGCCTGCGCTGCCATGACCGGCTGCCCCCATTTCTCGGCCACAGGGGTGGGCTGCCGCTTCTTGAACCGCTGAATTATTGAGAATCTTTCAAGCCGCCCCTCGAATCCGGCAAGGGCCCGGATCGGGTCATTGCGCAGGAACGTGAGCGCTATCAGGCACATCGCGAGATACATCGTGTATGAAAAGGACTGCGGCGAGTAATAGTTCTGGTTTACCCAATTGGACAGCGTGAACACCAGGGTCGCGGTCCAGTAGATCCGGGCACGGCCCGTGATGGACCGCGCAATGGCCAGCACAAGCACGGCGTCAACGAGCGCGAAACCGGTCTCAGCCCAGGCCGCATAGTCCAGTGCGTTCCGGTATCCCATCACATCGCCAAGAAAGGCACTCAACGAAAAAAAACCGGGCCACCGGTTGTAGATATCGATGGATGGATCGACCTGGCCTGTGCCAGAGATGAAGTTCGTGACAGCGATGTGTTTGTAGGTCCAGGGGAAGCGGGGGACCGAAGCCAGCAAGGCCGGCGTCGCATAAAGCATCAGCACCAGACCGGTCAGCGACGCGCTTATCAGCCGGGGTGAGAACATCCGGTGTGCCACCGTCCCCCAGATGCAGAGGCCAACCACGAGCGCCACACCAACAAACCAGACGGGCGGAAGGACAGTGAGGAGCCCAAAGTCGTCCAACTCCACCTGGGGAGTCATGGCCAGACCAATCCCCCACAGCGCCGCCGAAACGCCAAGGATCAGCCATGGAAGCACCAGCCGCAAGCCACGGGCCGGACGAACTGCCACCCTGCCGGGCGGATTAGGCCCAGGTCCGTTCTCGACGGAACCGGGAGCCGCCCTTCCCGGGATCAGGAAAACTGCAGCAGCGGAGCACAGGAGCACAACGGCGGCTACGGGACGCGGAGCCCAGAGTCCGGACCATGCCATCACAACAGCCAGTATGGCGTAAGCGGCGGCGCTGGCGGCAGCTGTCCAGACGAGTTTCGCGGCGGGGTCCACCTTCGGGATCCGTGAAATCAGTACCCAGCCGGGAAGGGCCATACACATCATCAGTTTGAAGGCCGCGAGCATCGGGCCGCCGGCGTCCAGCAGGACGAAGACAGCCGCGATGGCACCCGCAGCGGCAAGGCCAATCTCGGCGTATCGGAGACCCTGCCCCGCACCGGTGGGACGTGGCGAAGGTGCGGAAATATCGTCCTGGATCAGTAAGGCCATGCCGTTGCAACTCCTAGGTAGGTTCGGGCTTAGCGGTGCGCGTGGCCATCAGGGTGCCCTGCCGGGACCAAACCCGCGGGCAAGGAAGTAGTTGAAGGGGCCCCGTGCCACCCACAACAGCTCAGTGCGCAGTACCCTCGCGAGTTGCAGGTCAGCAGACGGGGCGTCCTCTGGACGCTTTTCGGCGGCCAGCCTCCTGTTTTGGACAAATTGCCTGGCCACGCCGCTGCTCCGGGCCAGGGCGAGCCCGGATGTCTTCGGATCAAGAAGGATCTTGGTCATCCAGGCCCCCAGCCCGCTGCCATAGCCGCGTGCCTGGGCAAGGAGATCCGGCAATCCGTCACGGTGGCGGTGCCAAACAATCGCGGACGGCTGCACCACCAGGGCGTATCCTTCGAGGATCACCCGGCAAAACATGTCGATGTCCTCACCGCCGCCGGTCCGGGTTCCCACCCCCAGGGCTGTGTCGAAGCCGCCGAGCCTGATCGCTTCGAGCCTGTCCAAGGCAAAATTGGCGCCGGTCCCGAAAACGCCGGGGCTGAAGGGAAACTTGGGGAGATCCTCCGGGGGATCCGCGAGCGAGTAGACCTCGGGGACCAGGGAACTGGACCAGTTGACCCTGCTGTCAAAGTATCCCTGAGCGGGTGAGCGCAACTCACCGGCCGGGACCAGACCCGTGACACAGGCAGTCCCCGGGGAGCGCTCAAACCCCGCCGCGATCTGCCGTAACCAGAGGGAGTCAACTCTAACGTCGTCGTCAGTAAACGCCACAATGGCGCCCCTGGCCTTGAGCAGGCCCGCATTCCGCGCCCTGGACAGTCCAGGCGTCGGTTCACAAATGAGCGTTACCCTGGAATCGGTGAACTCGTTCCTGACCATGTCCCGGGTCTCGGCGGTCCGTCCCGCGTTATCGATCACCAGCACTTCAAAATGCGGGTAATCGAGGGCAAGGATGGACGTCAGTGCCCCTCGCAGCTGGGCGGCCCGGTCCCGCGTGCAGACGACAACCGAGATGAATGGCAACGACGACGGGGAATTCTGCGGTATCCGGGGCGGAAGGGCAGCAACGGCTTCCTCGAGTCCTGCGGGGTCCACCGAACCTTCCGAGATCGCCACATCGATGAAACCACGTACCGCGGCACCCTCCCGGACGAGCAGCCGTGCGCGCGTGTAGCCCTGGTGTTGATGCAACCTCATGGGCTGGCGGGCAGGAACGGTTTCCAGGTCCACCGTGCCAATCCAGCGCGCGCCGGGCCACTCCGGCGCGGAGAGGCTCTCCATGGCCGGAGCAAGCAGATAGTCCGATTCTTCGCTCGCGGGAACCAGTTCGTCGATGCGTTCGCTCACTGGACCTCCCTCCACGGTGCATCCATAACCAGGGTCCCGGGGGACATGTGGTCCAGGCGGACGGCGTTGCGCCGGCCGCGCACGTATCCTGCGGCCGTGCATGCCAGCACTGCCACGACAGCGCCGGCACGTCCAAGCCCTTGCGGGTTGTCGCCCCGGCTCCAGTCCCGGATGCCGGAGAAGAACGCACGTGGCAGGGTGCTGCGGACATACCGCCGTTCCGGGCCGAGTGCCCGCTTGTGGCCTACGATCTGGCTGACCTGGGCTTTGGAGATCCCTTCGGACCAGGACCTGGACAGCATGTAACGGAGTGTTCCGCGTTCGGCCGGCACGTGGTGGCGTACCAGGGCGGCCGGTTCATAGACGATCCGGGACCCCGGTGATCCCATCTTGGAGCGGATGCAGATCTCCGTCTCCTCGCAGCCAAGCGGCAACGTTCCCTGCCGGCCCAGAGCCAGGTTGAAGCCACCCACCTGGCGCAGGACCTCCAGCCGGAAGGACATGTTGGCTCCGATGACATTGCGGACCTCGGAGGCGACCCTGGGCATTCCCCGGTGGCTGCATCCGACGATCCAGTCGAGTTCTTCGCCGAAGTAGCCGGGGCGGCCCTTTTCCCAAACAGGTTCAACCCGTCCCCCTACAGCGAGGACATCGGGGTCGTCATAGAGGACCAGCAACCGCTCCAGCCAGTCCGGTGCCGCTTCGGCATCGTCGTCAAGGAAAGCCACGATGTCGGAGTCCGCCAGGCCCACCCCGGTGTTTCGGGCTCCGGAGAGTCCCCGCGGGCCGGTGCTTTCCACGACGGTCACGTCATCTACTATCTCGATCAGCCGCTCGTAGAGGTCCTCGTTGTGATCGATGACCACCAGGATTTCCTGCGGCTGAACAGTCTGGGCCCTCACGGATTCGATGACGTCCAGCAGTTGGTCCCAGCGCCGTTCTGTATACGCACAGATGACAACGGAGACCGTGGCCGTGGCCAGTAGGCCGGACATCCTAGGCACCCCCGACGACTGTGAGGACACTCTGAGGGTCTGTGGGTGTCCGGGGAAACCGCACATTGGCATAGGCGTATTTGACCCTGCGAAGTGCTTCCGGCCGGGCTCCGGCCGTGGGGGCCTCCCACATGGTGCATTCCCGCGCCATGGTTCCCAGGACACGCCATCCGTCGCGGAATGTCTGAAGATTGGATGCTCCGGAGATCCTGTCAAGCTCGATACTGGGAACTTCGGCGATCCGAAGGCCGGCCCGGGCTGCGCGGACAATAAGTTCGGTCTCGATTTCGAAGCCGTCCGATTCCAGCTCCAGTACCTCCAGGCATTCCCTGCGGAAGGCGATGTAGCCGTAGCAAAGATCTGAGTAGTTGCTGTGCAGGACCACGTTGGCCAGCCCGGTCAGGGCACGGTTTCCCACGTTCCGCAGGCGGGTCAGGTCCTCGGACCCACCGCCGGTGACATAGCGGGATCCTTTGACGAAGTCGTAGTCATGCTGGAGCGGGGAGACGAACCAGCCGATCTCCTGCGGATCCATACTACCGTCGGCATCCAGCATCACGATGATGTCGCCGGAGGAGGCGGCGAATCCGGACCGGACCGCCACTCCTTTGCCTTTGCGACGCTCCTGGACCACCACGACGTCCGAACGAAGGGCCTTGGCGACTTCGATTGTGTTGTCCTCTGACCTCCCGTCGACGATAACTACTTCATCCACATATGAGGGCATGCGGCGAAGGACCCAGGGAAGATTTTTTGCCTCATTCAATGTCGGTATTACGACGCTGACGGATGCCATTGCGGCTTCAAAGGCCGGGAGGGGATTAGTAATTGAGAGCTGGGTGGAAATGGACAAATGCCTCACCACTTCATGACGTTTGCGGATTTCTTCAACGTCCCGCTCACCGAGGACGGAGAGCGCGACACAAGCGCTAATCCGGTCGTGGTCTGGTCTCTGGCCCCAGCTCTCATTTGCCATTGACTCTGGCCGTAGGGAAAAGCCTACGGTGGGACCAAACCGGTGTCACCAGTAGTAGGTACTCACTTTTCGCCGCCGTCCGCTCCTGTTCGTACGTAAGTAAGGGGGTGGCGGATCGGTGCGAATCTTAGGGATAGGGGATTTCCGGCGGTCCAAATTCTTAGGTATTAGGGGGTAATTAGGATTTGCTTGCCGGGGCGGGAACCTAGGGCTATGTTTAGTCTTACTGGGGTTTTCCGTCGTTCTGGGCTGACGGTTTCGATGCCTCCAGCCGGACGAGTTCGAAGACACTCACGCCCAGGAGTTTCCATGAACAGCAGACGCCCCATCAGCTGGCTTGTTCAGGCAGTTGTCTTGGCCACGATCTCCGGGGCAGCCCTGGTGGCGACGGCTCCGGCTTCTTCGGCGGACCCCGTCTACGGCACGCAGAGCCTGGCTTATTCCGGTGTGAGCAACCCTCCGACCTCCGACAAACCGCAGAGCAAACTGTGGTGGAATGACGGGTCCTGGTGGGCGGACATGTGGACGACCGGTACCGGATGGAGCATTTACCGACTCGACCGTAACACCGGAGCGTGGGTGGACACGGGCGTGGTGAACGACGCCCGCGGCAGCACCCTTGCAGACACACTCTGGGACGGCAGCCACCTCTATATTGCCTCGCACGCGGTGACAATCACCGGAGACGGAACACCCAAGCCATCGCTTTCCGGGCAGCCCGCCAAGCTGTACAGGTACAGCTACTCCGGCGGCAAGTACACCCTGGATGCAGGCTTCCCCACCCAGATCACCAACAACTCCAGCGAATCCATGACCATCGACATTGACTCGACCGGGGGCGTCTGGGCGACGTGGACCCAGGTTGCCGGCGACGCGACGGCTGGATTCACCAACACGGTGTACATGAACTTCTCCGCGAACAGTGGCGCCACCTGGGGGTCACCGTTCGTCCTTCCCGTCACCAATCCCAACCCTGGACCCGACGATATTTCGGCGGTAGTAGCTTTCGGAAACGACAGGATCGGCGTGATGTGGAGCGATCACGTCACGGATTCGGTGTGGTGGGCCACCCACAAGGACGGTGACCCTGCCACGGCCAGCGGGTCGTGGAAGATTCAGCCGGCACTTAGGGGCAAAGGCCAGGCTGATGACCACGTTAATCTGAAAACACTGCAGGCTGATTCCACCGGACGGGTCTTCGCCGCCGTCAAGACAAGCTTGAATGACACCTCCTCAGACAAGACTCTTCCGCAGCTCCTGCTGCTCGTTTTCAAGCCCGGAACCGGTTCCTTCTCCAGCTCCACCATCTCAACCATTGCCGAATGTGTCTCACGTCCCCAGATCGTCCTGGACACCCAAAACAACCTCGTCCGGGCCTTCCAGACGGCGCCACCCACTTCGGTGAGCAGCTGCGCGTACTCCGGAGTGGCAGGAAGCATCTATGAAAAGACCGCTTCCATGGATAACCCGGTTTTCACAGCCGGGAGGGGCACACCGATCATCCAGAGTGCCTCGTCCTCCAACATGAATGACGTCACTACATCGAAGCAGAGCGTGAACAGTTCCACCGGCCTCGTTGTTTTGGCGAGTGACAACGTGGCCAAGCGCTACTGGTTCTCGGACCGTTCCTTGGGCACAGCGCCCCCGGCCGCCCCGACAGCCTCCTTCAC
>NZ_JBPZHC010000003.1:0-217382 GCF_051857465.1 Pseudarthrobacter cremeus | reverse complement strand
CGCCACGCCCACCTCCGGAAACGCACCCCTGACAGTCAGCTTCACCGACACGTCCACGGGCAGCCCCACATCCTTGGCCTGGACCTTCGGCGACGGCGGCACCTCCACCGCCCAGAACCCCTCACACACCTACACGGCAGCCGGAACCTACACAGCGAAACTGACCGCGACCAACAGCTCCGGCTCCACCTCCGCCACCACCACCATCACCGTCGGCACAGCACCCCCGGCCGCCCCGACAGCCTCCTTCACCGCCACGCCCACCTCCGGAAACGCACCCCTGACAGTCAGCTTCACCGACACGTCCACGGGCAGCCCCACATCCTTGGCCTGGACCTTCGGCGACGGCGGCACCTCCACCGCCCAGAACCCCTCCCGCACCTACACGACAGCCGGAACCTACACAGCGAAACTGACCGCGACCAACAGCTCCGGCTCCACCACCGCCACCACCACCATCACCGTCGGCACGGCACCCCCGGCCGGAGGGGTGACGGTGGTCGCTTCGAGCACCGCGTCCATGACCACGGCGGCGGCCGCCGTGGAACTGGCCAAACCGGCAGGTACGGCGGCCGGTGACGTGCTGGTCGCGTCGATTACCGCGGACTACAACCCGACAATGGCTTCGGTTCCGGCCGGCTGGACGCCGATGGTGAACGCCTTGTCGATCAACAGTTCGTCCTCGGCTGGCTCCCGGGCATTCGCTTACTACCACGTGGTGGGAGCCTCCGATCAGGCAAGCTACTCCTGGACGTTGAGCACCGCCGTGAAATGGGGTGGCGGCATCACTGCTTACCGCGGGGTCAACACCACGACCCCGCTGGACACCCCAGTGGTCAACGCCGTGAATACGACGTACACAGCGACCAGCATCGCAGGCCCCAGCGTGACGACAGTAAGCAACGGCGCCATGCTGATTGGCGGCATCGCCTGCGACTGCAGCTCGCCGGTGGTGACCCCGCCAACCGGCTGGACTGAGCGGTGGGAGGCCCCCTCCGGCCAAATTGCCGAACTGGCCGATGAGGTTCAGGCCACCGCGGGCGCAAGCGGAACGGCCACGTGGACCTTCAGTGCCATGAGGGCAGTCGCGGTCTGGCGGACGGCGCTGAAGCCGGCAGGTTAAACCCCCGGCCGCGTAACCTGCCTGTGCAGGACTGCTGATCCGGCGGGCTACGCCGCAGTGCGGAAGAACAACTCCGTGACCGAGGCCAGCCGGGCAGGGTCATCCACGCCGCAAAGCTCCCGGGCGGAGTGCATCGAGAGCAATGGAACGCCGACGTCGACCGTCCGGATCCCGAGGCGGGTGGCGGTCAGCGGGCCAATGGTGGAGCCGCAGGGCACCGTATTGTTGGACACAAATTCCTGATACGGAACCGTGGCCTCACGGCAGAGGCGTGCCCAGAACGCCGCCCCGCTGGCGTCGGTGGCGTAGCGCTGGTTGGCGTTGATCTTAAGCAGCGGGCCACCGTTCAGGACAGGATGGTTGGCGGGATCGTGCCTTTCGGCATAGTTCGGATGGACGGCGTGCCCCGCGTCAGCGGAAACGCAGAACGAGGCCGCCAGCGCCTGCCGACGCTGGCTCACCGACGCGCCCAGGCCGTCGGAGATCCGTACCAGCACGTCTTCGAGGATGGGGCCGCATGCTCCCGAGCGGGAGTTTGAGCCGATTTCCTCATGGTCGAACGCCGCGAGGACCGCGATCGGCGCGCCGGCAGCCGGTGAACCTGCGCCTGCTCCGGAGGAAGAAGCGATCAACGCTGCCAGCCCGGCATGCGTCGCTGACAGGTTGTCCAGCCGCCCGGAGGCGAAGAACTCACTGTTTACCCCGAAAACCGCGGGTGCCTGCGTGTCCGCGATAACGACGTCGTATCCGCCGATCAGGGCGGGATCGACCGAAGCGTCAGGCACATGCGAGGCCAGCACGGATAGCAGGTCAAAGTCATTCGGGTTGCCCAGGCCCCAGACCGGGTTCATGTGGCGTTGCTTGTCCAGGGTCAGGCCGTCGTTCACGTTGCGGTCCAAGTGGATAGCCAGTTGCGGAAAGCGGAGCATGGCGCCGGTGGCGGTGAGGTGTTGGGTTCCGTCCAGCATGACCAGCCGGCCGGCAAGCTGCAGCTCCCGGTCCAGCCACGAGTTGAGCAGCGGGCCGCCATAGACCTCGACGCCGGCCTGCAGCCACCCGAACGCGCCGGTGGTTGGCTTGGGCTTGAGTTTGAAAGACGGCGAGTCAGTGTGCGCGCCCAGGATGTTGAACCCGGTGGTGGGTCCGGCGTTTTCCGGGACCACCCAGGCGATGAGGGCGCCGTCGCGGACTATGTAGAACCGGCCGGCGCCGCCGTCCCAGGGCTGCAGTTCGTCCAGACGGGTGAAGTCCGCCTCGTCCAGCCGGCGGGCGGCTTCATGGACGGCATGAAAGCTCGACGGCGACGCGCTGACGTAGGCGCCAAGGTCCTGGATGTGGTCTGCGGCGGAAGGTGAAGGCATGGTTCCGAGTCTAGATGGTCACGTTAAGCCCTGCCGTGTACCCGGTGGCGGCCGACCCGGTCATCGTGGCCAGCTGGTAGATGCCGCCGTCGTCCCGGAAGACATTGTCGGACTGCAGGGTGGTCCGTTTCATGTTGGTGACGCTGGCCTCGTAGCCGGGCGTGGCGTAGACGTCGTCGCAGGCGGCCTTGGTCAGCGCAATCTGCGACACCGCCAGAACCTGCCCTGCCGCCGTCGCGTT
The DNA here is from genome assembly GCF_051857465.1 of Pseudarthrobacter cremeus. Lineage (NCBI taxonomy): Bacteria > Bacillati > Actinomycetota > Actinomycetes > Micrococcales > Micrococcaceae > Pseudarthrobacter > Pseudarthrobacter cremeus. The sequence goes on along the minus strand of NZ_JBPZHC010000003.1, from coordinate 214,657 downwards.
GCCCATCGATTCGAACACCTCGAAGTGGATGTGCGGCCAGCGTCCCGAATAGGCGCCAGGAAAAACGGACGTAAAAGTGACCTGCCCGTTGGCATCCGCCTCCTGGACGCCGCGGAGGTAGTTTTCGCCCTTCAGGCCGGAATCGTACAGCGAATACCGCCCGTCCCGGTCGCAGTGCCAGGCATATACGGCGGCACCGGCAAGCGGAACACAGCCGTTGGCGTTGTCCAGCAGGGTCAGGGTAAAGGTCAGCGGCACGCCCTCGGCTTTCGCGCTGCCGGTTCCGAAGCTGGTGGTGATGTCCTGGCGCACCACTCCGGAGGCTGTCAGCACATTGGGACCGTTGGAGCCGTCACCCGGGTACGGACCTGCCGTTTCCGCGGGAATTTCCACCCCGCATTCTGCGATCGCCCGGGTGAGCATGGGCGATGCGGAGGGCGTCGCCGTCGCCGCCGCAGAAGTCGCTGCAGCACTGGCGGCGGCACTTTCGGTGGCGGCCGACGTCGTCGTGGCGGCTGTGCTGCCCGACCCGCCGGGCGTGCAGGCCGCCAGGGCAGCAACGGCGCCGCCGGCGCCGAAGAACATGCCGAGCGAACGGCGGCTCATCATCGTGGAGAGATCAAACTCAAGGCCGCGGTCATGGTTGGGATGGGGAACATGATTGGTCATGATCCCCATCCAACCCGCCGCGCCTATCGCCTGCATAGGCGGTTCCTGTGCGGAACCTGTGCGCTGCCTCTTAGACGTCGCGCTTCTTCAGCACGACGGCGGCGAGCACCACCGGGATGACCACCCACGCGCCAAGGACCAGGGCAGCCTGCCAGGCCTCGAGGGTGTCGGGTATGTGCTGCGCCGCGGCCATGGGCTCCACGGTGTTGCCCGGAAGGTACTTGCGGGTCTGGACGAAGAAGTCGCCCGGAATCAGCTGGAACGCGATGGGAGCCACGAAGAACAGGCCCACGAGGGTCATGATGCCGCCCGCGGAGTTGCGCAGCAGAGTGCCAAGCGCCATACCGATCGCGGCAACAGCGGCCACGTATGCACTGTTGATCAGCAGCATTTTCACTGACTGCGGGCTGGCGGGGTCCAGCTTGAGGTCGTAGTTGTCCAGGATCGGCACTGAAACCAGGCCGGCGATGTACACGGAAACCGCTGTGACAATGAACGCGGTGACCATCACCACCAGCAGCTTGGCCACGAAGGCCGGCGTCCGCTTCGGCACGGCGGCGAAGGTGGAACGGGCCATCCCGGTGGAGAACTCCGAGCTCATCAGCAGCACGCCGAGGGAGCCGAGGATGAGCTGCGCGAACGCGATGCCGGACGTGGGAACGCCGACGGCGATGTCACTGCCCCGGGCCGCAAGCCGTGCGGCCGCCTGCGGGTCGTTCAGCGCCTGCTGGGAGAACTGGCCGGTCCCCCACGCGGAGAGGGCACCGAATCCCACCACCACCAGGACCGTGCAGGCAAGAAGGATCAGTGTGGAGAGGAGGGTGCGGAACTTGATGAATTCGGAGTTGAGCACGCGGGGGAACGACGGGCCGGGACCCGTGCTGGTGCCGTCGCCCGGCAGTTGACCGGAGTGTGCCGTGCCGGCGTGGGCGCCGCGGCGGGAGGGGTTGGGTTCGAGGGTGGTTGAGCTCATGGCTGGTTGCCTCCGGCCTGGACGGGGGCGTCGGCGCCCGTGCTGATCAACGAGTGGTATTCGACCTCATCCTTGGTCAGCTCCATATAGGCTTCCTCAAGGCTGGCCTGCAGCGGGGTGAGTTCGTAGATCATGGTGTGGCTCTCGAGCGCGGTCCGGGCGATCTGGCGGGGATCGAGGCCGGAAACTTCGAGAAGTTCGTTGTCCTGGAGCTCCACGGAGACACCCTCACCGTCCAGCAGGCGCATCAATTGCTCCGGCTGGTCGGTGCGGACCCTGGTGCGGATCCGGCCCTTGCCGTTGATGATGTCCTTGATCGGCGCATCGGCGATGATCCTGCCTCGGCCGATCACGATCAGGTGGTCCGCCGTAAGTGCCATTTCGCTCATCAGGTGGCTGGAGAGGAACACCGTACGGCCCTCGGATGCCAGGTACTTGACCAGGTTGCGGACCCAGACAACGCCTTCCGGATCCAGGCCGTTGACGGGCTCGTCCAGGATGACGGTCTGCGGATCGCCGAGCAGCGCAGCGGCAATCCCGAGCCGTTGTCCCATGCCGAGCGAGAATCCCCCCACCTTCTTCTTCGCCACGTCCGTGAGCCCTGTCATCTCAATGACTTCGTGCACACGCTTTTTTGGAATGCTGTGCGTCGCGGCCATGGCCAGAAGATGGTTGTACGCCGTACGGCTCGTGTGGACGGCTTTGGCATCGAGCAGCGCACCGACGTCGCGCAGGGGGGCAGCGTGCCGCGTAAACGGTGAGCCGTTGACAGTGACCGTTCCCGACGTCGGCCGGTCCAGTCCCATGATCATGCGCATGGTGGTGGACTTGCCTGCGCCATTGGGGCCGAGGAAACCGGTGACCCGGCCGGCCTCGACCGTGAAGTTGACTCCGGCGACGGCGGTCTTCTCGCCGAAAACCTTTGTCAGGCCTTTTGCCTCAATCATGGACGTGTTCCTTCGAATGGCAGCCAGCCGGCTGCGGGATGCGGGATGGGTGGTTGGTACCCTCCACGCTACCGATCGCCGGCGCCGATTTTGTCCGTATCAGGGATGAATCAGGGTCCAATCAGGGTTTGTCGAACGAGATGATCAGGGCCTGGAGTCCTCATGACCTGGGGGAGTAATAGGTCAGGGCCTGCCGTTCCACCCGTATCCGCACGCTGCGCACGCCCGCCACCGCTTCTCCGTCGACCGCCAGGACCATGGGGGACCCGTCCGCCTCGATCCGGACCTCCGAGGCCTCCCGCAGGTGGGTGATCCTGGACGTCGCCACCGTGCCGGTCAGCACCGACCACAGCAGGCGGAGCCGGGCAAGGTGCTCGTCGGCCGTGATCATCCGGACGTCCAGGACCGAATCATCGAGCACAGGCCGCAGCAGCGGTGCATGGTCCCGGGGATAGTAGCGTCCGCGCCCGACGTACGCGATCCATACCTTGTGCTTCACACCGTCCACGGTCAGGGTGGTGGGTGTTCCGGCGGCGAAGGTACGGAACATGGCCACCACCCCGGCGAGGGGTTTGCCGAGGGCGGGCTGCAACTGTTCCCGCCGCCGCACCAGGTTGGGGTACAGGCCGATGCTGGCTGTGTTCAGCATGATGTGTTCCGCTGTTTCCGGGTTGCCTGCCAGCCCGCGTTCGACGGTCACGATGCCAACGTCCGCCCGGGCCGCCTCGCCGCGGGTGGCCGCCGTGACTGCATCCTGCAGGGTTCCGGTTCCCGCGTCCCGGGCAAAATGGTTCAGCGTGCCGCCGGGCAGCACCAGCAAGGGCAGGGAGCGCTCGACGGCGGCCGCTGCTGCCGTGCCGACGGTTCCGTCACCACCCCACACACCCAAGGCCAGCGTTTCCGGACGCCCCACGACCTCCAGGATGGCCTCTTCAAGGGCCTCGTCAGGCTTGACCGTCTCTATATGCGCTTTTGGGAATACTTCCTGGAGCGCCGACGCGGTCTGCTCGGTGAAGGAACCGCCCAGGGTGTTCACCACGATGCCGAGGCCCGCGCCGTCCTGGAGTTCAGGCGCATCTGTCCAGCTTCGGGTGGTGGGCGGAAACGGGGGACGGACCGGCCACCACTTCCGGGTGATCAACGCCGCCCCCGCACCGATGGCTGATCCGAAAAGGACGTCGGACGGCCAATGGGCTCCCGTATGCACCCGGGAATAGGCGACGCCGGCGGCCAGCGGGGCCAGCGCTGCCCCCAGGGCCGGCTGAACGATGCCCGCACCCACCGCAAATGCGACGGCCGAGGCCGAGTGGCCGGACGGCATGGAGGAGCTGGTGGGCTGCGGATGGACGAACCGGAAAACCGGCAGGTGCTCCGGGAGGGGACGGGTACGCGGGAGCAGGGTCTTGAACCCTATGTTGGTGACGGCAGATGCAACTGCCTGGGCGATCAGCCCGTGCAGCGCGGCCCGGCGTGGCTTTCCGGGAAAGAGGGCCATCACTGCTGCCGCCCCCATCCATAGCTTGCCGTGATTGGCGGATGCGGACAGGCGGCGGAAGAACGTGTCGTGGCCGCCGCTGGGGAAGGAGGACACCCTGCGGACCAGCTGCCGGTCGATGCGGGTGATCAGGCCTGGTCCCTTGCGCCATACTCTGTGCATCCCACCACCCTACTGCCGAGGCGGGCGGTACCTGCCGAAGCTACTTGGACGCCAGCGGCTTCGCGGCACCGGCGAGCAGCAAAGCAAGCATGATCGGCGCCAGGATGGCGAGCAGCGCCAGGTGGATTCCGGTGAGATCGCCCAGGTAGCCCAACAGGGGCGGGCCGGCGAGGAACGAAACATACCCCAGGGTGGATACTACCGAAACCCTGGCGGCTGCATGCTTCGGATCGTCGGCGGCGGCAGACATCCCCATGGGGAAGGCCAGCGCGGCGCCGACGCCCCACAGCGCAGCTCCGACACCGGCCAGCCACACGTTCCCTGCGAGTACGAACATGCCGAGACCGGCGGCCGCTGCTGCCATGCTGGCACGGAGCACGGCAACGCGCCCGTAAGTGTCGATCACCCGGCCGCCGAAGAACCGCATGGCCGTCATCGCCAGCACAAACAAGGCAAACATCAGGGCGCCGGTGGATTCCGAGGCGCCCAGCCCGTCCACGGTTGCCTTCGCGATCCAGTCATTTCCGGCGCCCTCGGTCAGGGTGGCACCCAGGACCACAACGCCGATCAGCAGGGTACGGCCGTCACGCCAGGCGGATTCCTTCGGGGTCCTCGGTTCACCGTCAGCAAGCGCTGCCTCCGGCAGGTGCGGGAGAAAGTAGCGGGGCGCGATCAGTGCCACGACGACCACGATGCCGGCGATGGCCAGCAGGTGCAGCGGAAGGCCGACACCGATACTCGACAGCCCTGCGCCGATCAACGCCCCCACAAACGCCCCGCCGCTGAAGGCGGCGTGGAACTGGGGCATGATGGTCCGCCGCAGCTTGTGCTCGACGTCGGCGCCCTCAATGTTCTGGGAGACATCCCACAAGCCGATCCCGATCCCGAAGAAGAACAGGGAGATGGCCGTGCCCGCCACCGACTCGGCCGACAGGGAGAGTGCAATCCCGACGCCGGCCAGTGCTGCCAACACTCCGGCCGAGCGTACGGCGTTTGCGGTGCCGATCCTTCCCACCACAAGTCCCGCCGTCGGAAGTGCCAACAGCGAGCCGATGGCCGTGCACAGCAGCAGCGTGCCCATCTGGCCGGAGGTCAGGTGCAGCGTTTCGGTGACGGCAGGAATACGTGCTGCCCAACTGGCGAAAACGAAGCCGTTGACTCCGAAGACCACAAACGTGGCGGCGGCGGCTGCCCGGAGGGAGGGACCGGTTGAGGTGCTGGTGTTGATGCTCATGCCTTGACTACTTCCACCGGGAGTGTGTTGAGGTGCGCGAGTTCTTCCGCACTGAAATCCTTGTCCGTCACAATGACGTCCACCGCATCAAGGGCGGCCACCATGGCCACTGCCGTGGCATTCCACTTTGATCCCGCAGCGGCAACAATCAGCCGGGCCGCCGATTCGAGTCCTGCCCGCTTCACTGCCGCATCCTCAAGATCATGGGCCAGGAGCCCGTCCTTGAGGTTCAGTGCACAGGGCGTGACTACTGCCGTGTCGAAACGCAGCGAGCGGATGTTGGCTTCGGCGAGCGGGCCGCGGAAGCAGAGTTCGCCGGGGATCAGGCTGCCGCCGGGCAGAAGCAGCGCGGGGCGATGGCCCGCATCGCCGGCGTCGCCGGTTACCGCATTGAGCGAAGGCAACGACGTCGGCATGAGGGTGAGTTCGCGGCCCTGCAGCGCCCGGGCGATCTCGGTTGCCGTGCTTCCGGCATCCAGCCAGACGTGTTCCCGGTCCTTGAGCAGTCCGGACACCGCTGCCGCAATCCGGACTTTGACGTCGTGGTCTTCAAGTTCGCGTTGGCCATAGCCGGGGTTCTCGCCCCGCCCGATCAGGCTTTTGGCACCGCCATGGACCCGGCGGAGGACACCGTTGGCCGCGAGCACCTCCAGGTCGCGGCGGATGGTGGCCCCGGACGCGTCACAGGCGGCCACCAGTTCATCCACGGTCACCTCAGGGCGGTGCCGCAACAACTCACCGATCAGCCTGTGCCGCTCGTCAGTCTTCATTGTCTATATGCTAGCAATTTATGATCACTTAATCATTCCTGTGATCACATCACCCGACCCTCTGGCACTTCCTGCAGCAAAGCCACCATCGCTCCGGCACTTCCTGCAGGAAAACCGCCGTCGCTCTGGCACCCGGCGCAGGAGCGTTGGCCCAAAATGCGCAGGAAGTGCAAGAGCGTCGAGGCTAGCGGGCGCGCTGCACGCGCTTTTCGTCCCAGACCGGCTCGGGGGACTCGTACACGCGGCCGTCGGAGCCGAAGACCAGGAAGCGGTCGAACGTGCGGGCGAACCAGCGGTCGTGGGTGACCGCCAGGACCGTACCCTCGAAGTGGTCGATGGCCTTTTCCAGCGCCTCGGCCGAATGCAGGTCCAGGTTGTCGGTCGGTTCATCGAGCAGCAGCAGCGTTGCGCCGGAAAGCTGCAGGAGCAGGATCTGGAACCTGGCCTGCTGGCCGCCGGACAGGGACTCGTACTTCTGCTCGGACTGGCCTGCCAGGCCATAGCCGTCCAGGGCGCCGGCGGCGGCCTCACGGCCAAGCCCGGACCGGTGTTCGTCGCCGCGGTGCAGGATCTCCAGCAGCGTTTTGCCGAGAAGGTCGGGCCGGACGTGGGTCTGGGCAAAGAAGCCGGGCCGGATGCGGGCGCCGAGTTTCACGGTGCCTTCGTGCGGCACTTCGGCGATTTCGACGTCGGAGACGGGGACGTGTTCCCGTTCAGGGTCCGTGCCCCCTGTGGCGAGAAGACGCAGGAAGTGGCTCTTGCCGGACCCGTTCGAGCCCAGCACCCCCACGCGGTCCCCGAACCATACCTCGGCCGAGAACGGCTTCATCAGTCCGGTCAGCTCGAGCTGCTCTGCCACGATGGCGCGTTTGGCGGTCCGGCCGCCCTTGAGCCGCATCTTCACGTTCTGCTCAATGGGGAGAGCCTCAGGCGGACCGATCTCCAGGAACTTTGCCAGCCGGGTCTGGGCCGCATGGTAGCGGTTGGCCATATCGGAACGGAAAGCCGCCTTGTTCTTGTACATGTTGACGAGTTCCTTGAGCTTGATGTGCTCCTCGTCCCACCGCTTCCGCAACTCCTCGAAACGTGCGTTGCGGTCCGCGCGGGCCTCCACGTACGAACCGAAGCCGCCGCCGTGCACCCAGGCTCCGGCGCCGTTGATGCCGGGCTCGAGGGTGACGATGCGTCCCGCCGCGTTGTTCAGCAGCTCGCGGTCGTGGCTGATGAAGAACACGGTCTTTTTGGACTCGTTGAGCTTTTCCTCGAGCCACCGCTTGCCAGGCACATCGAGGTAGTTGTCCGGTTCGTCCAGGAGCAGGAGTTCATCGGGGCCGGCGAACAGGGCCTCAAGCACCAGCCGCTTTTGTTCTCCGCCGGAGAGGCCCGACGCCGGGCGGTGCTGTGCACGGTCAAACGGCAGTCCAATGGCCGCCATGCAGACCTCGTCCCAGACGGTCTCCACGTCGTAACCGCCGGCATCCCCCCAGTCCACGATGGCCTGCGCATAGCGCATCTGGGTGGGTTCGTCGTCGTGCTCGAGCATGGCGAGCTCGGCCTCATCCACTTCCCGCGCCGCAGCGGCCAATGCAGGCGGGGCAGCGGAAACCAGCAGGTCACGCACGGTGGATTCGTCCCGTACCTGGCCCACGAACTGGCGCATGATGCCCATGTTCCCGGAGCGGCCGATCACGCCTTCGTCCGGGACCAGATCGCCGGCGATGATCCGGAACAGCGTGGTCTTCCCGGTGCCGTTGGGGCCGATCAGCGCCGTTTTAGTGCCGTCCGGGACCTTGAACGTCACGCCGTTGAGCAGCTGCGTGCCATCGGAAAGGAAGTAGTCAATGCCGGAAATGTCTATGTGGGCCACGCCAACAATCTTCCCACGCCCGGCTGCCGGCGCATTCCGGCGGGTCAGCCGGCTGCGGTCAGGAACTGCTTGAGCAAGGGCCCCGATGTGGTGGCTCCGAGCCCGCCGTCCTCCACGAAGACGGCTACCGCGAGATCACCGTGGACAGCCACGATCCACGCGTGGGTCTTGGGCGGGTTCTCGTTGCCGAACTCTGCCGTTCCTGTCTTTGCACCTACGGGCGCCCCCGGAACACTGGCAAGGAATCCGGCGTGGCCGGAAGTGACCACGGCCCGCATCATGTCGGACAGCGCAGCCGCCTCCGCGGCCGTGATCGGCTGGCCGGAAGCCTGCGCCGGCGCTTCGGGCGTAACGCTCGACGACGGCGACGCGGCCTCCGCCGTCGGCTCGCCGGGGGTGCCTCCCTTGGCGGCTCCGGCGTCGGGGTTCAGCACAAGCCGGGGCGAGACGGGGGACCCCTTGGCCACGGATCCGGCCATGATGGCCGCGGCAAGCGGGGACACCAGGACCTTGCCCTGGCCGATCATCGAGGCGGCGTGTTCGGTGCCCGAAGCTTCCCCGGGCACCGAACCGAGAAAGGCGACGGCGCCAAGTGACGGCGCCTCCACTGCCACACCCATGGCCATCGCCGCTGCCTCGAGCTGAGCCTGGGATACGGAGTCGCGGGCTGCGATGAAGGCGGTGTTGCACGAGTGGGCGAACGCGTCGCGGAGGGTGACGGAGCCCAATGAGCTTTCCGGGTAGCCTTCCGCGTTCTTGAAAGTCCTGCCGTCCACGGTGAGGGTGGGGGTGCATTCCACCTTCGAATCCGGGTTGAGGCCGTTACGGAGCATCGCGAGGGAATCCACCATCTTGAAGGTCGATCCAGGGGCATACTGGCCGAGCATCGCTGTGTTGTAGCCGTTGCTTCCGGGACCCGAGGCTGCCGCCAGAACCGCTCCTGTTGAGGGGCGCAGGGCAACAATGGCCGACGCCGGACCCACCCCTGCAAGCGTGCTCTCGGCCAGCGCCTGGAGATTCGGATCCAGCGTGGTTTTAAGCGGCGTTCCGGGCGTAGGAGCGACCTCGAACACCACCCGGCGGGGATCGGTTCCCGCCGCCTGGATCTGTTCGCGGGTGAGGTCGGCCCGTTGAGCCCGGATCACCACGGCGTCCGTCCCGCGGAGCTGGGCGTCGTACTGCTGCTGAAGTCCGCCGACGCCGGTCACGTCTCCGGCGGTGAGGGCTCCGGCCGAGGCTTCGATCTGTTCGGCGCTGGCCTCACCCACTGTGCCGAGCACTGCCCGGGCGAAGGTCCGGCTCGGCGCCAGGGGCTGGGTTGCTGGAATGGCGCGGGCTCCGGTTATGGCCTGGATCTGCTGATCCGTAATGGTGCGGCCTTCTTCGCGGAGGGTGATTGCTACAACAAACGCTTCGGCACCGGAGGCGGCAACCTGCTGGGCGTAAGCAGCGGGATCCACCCCCACCAGTTGAGCCAGCTGGGTGGCTGACGCAGCCGGATCTGCAGAGCCGAGCTGGGATTTGTCGATCCCCACGTTCACCACGGGGCGGTAGGTGACCAGCTTCGCGTCCCCGGCGCCCAGGATGTCGGCCCGCTGCGGTGACTGGCTGCCCTTGCTGAGGATTTCGTTGTCCGTGAGTCCCGGCACGAGGGACGCCGGGTTCCATACGGTCATCCACTTGCCACCGGACTTGGTCAGTTCTGCGGAGACCGTGTACTTCCACTCTGAGGAGGAGATCTTCCAGGTGTAGTTCAGCGGGACGATGGCTTTGTCGCCGTCAAGGGTCAGCTCTCCGGCAGCCACCGTCGGCCGGTCCGGCTCCAGGGCCTTGAATACGTCCTGCACCTGTTGCCTGGCGACCCCGGAGTCCTTGCCATCAAACGCCACAGAACCGACGTCGAGGGCGGAAAGCGCGGCCGCAAGGTTTTTCGCTGAACCTTCGGCGGCCCCTCTGCCGTCGTCGCAGGCAACCAGGGTGGCGCCGAGGATGAGTCCAGCTATGGCAAGTGACAGTTTTTTTGAGTTCCCCACGGGCGCTATTATGCCCCGTTTCGGAATGCGCTTGCTGTCCCCGCGCGGGGGATGGCCGGGACCCAGCCGGGGCCGCTGGCGCCAGGCGCCGGTTTACAGCCCCAGCGCAGGGACGCCGCGCCCGAATATGTCCTTCAAGGCATACTTTGCGGCGAAGAAGCCCGGCATGCCTGTCACGCCAGGGCCCGGCGGCGTGGACGACGAGCACAGGTACACCCCCGGCAGCGGCGTCCGCCATGGGACCCGGGAAACCACGGGGCGCTGGAGAAGTCCGCGCACGTCCATGATTCCCGCGCTGAAATCGCCCCCGACGTAATTCCGGTTGTAGCTGGCAAGACCTGCCGCGGTGGTCACATGGGTCTGCACCACCACGTCGCGGAAACCCGGTGCGAAGCGCTCCAGCTGCGCGGTCACGGCCTCGCTCATGTCCCGTGTTGATCCGGCCGGAACATGGCAGTAGGCCCAGAGAATGTGCCGCCCCGCAGGCGCCCGGCCGCCGTCAAATCGGGAGGGCTGTGCCACCAGCACGTAAGGGCGGTCCGGGTGTTTCCCGGCGGACACCTCGTTCTCCGCCTGCGCCACCTCCGCACGCGTGCCGCCGACGTGGACTGTTCCGGCGTCGGCGAGCTCTTGCGCGGCCCACGGGACGGGCCCGGACAGGATGTAGTCAACCTTGCAGGAACCATTCCCGTACCGGAAGGACTCCAGGGACCTCCTGTACTTTCCGGGGAGTCTGTCGCCGGCCATGCCGAGAAGTCCCTGCGGCGCAACGTCCAGCAAGGTTGCGCGCGCTCCGCGGAGTTGTTCCAGGCTGTCGATCGGTTCGCCGGTATGGATTACTCCGCCGTGCGCCCGGATGTCATCTCCCAGTGCCGCCGCGATGGCCGCCGAGCCGCCCAGCGGGATAGGCCAGCCCTGGGCATGCGCCAGCGCCGTCAGCATCAGCCCTGCCCCCGCGGCTGCCAGCGAGGGCAACTGCGAAACCGCATGGGCGGCCACACCACTCAGAAGTGCGGGCGCCAGCGGCTCCCGGAAACGTGCGTTCCACAGTGGGGATCCCTGTTCCAGGGTCCGCATCCCGAATAGCGCCGCAGCAGCGGGGTTCCGGGGGAGCCGCAGGAGCTGGTGCTGGGTCAGGTCCATGACGCCGTCGATCCGGCTTACCAGCGGGCCAAGAAGCCGGCGGTATGCGGCCCCGTCCCGTCCAAGGCCGTCAACCGTCCGTTCCAGGGAGTGGTAGCCCAAGGCCGCCCGGCCGCCGTCGAGCGGTGTTCCAAAGGCGAGCCCAGGAACCGCCAGCTCTATTCTCCGGGCCAACTCGAACGCCTGGAAAAAAGGCGATGCCAGCGCCATGGGATGCACGGCAGAGCAGATGTCATGGAGGTGTCCGGGCTGCATCAGCTCAGTGGTGCGGGTACCGCCGCCGATTGTTCCGGCCGCTTCAAAAACTTCCACGGAAAGGCCTGCCCTGGCCATAACGGCCGCGGCGGCAAGGCCGTTGGGCCCGGCACCGACAACAGCGACGTCAGGCATGCCGTTTCTCCCGCCAGGGGAGGACGGCCCGGGAAGGGTGCCGGGGACTGAACCGCAGCCAGTCGGGCAAGCCCTCGTACGGGCCGCCCTGCGGGTCATCGACGTCATGGCGGCGGATGGGGTCGTATGTGGGGTCGTAGATGTCCCAAACGACCCGGAGCATCAGATATGCCGTCGCGAGCATATGTGCTGCAACCGCCAGGACGTAGTAGGGCATGTCAATATTGTGCTGCGATGTCCCCTGGCTGGTCACCTGGCCAAGGTACATCCAGATCGCGGCCCAGTGAAGGCCCTCGACGCCCTGCCAGATCAGGAAATCCCGCCACCGCGGCCTCGCCAGAGCAAGCAGCGGGATGAGCCAGAGCACAAACTGGGGGGAGTACACCTTGTTCGTCAGAATAAAGGCCGCAACGATCAGGAACAGCAACTGCGCCAGACGGGGCCGGCGTGAGGCCGTGAGGGCCACCAGGGCAATCAGGACGCAGGCCAGCACAAAGAGCGACACTGCAACCCAGTTGACGGTCCCGGCGTCCAGGACGGGCCAGCGAAGGCGTCGGGCCACCAGGTTGTAGGCGAACCACAGCGATCCGTAGCCGGCGTCCCGGGTCTCGGGAAACCTGACGGAATGAGCCCAGCTGGAGGGGTTGAAAACGGCAACCGGAGCATTGACGGCCAGCCACGTACCTGCCGCCGCGGCTGAGGTCACCAGAAACGGACGGATCCGCCCGGTACGCAGCGCCAGCAGGAGGATTGCGCCCAAAATGAGCACGGCGTAGAGCTTTGATGCCGCAGCAAGGCCGATGAGGATGCCGGCCAGCACCAGTCTGCCGCGCGAGAAGAACAGCATGGCCAAGGCCAGGAAACCGACTGCCCATATGTCCCAGTTGATGGTCCCGGCCAGGATGATCCCCGGAGCCAAAGCAACCATTGCCCCGTCCCAGGGGCGCCGTCGCGACATCCGCGCCGTGGCCAGCACGGTGACAATCCAGACGGCAGCCACCAAGGTGGCATTGGTGTCGAAGTAGCCCAGGACCCGGGCGTCCGTTGCACCGTCGCCGGGGATCAGCCACGCAGTGGCACCAGCGATGAGTCCCACCAGGACCGGATCGTCAAAAAGGCTTCCCTGGCTCAAAAACGGGAACGTGCCCTCGCCCAGCCCGCGGCTCCGGAAGTAGTCCGGAAAATCCGAGTAACAGGTGGAGTAGAACTGGCCCGGGGTTTCCCATCCGTTGGCGCGGCAGTAACTCTTGATGGCGATGCCGGTCAATGCTGCAAGCACGGTCAGGATGATCAGCACGCGTTCCACCGTAAACACGCCGGGGGAGACGATGCCCGGCGCCGACCTGGCACCCATCGGTCCGCCAATCAGCTCCGTGAAGTTCCTCAACAGCAGGTCGCTCCGGCTCGGGACAACCAAACGGGCACGCCGCGGCTGTCGCGGCGGCTTGGTTTCCTGCATGATTCAGAGCTTACCGGGATGGTGCCCGGAGATACCGTGACATGGGCTCCGGGCACCCGCGGTTCCCGGGCTTCAGTGCAAGCCGGCCATCTGCTGGTGCATCAGGACAAATGCCTCTTCGCGTCGTTGGTCCAGCAGCTTGCCGTTGAATTCGCCTCGCTCAGCCCGAACAGAACCGTCGCTGCCGAGAATGCGCAACTGGAACAGTGCTTTCTTGATCTTTTTGATCATGGCAGTCACCTCCTTTCAAAGGGAAACGGGCATGGCAATTAAAGCCAATCAATGTCGGCCAAATATGGGCGGGAATTGGACAAAGAAATGCCCCGGCTGAATTAGTGGTCCGTAAATGCGCAAACAGTCACCGGAAATTGCGGCGGCGAAGCCCCCAACAGGAAGCAGGGTTCCGAACTATGGGGTTGCTGCTGCGTCACAGCGGGGCCACTGCTCATTGCGTCTTCGCGCGCCAGCGGGTGGCTGGGAGCGTGCCTCGTCCAGTGATACCGCCGCGGAGGCGGGATCAGGTACTGGGGCTAAGAGGCAAGCAGTCCGTGAAAACGGCGCGCAAAAGCAGCAGAGGCCGGGGTGGCGGTGATGGTCATCTGCCATCCGCTAGTCAAAGTAATCACTGTCCCAACCTCCTTTTCTGCTGAGCCGTTGCGCCGGAAGACTGGCCTGGCAACGTGCGCCGTGACCCCGGCAGATCCGCTCTGGGGTCACGAATAAAAATACCCTACGAACGCAGAGGTCCGCTACTTAATTGCAGAAGTTTTTCCGGAAAGTTTATGAATGCGTGTTTATAGTCCCCAGCGGACAATGGCGGGAGTTTTTTTGTCCCATCCAAGCGTGCAGACTTTTGCCGTGCCGAGAATGAAATGGCGGCCTTCGGCGGGTGCCAATTCGAGCCACCGGGCCGTCAGGATCCGGGAAAAGTGTCCGTGGGCCACGATCAGCACGTTGTCCAGCCCGGATTCCAGGACGCGGGCCACGATCTTGTCCGCGCGGGCAGCCACCTCGTCCAGTGTTTCGCCGTTGGGCACGCCGTGGGTCCAGATGAGGTAATCCGGGTTGTCCTTCCGGATCAGGTCCGAGCTGATTCCTTCGTAGTCGCCGTAATTCCATTCCACTGCCAGCGGCTCGTGCTGCGCGTCAGGGAATCCAGCCAGCTCGGCCGTCCTCCGGGCCCGCCGCAGTGGGGAGGTCAGGACGAGGTCGAAATCCACCATGTCCACCACCTTGCGGGCCTCCACCGCCTGCTGCTCGCCCTCCACGGTCAGGGGCAGGTCCGTGAGGCCCGTATATTGTCCGCTCTTGGACCATTCCGTCTCCCCGTGACGCATGATCCAGAGCTGGGGGCGTGGCGCAAACATGGGGACACTCATTTGGACTCCTCGGTGGGGGAAAGTTCGACGCCGGCGGGAGACGTTTCCGTCTCCTTTGCCTCGGGTGATCCGGCAGGGGGTACTGATCCGGTCAGTGGGGTTGATTCGGGCTGTTCTGCCCACCACGCCAGGAGCCGTGCCTCGGCATCTTCGGGCTGCAGGGGTCCGTGCTCCATCCGCTCCTCCAGCAGGTACTTGTAGGCACGGCCAACCACGGGTCCCGGCTTAAGGTTCAGGATGGCCATGATCCGGGCGCCGTCCAGGTCGGGCCGCACGGCGTCCAGGGATTCCTGCTCCCGGAGGGTGGCGATCCTGGCTTCCAGGTCGTCGTAGGCGAACGCGAGGCGTTCGGCTTTTCGCTGGTTGCGGGTGGTGACGTCCGAGCGGGTCAGCCGGTGCAGGCGCTCCAGCAGGGGGCCGGCGTCCGTGACGTAGCGCCTGACCGCGGAGTCGCTCCAGCCGGCCTCACCATAGCCATAGAAGCGCATGTGCAGCTCCACCAGGCGGGCTACCGCTTTGATGGTGTCGTTATCGAAGCGCAGTGTCTTCATCCGCTTCGTGGTCAGCTTGGACCCCACCATGTCGTGGTGGCGGAAGCTGACCGCGCCGCCCGGTTCGAAGCGCCGCGTGGCCGGCTTGCCGACGTCGTGCATCAATGCTGCGAACCGCAGCACAAAATCGGGGCCCGGCACAGCGCCATCGGCATCGGTTTCCAAGCCGGCGGCCTGCTCCAGCACCTGGAGGGAGTGCTGGTAAACGTCCTTGTGGCGGTGGTGCTCGTCGGACTCGAGCCGCAAGGCGGAGACTTCGGGCAGCACGAACTCGGCCAGGCCGGTATCCACCAAGAGGTCAATACCAACGCGCGGGTGTGCGCCGCAGATGAGTTTGACCAGCTCGTCGCGCACGCGTTCGGCCGAAATGATGGTGATCCGTTCCGCCATCTGGGTCATGGCCAGCCGGACGTCGTCGTGGACAGAGATGCCCAGCTGCGAGGCAAACCGGGCGGCGCGCATCATGCGGAGAGGATCATCGGAGAAGGAGTCCTCGGGCGAGCCGGGGGTGGCGAGCACGGTGGCGTGGAGGTCCCGGACACCGCCGAAAGGATCAACCAGTTCCAGGGACGGGAGCTTCAACGCCATGGCGTTGATGGTGAAGTCCCGGCGCAGCAGGTCGTCTGTGAGCGAGGATCCGAAGGCCACCACTGGCTTGCGCGATTCCGGGTCATAGGCCTCAGCCCGGTAGGTGGTGATCTCGATCTGAAAGCCGGCCTTGCGCATGCCGATGGTCCCGAAGGCACGGCCGATTTCCCAGTAGTTGTCCGCCCACCTTTTGATGAGGGCCACTGTTTGGTCCGGGGTGGCATCAGTGGTGAAGTCCAGGTCCGGCGACGTCCGGCCCAGGAAGAGGTCCCGCACCGGACCGCCCACCAGCGACAGCTCGTGGCCGGCGTCGACAAAGCGCTGCCCCAGCTCCAGGACCACCGGGTCTACCTGGAAATCGACGGGGTGGGAATCAGTCTTGTGATGTACGTGCGCCATAGTTACTTAAGCTTGTCAGAAACCAGCGGCTTGGCAGGCCAAAATCTTCTCCGGATCACGCGTATTCGCTCACAGGCCTGCAAAGTGCGTCATGCGCCGTCCATCTTGATGTCATGTTCCAGTCATCATGAGAGGGCAAGAGTCGTTAGAGTGGACTGCATGGCACACCCCGTACCGAGCGCTCCCGGCAGGAGGACAAACGCACCGTTGCCCTCGGCAATCGGTGCCCACGTCGCGCCTTCCTTGCATTCGGCACCGGCGTCGCTGCCTACGGTTGAGGAAATTTCCGCCGGCGGCGTTGTGGTGGACACGTCCGACGGCGAACTAAGGGTTGCGATCATTGCCCGCCTTAATCGGGGCGGACGGCTGGAGTGGTGCCTTCCGAAGGGCCACCCGGAGGGCAAGGAAAACAACGAGCAGGCCGCGGTCCGCGAGATCGCCGAAGAAACCGGCATCGAAGGCGACATCCTCGCGCCGCTGGGCAGCATCGACTACTGGTTCACCGTCAGCGGCCACCGTGTCCACAAGACCGTCCACCATTATTTGCTGCGTGCCACCGGCGGCGAGCTCACCATCGAAAACGATCCTGACCAGGAAGCCGTGGACGTGGCATGGGTGCCCATCCGGGAACTCGCGCGGAAGCTCTCCTTTCCCAACGAACGCCGCATCGCTGACCTGGCCCGGGACGTCCTGCCCGAACACCTCTGACGCCTGCAGGCAGCCTGTCGGTTGCCGAACAAACAGCGTCCGGGTGAGACGATGAACTCGATGCCAGCTACCAATTTCCCTTCCGACAAAGCAGACCGCGCCGGGCAAACCGGCCCGGCAGCCGACCCGACGGTTCCTGCCGGCCCTGCAACCGGACCCGTAGCTGAACCTGCTGCCGACCCCTCCGGCGCGAGCGAAACCCGCTCCAGCGCCATCATGGCGGCGGGGACCCTTGTCTCTCGCTTCCTGGGCTTCGGAAAAACGTGGATGCTCGGAGCTGCCCTGGGGCTTGGCTCAACGGTTAATGACACGTTCATCAACGCCAATAACCTGCCCAACCTGATCTTCCTGCTGGTGGCCGGCGGCGTGTTCAACGCCGTGCTGGTACCGCAGATCATCAAGGCCAGCAAGGCCCCGGACAGGGGATCGGACTACATCAGCCGGCTGCTGACGCTGGCTGTGCTGCTGCTGCTGGGCCTCACGGCGCTGGTCACCCTGGCTGCGCCGTGGGTCATTGAGCTGACAACGCAGGGGTATTCGCCGCAGCAGAAGGCGCTGGCGGTGGCCTTTGCCTTCTGGTGCCTGCCGCAGATTTTCTTCTACGGCCTGTATGCCCTGCTCACGCAGATCCTCAACGCCAACGGTGCGTTCGGCCCTGCCATGTGGGCGCCCATCCTGAACAACCTGGTGGCCATCGGCGGCCTGGGCATGTTCATCTGGATTTTCGGCGAAAATGCCGCCAACCCGCACACCCTGGAGAACTGGGGTCCCGACCAGACCCTGCTGGTGGCCGGATTCTCCACCATCGGCGTGATTGCGCAGACAGCCATTTTGCTGATTCCGGTTTTCCGGCTGAAGCTGGGGCTGCGGCCGCGGTTCGGCTGGCGGGGAGTGGGACTTGGCCAGGCAGCAAAGCTGAGCGTGTGGACTCTCCTGACTGCCGCCGTCGGGCAGTTGGCGTTCCTGTATGTCATGCGTATCGCAACGATTCCCGGGGCCGAGCGCCTGCGGCTGCAGGCTGCGGGGGATCCGGCCGCAGGCATGCTTCCGGGCAACGCTGTCCTGGAGGTGGCCAGCCAGCTGTACCTGTTGCCGCACTCGATCATTGCGCTCTCACTTGCCACTGTCCTCTTCAACCGGATGACCCGCGCCTCCCAGGACGGCAACCGGGCTGAACTCCGCGATGCCCTCTCGCACGGCCTCCGCACCATGGCGGTGGCCACAGTCTTTGGCGCCATGGCACTCTTTGCGCTGGCCGGGCCGCTGGGCATGTTCTTCTCGGGCGGCCCGCGCCAGGACGGCGTGATGCTGGCCCAAACGCTCACCATCCTGGCGCTCAGCACACCCTTTATGAGCGCCAATTTCATGATGTCCCGCGTCTTCTACGCCAACGAGGACGCCCGGACTCCGTTCTATGTCCAGCTGCTGCTCGCGTTTGTCTATGTGGCAGGCGCGTTTGCCATCCAGTTCCTGCCTGTAGGCCAGATCATCTATGCCATCGCCATTCTCTACATGGTGGGCAACATTCTCTCCGTTGTCATCAGCGCCTATTTCCTGCGCCGGCTCCTGGGCCACCTCGACGGGCCGCGGATTGCCAACGCCTATATCCGGATGGGCTACGCGGCGCTCGGATCCGCGGTAGCCGGGGCCGGGGCCCTTTATCTGATGGGAAGCTACAGCCCGGACGGCTTCGCCTGGCAGGACCGGCTCGCAGCACTGGTGACCGTCATGGTGGTGGGGCCGATCATGCTGGTCGCCTACGTCTTCCTGCTCAGGATCTTCCACGTGGCAGAACTCCGTGACCTGCTCCGCCCCCTGATGGCGCGGCTGGGCCGCGGGGGATCGGGGCCGTCGGACGGGTCCGGGGGGACGCCGTCGTCGCCTTCGGCTGACAGTGGTGACTCCGGGATGGAACGCCCGACGCCGGAACGAGCCACGGTCTCGGTTGATACCGGACTGATTCCCCGGATTTCCGGCGAATTCGACGCCACCTCGTTCCGCGCGGGACCTGTGCCGGAACGCCCAGCGGCGCCTGCTGTGACGAACGTGGGACCGGCAGGCGGCACGGAGGATGGCAGGCGCACCGAACCTGCGGAAGGATATCTTCCGGCGGAGGATGTTCCAAGCACCGCCAGGGGCGGGCTGCTGCGCGACGAAATCCCCCTGCCTGGCCGTCGCACCTTTCAGGGCAAGCCTGGCCAGAACCCCCATTTCAAGCCGCGAAGGCCACGGAGAAAGTGACTTTCCCAGCCTTTTCGGTTGCCTGTCGCCCGCGGCGGCCAAGGCCAATCGGCTAGGATCGACAATGAACAAGGGTATTTGCAGGCAGGCGTCAGCCGGCCCGCTGGCTGGCTTTTGACCGGTCGCCGGCTGGCGGCGGCATCATGCACGCCATCATTTCCCTGACAGTCTAGGAGGAACCCGTGTCCCACCCGATCGACGTTGGATCAGTACTCGGCGGCCGTTACAAGGTGACAGCCACCGTATTGACCTCACACGACCATGATCTGGTGCTGGACGGGGTGGACCAGGTTCTGAACCGTCCGGTCAGCATTCTGGTCGCCGGCCCGGACAACACCGATCAGGTGGCCCAGAGCGCCCGTGAGGTGGCCACCGGCGAACGCCCGGGAAACATGCAGGTCCTTGACCTCGGGGTCACAGAGGACGCCACGTACCTGATCACCAACCACACGTCGGCGGCAGACCTGCTGGATCTCGTGGTTGCTGCCAACCCGCCCTATGTTGAGCCGTTCTTCACGGACACCCTGGGGAGCGAAATCTTCGGTCAGGCGCGTTCAAACGAGCCGGAACCCTACGACGACGAAGAGAACATCGACGCCGGCTACATCAACTACGCCGACAACCACCCCAGCCAGGTCAGCCCCTACCGGTCCGCGTCACCGGGGGCCCCGCCGGCTGCCCGGCCAGTGGTTCCGCCGCGCCAGCCGGTCCGTCCGCCGTCTGCCCCTACCGTTGGGTCCGGACGTGGTGCGGGGGCCGCTGGCGTTGGCGCTGCTGCCGCCGGAGCCGCTGGCGCTGCTGCGGCCGGGGCTGCTGCGGGACAGCACACGACTGCTCCACAGCCCGTCCAACGGCCAAACCGGCCGGGTTCCGGACAGGGGGCAACCTCCGACACCGGGCACGGCCGCCAGGGAGCGGATTCTCCGAAGGTCTCACTCTGGTCGGAGGACGACTACACGCACGACGAGCAGGAAGCCGGCTACGAAGAAGCCGTTGCCGCGGAGCCGCCCACTCAGCGCGGACGCGCCGCGGGTGCTTTTCCCTCCCTGGCCCGGAAGACGGCTACTGCAGCTGCCGTCCCGCCGTCTGGCCCAGCTGACGATTTTTACGACGACGACGACGAGCCCGAGCGTGAGCCCAAGTCCATGCGTTGGCTGGTGGGCGGCCTGCTTGCCGTACTGCTGATTGCCGGTCTCGTTTTCGCACTGACCGGCCTGGGTGGCCTGTTCCGGCCTGCGCCCCAGGCCAACCCGACCACCGCCACGGACGCCAGCAGCGCTGCGGGCACGGCAGCTCCAAGTCCGAACCCGAGCTCTGTTGCCCCCGTAGTGCCGCCTGCAATCGAAAGCGTCACGCGGCAGGGCAGCTTCGAATTCGCAGCCAACTATGACGTGGACCTGGTGAAGGCTTACGACGGCAACGCTGCCAGCTACTGGTCCGACATGGAGTTCGCCACCGAGGGATGGGGTGGCCTCGCGGCCGATGGCGTGCCCCTGTTCGTCAAACTTAAGACTCCGGCCACCGTCTCTTCCATCACACTGACCCAGCTCGGCGCTTCAGGCGGCAACATCAGCGTCTTCACCAACGACCGTCCTTCACTGGACGGAGCCAAACTGGTGGGGACCAACAGCTTTACCTCAACGGACCTCACCATGCCCCTGGCCGAGCCCGTGCAGGCGCAATACGTGATCGTGTCCATCAAGACGCTCCCCAAGCTGGCCGCCCCGAAGACCCGGTACGGCTTCGGCATCCGCTTGGCCGAAATAAAGGTTCAGTAGTCAGGACCCACGTCGCGGCTGTTGGGCCGCGGCTGTTCTGCATGGCGCACGGCTCCTGCAGTAACAGGCGCGGCCCAGCTGTGTGAAGACGGTAATCTGGTAGGGCGTCCTTCCGGGCCTGCTTTGTCGTGACCGCTCATGGTTCTCCGTTCGCGCGGCGCCCGGAATATTCACCACCAGGATTCAGTTGTGCCATGTGGCCGGCCCCGAAAGCCGGCGCATCGACTAAGGAAGAGGTTCACCGTTCAGTGACCAACGCAGAAAACACCGCGTCCGAAGTACGTGATGTCATCATCGTCGGCTCCGGTCCGGCCGGGTATACGGCCGCAGTCTATACGGCGCGCGCCAACCTGAAGCCCCTGCTGCTGGCAGGATCCGTCACTGCCGGCGGCGAACTGATGAACACCACCGACGTCGAAAACTACCCCGGGTTTCCCGAAGGCATCATGGGGCCGGACCTTATGGAGAACTTCGAGAAGCAGGCTGCCCGGTTTGGGACCGAGATCCAGTTCGAGGATGTCACGTCCCTGGACCTGGACGGCGACATTAAGACTGTCACCATCGCCACCGGTGAGACCTTCAAGGCCCGCTCGATCATTCTCTCCACCGGATCGGCATACCGTGAGCTCGGCCTGCCCAATGAAAAGCGCCTCTCTGGGCATGGCGTCAGCTGGTGTGCAACCTGCGACGGTTTCTTTTTCAAGGATCAGGACATTGCCGTCATCGGCGGGGGAGACTCGGCCATGGAGGAAGCCCTCTTCCTCACGAAATTCGCGAAGTCCGTCACGGTGGTGCACCGCCGGGACTCACTGAAGGCCTCAAAGATCATGGCCGGCCGCGCTCTTGCACACGAAAAGATTTCCTTCATCTGGAACAGCACAGTTGATGACGTCATCGGGGAGAACAAGGTTGCCGGGCTCAAGATCAGGAACCTCCAGGACGGTACCATCACCGACCTCGCGGTCACGGGCGTCTTCGTAGCGATCGGCAACGATCCACGCACGGACCTGGTCAAGGACACCTTGGAAATCACCGACGCCGGAACCATCGCAGTCGAGGGGCGGAGTTCCAAGACGAGCATCCCCGGGGTGTTTGCCGCAGGGGACGTTGTTGACCCCACTTACCGCCAGGCCATTACGGCTTCAGGCTCGGGGTGCGTCGCTGCGATCGACGTGGAACATTATCTCGCAGACCTCCACGCGTAACACCCTTAGCATCCATTCGAAGAGAGAGACAAGGTTATGAGCAACGCTAAAGACGTAACAGATGCAAGCTTCGGCACGGATGTCCTGTCCGCTGAAAAGCCCGTGATTGTGGACTTCTGGGCTGAATGGTGCGGTCCTTGCCGCAAGCTCGGCCCGATCCTGGACGAGATCTCCGTTGAGTACAGCGAGAAGGTGGACGTGGTCAAGGTGAATGTCGATGACAACCCCGCCATCGCCGCCGAGTACGGCATCACGTCCATCCCTGCCGTTTATCTTTTCCAGGACGGCCAGGTGAAGAGCACCGTCATCGGCGCCAAGCCCAAGCAGTTCTTCGAGAAGGAATTTGCTGACGTCCTCTCCTAACTAAATGCGAGACCGGAGACAGCATTGCTGGCAACGGAGGAATGTGGCCACCGTTTCTTACGAAACGGTGGCCATATCTGTTTGTGGGCAATCGTAAGAGTGTAAACGATGGATTCGGGTTTCATTGCCATTTGCTTCCAAGGGCGGCGACCGAAGGGGCCTCCACATGGCTTCCAACAGCCCCGAATTTGGTTCAGATGCATCTGTTCCTGCTTCAATGCTTCGCGATTCTACGCGGGAGCTAGACAGGGGAGACGTCGACCGCAGACCGCCCACGTGGCGAACCCGCGTACCGGTGATCGGTGATCGGTACCCGTGTTTCACGTGAAACACGACGTCGAATAACCGGCCGGTCGGATCATGAGGCAAAGGTTCACTACACGGGCGGACTTCCTGGCATCCTTCTATGGGGTCACTACGTGGCTGTCGAGTCACCCGATCCAGCATCACCCCCGTATTGATCCAACGGCACAGACTACCAATCGCTATTTCTATCCAGGATGCGGAAACTGCCGAGGATGAGTTATCCGCATCCGGCCTTGCCTGCGTCCAAAGTGATTTCGTCCAGACCCTTAGTCATCCGTGTGGAGGGATGCTGGTAGTGGATTTGCCCTGGGTGCTTAGTACCCCGCCCTGGGTATTTTGTTATCCCGGCCTGCTTTGCCTCGAATGGACTGGCCGCGAAGACGGCATGGCTCAGCCCCGCAGTCCTGCTTCATAAGCTGCGCGTTGTTCCACGTGTTTTCGCGCCGAACGTCGCCGGACTCTTGGCCGGAAGCATGGACGGATGTTTCACGTGAAACATCCATGGGCCAACCTGGAGACTGCCGACCGCACGCCGACCCAAGCCCCAAGCGACCTCCAACAGTAGTAAGCCGAATCTAAAGTAGGCCACCGCAGCCCTACGAGCAATCAGGGTCACGTAGTCCTGGGACCGCATAGGAAGACGGCTCACACAAAAGATCGATTCCCGGCAGAAATACTGACAACAAGCGCCATGCACAAAGAGCTGAACCAGCTCAAACAAGGGTGATCCTAAAGTGAATCGCATGCGGGAGCTGAAAAGGTCTCATACTAACGGCGCCGGTTCCACCGGCGCACCTTTCAAGCAACACGTCTTCCTCCGCCGATCCTCACTGAGGCTACTCGGCACATAGATAGCTGGCGTGGGTGCCCACGTCGATCGTTGGTGTCGCATACCGCGATGTGTACGAGCGCGACAGTGACCGTTCCACGCACATACTTGTCATCTCGGGCCTCAAATCGCCCTGGCCAGCAAACCACTGCAGCAAAACTGCACCGCCGCCAATCACCAGAACCTAGGAAGACCCCTGACAGGCCGGTGCCATCGCACTAATAGCCGGTACCCGATGGCTGAGAGTCCACAGCGATCCTGTTCTGGGTGCCCGTAGCCAAACCCTCCCAAGCGACCTATGGCAGGGCCGCTGGTCTGGGCGAAGTTGTCCGCTTGTCCCACCGAACTCAGTTAGTAGGGTGGCTTCTTTTCATCTCCCTAAGGTCAGCGTGGAGAACAATGGATCTCGTCCTGATACCGCTGGCAATGTGCGACACACAAACTATTGGCAACCACCGACCAGCCGCGATGAGCGACCATCGAGCTGCCACGCGGGCCCTTGGAGGAGATCCTCACGCCAGCCAATAAAGGCACGAGATCGCCCATCTGTGGCTGGATGACCATGCGGCGCTGGCTTGAACACCCACCTTGAGAACTTCACGACTGCCAATTCATAGAAACCTCACTTCGCCAACTGAATGCTCCGCCGGATCCAGAAGCCGAGGGAATGAGGCCACATCTACACCGTAGGACGATCGTGCTCTATAGTTCGCTAATTCGCTATCCACTGCGAGGGCATCCCAGGAGGCCTTCCCAACAACGAGGAGGCTTGCGCAGTGTCCAGAGTGAGGAAGATATTCAGCCCATCGTCCTGTGGATGTTTCACGTGAAACACCCGGTGGGCTCTTGCTGCCCCGCAGTCCTAAGGACGAGCCGGCAGCAAGGACAACGACTTTGCTCATGATAGGGACAGCTAAGACTCGTCGTGATGGTGACCAAGGACTAATGTCGCGGTGGCTCTTTTGCGAGAGCCTCTTGGGCGGTCAACGCTCGCATCCCGTAGGCCAAGGCATGGCATCCACTGGATCTTCCCAATGTTTCACGTGAAACTGCACCCATCGGCTGCATGGGGGGTTGACCCTATCCCACGATGCCCGGACAGCTCTGACAAAGCCCCGGGGGGACAGCCGCTCCGACACGCTGAGGGGGGCGGGCGGCCAGTAAGGCACCGTTCCTCGCCGGATCACCTGCCAAGCCCACTCAAGAATCGAGAGCACACAGCCCTCAGACCCGGGCGACCGCCTCAGACACCCACTGAGAGGAGCACGGAGACGCCACTCCAGGCCGGCGTCAAT
This sequence comes from Pseudarthrobacter cremeus, assembly GCF_051857465.1. NCBI lineage: Bacteria > Bacillati > Actinomycetota > Actinomycetes > Micrococcales > Micrococcaceae > Pseudarthrobacter > Pseudarthrobacter cremeus. The sequence goes on along the minus strand of NZ_JBPZHC010000003.1, from coordinate 189,873 downwards.
CTCAGCAAAACATTGAAGATGGGCCGACTTCGGACAGGACGTGAGTATGGCGGCCTCAGGAGGTCCGCAGGAAGACGCCGTGTTCTGAAATCCCACGAAGCTGCGCCAAAGTACGAGCCGTTCCCTAGATGTGCCGGGGAAGCTGAACTCCGTTGGTGTTCTCTTGGCGCTGCCATGCGCCTGCCCGGGACGAATCCGACATATCGGTGGAGACTATCCTTCGGCGACATCCGGCCCGTGGCAACCGGCGTCAGGATATAGTCGGCGGCAACCTTTTCCCCAGGTTATCCCCACATGTTATCCACAGCGATATCCACAAGCTTATCCACTCGTAAGAACATGCTTCCGCACCTGGGTCAGGCAGAGTCCAGTACCAAGATCGCTGCTCGATCAGTGGCTGCAGCTGCAGCATCCCTGCGCTTCGTTAAACCATGGACGTAAAGAGACCAACGCCACAATGCCCAAACGGCGCCGTTCCGGTCAAGAATCAACTGCTTTCGTAGAAGTATTTGGTGCGATCAAGCTACTTGAACCACTTCCAGCACCGTTTCACGTGAAACACAATCACTTGACGATAGAGCGAACGTCGAGAAATTCGTCGAACCGCCCAGATATTCGGAGCCGACATAGGCTCGGCGTCCCTTCCATGCGCTTTCGGTGTGATCTCATCCACAAAGTTATCCACAGCGATATCCACTGCCATGTACTGCCGTGTGGAAGGAAAATCACAGTGGTCTGAGCTCTGCGTGAACTCACTCGATCGCCACGAAGACAGCCAGCTTGGTTCAGGCCAAGACCATGACCTCCGAGCAAAAACGGACGCCAGAAGAAGACGCGTGCCGACGTCCGCGGGCCCTGGACACTTCTGCCGTACAAAGGGAAAGGAGTCTGCGCGGCCACGCACTCACTCGTCATGCAGGACCGAAGATTTGGCATAGCTCCACAAACAAGCACGTCCGCGATCATACGCGGACGTTGCACCGTTACTTCAAGAAGAATGCGCTGTTACCCACTCTTATCGTCATAAGCCAGCGCGGTCCGGAAGCCGGATGCCGAGCTGGGCCAGTTTTCATATCTGGGCAAGCCCGTGCGCTACCTGACTCCAAGCCATCAGACCATGCACGTCTCCAAGCCACGACGGAGCCGACCAAGAGGCCCCGCCACCCTAGCTCCATCTCGGAAGCCCCTGAGCCATTTTTCGCGGACGGCGTCGCCTGGACTAGGTACGCATCACTGCAATGTGGCCAACCTGAGGGAGGGCGGACCCGGACCCACGCGCCTCCACGAACTGTGGGACGCCGAGCAGCTTCCGCGCGTTCCAGGAAGAGGTCCACGAGTTCTTTCCAAGTAGTGTTCAATCCCGCTGACAAGAGACGAAGCGGTTGGATTGATTTGAGCCGGCCTCCGTCGGCCAGGATCGACAACCTCCAACGGAGATGCATCACCGCCTGCACGCCCCGAGGCGCGCCGCCGCGGCCGGCCTCGAAACGCAGCCGCCCGGGGGAGCCGCAGGTGCTAGCTGTGGCCCCTAGGGCATCGAGGACAGGCAAAGGTCGGTATAAGGTGCGGCCCGCCCGGCCACGGCCAACGGACCGCGTCTGTGGCGCTACGGGGGGAGTGCGTGCCCTCCAGGATCAGCCCTGTGGGTTTGAACTGGGCGCCACGTTTGCCGTTGTGGCATTTCCATAGTTCGGCGCGCCCGCAGGCTCATGGTTCTCCACGTGAAGGCGCCAAGTCGTCGAGGCCGATCTTCAAAACCGCCGACCTTCAAAACCAGGGGGCCTGGCGGCGTGGCAGGACCAGGGCCCGCCCGTGGACCGGAGGACCGCTCCGCGACGCTTTGCCGCGACACAAACAGTCACGGCCTGCCAGCTGACGTTCTAAGAGTGGACGCTATGGGAGCAATGTGGGCGTTTCTGTGAGTCCCGACTATGGGAGGAGGTGTAGACCTTGCGGCTACTCCTCGAGAGACAATGCCTGAGTGCGACACCCAAGATATCCGGCCGTTTTATCAGTTCGGCATCGTACGTTTAGCTGAGCCCTCTGTGACCCCGATTTATTGGGTGCCATCCGAACAGAACCACGTGCCAGACCTGGGCTCAGTTCTCATGTAGCCGGTGGATTGGAAGTCTACTTCCTTTGTCTTACGTGAGCCATTGGAAGTTTACTTACTTTGTTTCACGTGAAACACGTTGCGGCTCCAAGTGAAGACTCCTGAGCAGCGGGCGGAGTTCGCTCGAGCGTCGACCCGTGAACCCGTGAACCCGTGAACCATCGCGATGATCATTTGTCACCGCAAGAACGGTCCCAAGAAATGCGCCGATCCAATCGTCAGCCCTGGGGGAGAGTCGCAAGGCTCCACAATGGGCAAGGCGAGATCAGTAGGACGAATGTTTCACGTGAAACGCAGGAACCGTGGCGGCTGCCGAGTGCCACAAATCCAGCACGCTACGACGTTTGGCTCATCCATCCGACATGTTTGCGACTGCATTGAGCCCATTGTGGCTAAAAGTTTCGTACGCCAGCCCTCTTGTCAGGCTCTCTGGACGGGGAAATATGCCGACCCAGGCTACGTCCCGCTTCCTTTTTTCGCTGCGGTTAGCTCTACTGGCGCGGTGAGGTTAGCTGCCTCGCGCCCGCGGTCCATCGCTGGGCCCTGGCGCGAGGGCAGTTGGTCGGTGAACTTTGGCTGGCCGATTACCCGTGTCCGACGAGGGTGCTATCCGGACCCGGGCGGGAGATATCGCCCCTATGGGCGACATGCGCCGCCTCGACGAAGACACATCATTCCGGCAAAACGGGGGGCTCCCGTACGGAAAACGAGGTCGGATTATGCGCAGGAACACCGCTATCAAGCAGCCAAACTTCCAATTCGAGGTAAGCCCGATCCAAAGAGCGCCCAAGAATACAAAGAGGGGACATGTTTCACGTGAAACATGCCCCTCGATTGCCGGATTCTAGTTGTCGGAACCTGGCGCCAGAACATCCATAATGCGGTTCAAGTCCTCCACACTGGCGAACTCAATACTTACCCGGCCCTTTCGGACACCCAACGAGATCTTGACGTTCGTATCCAGACGATCAGAAAGAGAGGAAGCCAGGTAGTCCAATCGCTCATGGCGCGCACCGGGGCGTGGAATGTTGTTCTTGGCAGGCTTAGTGGGGTCCTGGTACAGCGTCACCGCTTCTTCTGTTGCCCGGACAGACATACCCTCGGCGACGATCTTCTGGGCCAGGCGTTCCATGGCTGCAGCATCCGGCAGGGCGAGGAGTGCACGCGCATGGCCAGCTGAAAGGACGCTGGCAGCCACACGCCGCTGAACCAGTGGAGGGAGCTTCAGCAGACGCAGAGTGTTGGAGACCTGTGGACGTGAACGGCCAATGCGATCGGCCAACTGCTCGTGGGTGGTACCGAAATCTTCGAGGAGCTGCTGGTAGGCTGCGGCCTCTTCCAAGGGGTTCAGCTGGCTGCGGTGCAGGTTTTCAAGAAGTGCATCGCGCAGGAGGTCGTCATCCGTGGTGTCACGGACGATGGCAGGGATAGTTTCCATGCCTGCGGCCTGAACCGCCCTCCACCGGCGCTCACCCATCACCAGCTCATAGGGTTCTCCACCTTCTTCGGTTGAAGTACGCACCACAATTGGCTGGAGGACTCCGATTTCACGAACGGAGTGAATCAGCTCCGCCATATCGTCTTCGTCGAAGACCGATCGGGGCTGTTTGCGGTTCGGGTGAATGTCCGACACCGGGATCTCGGCAAAACGCACACCGGGTACTTCCACGAGGTCTACGCCGTTGTCGTCGAAATCCTCCGCCGCGTCAACCTGCGCCGCTGCCTCAGCTCCACCGGATTTCCCGCCCGGTGCCGCAGTCTTGTCCTCGGCTTTTGATGCTTCTGTTCCCTTGGCAGAGTCCTTGGCAGAGTCTTTGGCAGACGCATTCGCAGAAGCGTCAACGGAAACCTTGGCTGGAGCCTTGGACTGCACCTTCGCAGCCGGTACCTTGGCAGCCGGCTTTACAGCCGCAGCAGCATCAGCAAGCGAACTCGCCTCGCCGCCATCCTGCACGTCATCCGGCGGGAAAACTTTCTTGCGGCCCTCCGGAAAGAAGAGATCCACTGGGCGTGACGCAGCGGCACCGTTGCCCGATGCGCTCCCGGCGGCGGAACTTGGAATCAGTGCGCCAAGACCGCGGCCTAAGCCACGTCGCTTCTCGCTCATGGATAAATCCCTCCGATGGAAGAGCCGGCCCCAGCCTGGCTCCGGTTGTTGCAGTTCTTGAAGATTTTAGCGTTCAGCAATTTCGGCAGCGGCTTCCAGATAAGACAGGGCTCCACTGGAGGAAGGATCGTAGGTCATAACAGTCTGCTGGTAGCTCGGCGCTTCCGAAATCCGCACCGAGCGCGGAACCACGGCCCCCAGAACCTGATCCGGGAAATGTTGCCTCACCTCAGCAGCCACTTGGGCAGCCAGGTTGGTCCGGCCGTCGTACATGGTGAGGAGAATAGTTGAAACGACCAGATCCGCATTCAGGTGCTTCTGGATCATCTCGATGTTATTGAGGAGCTGGCTCAGGCCTTCCAGTGCGTAGTACTCGCACTGAATGGGTATGAGGACTTCGCCCGCAGCGCAGAAAGCATTGACCGTCAACAGGCCCAGGCTCGGCGGGCAATCAATGAAAATGTAGTCCAGGCGTTCTTCGCCGTTTTTCGCCCTGGTCTTGGCGTAGACGTCGATTGCCCTGCGAAGACGCTGTTCGCGGGCCACGAGCGAGACCAACTCAATCTCGGCACCGGCCAGGTGGATGGTGGCGGGAGCACAGATCAGATTGCTGATGTCGGGGCAGGGAGCCACAACGTCGGCCAAGGGAAAATCGTTGATCAGGACGTCATAGATGCTGTCCACATCGGCATGATGTTCCACGCCCAAGGCTGTGGAGGCATTGCCCTGCGGATCGATATCGATGACCAGGACGTTCAATCCGGCGGCCGCGAGGGCTGCGGCGATGTTCACGGTGGTGGTGGTCTTACCGACACCGCCTTTTTGGTTTGAAACCGTGAAAATACGTGTTTTCTCCGGCTTAGGCAATTCCCGGCCCAGAAGGCGTTCCCGACGTTTCGTTTCGTGTGCCAGTTCGCGGGCGATGGGACTGGAGTCGTCCATCGTGTCGATGACATTGGCCTTGCCACCAACCGTTGTTTCACGTGAAACAGCGGCAAAGGAGGCCGCGTCTGCAACCACTTTAGGGTGTATCGCAGTTCGGACCGGTGCGGAACCCATGCCAGCCACTGATCGTGCTGACCCCAAAGACACAAACGGGGGGATCCGTTGTGTGGAGGCTTCGCTACTGGTCACTGGGACACACTCACTCTCGTTCAGCTTTTGCTGCCGTTGTCTAGCCTAACCGCTTCGCCCTGCAGACCAAGGTTACCGGGCCCGGACTAGGCAATCTTTCCGGACTTGTTTACGACGATGCGCACCACTGTAGTGGGTTCCTCCAGCAGATTTTCACCAACTGTTACTACCGACGTCTGAACGCCCCCAAGCTTCCGGATCACCTTCGCGGCCTTCTCGATTTCCTCACCGGCACTGCGCCCCTTAATGGCCACTACTTCGCCTTTGCCGGCCAGCAGCGGAATGGTCAGGCCGGCCAGGTTGCTCAGTGCAGAGACCGCGCGGGCGGTCACCACATCTGCCTTGACGTGGCCCACCGCGAGTTCCGCGCGGCTTCTCATGACGGTGACATTGGTCAGGCCCAGGTCATCCACGACTTCCTGGAGCCAAATGACCCTGCGCTCCAGCGGTTCAATCAGCGTCAGTTCCAGGTCGGGCCGGGCTATCGCCAGGCAAAGTCCTGGAAGCCCCGCCCCGCTCCCGACGTCGGCAACATGGCTGCCATGGGCGATCTCGCTTTCGATGACCGCACAGTTGAGAACGTGCCGGCTCCACAGCCGGGGGATTTCCCGGGGCCCGATGAGTCCGCGTTCCGTTCCGGAGGTGGCGAGATGCTCGACGTAGCGCCGGGCAAGGTCCAGCCGGTCCCCGAAGATCTTTTCAGCCGCGAGCAGTTCAGCTGCCGTGATATCAACCATGATTAGCGAATCAGCAATTCTCTAGTCGGCGGATACAACGATGTGGCGGCCGGCACCTTCGCCCTCGGATTCACTGACCAGACCGAGGTCAGCTACGGCGTCGTGCACAATCTTGCGTTCGTAGGCGCTCATTGGCTCCAGCGCGATTGCCTTGCCGGTCTCCTTGACCGAGGCCGCCGCGTCTTCGGCGATCTTCTGGAGATGACCGGCGCGCTCCTGGCGGTAGCCGTTGATGTCCAGCACCAGGCGCGAGCGGTTCTCGGTTGCGGACAGCACGGCCAGCCTGGTCAGCTCCTGCAGTGCTTCGAGGACTTCACCGTCTTCGCCGACAAGGTTGTCCAGGCTGTCGGACTCTTCCTCGGCCACGATCGAAATGTAGGTGCGCCCGTTCCTGACTTCGATGTCGATGTCGCCATCGATGTCCGCAATGTCCAGGAGTTCCTCAAGGTAATCGGCAGCAACGTCGCCTTCCTCCTCGAGCCGGCTGGCAACCGAGCCCTTCGGGGAAGCTGCATCACTCACGGACTCGTCGTGATCTTCAGTGACCTCGTCGGAAAGGGCGTGTTCGGTGCTCTCGGCTGACATTACTTCTTCTTCCTGTTCTTACGTTGGGGCTGGACGCGCTGTCCCTTTTGCTCGATGATCGCAGCCGCGGCAGCTGCCTCCGCTTCGGCGTCGGCCTTCTTGCCGCCCAGAATGGGCAGGGCCGGCAGGCCCTTGGCCGCACGGCGCTCGGCCAGTGCCTTCGCGGCGGGGGACCCCGGCGTGGGCATGCGACGGATGACGAAGAACTGCTGTGCCATGGTCCAGAGGTTGGTGGTGGTCCAGTAAATCAGGACACCGATAGGGAAGTTGATTCCACCCACACCAAAGACGAGCGGCAGGATATAGAGCATCATTTTCTGCTGGCGCATGAAGGGGCTGGCCATGGCTTCTTCAGACATGTTCTTGGCCATGATCTGCTTCTGCGTGATGAATTGCGAGGCCGTCATGGCCAGGATCATCACGATGGAAAGAATGTTGACGACCAGTTGCGAGTCGCCGCCGCCGCCATGAAGAAGGGTGGCAGAAAGCGGGGCGCCGAAAATGCTGGACTCGTCGAACTGCACCACCTGGTCGTGGCTCATTGCACCGATGCCGGCACCCTTGGTCCGGGCCGAGGTTATGCCGGAAAGAACCTGGAAGAGCGCGAAGAAGAACGGCATCTGGATCAGCATGGGCAAGCATGCGGAGAACGGGTTGGTTCCGTGCTTCTTGTACATGGCCATCTGCTCCTGCGCCATGGCCTGGCGGGAGAGCTGATCGGTTTTGCCCTTGTACTTGTCCTGGAGCTTCTTCAGGTCCGGCTGCAACAGCTGCATGCCACGCTGTGCCTTGATCTGCTTGACGAACACCGGGATCAGCGCAGCCCGGATCACCAGCACCAGGCCGATGATGGACAGCGTCCACGTCCAGCCCGAGGCTTCCGGCAGGCCAATGGAGCTCAGGCCCTCATGAAAGCCCACCATGATGATGGACACAAGCCACTTGAACGGAAACATGATTGTTTCAAAGAAGTCCATACGATATCCCTATTCGTCAGGCCGCAAGGCGGCCTTCTCCATCAGTCTGAGCAGCCAGGTACTTGTCCGGGTTGTTCATCACAACAATTGTGGGGGTCCGGTCTTCAGGCCATTCACGGTGGCCGGCGGGGACATGGTCCACTCCACCGGCGTTCCACGGATGGCAGCGAGCCAGGCGGCGGGCCGCGAGCCAGCTGCCCTTTACCGCACCATGGACGGTAATCGCTTCAAGGGCATAGGCCGAGCATGAAGGGAAGAAACGGCAGACCTGGCCATACAAGGGGGAAATCACCTTGCGGTAGGCCATCAGCAAAAGAATAAGAATGTTTTTGGGCAGGTTCCAGATGAAGAGGCCCACAGTCACGGCAACAGGCTGAAGATAGCGGACGACGGCGGCAGTAACCTTACGCACGCTGTGTCCCTTCCTGTGTCGTACCGGTTGAACCGTCTACAGCAGCCTTTGGAAGGCGGCCGCCCAACCGGTTCATGGTTGATTCCAATGCGGCGTTGTAGTCCGCCAACAGTTGGTCCCAGTTGGCGGCCGCGGACGCAGGCAGCGCCCGGACCACGATAGCGAACCCTGTACCGTACTCGCGAAGCGAGGCCGCACCGGCTTCTCTCAGTCTCCTCTTAACGAGGTTCCTGACAACAGCGTTCCCGACACCTTTGGAAACTATGAACCCGATCCGGCTGGGTTCGTCGGCAGCGATGGCTGCCGCATATAACACTACGTTCCGGCGTCCATTGCGGACGCCGGAACGCACAGTTGTTGAAAATTCGGTTGAAGTCCTTAGACGGTTGCGGGTGGCCAGCACCTTAAACTCGCAAAGACATGTCTACCGACGAGTCAGAATCTAGGCCGACAGTTCGGTGCGGCCCTTGCCACGACGGGCTGCCAGGATGGCACGGCCGGCACGGGTACGCATACGAAGGCGGAAGCCGTGCTTCTTGGCTCGACGGCGGTTATTCGGCTGAAAAGTCCGCTTGCTCACGTTAGTTACTCCAGTGGATCAAAGGTGCGCCCACCCGATCAGTAAAAGGGGAAGAACTGGCCGACGCTAAGTTTTGTATATGCACGCTTCCCCCACTGCTCAAACGCGGGGCGCTTGAGAGATTCAGATGAGGCAGAAAAGCGGACACAAAGGACTTCACAACGTTAGGGCAAAATGCACCGCCGAGTCAAACCGGGATGCCCTGCCTGTCCTGCCCCCGGCTGTGGTTAACCCGGGCTCACAGCCTGTGGATGAAGTGGCTCACAGGGCCCGTTTTCGAACCACAACCGTGTAATTATCCACAAGCTACTTCCCAGCTATCTTCTGGCGTTTTGATCCCCTAGAGTGGCTCAGTAGCCGATTATCCACGGACTGTGCATAACCCTGTGGATGAAGCTGGACCAGCATCCTGGTTCGGGACTTGGGGCTGCACGTAATGCAGGCACGCAAGTTTTGAGGAACTGATTGATGACAGTAGACGAAGCCAACCACGCCAATACTGTCGGAAGTTCCTGGCGGCGCGTGGTGAACCTTCTCGAGCAGGACGACCGCGTTTCACCGCGGCAGCGCGGCTTCGTCATCCTGGCCCAGGCCCAGGGACTGATCGGATCCACACTCCTGGTCGCCGTCCCCAATGAACTGACCCGTGAAGTACTGCAGACCCAGGTCAAGGATGCGCTGGACGATGCACTCCACAGCGTTTTCTCTGAAGACATCCGCTGCGCGATCGACGTGGACGCCGATCTGGTACCCATCTACCAAGAGCCGGAACCCGTCGTCGTTCCCGCTTATTCTCCGGACCAGTTGATCGAACAGAAGCCGCAGCCCATGCTGCCGAGCACTTCCCACGAGTTCGGCCGGCTTAATCCCAAGTATGTTTTTGACACCTTCGTGATTGGCTCGTCCAACCGGTTCGCGCACGCCGCCGCCGTGGCAGTAGCCGAGGCACCTGCCAAGGCCTACAACCCGCTGTTTATCTATGGTGATTCCGGCCTGGGGAAAACACACCTCCTGCATGCCATCGGTCACTACGCCCGCCGGCTCTACAGCGGAATCCGGGTCCGCTACGTCAACTCGGAAGAGTTCACCAACGACTTCATCAACTCCATCCGCGACGACGAGGGTGCCAGCTTCAAGACCATGTACCGCAACGTGGACGTGCTGCTCATTGATGACATCCAGTTCCTGGCAGGCAAGGACCGGACGCTGGAGGAGTTCTTCCACACCTTCAACTCACTTCACAACAACAACAAGCAGGTAGTCATCACCTCGGATCTGCCGCCGAAGCAGCTGGCAGGTTTCGAGGACCGGATGAAGTCACGGTTCGAGTGGGGCCTCCTCACCGACATTCAGCCGCCGGAACTTGAAACGCGTATCGCCATCCTCCGCAAAAAGGCCCTCAGTGAAGGCCTTTCCGCACCGGACGATGCCCTGGAATACATTGCATCCAAGATCTCCAGCAACATCCGAGAACTTGAAGGTGCACTGATCCGCGTGACGGCGTTCGCCAGCCTGAACCGCCAGACTGTCGATGTGGCACTGGCCGAGATGGTTCTCAAGGACCTAATCACCGACGACGGCGCCCAGGAGATCACCTCCAGCCAGATCCTCACGCAGACCGCTGACTACTTCAAACTCAGCATGGAGGAACTCTGCAGCAAGTCTCGCACCAGGACCCTGGTAACGGCCCGCCAGATCGCGATGTACCTCTGCCGTGAACTCACGGACATGTCCCTGCCCAAGATCGGCCAGGAGCTGGGCGGCCGCGACCACACCACGGTGATCCACGCTGACCGGAAGATCCGTGAGCTGATGGCAGAGCGGCGTGTGATTTACAACCAGGTCACCGAGCTCACCAACAGGATCAAACAGCAGCAGCGCGATTCCTGACGCCCTGCTCTCCTACCTTATTAACAGGCGCATGTGGATAAGCCTGTGGACAGTTAAGGGGACAACCGCGCTTAATGGGCTTAAAACCCTTAAGCCAGCTGTGGACCGGCCGGAAGCCGAAAAATGTTATCCCCATCCACAGCCTGTTTAAAACCTCCCCACCCACAGTCCATGAACAGGGCTTAACCGCCGGATCCTGCGGCCGGATCGAGTTATCCACAGTTTCCACAGCAGTTATTAACACTACTAATCCCAAGAAATTGATTTCCCTCAAATAACAATCTCGATCCGCACGCCAAGCAGGCCAGGTCCGGAACACCGGACAGGGGCCACCGGACCCCCTGGGCGCCGGCCGGGGATGGGTTAATCCCTGATCTTCCGGCTAAGCTGTCAGCAGCGCTCCCATCCTCGGGTTTCTCTGTGGTTCAGCAACCGCCGGACCATGCAGGTTCCGGTGTCTGGGCGCTACTCGTTTGGACTCCCTGACGGAGTTCCAGGTATCTCTATGGCAGCAGTAATGAAAGGCGGCACCCTTCCGTGAAGTTCAGAGTCGAACGGGACGTCCTGGCAGAAGCCGTCACCTGGACAGCCCGGTCGTTGTCTCCGCGGCCGCCGGTTCCCGTGCTGTCCGGTCTGCTCCTGAAGGCTGAAGCAGGAACGGTCAGCCTCTCGAGTTTTGATTACGAGACCTCGGCACGGCTGGAAATCGCCGCCGATATCACCACCGAGGGCACCATCCTGGTCTCCGGCCGCCTGCTCGCGGACATCTGCCGCAGCCTGCCGTCCGCTCCTGTCGAGGTTGAAACAGACGGCAACAAAGTCACCCTGACCTGCCGCCGCAGCAGCTTCCACCTGGCCACGATGCCCGAGGCCGAATACCCGCCCCTGCCGTCGTTGCCGGCCATCAGCGGAACCGTTCCGGGTGATTCGTTCGCCCAGGCCGTGTCCCAGGTGATCATCGCGGCCAGCAAGGATGACACCCTTCCCATCCTGACGGGCGTGCGGATGGAGATCGAGGACGACCTCATCACGCTGCTTGCCACGGACCGGTACCGGCTGGCCATGCGCGAAGTGCCGTGGAAGCCGGTTACCCCCGGAATTTCCACCAGCGCCCTGGTCAAGGCGAAGACCCTCAACGAGGTAGCCAAGACCCTCGGCAACAGTGGCGACATCAACCTTGCACTGGCGAATGACGACAGCCGGCTTATTGGTTTCGAAAGCGGCGGACGCACCACCACGTCACTTCTTGTGGACGGGGACTACCCCAAAATCCGGTCGCTTTTCCCGGATTCCACTCCCATCCACGCCACCGTTCAGACCCAGGAACTGGTAGAGGCTGTTCGCCGTGTTTCCCTGGTGGCGGAACGGAATACGCCGGTCCGACTGGCCTTCACCGACGGCCTGCTGCACCTGGACGCCGGCACCGGCGAGGATGCCCAGGCCTCTGAAGAACTCGAGGCCCAGCTCTTCGGGGACGACATCACGGTTGCCTTCAACCCGCATTACCTTGTTGAGGGCCTGAGCGTTATCGAAACCAAGTTCGTCAGGTTCTCCTTCACTACGGCGCCGAAACCGGCGATGATCACAGCCCAGGCCGATGCCGACGGCGAGGACCAGGACGACTACCGTTACCTGGTCATGCCCGTCAGGCTCCCCAACTAGTCCCCCGGATTCAACACCAAGCCCCCGGCTCAACCCAGCTCAGAAAAGAGTCTCACCGTGCATATCGGACTGATCGGCCTTGGAAAAATGGGTTTCAACATGCGCGAACGCCTGCGCAAGGGGGGCATTGAGGTCACAGGTTTCGACCGCAACCCGGAAATCACAGACGTTGCCTCTGTGGAGGAACTCATTGCTGCTGTCCCGGCGCCGCGGCTGATCTGGGTCATGGTTCCCTCCGGGCAGATCACCGATGCCGTGATCACGGATCTCGGAAACAAGCTCGACGCCGGCGACCTGGTGATCGACGGCGGCAACTCCCGCTTCACCGAGGACCAGAAGCACGGTGCCGCGCTGGCAGAAAAGGGAATCCGCTTCGCGGACTGCGGAGTTTCCGGCGGCGTATGGGGACTGCAGAACGGGTACGGGCTGATGGCCGGCGGTGACGCAGCCGATATCGAGCGCGCGTTGCCCGTCTTTGATGTACTCCGGCCGGAAGGAGAGCGGGCCGACAGCTTCGTCCACGTCGGCGGAATCGGTGCCGGCCACTACGCCAAAATGGTCCACAACGGGATCGAATACGGCCTGATGCAGGCCTACGCCGAGGGCTACCAACTCCTTGCTTCCAAGGACATCGTCAACGACCTTCCCGGGACGTTCCGAGCCTGGCAAAAGGGCACCGTGGTCAGGTCCTGGCTGCTGGACCTCGCGGTTAAGGCGCTCGACGAGGACCCCGGACTGCAGAACATCGACGACTACGTCGAAGATTCAGGTGAAGGCCGATGGACCGTGGAAGAAGCCATCGCCAATGCCATTCCTGCCCCTGCCATCACGGCGGCACTGTTCGCGCGCTTCGAATCCCGTGAGGACAGCTCCCCGGCAATGAAAATGGTCTCTGCCCTGCGCCATCAGTTTGGCGGGCATGCCACCCGTCCCGCCAAGTAGCAAACCACCGCTGGCAACCACCGCGGAACCGGCCTGGTTCCGAGAATTTTGAAGACCGCGTGTATCTAGAACACCTTTCGCTGACCGACTTCCGCAGTTACGCCCAGGTTGACCTTGCGCTTGAACCAGGTGTCACAGTCCTGGTGGGGTCAAACGGCATTGGCAAGACCAACCTGATGGAGGCCATCGGCTACCTGGCCACGCTCAGCTCACACCGGGTCAGCTCCGATGCTCCACTGCTGCGGTTCGGTACCGACAGGGCGTTGGTCAGGGCACGGGTGGTCCGCGGCGCGCAGACCACCGTGCTGGAACTTGAAATCAATGCCGGCCGGGCAAACCGCGGCCGCATCAACCGCAGCAACCCGGTGCGCGCCAGGGATCTGCTGGGGATCTGCCAGACGGTCCTTTTTGCCCCCGAGGACCTGGCCCTGGTCAAGGGCGACCCCTCGAACCGCCGGCGGTTCCTCGATGAGTTGCTCGTCAGCCTCGTACCGCGGCACTCGGCGACCCGCACCGATTACGACCGGGTCCTGAAGCAACGCAACGCCCTCCTCAAATCCGCGCGGGCCGGCAAGTTCACTGCGGCGCACGAATCAACCCTGGATGTCTGGGACCAGCACATGGCCAAGGCCGGTGCAGAGCTGGTGTTTGCGCGGTTGGAACTCGTGGAACGGCTGCGCCCGCACCTGGCCAAGGCCTACGCCCAGCTCACGGACGGATCCAAGGAAGCCAGTGCTGTTTACCGGTCCACTCTTCAGAACCTGATGAACGACGACGGCGCATCCCCGTTTGGCAACTCCGGCGGAAGCTCCGTAACGGCAGGGTCCGCCACTTCCGGAGAGGGTGCCGGAGATGAGAACCTCAGATTCCTCTCGATCGAGGAGCTGACCGAACGCTATGTCCAGGCATTCAAGGCATCACGCCGCAAGGAACTGGAACGCGGCATCTCGCTGGTCGGGCCGCACCGCGACGAACTTGAGCTGGTGCTCGGCGAAGCGCCCGCCAAAGGTTATGCTTCCCACGGCGAAACATGGTCGATGTGCCTCTCGCTCCGGCTTGCCTCCTACTATGTGATGCTGGACGACGCCAGAACCGGCGGATCCGCGCCCATCCTGATTCTCGACGACGTTTTTGCCGAGCTCGATGTGCAGCGTCGGCGTAAACTGGCGGCAATAGTCTCCGGCGCGGAACAGGTCCTGGTGACCGCCGCCGTCGACGCCGATATACCGGAGGAACTGACCGGCCGGCGGGTGAAGGTCATTCCGGGAGGAATTGATGAGTAGGGACGAGAAAAACGGCGGGCTGCAGCCCGGCCGCGACCCCGACAACATCGATGCGCCCCAGGCAGCGCTGAACCGGATGCGGGAAGCCGCCGCAGCACGAGGGGAAATCCGCCGAAAAGCACCTCCTCCCGGCGGTGCCCCCAAGGCCAAACGCGGAATCCGGGATACCCGCGGCTTCAGCCAGTTCCATTCCACCGGCAGGGACCCCCTTGGCCTGGGCAAAGTGGTGGGGCGCCTGGTGGCCGAACGCGGCTGGACGTCACCGGTAGCGGTGGGGTCGGTCATGGCCGAATGGGCAACTTTGGTTGGCCCTGAAATTTCTGCGCACTGCACCCCGGAAAGCTTCGCGGACACCACGCTGCACGTACGCTGCGATTCGACAGCCTGGGCCACGCAGCTGCGGCTGCTGAGTATCAGCCTGCTCGAAAAATTCCGGACCGAACTGGGCGACGGCGTGGTGACCAGCATCCAGGTCCTCGGGCCCTCGGCGCCCAGCTGGCGCAAGGGTGGCCGTACTGTCAACGGCCGTGGACCCCGTGATACGTACGGTTAGCCGCCGCACCTCTGCTTAACGGCCGCCGTCGAACCTTGAAAATCCGTCCGACGGCGTGTAGGGCGGTCCGGCGCCCCCGGGGCGTATAGGCACCCGGCGGCCGCATCGCAAGGGCGCCCTAGGCAGGATCAATGGCCACACACGGGCAAAGACGAGTGCCGCGACGCCTCCGGAATGCGGGTTTGCGGGCTATTTCACGGTAGAATCGCAGAAGATAACTGGGCGCCGGTGAAACGTTGACTGAGTCCGTTTTCCGTATGCCTTCCGCAGGCGGACTTCGGTTCTGCAGGTCGACCTACTCTTCAGTGCCATCAGCTTGTGCCTGTTGGCGAGCCCTTTCCCCTCGGAAAGAACCCGCCGGCCATCATCGAAAAAGAGGAGTCGACAGCACCTGTGGCTAACGACATGACAGATACCCAGGCAGTAGAACGCGCAGCGGAGGATGTCCCCACCCCGAATAAGCCGGCCGAGACCGTGACGCCAAGGGAATACGGCGCCAGCGACATTACTGTCCTTGAAGGCCTGGAAGCTGTGCGGAAACGCCCGGGTATGTACATCGGATCCACAGGGCCCCGGGGCCTGCACCACCTCGTCTATGAAGTGGTGGATAACTCCGTCGACGAGGCCCTGGCCGGCTACTGCACGCACATCGAGGTGGTCCTGCAGGCCGACGGCGGCGTCAAGGTCGTTGATGATGGCCGCGGTATCCCCGTGGACATGCACCCGACGGAGCACAAGCCCACCGTTGAAGTGGTCATGACCATCCTGCACGCGGGCGGCAAGTTCGGCGGTGGCGGGTACGCCGTTTCCGGCGGCCTCCACGGTGTCGGAATTTCCGTGGTCAACGCACTCTCCAGCCGGGTGGACACCGAAGTACGGCGCCAGGGAAACGTGTGGCGGATGTCCTTCGCCGACGGCGGAAAACCACAGGGCGGCCTGGTCAAGGGTGAAGCCACAGACACCACCGGAACCACCCAGACGTTCTATCCCGACGCCGGTATTTTCGAATCAACGGATTTCGATTTCGAGACCCTCCGCGCCCGCTTCCAGCAGATGGCGTTCCTTAACAAGGGCCTGCGCATCACGCTCACGGACGAGCGGGCCCCTGCCGCGAACTCCGGCGCCGATGAAGACCTTGACCTCGATGCGGTGGTTACCGAAGGTGAAGTGAGTGCTGAGCACCGCACCGTGGTGTACCAGTACGACGACGGCCTGCTCGACTATGTGAAGCACCTGAACTCGGGCAAGAAGGTGGATGTGGTCCACGAGGACGTCATCTCGTTCGAAACCGAGGATACGGAACGCCACATCGCCCTGGAAATGGCCATGCAGTGGACGAATGCCTACTCCGAAAGCGTCCACACCTACGCCAACACCATTAACACCCACGAGGGTGGAACGCACGAAGAGGGCTTCCGCGCCGCCATGACATCGCTCATCAACCGCTACGCACGGGAGAAGGGCATCATCAAGGAAAAGGATGACAACCTCACCGGGGATGACATCCGCGAAGGCCTGACTGCGGTTATTTCGGTCAAGCTCGCCGAGCCGCAGTTCGAGGGCCAGACCAAAACGAAGCTGGGCAACTCCGAGGTAAAAGGCTTCGTCCAAAGGGTGGTCACTGACGGGCTGGGCGACTGGCTGGAACGGAACCCCGGTCCTGCCCGCGACGTTATCCGCAAGGCAATCTCCGCAGCACAGGCCCGCATGGCTGCCCGCAAGGCCCGTGACAACGCGCGGCGCAAGAGCCCGCTGGAGTCTTTCGGCATGCCGGGCAAACTGTCTGACTGCTCCTCAAAGGACCCCGCACGCTGCGAGGTCTACATCGTGGAGGGTGACTCGGCCGGCGGTTCGGCCAAGCGCGGGCGCAATCCCGAAACCCAGGCCATCCTGCCGCTGCGCGGCAAGATCCTGAACGTTGAGCGGGCACGCCTGGATAAGGCATTGGGCAACGCCGAGGTGCAGTCCATGATCACC
Source organism: Pseudarthrobacter cremeus (assembly GCF_051857465.1). NCBI lineage: Bacteria > Bacillati > Actinomycetota > Actinomycetes > Micrococcales > Micrococcaceae > Pseudarthrobacter > Pseudarthrobacter cremeus. Next base: position 172,921 of record NZ_JBPZHC010000003.1, on the reverse strand, counting down.
GCGTTCGGCACGGGCATCGGCGAGGACTTCGACCTCAGCAAGCTCAGGTACCACAAGATTGTGCTCATGGCCGATGCCGATGTTGACGGCCAGCACATCACCACGCTGCTGATGACGCTCCTGTTCCGCTACATGCGCCCGCTGATCGAAAACGGCTTTGTGTATCTGGCCCAGCCGCCGCTGTACCGGATCAAGTGGTCCAACGCCCCGCACGACTACGTCTTCAGCGATAAGCAGCGCGATGCCAAGCTCGTGTCCGGGCAGGCTGCCGGCCGCCGTATCCCGAAGGACAACGGCATCCAGCGCTACAAGGGCCTGGGCGAGATGGACTACACCGAGCTGTGGGACACCACCATGGACCCTGACCACCGGACCCTGCTGCAGGTCACCATGGACGACGCCCTGGCAGCAGACCAGATTTTCTCCACGCTGATGGGTGAAGACGTGGAATCGCGCCGTAACTTCATCCAGCAGAACGCCAAGGACGTCAGGTTCCTGGATATCTAGCCGGTTCACCGACTGATATTCCATGACCGACATATACCTGAAACGGAAAATATAAACGATGAGTGACGAGACACCCGAGAACCCGGCGGAGTCCGCCGATCTTCCGGACGACGTGCTTGAAGGCGATGTGCTGATCGACCGCGTGGAACAGGTGGACCTGCAGACTGAAATGCAGCGCTCCTACCTGGATTACGCCATGGCCGTTATTGTGGGCCGCGCCCTGCCTGACGTCCGGGACGGCCTGAAGCCGGTGCACCGCCGCGTGCTGTACGCGATGTTCGATGGCGGCTACCGGCCGGACCGCTCCTTCAACAAGTGCGCCCGTGTGGTCGGCGAGGTCATGGGCCAGTACCACCCCCACGGCGACACTGCGATCTACGATGCCCTGGTACGCCTGATCCAGGACTGGACCATGCGCTACCCTCTGGCCCTTGGCCAGGGCAACTTCGGTTCACCGGGCAATGACGGCGCTGCCGCCCCCCGGTACACCGAAACCAAAATGGCCCAGCTTGCCATGGAGATGGTCCGGGACATCGACGAGGAAACCGTCGACTTCCAGGACAACTATGACGGCAAGAACCAGGAGCCGACCATCCTGCCGGCACGGTTCCCCAACCTGCTGGTCAACGGTTCCTCCGGCATCGCCGTAGGCATGGCCACCAACATTCCGCCGCACAACCTGCGCGAAGTGGCAGACGGAGTCCAGTGGTACCTGTCGAATCCGACCGCAACCCGCGAGGAGCTGCTCGAAGAGCTGCTGCTGCGCGTCAAGGGCCCGGATTTTCCCACCGGGGCAACCATCCTGGGACACAGGGGCATTGAGGACGCATACCGGACCGGCCGCGGCTCGGTCACCATGCGCGCCGTGGTCAACGTCGAGGAACTCCAGGGGCGCACCTGCCTGGTTGTCACCGAACTGCCCTACCAGGCCAACCCGGACAACCTGGCCATCAAGATCGCGGAACTGGTCAAGGACGGAAAGATTTCGGGCATTGCGGATCTCCGCGATGAGACCTCCGGCCGTACCGGCCAGCGCCTGGTCATTGTGCTCAAGCGCGATGCCGTGGCCAAGGTGGTGCTGAACAACCTCTACAAGCACACCGAGCTGCAAAGCAACTTCTCCGCCAACATGCTCGCGATCGTCGACGGCGTGCCGCGCACCCTGAGCCTGGACGCATTCATCCGCCACTGGGTAACCCACCAGATGGACGTCATTGCGCGCCGGACCCGCTACCGCCTGCGCAAGGCCGAAGAAGAAGCGCACATCCTGCGCGCTCTCCTGAAGGCACTGGACGCGTTGGATGAAGTCATTGCGCTCATCCGCGCCTCCAACACCACCGAAGCCGCGCGCGACGGCCTGATGGAACTGCTGGATATTGACGAACTGCAGGCCCGTGCCATCCTGGACATGCAGCTGCGCCGCCTGGCAGCCCTGGAGCGCCAGAAGATCCAGGACCGTCATGCCGAACTCGAAGCACTGATCGCGGAGTACACCTCCATCCTGGAATCTGAGCAGCGCCAGCGGGAAATCATCAGCACCGAGCTGGGCGAGATCGTCGCCAAGCACGGCGACGACCGCCGGACAAAAATCCTCATGGGCTTCGACGGTGACATGTCCATGGAGGACCTGATCCCCGAAGAGGAGATGGTGGTCACGATCACCCGCGGCGGCTACGTCAAGCGCACGCGCAGCGACAACTACCGCTCCCAGCAGCGGGGCGGCAAGGGCATCAAGGGTGCCCAGCTCCGCGGGGACGACGTGGTGGAGCACTTCTTTGTGACCACGACGCACCACTGGCTGCTGTTCTTCACCAACCTGGGCCGCGTCTACCGCGCCAAAGCCTACGAACTGGTCGAAGCCGGCCGCGATGCCAAGGGCCAGCACGTTGCCAACCTGATGGCCTTCCAGCCCGACGAACACATCGCCCAGGTCCTGGACCTGAGGGACTACCAGCAGTCACCGTACCTGGTGCTTGCCACCAAGCGCGGCCTGGTCAAGAAGACCCGGTTGGAGGACTACGACACCAACCGTTCCGCCGGGGTCATTGCGATCAACCTGCGGGATGGAGACGAGCTTGTCTCCGCCCAGCTGGTCTCCGAGACGGACGATCTGATGCTCGTGTCCCGGATGGGCCAGTCGATCCGTTTCACAGCCACGGATGATGCCCTGCGGCCCATGGGCCGCGCGACGTCGGGCGTCACGGGAATGAAGTTCCGCGAGGATGATGAACTGCTGGCGGCCGACGTCGTCACTGACGGCTCCTTCGTCTTCATCGTTACCGAGGGTGGCTTCGCCAAACGGACGGCCGTGGAGGAGTACCGCCTGCAGGGCCGCGGCGGCCTGGGCATCAAGGTGGGCAAGTATCAGGAGGAACGCGGCCACCTGGTCGGTGCCCTGATCGTCCAGGAGGAAGATGAGGTCCTGGTGGTCATGGAGGGCGGCAAGGTTGTCCGCTCGTCCGTGGCGGGTGTCCCTGCCAAGGGGCGCGACACGATGGGTGTCATCTTCGCCAAGCCGGACAAAAACGACCGCATCATTGAAGTCGCCAGGAACAGCGAACGCGGCCTCGAGGGCGATGAATCCGCGGACGATGACGTAACGTTGGCTGAAGAGGCCGGGTCCCCCGAGGGATCCGCAGGGTCAGCATCAGTGGCAGAAACATCACCGGCTGTTGAGTCAGAGGATGCCTCCGGCGACGCTGAGCCGAACGAAGACTACACCGGAGGTAACGAGTGAGTAATCCCGACTCATATCCCAAGCCGAACAACAATGTCCCCGCCGGTGCCCCGCAGCCCGCGGCGGCACCCCGGGTGAATGCGCCCGTCAGGCCGCAGCAGCGGCCGGCGGCACCGGCCGCCGCTCCGGGCCAGCGGGCAGCCGCTCCCGGCCAGCGTCCCGCCACACCCGGCCAGCGTCCGGCGCAGGGACCGGCCGGCCAGCGGCCCGCGCAGGGCAGGCCCCCGCAGACCCAGCAAGGCCAGCGACCCGCCCAGGGCCAGCCTGGACTGGTCAAGCCTGCCCCCAAGGCCAAGGTCAGGCGTGCACGGCTCCTGATCAGCAAGGTGGATCCGTGGTCTGTGCTGAAGATGGCATTCCTGCTGTCGGTGGCGTTGGGAATCGTCACCGTGGTCGCTGCCATTGTGCTGTGGACCGTTCTGGACCTCACGGGCATCTTTGATCAGGTGGACAGCCTCCTGGGGACCCTCGCGGGTTCCGAGGGCGGCGGGTTCGAACTGAAGAAGGTCGCTTCCCTTGGCCAGGTGGCTTCGTTTGCCACGATCATTGCCGTGGTGAACGTTGTGCTGCTGACGGCATTGTCCATGCTGTCCGCGGTGCTCTACAACATTTCCGCCACCCTGGTGGGCGGCATCGGCGTTACCCTCACGGACGACTGAAAACCCGCAATTTCCGGGAGTTTTGCCCGGGAAATGCCTCGATTTGAGATCGGGCCGGGATGTGCTGTACAGTCATATCTCGGCCCGATGAGGCATCGGGGCGTATAGCTCAGGCGGTTAGAGCGCTTCGCTGATAACGAAGAGGTCCCAGGTTCAAGTCCTGGTACGCCCACGGAACCTGTGCAGGTTCAATGGAAGGTCAGGTCTGCTTAGGCAGACAGGACCGGAACGGGGTGCATGTGAAGAAGTTGCTGGTACTTGCAGCTGCGGTCGCAGGCGTCCTGCTCTACAGGAAAGCACAGGAATCCGAGGCCCGGAAAACAGTCTGGAGCCAGTCGACCGACACGGTCGAATAGGCCGGATTCCCGGACCGGAAGCTGAAAAATGGCTTCCTTGTTCTAGGGTATGATTGACGGGTTGCTTCTTATGGGGGCATGGCGCAATTGGTAGCGCACCTGCTTTGCAAGCAGGGGGTTCGGGGTTCGAGTCCCCGTGCCTCCACCATAAGGAGGGTCCCGGACAGCGGAAACGCTGTCCGGGACTTTTTTCTTTAAGCAGACCATTAGGGTTGAACGGTGAACTTCTTTCTGGCGGCCATCGGCGTCCTGGGCGTGGCCTCATCCGGGCCACTGATCGCTGCGACCCTCGGTGCCACCACGGTCAGCGCCCTCGCCATTGCCTTCTGGCGCAATGCCATTGGGGCCGCCGTCATGGCTACTCCCACGCTGGTCCGCGAACCGCGGCAGTTCGGCCGGGTGACGGCGCCCGAGTTCCGTTGGTCACTCCTGGCCGCCGTGGCGCTGGCCCTGCACTTTGCCTGCTTCATCACTTCCCTCCAGCTCACGTCCGTGGCTGCCGCTACTGCGCTGGTGTGCCTGCAGTCGGCCTGGATCGCCGTGTTCCAGCTTTTCCGGGGAACCCGGCACCGCTGGCAGGTGCTGGTGGGGCTGGGTATCGCCTTTGGCGGTGTCGTCACCATCACCGGGTTCGATATGGGATCCTCCCCTGACGCCTTGTTAGGAGACCTGCTGGCGGTAGCCGGAGGGGCGCTTGCCGGCCTCTACACCCTGGCCGGCGGCAAAGCCCGCCAGACCATGACCACGGGAACCTACACCACCCTGTGCTACGGGATGTGCGCTGCCCTCGTGGCCGTGATGGCACTTTTCAGCGGCCAGCCGTTGGTGGGGTTCGACGCCGCGGGATGGCTCGGGATCGCAGCCATCACCGTCTGTGCCCAATTGGTCGGACACACGGCCTTCAATCACCTGCTGGCCACCATGAGCCCGCTGCTGGTCTCCATGATCATTCTGCTGGAGATCCCCGGGGCGGCCCTGTTGGCTGCCGTGTTTCTGCATGAGACGCTTCCCGGCGGTACCTATGCAGGACTGGCCTTTATCCTCGTGGGCCTGGCCGTGGTGGTTCTCGGCCAGCGCTCCGGTGCCGCCCGGCAGCGCCGCGCTGACGGTGAGGCGGGCACTAAAACGGGAGAACCGCCGTCGGACCGTCTTGCGGAGCTGGGAACGGACTGACGCCTGCGGCGCTACTGACCGCCGCGGCGGACGGGCTGGGCGGTGTTCACGGTGTGGATCGCCCGCAGGAGCTTCGCCGGGAAGTAGACGGAGAAGAACACCACCATGGGCGCTTTGAGCGCCATTTTCTTGACGTTGTGGGCCTTGTAGGTGCGGTCGAAGCGGGTCACGTAGTAGCGGTAGTCGCGGGGCGAATCCTCTAGCCGGCGGGCTGACATCCCTGACACCATCTGCGGCCAGTACTGGACCTTGAGTTCGTGGTCGGCAAGGTGCAGCGAGAGGTCAATGTCCTCGTGCATCTCGTCCTTCTCGTCGCGGCAGGTTTCAGCCCGGATGGTCTCCCAGGCGGAGGCGCGCAGCGCCATATTGGAGCCGAAGAGGAAATGGTACTGATGCTTGGCGAGTTTCAGCATGAGCTGGCGCATCTTGTCATCCGCCTTGAGCCCGAAGCGGCGCATCGGCATGTCGTAATAGACCACGGGCCCGGTGGCAGCCTGGACTGAGTGGTCCTGGAAGGCCTTCTGGACCTGCTCCACCCAGTCCGGTTCCACCACTGAATCCGCGTCAATGCGTCCCAGGATGTCTCCGGTGGCGCTGTTCAGGCCGAAGTTCCTGGTGGGAATCAACCCCTGGTCCTGGTCCTGGCTCAGGAGGAGGATGGGGCTCTCGGGGTACTCAAGCTGCATCTGGCCGACTATGGCCGCTGTGCGGTCCGTTGAGAGGTTGTCCACCACGATGATCTCGTGGGCCGGCACCGATTGGTAGATCGCAGCAATGAGGCACTGCCGGATCACACTTTCCTCGTTGTAAGCCGGGATGACAATGGACACGCGGGGCAGCTGTGCTGCGTCGTTCAAGGCATCCCCAGAGGATTTATCGGCTGACATCAGTCCAAATTTAGCACCGATCCACACCCGTCCCGCCGGCGCGGAAGGTAATGACGCGGGTAACATCGGGAAAACACTGAAGGGGTCCCGCCCAGTGAGATGGTCACTGGGCGGAACCCCTTCGGTTACGCCGCTGTTCAGCGGCGGGTAAGTCCTAGTGCTGGGTGTTGTCGGTGGAACCGTTCATGTTCGAGGCGATGTTCTTCATGGCCGTCCTGGCATCCGTTGAACCCTTCGCGGCGGCGTCCGCTGAATCGTCGGCGAGGTGCTTGGCCGGCTCATCGGTTGACTCCTTGTCCGCTGCAGCATCGTCCGCTGTGTCGGCAACGACGCCGGCTCCTGAGGCCGTGGCGGCGGCGGCCTTGGCCGCAGCATCCTCCGTGGCGTCCTTGACGTCGTTCACCGTGGTGGCAGGAACCGGAGCCGGGGTAGGCGTCACAGGCGAGGGGGTCTTCCACGGGTCTTCGACCGGCTTGGAGGCCTTCCAGGCGGCAACACCGGCGGCGACTGCCGCGGCGATGATCCCGAATACCAGCCAGCCACGCTTCTTGGGCTTTTCCGGCTGCGCCAGCTGGATGCCCACGGCTTTGCCCGCTTCGTGGGCCGCCGCCTTGATGTGGGTGCCTGCTGTCTGTGCCTGGTCCTGGAGGGTGTGGACAATGCCAACATCTCCGAGTTTGCGGGCCACGGCATCCACCTGGGCCGGCGCACTCTCAAGCGTCCGGTGGACTGCTTCGGAGGCGTGGCCGATCTGGTCCGAAAGACGCGGCAGGTATTCGACCACGACGCGGTCGCGGGCATTGAGGATAGCCGGGGTGGCCTTGTCCAGTGCTTCGTGGAGGCGCGGGGTGGTGCCTTCTACGGCATCGTGGATTTTGGGCGCGAGGTGCGCGAGTCCGTCCTGGATGCGCGGTGTCACTGTAGCGACGCCGTCGGCAAGGTTGTGGGCCGCGGTCTTGAGCCCTTCCTGGATCTTGGGAGAAGCGGTATCCAGGCTGTGCTGCAGGCGGGGCACTGCCCAGTCCACTGCTGCCTCCACGCGGGGCGATGCCCAGTCCTTTGCGTACTCGACTGCGTTGTTGACTGACTGCTCAAGGTCACGGGCAATACGATCCGATTTCTTCACAACTACCTCCCGATTAATGTGACGGTTTTGTTGTTAGCCTACGTGGATTGACCTGCACCGGCTATTCTTCCAGCGGATTCACGGCCGATTTCACCCAGCGCGGAACTGTCCGCGGAGCCGCCGCTGCGTTGACCTGCCGTGAAAGAATGAGCGGTATGACTGCAATCGCAACAGCAAAAGCAACCATCCACACCAGCCTCGGCGACATTGTCGTTAACCTCTTCGGCAACCACGCGCCCAAGACGGTCAAAAACTTCGTTGGCCTCGCCACCGGCGAGCAGGCCTGGACGCACCCGGAGTCCGGCGAGGACAAGACCGGCACACCGCTTTACGACGGCACCATCTTCCACCGCATCATCAAAGATTTCATGATCCAGGCCGGAGACCCGCTGGGCCGCGGCGTCGGCGGACCGGGCTACAAGTTCGACGACGAAATCCACCCCGAGCTCAGCTTCAACGCCCCGTACAAACTGGCCATGGCCAACGCCGGCCTCCAGGGGGGCAAGGGCACCAACGGCTCACAGTTCTTCATCACCACCATCCCCACGGACTGGCTGCAGGGCAAGCACACCATCTTCGGCGAGGTGGCTGACGACGAATCCAAGAAGGTTGTCGACGCCATCGAGGGAGTCCGCACCGGCATGGGCGACCGCCCGGTTGAGGATGTCACCATCAACAGCATCGATATCGAGCAGCTCTAACCCCAACGCATGAGCTACGGAATTCCGGCGGCTGAGCCGTCCGCCCAGGTTCCCGTGTGCCCGCGGCACCCGGACCGGCCCTCCTACGTGCGCTGCCAGCGGTGCGGGCGCCCTGCGTGCCCGGACTGCCAGCGGGCGGCCGCCGTCGGATTCCAGTGCGTTGACTGCGTCAACGAAACAAAACGTTCGACGCCGGACGTCAGGACGGTCTACGGCGGCGCCGTTGCGTCCGGTAAACCGTTGGTGACATTCGGCCTCATCGCGGCATGCGCCCTGCTCTTCGTGCTGCAATGGATCATTCCAGCCGACGCTGTCTTCAGGAACCTCGCGTTCGCCTCGGTCTATGCCGCTCCTGAATTCGGAGCCTTCGAGCCGTGGCGCCTGCTGACGTCGGCCTTCCTCCACTCGCAGGGCTTCATCCTCCACATTGTGCTCAACATGTACATGCTGTGGATGTTCGGCCAGGCGCTGGAGCCCCTCCTCGGCCGGCTGCGGTTCCTTGCCGTCTACCTGGTTTCGGCCATTGGCGGGTCGGTCGGTTATCTGGTCCTGACCCCGCTCCTCCCGCCCGGGGGCCCGGTGGGAGTTGTGGGTGCATCCGGTGCCATTTTCGGGCTCTTCGGCGCCATGCTGGTCGTGCAGCGGCAGCGCGGCGGGGACACCCGCCAGCTCTGGGTGCTGATAGCGATCAACGGCGTCATCGGTTTCCTGGTGCCCCAGATCGCCTGGCAGGCGCACTTGGGCGGACTGGTCACGGGAGCTCTGTGTGCCGCCGTGGTTGCGTACGCTCCCCGCGGCAAGCGTCAGGGCCTGCTGCAGAGTGCGGGGCTGGCTGCCGTGATTGCCCTCCTGGTCCTGGTCAGCTGGATCCGCGTGGCCGCCGGCTGACGTCGCGCCGAACTTCAGCCCCACTGGTCAAACAAAAGACCCCGGTGTCCCAATCAGGACACCGGGGTCTTTTGTGCTGACTACACCGGTGTCCGGTTATCCACAGGGGTTATCCACACTGTTGGTAACTTACATGGGTGTAGTTCATCCGGAATCCTGACCTGAGTCCGCGCCGGTCCGGCAATTTTGGCATTTCCCGGGAGGCATCAGTCCACAACTGTGGAAAACCCATCCGGGATGGGTGTGGGTAAGTGGAAAACCGGCCTGTTTTCGGGATGCCTGTTGAAATCCCCGCCATTGGGGGCCATTCCAGGCCCCCGGGCGGCGCGTGGAAGGCCGGTTTCAACAGGGTTATTCACAGTGTTAATAACTTACGGCCATGTAGTTAGCCCGCGGTGTTTGCCCAGCCATGGCTCGTGAGAGCTATGAGCGGCGGGAGCTGTGGATTGTTGTCCACAGCTGTGGATAAGTTGTGGGTAGTCCACTGTTAGTAAGTGGAAAACCCGACATATGGGAGGGTGGATGCAGCAGCTATCGTTCCGCGCCAGAGAAGCCCCAGCAGGAGGACCGCCTTGAGCACCACCACCCAACACATCTTCCTCGACAAGCAGCATCCGTCAGTGTGGCGGGCTTTGAACGGGCTGGGGCTCAAGGCCCGGGACGCCGCCGACGAAGCCGGGATCGACCGCAAGACCGTCGAACTGCTCAACGTCCGGACCTCCCAGCTCAACGGCTGCGCATACTGCCTGGACATGCACGTACGGGATGCCATCACGGGCGGTGAGAGCCTTCAGCGGCTTGCTGTCCTGCCCGCGTGGCGGGAGACGTCGCTCTTTACGGATAAGGAGCGGGCAGCCCTCACCTTGGCTGAGGCCATCACAGAGCTTCCGGAGCACCGCATCCTTGAGCACGAGGAGGCCTCTGCGCGGGAACACCTGAGCGCTGAACAGTTTTCTGCAGTCAGCTGGCTGGTCATCACCATGAATGCGTTCAACCGGGTGTCAGTGATCAGCCACCACCCGGTCACCCGGGAGCGCTGAACGCCGCACTGCGACGGCGCGCCGCGGCTGGCATACGCCGGCGTCGCTGTCTGGGAGCGGTTATCCACAGCTAATTCACACTGTTAATAACCGGGCCCCGGAAGGGACTGGACCGGATCGGTACGGTGAGGCCTGCAGCCGGTGCGCGTTCCCTCTGGGTTTCTGAAGTTATGCACATTGTGGATAACTTTCCCAACAGCTGGGGAAAAACGGCCCCTGGGGTGGCGGCTAGCTGTTCTGTCCTTGCGGCCAAATCCCCGAGGAACCGCGGCGGTGGCTGTGCAGGAGATGCGTGTCAACCATGCCGATGGCTTCCATCAGCGCGAACATGGTGGTGGGACCGACAAACGAGAACCCATGCTTCCGCAGTGCCTTGGACAATGCCGCCGATTCAACTGACTGTGTGGGGATGTCCGCGTGGGTGGCGGGTTCCGGCGTGGCCGGTGGCTGGTACTGCCAGACGAAGTCGACGAGGCCACCCTGGTCCCTCAGGGCAATGGTGGCCCGGGCGTTGCCGATTGCCGCCCGGATCTTCAGCCTGTTGCGGACGATGCCCGGATTCTGAAGCAGCCGCTCAACGTCAGCGTCTGTGTAGGCGGCAACAGCATCAGGCTGGAAACTGTGGAATGCCTCGCGGAAGGCAGGGCGCTTGCGCAGGATGGTGGCCCACGAAAGGCCGGCCTGGAATCCTTCCAGGCTGATGCGCTCGTAAAGCCCCTGCTCATCCCTGACGGGGAGTCCCCACTCAGTGTCGTAATACTCGCGCAGCAAGGGGTCGTTTGATGCCCACGGCGGGCGGGCCAGGCCGTCGTCGCCCGTTACTGTACCTTCCATGGGGGCCGCCGTCCTCTGCGTCCTCCGGGCAGGGTCAGGAACGCCAGCGCGTGGTCATCAGGAACCCGACGATGGCGATGCCGAAGCCCGCCATGATGTTCCATGATCCCCACGCCTGGACGGGGAACCGGCCTTCGCTGATGTAAAACGTGATGATCCACAGAAGCCCGATGATCATGAGGCCGAACATGACAGGCTTGAACCAGACCGCGTTGGGCTTATATGCCTGCGCCGCGGAAGCGGGCTGCGTGGCGGTGGAAGTCTTCCTGCGTGGCTTTGACTCGGGCACGTGCTCTCCTTGGCGGACTGGGCAAGCTCGGCCGCGCGGGCTTGATATCCTGCAAGAAGGAAGTTGCCAGCGGTCAGCGCGATCTTGGTCAAATCTGGATTCTTACTAGCAGTCAATTCTAGCCGTAGTTCAGGGCATCCCAACGCCCATCGCGACCGCCCCGACAGGAGAACGCGTGGTATTGCAGGAGAAGGCGAGGCCCGCCACCGTGCCGGCCGCCCGCGCCGCTGTCCTGCGCGGAACTGTCCAGGTGGTCGGCGAACTTCTTATCACCGCGGGCATTATCCTGCTGCTGTTTGTGGCCTGGCAGCTCTGGTGGACCAACGTGGAGTCGGACGCCAGGCAGAGCGCCGTCATCAAGGAATTTGCCCATGAGCTCGGCGGAACCCCTGCACCGCAGCCGGATGCCGCGCCCGGAGCACCCAGCGCCCCTGTCGATTACGGTCCCCCCGCCGTCGCCACCGCCCCAGGCCATGCGGGCACCATCGGCATCATGTACATCCCACGTTTCGGCAACAGCTACACCCGGCCCATCGTGCAGGGAACCACCGGCGACGTGCTGGACACTTTGGGACTGGGCCATTACTCGAATACGGCCATGCCCGGCGCCGTCGGCAACTTCGCCGTGGCCGGTCACCGGCAGACCCACGGCGCCGTGCTGGACAATATCCACACACTGGTGCCGGGCGACAAAATCTTCGTCCAGACCAAGGACGGCTTTTTCATCTACGTCTTCCGAAACAACCAGATAGTGATGCCGTCCCGCACCGACGTCCTGGAACCTGTCCCCTCCCGCCCGGGTGTCACCCCCACTGAAAGCTTCCTCACCATGACCAGCTGCAATCCGCGCTTCGGCGCAGAGGAACGCATCATCGCCTACGCCCTACTGGACAGCTGGCGGCCGGCCTCGGCTGGACCGCCCGCCGAAATCGCGGCCCAGGTTGCGGAAGCAGTAGGGGGAGGCTGAGTATGTACGGCTGGATTTTTCGCCACCTGCCCGGCCCGCTTTGGCTTCGGATCCTCGAGTCCCTGGTGCTCGTGGCGGGCGCCCTGGTCCTCATGGTCCAGTTCCTGTTTCCCTGGATGTCAGATTTCACTCAATTCACCGACTCAACGATTGGTTCCGTAAGTCAGCCATGACCACAACTAAGATCCTGGTCGTAGACAACTACGACAGCTTTGTTTACACCCTGGTGGGCTACCTCCAGGAGCTCGGCGCGGAAACCACGGTTGTCCGCAACGACGACGTGACGCTTGCCGAGGCCATTGAGATGGCCGAAACCCGCGACGGCGTGCTGATCTCCCCCGGCCCAGGCAACCCGGCGGAAGCCGGCGTGTGCATTGACCTGATCAAATGGTGCGGCGAAAACAACAAGCCGATGTTCGGCGTGTGCTTGGGACACCAGGCCCTGGCGGAAGCCTTCGGCGGCAAGGTGACCCACGCCCCGGAACTGATGCACGGCAAGACGTCCCTGGTGGAGCACAACGGCACCAGCGTGTTCGCGGGGCTCCCCTCCCCCCTGACCGCCACGCGCTACCACTCGCTGGCGGCCGTCCGGGAAACCATCCCCGACGTCCTGGAGATCACCGCCGAGACTGCTTCCGGCGTCGTCATGGGCCTCCAGCACCGGACCGCACCCCTGTCCGGCGTGCAGTTCCACCCGGAGTCCGTCCTGACCGAGGGTGGCTACCAGATGCTCGGCAACTGGCTTGAGTCGCTGGGCATGACCGGCGTTGCCGCACGTGCTGCCACGTTGAGTCCGCTCATCCAGCACTGACCGCCCGCCCGCCCGTGGCAAAGCGCAACGCGGGGTCACTCCGCGCCCTCCCGGAAGGGAAATTTGGGCGTGGAGTGACCCCGCGTTGGATTTGGGTGGAGAAGGTCAGCCCTTCTTGGTGGGCGTAGCCGTGGGGGTTGGTGTCGGCGTCGGGGTAGCCACCGGCGGGGGTGGCTCCTTGGCCACCACAATGTTGATTGTTTTACCCTGATCGACGGCGGCGTTTACCGCGTCGCTCTGATCCGTGACCCGTCCGGCCTCGACCTGGGAGTTCTCCACTTCCTGGACGTTGGGGACCAGCCCCAACTCCTTGAGCGCAGCCTCAGCCTCGGCCCGGGTGCGGCCGCGGAGTTCAGGCATGGCCACCTTGCCCGTGGAAATCACAATCTCCACGGTGCTGCCCACCGCAACCAGCTGCCCCGGTGCCGGGCTGGTGGTGATGACCCTGCCCCCCGGGACCGTGGCACTGTTCGCCGTGGTGGTTGACGCGGCGCCCTGCAGTCCGGTCTGGCGCAGGATGTCACGCGCCGCCGCCTCGGTCTGGCCTGGCAGGTTCTCCGGAATTTTCACCGCGCTGGGGCCCTCGGAGATGTTCAGGATGATCTCGGCACTGGGATCAAGCGAGGTTCCGGCCACAGGGTCCGTGCCGATGGCTGTCCCCGCGGGCACGGTCTCGTGTTTGTTGCGTCTGATCTGCGGGCGGAGGTTGGCTCCGTAAAGTTCCTGGAGGGCAGCTGACTCCGTCAGGGCAGCCACCACCGGGACGACCACTTTCGCAGGCGCGGGGGCGGGACGGTTCACGGTGCTGTATACCCAAAAGCCGCCGCCGGCCAGAACCAGGAGGGTGAAGATCACCAGTACCGCTATCCACGTACGACGGCGGGGCTTCTGCCGCGGGCTCCGCTCGCGTTCCGGAGCAAACGCCAGCGGCAGTTCGCCACTGTCCGGGGCCGCCGATTCCCCGGCGGCCATGACGGGAAGTATTGGCAGGTCGGCGCGGGTGTCGTGGGGCGTGTGCTGGCCCGCAGGGGCATCATCAAGGAACGCGGCCCCGGACACGGCCAAGGCCTCCGTCGCCTGCGCGCTTTCCGGTGACGGGACGTGGTGGTGCGGATCGGTGGGTGCCTCACTTGCCGCCAGGGCGGGAACGGGCACTCCTGCCCGGGCCGCGCGCAGCGCGCGGCGGAAGGCAGCGGCATCCTGGAACCGGTCATCCCGGTTCTTCTGCAGGGCCTTGGCCAGGACACTGTCCAGCGCAGGTGATACCTCAGGGTTGAATCTGCTGGCAGGTTCCGGAATCTCCCGGACATGCTGGTACGCAACAGAGACGGGGCTGTCGCCGACGAAGGGCGGGCGGGACGTCAGCATTTCGTACAGCAGGCAGGCCGCGGAGTAGAGATCGCTGCGGGCGTCCACGGTTTCGCCACGAGCCTGCTCCGGCGAGAGGTACTGGGCGGTTCCCACCACGGCCTGGGTTTGGGTCATGGTGGCCGATGAGTCGGCCATGGCCCGCGCAATCCCGAAGTCCATGACCTTCACGGAATTTGAGCCTTCGCAGTACATCACGTTGGCGGGCTTGATGTCGCGGTGGACGATTCCGGCTTTATGGCTGTACTCGAGTGCAGACAGGACGCCCAGGGTGTAGTCGATCGCCTGATCGATGCTGACTTCCTTGGCCCGGATCAGGTCGCGGAGCGTCTTGCCCTCAACAAACTCCATCACGATGTACGGCACACGCACGTTGTCCTCGGAACCGTCGTGAACGGTGTGCTCGCCGGTGTCGTAGATAGCCACGATGGAGGAATGGTTAAGCGCCGCCACAGACTGCGCTTCCCGTTTGAACCGGGCCTGGAACTGGGGATCCCGGGCCATGTCCGGCCGGAGCAGCTTGATGGCCACGGTCCGGCCGAGCCGGGTGTCAACGCCGCTGTGGACATCCGCCATTCCCCCGCGGCCGATCAGGCCGCCGAGTTCGTAGCGTCCGTTCAGGACACGCTGGTTATCCACCGGGAGGCTGTCCTCCCGGTGTGACGGGGTACGGGTTGAGTCATTCATAGGCGATCCTGGCAGCTACGGCTTGCAGGTAGGGGGAGTACCCGGCAGCTCACCGGGGGTGCAGGCTGCCAGGGATGAGTTGGGCGTGGGTGCAGACACGGCCGGCGTTGTGGCCGTCGGGACCGGTGCCGCAGTGGTGGCCGCGGGGGGAGCCACGGCGTAGGTTACGGTCACTTCCGAGCCCTTCGGCACGGTCCCTGTGGGGTTGACCTGCAGCACCGTACCGGCGGTGGCGGTGCTTTGCTGCGGGATGACGCGGACGGACAGGCCCATGGTTTCCAGTGTTGCCTGGACCTGACGGTAGTCCTTGCCCAAGTAGGCCGCCGAGATGATGTCCACGGTGGTGGGCGTTGGCTCAGGAGTCGGCGTGGCGCTTGTCCGGGTGGGTGTGGGGGTTGCGGACGGCGAGGTCCTTGTGGGGCTGGCACTCGTGGACGGCGGGCTGGATGCTGATGAGGTGGTGGTGTCCTTTGCCGGGAAGAGGATTCCCTGTTGGGTCAGGAAGAACCCCACCAGCGCAAACAGGACAAGCAGGATCAGGGCGACCAGCGGCCACGTCCAGGGGCTGCGGCCGCGGCGCTCGGGCTCATCGGCCGGTTCGTCGTCGTACGTTTCCTCTTCCTGGACCCAGCTGCGCTCGGCGGCCAGCGCATCAGCACGCGAAACCGCGCTCCCGTTTCCTGTGGCGGCAGCGGCTCCTGCCGCACCGGCTGCGGCGCCTGCTGCAGCAGCGCCGAGCACCGGCAGCGCAGAAGTCGACGCCGTCGTCCGGTCTTTCTGGCTGATGACACCCGTGGGTGCCGTGGCAATGTCCACCGGTGCCGTGATGGCGCCGGTGTCAGATTCAAACAGGAGCATTCCAGGCACGGCTGCCTGGGCGGCCTTGATATCGCCGTTGCGGATGGCCTCTGCGGCTTCGGCAAGCTTGATGGCGTTGGCCGGGCGGTTCTTGGGATCCTTGGCCAGCATTGACATCAGGAGCGCCCGGACCGGTTTGGGCAGGGTCTCCGAGAGCGGCGGCGGTGCGTCGTTGACCTGGGCCAGGGCAATCGCGATCTGCGATTCACCGGAAAACGGCCGGTGTCCGCTCAGGCATTCGTAGCCGATGACGCCGAGGGAATAGATGTCCGAGGATCCGGTGGCGGTCTGGCCGGTGGCCTGCTCCGGGGCGAGGTACTGGGCGGTGCCCATCACCTGGCCGGTCTGCGTCAGCGGAACCTGGTCTGCGAGGCGGGCGATGCCGAAGTCGGTCACCTTGACACGGCCGTCCGGGGTGATGAGCAGGTTCCCCGGTTTGATGTCACGGTGTACCAGGCCCTGCGCATGGGCGACCGAAAGCGCCCGTGCTGTCTGGGCAATCATGGACAGGGTGCGGTCCGGGGACAGAACCTGTTCGTGTTCGATGATGCTGCTCAGCGGCTGGCCAGGAACGAGCTCCATGACCAGGTAAGCCGAACCCTCTTCCTCGCCGTAGTCAAAGACATTGGCGATGCCCACGTGGTTCAACAGGGCGGTGTGGCGGGCCTCGGCGCGGAACCGCTGGAGGAAGCCGGGGTCGCCGGTGTACTCCTCCTTCAGCACCTTGATGGCCACGATCCGGCCCAGGACAAGGTCTTTGGCCTTCCAGACCTCGCCCATCCCGCCGATCGCGATCCGCGTGGTCAGCTGGAATCTGCCGCCGAGGGTGATTCCCGTTGTTGGCCTCACTTATTCAACACCGCCTCAAAAATCTTCTTCGCGTTCGGACTGGTTAGCTGTGCGCCGGTGGTGATGTCTACGCCCTCCATGACGATCGTGACACCCACCTGCGGGTTGTTCGCCGGGGCAAAGCCGGTAAACCATGAGTTGTTCAGGCCGTTGCCCAGTTCAGCGGTTCCGGTTTTGCCGGCCACCTGCACGCCCTGGACGGCGGCGCCGCGGGCGATGCCCTGGGAGACAGCGCTGGTCATCCATTCGGTGATCTGACGCGCGATGTCCGGCGTGGTGGAGGTCCGCAGCGCTTCAGGCTTGGGCTCATCGATGACCCGGAGGTCCGGGGAGCGCACCGTCTTGACCAGGCTGGGGCTCATCTGGATTCCGCCGTTGGCGATGGCCGCGGTCATCAGCGCGACCTGCAGCGGCGTGGCGCGCACGTCCTTCTGGCCAATCGCTGACTGGGCGAGGCCGGGACCGTCAAGGTCCTTGGGGAAGCCGTTGCCCTTGGCGTACTGGAGCTTCAGCTGGTCGCCCAGGTCCTCACCGAACCCGAATTTCGCCGCCTGCTGGGCAATGGCGTCCCGGCCAAGGTCGAGGGCAATGCTGGCGAACGGCGTATTGCAGGACTGCTGCAGGGCGAAAGCAAAGCTGGCCGTGTCCTGGGTGTAGCAGTTGCCCCCGGCGTAATTGGGCAGCGTGTACTGGATGCCGGGGAAGGGCATGTTGGCCGGATTCGGCAGCACGCTGTCCTTGTTGTACTTCCCGGAGTTGAGGGCGGCGGCGGCGTCGACGAGTTTGAAGACCGACCCCGGCGCAAGCAGCTCACCTGTGGGGCCGCTGACGTTCTGGTTCAGGTTGATTCCGGGGACCTTGACCAGCTCGTTGATGTTGGTGCTCTCGGCTACGGGGTCCTGGGTAGCGATGAGGTTGGGGTTGTAGGACGGCTTGGATGCCATGGCCAGGATGGCACCGGTCTTGGGGTTGGTGACCACAATGGATCCGCGTTGCCCGTCCGGGATGAGGTCGTAGGCGAGCTTCTGGATTTTGGGATCAACGGTCAGTTCCACGGATGCGCCCTTGGGCTGGTTGCCCAGGAAGAGCTGGCCGACCCGGTCCAGGAACTGCTGGTCCGAGCTTCCGGCGAGCTGCTCACGCATGGCCTGCTCCAAACCGGTGGCGCCGTAGTTCTGCGAGAAGTAGCCGGTGAGGCCGGCGTAGAGTTCCGGCTGCGGGTAAGTCCGCTGGAATTTGCACTGTTCGGTGCCTTCGACGGATTCAGCCACGGGCGCCCCGCCCACAATGATGGCACCGCGGTCGTTGCAGTAGTCCTGCAGGATGGCCCGGTTGTTCCAGGCGTTGGCCTTGAGCTCGTCCGCCCCCACCACCTGGACATAACTGAGGGCACCGAAAATGAGCGCGAACATGGCGATCGCGGCGACCCATGAGTTCCTGATTGCCTGGTTCACAGGGGTTTCACCGCCTCGGTTGGTGCTTCCATGGTTTTGGCTTCCGCGCCATCGCCGTCAGGCAGTGGCGTTGTGTCCACAGGCCCGCGGGCGGTGTGGGAAATCATCAGCAGCAGGCCCACGATGATCCAGTTGGCCAGCAGGGAGGATCCGCCGGCCGCCAGGAACGGCGTGGTCAGGCCGGTCAGCGGAATCAGCCGCGTGACACCCCCGATGACCACGAAACACTGCAGTGCCACTGCGAAGGACAGCCCGCAGGCCAGGAGCTTTCCGAAGGCGTCGCGGGTGCCCAGGGCGGCCCGGAAGCCGCGCGTGAACAGCAGCAGGTACATCATGACCACCGCGAAAAGACCGATCAGGCCCAGTTCCTCGCCAAGGGAAGCGATGATCATGTCGCTGTTGGCGAACGGGACGAGGTTGGGCCGGCCCTGGCCGAGGCCGGTGCCCACGAGCCCGCCGTTGGCCATGCCGAACAGGCCCTGGACGATTTGGCCGCTACCGCCGGGCGAGCGGCCGTAGACCTCTTCGGTGAAGGCGTTCAGCCAGCCGTCGATCCGGAGTCCGACGTGGGAGAACACCCGCGACGCGACGAAGCCGCCGCCGAGGATCAGCGCGACGCCGATCACTACCCAGCTGATGCGGCTGGTGGCGACGTAGATCATGACGATGAACAGGCCGAAGAAGAGCACGGACGAGCCGAGGTCGCGCTGGAAGATCAGGACGCCGATGCTGACGAGCCAGGCGGTAATCATGGGTCCCATGTCCTTGAACCGGGGGAACTGCAGCGGGCCGATCTTGCGGCCCGCCAGCAGGATCAGGTCCCGGTTGGAGGATAGATACCCGGCAAAGAATATAGCGAGCGTGATTTTGGCGATCTCACCGGGCTGGAACGTCATGGGGCCTACCCTGACCCAGACGCGGGCGCCAAGGATCTCCCCTGCGGAGATTCCCGGCACGAGGGGAAGGATCAGCAGCAGAGCACTGACGGCCAGCGATATGTAGGTGAATCGGCGGAGGGCACGGTGGTCCTTGAGGAAAAAGATCACGGCAATCGCGACGGCCATGGCTATCAGCGTCCACCGCAGCTGGTTGTTGCCGGTGTCTTCGCCGGGCGCGTCCAGGCGGTGGATCATGGCCAGGCCCAGCCCGTTCAGTGCAACCACCAGTGGAAGTATTACCGGATCAGCATATTTAGCGCGGAGCCTCAGGACCACATGGAAGACAAGGGCGGCCACGGACAGAAGGCTGGACTGGAACCAGAAGTCCGCGTCGAACGCCTTCTCCTGGTCAACGCCCACCATCATGTTGGCGCCGATTCCGACCGCGAGGGCAAGGACCAGCAGCACGAGTTCGACGTTGCGCCGGGGTTTAGGAATGGTGCTGAGCTGGCTCATCGTCCTCCCTCGCAGGTGATGGTCGGGCTGGGTGAGGCCGAGGGGGCCGGCGCCGCGGCGGGGTCGGATGCATTCGGTGAGGGCGGAGGAGCGGCCGCCGGGGCCGCCGGATCAGTTGACGCAGGACCTGAAGCCTGCGTGGTGGGCGAGGGGGTCAGGCATTCATCCGCGGGCGCGATGGTGCCGGTGCCCTCGAGGTTCTTGACGATCCGCTGGGCATCGTACAGGTCGCGGGCCGGAACGGTCTGCCGCACCCGCTGCTGGGAAAAGAGGGGCAATGAATCCATCCGGATCTCTGTCACGGCTTCCAGCGTTGACAGCTGGATTGGCCCCAGCCGCTGCGAAACCCCGTTGTAGATGGCCACCCGGGAATCGTACTCACCGATGTAGTAACGGGTCTGGGTCCACGCATAACCGAGCCAGAGTCCTACGGTCAGCACCAGCAGCACGGCGGCGGCGATGGACAGGGTGACCCACCGGCGGGGTTTGGGGCGCTCCGGGACTTCGTCGTCATCCGAGGCCGGTGTCTCGGCCTTGTGCGTGAGGACGGTTGCAGCCCGCCGGGCCACCGTGCGGCCGGCGATGGTGGGAATGGATCCGGTCTCTGCTGCGGCGGCCGCCGCACCGACCAGTTCGTGGGGGCGCGAAGCCAGTTCCTCGCGCAGGACCTCAGCTGTGAGGTGCTCGCCCAGGTGCGGGTCGGTGGAGGGCTGCTTTTCAGCGTCGGCAGGCTTGGTGCTCCCGGCAGCCTGGCCTTCACTGCCTGCCGGTTCGTCCCGCCGTTCGTCGTGGCCCGCCGGCTTGTCCACGCCGTCCGGATTCTCGAGGCGGGCTGGCTTGGCGGCCGTGGTGGGGGCGGCGGCCGGCGCCGAAGGGATGACGTCGACGGCGGCGGTACTGACGTCGTCGCGCGTTTCCTCAACAATCTCCACCATGACCACGGTGACGTTGTCCGGGGAACCGGCCTCGAGCGTGAGGTCAACCAAGGTCTCAACGCACTCGCGCAGGTCCTTGGTCTCGCGGACTGTCCGCTCCACCACATGCCCGGCAACATAGTTCAGACCATCGGAGCACAGCAGCCAGCGTTCGCCGGGCTTGACGTCAAGGGTGTCCAGATCCAGTTCAGGGCTGGCATCAACATCGCCCAGGACACGCATCAGGACGTTCTTGTGGGGATGGGTTTCGGCTTCTTCGGGCCGGAGCCGGCCTTCATCAATGAGGCGCTGGACGAAGGTGTGGTCCACGCTGACCTGTTCGAACACGCCATCGCGCAGGCGGTAGGCGCGGGAGTCGCCGATATGGGCGAAGTGCAGTTTGCCTTCGGCGAGCAGCAGGGCGGTAACGGTGGTGCCCATGCCCGCGAGCTTGGGGTTGATGTGCACCAGTTCGGACAGGAGCGAGTTGGCGGTCTGGATCTCGTCCGCCAGCATGGTGCCGGCATCGCCCGCGTAATCCCCTTGGTCCAGGTGCAGCATGTCCAAAACGGTGGCAGCCGAGGCGACATCGCCTCCCGCGTGTCCTCCCATGCCGTCCGCGACTACTGCCAGGTGCCGCCCGACGTAGGCGGAGTCGTCGTTCTTTGCGCGGATGCGGCCCACATCCGAACGCGCCGCGTAGCGCATGATGAGGGGCCGCTGGACGGGCTTGGACTCGTCGGCGGGAAGGGCAGCGGCCATGGCTATGGCCTCAATTCGAGGACCGTCTTGCCGATTCTCACGGGTACACCAGGTTCAACGGGCAGCGCCCGGGTAAGTTGCTGGTCGGCGAGGTAGGTGCCGTTGGTGGAGCCGAGGTCCTCGATGAACCAGCGGCTGCCCTGGGGGAAGAGCCGTGCGTGCCGGCCCGAGGCGTAGTCGTCCTCAAGCACGAGGGTGGCTTCCTGGGCGCGGCCCAACAGGATGGGGCTGGCCGCGAGGGGAATGGTTGTTCCTTTGAGCGGACCTTCCGTGACCACAAGCTGGTGCGCCTGCTGCTTCTGCGGCGGCGCTGGCGCCTCAGCGAGAT
Organism: Pseudarthrobacter cremeus; assembly: GCF_051857465.1. Lineage (NCBI taxonomy): Bacteria > Bacillati > Actinomycetota > Actinomycetes > Micrococcales > Micrococcaceae > Pseudarthrobacter > Pseudarthrobacter cremeus. The sequence goes on along the minus strand of NZ_JBPZHC010000003.1, from coordinate 151,332 downwards.
CAGGGTTCTTGCGGACCTGCCGCGCCGTCGGAGTACCGGCTGCGGCCTTCCGTCCCACCATCAGGTCGCGGCGCATGGCCGAGACGATGCTGAAGATGAGGACCCAAAGCAGAATGAGGAAGCCGAACCGGAGCGCGGTGATGGTCAGTTCACTCATGGGCGGCCACCGGAGTTGGCGGGCAGGAGGCGAAAGATGATTTTTGTCCGTCCCATGGTGATGGTGGAACCGTCGGTCAGTTCGGTGCTGCCTGCCACTTTGTGGCCGTTGACGTAGCTGCCGTTCGTGGAGCCCAGGTCCACGGCGGTGGTAACTCCGCTGGCGGTCCGGATCTCGAGGTGACGGCGCGAAACGCCGGTGTCGTCAACGAGGATATCGGCGTCCGAGGACCGGCCCAGGACGATGGATGGCGCGTTGAGGGAGTAGCGCTGGCCGTCGATGTCCAAAACGGGCTGGAGCCGGACGGGCTGGCGGCTCGGGGCTGCCGGCAAGTTGGGCCGGGGTGCGGCGGTGCCCGGGCCGCCCTTGGCTTTTTCGGTGGAAGAGACGATCTCGAAGTTGCCGGCCCGCATGTCCTCGGCCCGGCGGAACGAGATCCGCACGGAGCCCTGGAGGGTGTAGCCCTGGCTGCGCACATGGTTGATGACGACGTCGCACAGTTCCTCGGCCAGCGGCGTGCCCCAATCCTGGGCGCGCTTGAAGTCCTCGTCACTGAGTTGGACGTCGAAGACGTTCGGGGCAAGAGTGCGTCCGGCCGCGACGGTAAGGGCCTTGTTATCTACCTCGCGGCGGAGCCGGCTGGCGATTTCCACAGGTTCCACCTGGGCACGCGAGCCTGTGGAGAAGACACCGCGGACGGCTTTTTCGATGCCGCGCTCGACCTTGTCCAGCAATCCCATGGTCCTTCTCCTTTCCTCCCTGCTGCGGGGCAGTTTTCGCTCCGGAACTCGACCGGAAGCGGTGTTCACAACGCAGTGACCGGCCGGAGAGCGGCAGGCACTACTACATCAGATACTACTGGGCAGGCCTATGAATGACCTTAATCCCCAACGGCCGGGCGCCAGGAAAAGTTCACTTGGCTGGCCCTCCCGTAAGCTTTCGGCCGCGCTTCGCGGGGTCCTCCGAGCCCCAATTGGTGTTTTGCCGCCGATGTCCGTTATGCTTGATCTCGCTGCTTTTACAAGGTTGCGGGTCCGGGAAACCGGCCGTAATTCGAGGAAAATCAGTTGCGCGCGAGTGGCGGAACGGCAGACGCGCTGGCTTCAGGTGCCAGTGTCCGAAAGGGCGTGGGGGTTCAAATCCCCCCTCGCGCACGCAATTGAAGGAGCCCCAGTCCTAGGACTGGGGCTCCTTTTGCGTCTGGGCTCCGGCCCGGGATTATTCGCAGAGACTCCTAGCGGGAGGGAGCGGGAACCAGGGTATCGGTTGCTGCGGGAGATCCGGACTCCTGCCCGGGAGCCGGCGGAGTGCGGCGTTCCTTGAGGAAATAGACCAGGCCGGCCGCCACGGTGGAGGCTGCGGCCAGGGCGAACAGGCCCGGAACCACGCTGCCCGTTGCCTCCTTGATCAAGCCGAACCCAAAGGGTGCCACAAAGCCGCCCAGGTTGCCCAGCGAGTTGATGATGGCGATGGCCGGGGCGAGGACAAGGGGATGCAGGCCGGACTGCGGGATGGTCCAGAACAGCGGCGAAGCACTCTTGAAGCCCATGGCGGCGATGGCCAGAAAGACGAGCGCAAGGACAGGGGTGGCCAGGGCCGCGGCGAGGGTTCCGACGGCCGCGACCAGGAGTGCGGCCACCAGCAGCGGCCGTTTGGACCTGGCTTTGTCCTGCCACCTGGCGGCGAAATACATCGCGACGACGGCACATACCCAGGGGATGGCGGACAGGAAGCCGACACTGAGGTCAGTTGTGCCCGGAATCTGCTTGACGATGGTTGGCAGCCAGAACGTGTTGGCGTAGATGGAGAGCTGCACGGAGAAGTAGATGCCGCAGAGCAGCAGGATCTGCGGGTTAAGCAGCATCTTCCAGCGGTTGACCTTCCCGCCGTCAGCAGTGACGTGCTGCGCGTCCTCGGCGGCAATGGCCTGGGCCAGGGCGGTCTTTTCGCCGGCCGAGAGCCACCTGGCGTCCTGGATTTTGGCATCCAGCAGGAAGAACACCACGATGCCCACCACTACGGAGAGGAGGCCCTCAAAACCGAACAGCCACTGCCAGCCCCGGATCCCCAGGACGTCGTGCAGGCTGAGGAGAATGCCGGCGATGGGACCGGACAATGCTGCAGCGATGGAGGAGCCGGCAATGAAGATGGCCGTCGCCTTGCCGCGCTGGCCGGCGGGCACCCAGCGGGCGAAGTAGAAGATCACGGCAGGGAAGAAGCCTGCTTCGGCAGCGCCCAGCAGGAACCGGAGCACGTAGAACATCATCTCGTTCTGCACAAAGGCCATCAGGAAAGACACGATGCCCCAGCTGACCATGATGCGGGCCAGCCACACCTTGGCGCCGTACTTCTCCATCATGACGTTGCTGGGAAGTTCGAAGATGGCGTACGCGATGAAGAAGAGGCCTGCGCCGAAGCCGTACGCCGCAGCGCCAATGCCCACATCTGCTTCGAGGTGTTCGTGGGCGTAGCCGATGTTGGAGCGGTTGAGCTGGTTGCACACCAGCATGACCAGCATGATCGGCAGCACCCGCTTGAAGAACTTCTTCGTGGCGAGGGCCACATCCGTGACAGCGGTGTCTACAGACTGCATGGGGGAATTCCTTAAACAGTGCGGTGAGGCCCAGTGGACCCGAATCGAGTGCCGTGGTCCGGACCACAGCGGGTGCCACCACTGTATTCAGGAATTTCGATGCCCGTCCAACACGGATGTGGCATGACGTGATGCCGTCAAGGCATCACATCGGGTCAGCGTTGAGTGGCTCCCCAGCCGGCGGACGCACCGACGCCTTAAACCGCCGTCGTGAATTAGCCAGGTGACTCCGCATGGCGGCGGCGGCGGCGGTTTCGTCGCCGTCCGCGATCGCGGCAGCGATGGAACGGTGCTCATGCACCACCTGGTCGAAATGGTCGCGGGCATAATGCTCGACGCCGGTCATCAGCCGGGTGCGCGGCATGGCAATCATCGTCTGCCCCAAGGCGGCAAGGCAGTCCGTATAGAACGGATTCCCTGACGCTGCGGCGATGGCGCGGTGGAACTCGAAGTCGAACTTCATGGCGTGGCCCGGGTGGTCCGAGCTGGCGGTGAACTGCTCCAATGCGGCGTTGACTGCCCGGAGCTGACGGTCCGAGTGGTTGCGCGCGGCCAAGGCCGCGGCCTCCGCCTCCACACCCATCCGGAATTCCAGCAGATGGAGGCGGTCTTCGACGCTGGCAACCGGACGGCTGCCCGGGAACGGCTGGGGGCCGTCGTCGGGCGGGGTCAGTGCGAAGCTGCCCCGCCCGCGTTCGGTTTCCACGAGCCCTTCGGCCTGGAGCCGGGTCAGCGCCGACCGCACCACGGTGCGGCTCACGCCAAATTCGCCCATCAGGGCATTTTCGCTGGGGAGTTTGTCGCCGGGCTGGATGACGCCGTCCACAATACGGGTACGAAGGTCGGCAGCGAGGTCCGCGGTCAGGTTCCGGCTCATGCGTCCAAGGTTACGCGCCGAATTCCACTGACTCGGTGGTCCAGGCGCGGGCCTGGTCACTGAGGGTCACGCCGAGTCCGGGGCGGTCCGGGACGATCATGCGGCCGTTCTTCGTTTCGAGCCGTTCGTTGAACAGGGGATCCAGCCAGTCAAAGTGCTCCACCCAGGGCTCGCGCGGGTAGGCCGCGGCCAGGTGGAGGTGGATTTCCATGGCGAAGTGCGGTGCCAGCCCCAGTCCGCGCTCGTCCGCGAGGGCGGCCAGGCGCAGGAACTGGGTGATGCCGCCGACGCGCGGTGCATCCGGCTGGATGATGTCGCAGCCGTTGGCGTTGATGAGCCCCTTGTGTTCGGCGACTGATGCGAGCATTTCGCCGGTGGCGATGGGAGTGTCCAGGACGTTCGCCAGGTGGGCGTGGCCCTCGAAGTCGTAGGCGTCCAGCGGTTCTTCGATCCAGATGAGGTTGAATTCCTCCAGCTGGCGGCCCATGCGCAGGGCGGTGGCGCGGTCCCACTGCTGGTTGGCGTCGACCATCAGGGGGACGTCCCAGCCGATGTGCTCGCGGATTCCGGCCACGCGCCGCAGGTCCTCGGCGCTGTCCGGGAGGCCCACCTTGATCTTGATGCCGCCGATCCCCTCGTCCAGCAGGACAGTGGCGCGGGCCTTGACCTCGTCCAGGGAGGCGTTGAGGAAGCCGCCTGAGGTGTTGTAGGTCTGCACGGAATCGCGATAGGAGCCCAGGAACTTTGCCAGCGGGAGGCCGGCGCGCTTGGCTTTGAGGTCGTACAGGGCGATGTCAATCGCGGCCAGCGCCTGGGTGGCTACCCCTGAGCGGCCCACCGAGGCGCCGGCCCAGAGGAGCTTGGTGTAGAGCTTGCCGATGTCGTTGGGGTCCTCGCCTATGATGCCTTCGGCGACCTCCTTGGCGTGGGCGTACTGGGCGGGACCGCCGGCACGCTTGGAGTAGCTGAAGCCGATGCCGCTGTGGCCCTGCTCCGTGGTGATCTCGGCGAACAGGAAGACCACCTCGGTCATGGGCTTCTGGCGCCCGGTGAACACTTTTGCATCGCTGATTGGGACGGCGAGGGGAAGTCTCGCGGTGGAAAGTTTCACGTGGCGGATGAGGTCTACGGTGCTCATGGTGCTCCTCGAAAGCAGGCTGTCCGGGCTGCATTGCCCTCCCACTAAGGATACAAGTATTGTACTTGTATTACAAGTAATCCCCTCTGCCCGGTGGGCACGCTCAGACGAGCCAGGCAACAACCAGCAGAGCGCCCACGCTGAGCACTGTGGTGCAGAGGATCACATCGCGGGCCACGGTCATGCCGCGGCCGTAGGGGGAGGCAAAGAGGAAGACATTCTGCGCGGTGGGGAGCGCGGCCATGATGACACTGGCCAGGAGGTGTTGCCCTTCCAACCCGAACACAAAGCGGCCAAGCACCCAGACAATTAGGGGCATCCCGCCAATTTTAAGAAAGGTGGCCACGAGGGTTTCGGTCCGGCCGTCTCCCTTTTGAAGCGGCGCCCTGCCCGCCAGCGAGAGGCCGAAAGCGAGCAGCACCATGGGTACGGCACCCCCGGCAAGCATGTCGATCGGCTTCTGCAGGAGGTCAGGGGCCTCCCAGCCGGTGAGGGCGACGGCGACCCCCAGCCCCGAGGCGATGATCATCGGATTGCCGAACGGCTGGAGCAGCACCTTCCGCCACGAGATCCTGGAGCCCGAAGCCAGGCCCAGGACCGTGAGGTAGAACGGCGCCATGACCAGCAGTTGGACCAGGAGCACGGGCGCCACGTGCTGGGCTGTGCCCACGGCGTAGAGGGAGACCGGAATGCCGATGTTGTTGGCGTTTGCATAGCTGCTGGCCATGGCCCCGACGGCGGTTTCAGCCACGGGGCGGCGGAAGAACAGGAAACTGAGCAGGCAATACAGAAGCCCCACTATCGCTGCGGAGAGCAGCGCGAGCGGGGCGTCGGTTCCCAGCGCGGCGCGGATATCGCTGCCGGCCACAACGGTAAAGAGGAGCGCCGGGTTGGTGACGTAGAACGCCGTGCGGGTCAGGGCGCCCTGGACTTCAGGCCCCAGGATCTTCAGCCGGGCGGCGAAAAAGCCCACGGCAATGACAGCGGAGATGATCAGGATTCCGGAGACAACGCCGCCCAAAATGCGCCCTTCTCTTTAACTGTCGGGATTCCGCACGGCCGTCTCCTTTTGCGGGGAGGTCCGGCCGTGCGGAAGCGTGAGGTGCGTTACCGGACTGTACCTAACATTCTCACCGGACCAGGCAGGGCCGCTTCGGGTCGAAGGACCAGCCGTCGATGTAGTACTGCATGCCGATGCTGTCATCGCGGGCGTCCAGGCCGTGCTGCAGGTACAGCCCGTGCGCCTTGCCAAGGGCGTCGCGGTCCAGTTCGATGCCCAGGCCCGGAGCGTCCGGAACGTCGATGGCGCCGTCGCGGATCTGCAACGGGTTCTTGGTGAGCCCCTGCCCGTCCTGCCAGATCCAGTGCGTGTCCAGTGCCGTGATCTCGCCGGGTGCCGCGGCGCCGGTGTGGGTGAACATGGCCAGCGAGATGTCGAAGTGGTTGTTCGAATGCGATCCCCAGGTCAGCCCGAACTCGTTGCACAGCTGCGCCACCCGGACTGAGCCGTGCATGGTCCAGAAGTGCGGGTCCGCCAGTGGGATGTCCACGGCGTTGCTGCGGATGGCGTGGGACATTTCCCGCCAGTCCGTGGCGATCATGTTGGTGGCGGTCTTCAGCCCGGTGGCACGGCGGAACTCAGCCATCACCTCGCGGCCGGAGAACCGGCCTTCTGCACCGCACGGGTCTTCTGCGTAGGCAACCACGCCCTGCATCCGCTTGCCGAGGCGGATAGCCTCCTCCAGGAGCCAGCCGCCGTTCGGATCGAGGGTCACCCGGGCATCCGGGAAACGCTCGTGGAGGGCCGTGACCACGTCCACCTCGTCGTCGCCGGACAGCACGCCGCCCTTGAGCTTGAAGTCGCTGAAGCCGTAGCGTTCCTGGGCGGCTTCGGCCAGGGCCACCACTGCCTCCGGAGTCATGGCTTCCTGCCGGCGCAGCTGCTCCCAGCGGTCCGCGGGGGCGTCCTCCACGAGATAGGGAAGGTCGGTCCGGGCATGGTCACCAATGAAGAAGAGGTAGCCGAGCATGGGCACCGATGAGCGCTGCTGGCCGTCACCGAGCAGTTCCGCGACGGGAACGCCGAGGAACTGGCCATGGAGGTCCAGCAGGGCGGACTCGACGGCGGTGACGGCGTGCACGGTGGTGCGAAGATCGAACGTCTGCAGGCCGCGGCCGCCGGCGTCGCGGTCAGCGAACTCGGCCGCGACCTCCCGCAGCAGGGATCGGTAGCGGGCCACCGGCTGGCCGGTGATGAGCGCTCCCGCCTCCTCGATGGTGTTCTTGATTTTCTCGCCGCCGGGAACTTCGCCGAGGCCGGTCCGCCCGTCCGAGTCGGTCACTATGACGATGTTTCGGGTGAAGAACGGCCCGTGGGCGCCGCTGAGGTTCATCAGCATGCTGTCGTGGCCGGCCACCGGGACTACTTCCACGCGGGCGATGCTGGGCTGCGTGCTCATGCGTTGACCTCCACATCTGCAGGGACGACGGCGCCGTCGATGCGGCGGTTCAGGTGCCAGGGGTTCCCATCCTGCAGCGCTGCGGGGAGGAGTTCCTGGGGCAGGTTCTGGTAGGCGACCGGCCGCAGGAAGCGGTTGATCGCGAGGGTGCCTACGGAGGTGGTGCGGGTGTCGGAGGTGGCGGGGAAGGGTCCGCCGTGGACCATGGCGTGGCCTACTTCGACGCCGGTGGGCCAGCCGTTGACGATGATGCGTCCCACCTTCTGCTCGAGGGCAGGGACCAGGCGTGCCGCCGTCGGGTAGTCCGTTTCGGTGAGCTGGAGGGAGGCGGTGAGCTGGCCTTCGAGCCGGTTGACGGCATCGATGAGTTCTTCCACAGAGTCGTAGCGGATGACCAGGGACGCGGCGCCGAAGATTTCCTCGTGGAGCACGTGGTTGGTCACGAAGTCCCTGACCTGGGTGCCGAAGATGGTGGGGGCAGGGGCGTTTTCGGTGGGGCCCGCGGTGCCCTGCCCCACGACGTCGACGCCGGCGGTTGAGCCGAGTGCTTCGGCTCCCTGGTTCCAGGACGCGGCGATGCCTTCGGTGAGCATGGTCTGCCCGGCGCAGGTGGAGACGGCACGCCCGACGGCGGCAGCCAGCTTGTCGCCTGCCTCGCCGGCGGGGGCGAACAGGAGGCCCGGGGAGGTGCAGAGCTGGCCGGAGCTGCCGGTGACGGCGGTGACGTACTGCTGGGCCAGGGTGTCGATCTGTTCGGCGGAGCCGGTGAGGGCGCCTTCGAAGACGAAGACCGGGTTCAGCGAGGACATTTCCGCGTAGACGGGGATGGGTTCGGGCCGGGCCGCGGCTGTCCGCATCAGGGCGATGCCGGCGGCCTGGGAGCCGGTGAAGCCGACCGCCTTGATGGCGGGATCTGCCACGAGCGCCTGGCCGATGCTGGCGCCGGGGCCGTAGATCAGGGAGAACACGCCCGGGTGCAGGCCGAAGTCCTTGACGGCTTTGACCACGGCCTGGCCAACGAGCTCACCCGTGCCGGGGTGGGCGTTGTGGGCCTTGAAGACCACCGGGCAGCCGGCGGCGAGGGCTGAGGCGGTGTCTCCGCCCGCCGTCGAGAAGGCCAGTGGGAAGTTGCTGGCACCGAACACGGCGACGGGGCCGAGCGGAATCTGGCGCTGGCGGATGTCGGCCCGGGGCATCGGGGTGCGCTCCGGCAGGGCCAGATCGATCCGGACGCCGCGGAAGTCGCCCTGCCGGACCACGGTGGCGAAAAGCCGCAGCTGGCCGGTGGTGCGGGCCCGTTCGCCGGTCAGCCGGGCCGCGGGCAGGCCGGTTTCCTGGCCGGCGCGGACGGTGAGTTCCTCGCCGATGGCCTCGATGTTCTCCGCAATGGCCTCGAGGAACGCGGCATGGGTCTCCGGGTCCAAGGTGCTGAAGGAGGGGTACGCGGCCGCGGCGGCGGAGGTCGCCGTCGTCAGCTGCTCTTCGGTGATCAGCGAGTAGGCGGGGCTGAGCTGTTCGTTGGTGGCGGGATTGAAGCCAAAAGCAGTCTTGCCGCTTCCGGCGACGGGCTGCCCGGCGATCAGGGAATGTCCGGTGAGTGTCACTGTGGTTACTCCTAAGAGGGGGTGATCAAGTGCGGGTGATCAAGGACCAGTTGATCAGGAAACGGTGGCAATCAGGGCTTTAAGGTCTGCGAAGTCCTGCGGGGCGAGGTTCTGCAGCGGCGGACGGACACCGCCGGCGGAGCGGCCGATGGCGTCCAGTCCGCCCTTGACGATGGAAACGGAGTAGCCCTTCACGCGGTCTCGGATGTCCAGGTACGGGATCACGAACTCGTTGAGCTTCCTGTTCACGGCCACGCGGTCGTTGTTGCGGACGTCCTGGTAGAAATCCAGGGCGAACTGCGGGACGAAGTTGTACATGGCGGACGAGTAGGTGCTCATGCCGAGCTGGAGCAGCGGAAGGGCGAAGGTTTCCGCGGTGGGAAGGCCGCCGAGGTAGAAGAGCCGGTCACCGAGCTTGGCGTAAACGCGGGCATCGTGTTCGAGATCGCCCACGCCGTCCTTAAATCCGATCAGGTTCTCGTGGCGGTCCGCGAGGGTGGCCACGGTGGTGTCCTTGTAGATGGCGTTGGCACGGTTGTAGATGATGACACCCAGCGAAGTGGAGCTGCAGATGGCGCTGACGTGGTCGATCAGGCCGCCCTGGTCCGCTTCGGTGAGGTAGGGCGGGAGGAGCAGGAGGCCGTCGGCGCCGGCTGCCTCCGCCGCCTGCGCGTTCTCGATGGCCTGGGCCGTGGAACCCCCGGCAGAAGCCAGCACCGGAACCTGTCCGCCCACTTCGTCGACGGCGGTGCGGACCACCCGCTCGGATTCCGCCGGCGTGAGGGAGAACCCTTCGCCGGTGCCGCCGGCAGCGAAGAGTCCGGCCACCGGGAAGCTTGCCTGCCAGGCCAGGTGCTTGCGGTAGTTTTCCTCGTCAAACTGCAATTGGGCATCGAACGAGGTCACCGGGAACGAGAGAAGGCCTTCCTTGAGGGTGTCCGCCAGTTCCTGGGGGGTGTACTTTGCCACGATGTTGTCCTCTGTCTGAATGCCGCGCGGTGAATGCGCCGGGGCGGCTGGATGCTGGTTCCCGTCCAGAGTAGGCAGGCAACATGATGCCTGTCTAAGGCCCATTTCGTATTGATTGATACCCTGGCTGCATCGTCGGAGCGACCGGTCGGTGCCTCGTGTTGGCGCTAGTCCGTCCTGAACTCAAGGTCCTGGAGGAGCCGGCGGAGGGCCGGGTTTGCCGCCTTGCGGTTCCAGATTGCGTGGAGCTCAACCGGCTCTTCGCCGCTGCCGCCGGCCAAGGGCAGGAATTCCACTCCCTTGATGGCCAGGAGGGTGGCGGAGTGCGGGACAAAGGCAACACCCCGCTTGGCTGCCACCAGGGAGACCATCGTGAGGATCTGGCTCACTGTATGAAGGACGTTTTCATGCTGGATGGAGTGCATGCGGATGACGAGGTCGTAGAAGTAGGCGGCCTTGGTGGGTGAATGCATAATGAGCGGCTCGTCCCGAAGATCCTCGTCCTTGACCGGCCGGGAAAGTCCAGCCAGGCGGTGGCCCGATGGCACGGCCAGCACCATGGCCTCGCGGTAGAGCAGGTGCGAATCGAAGACCCTGCGGTCGAACGGCGGCCGGGCCAGGCCAAGATCGAGCTCGCCTGTCAGCAGCCCCTCGATCTGTTCCCCCGTCACGAGCTCCTGGAGGTCGATGTCCACCTCCGGAAGGATGGAGGCGATCTCTTCCAGGAGCGGTCCAAGGATGCTGAAGCCACTGGCGGCCGTGAAGCCCACCCGCAAAACACCCGAGCGGCCGGTGGCGATCCGGCGGGCCGTCACGGGGGCGCGCTGGGCCAGTGCCATCAGCCGCTTGGCTTCGTCCAGGAAAGCGCTCCCGGCCGGAGTGAGCTCCACCTTGCGGTTATCGCGTTCCAGCAGTTCGGTGCCGATGCTCTTCTCCAGCTTCTGGATCTGGCGGCTGAGCGGCGGCTGGGTCATGTTCAGCTTTTCCGCGGCCCGTCCGAAGTGCAGTTCCTCGGCGACGGCGATGAATCCGGCCAATTGGTCGAAGGTAAACATGATGCCTTTCGGGTATCACTTGATGCTTATTGGGGCTTAGACATGCATCATAACGCGTCTCTATAGTCGTTGAGCGAGCCAGAAGTGATTCGGTTCACAGCAAAAGAACCGGGCCTGCCCCGAATCTCTATGAGGAGTACCAATGATGCACTTCCCCACACGCCGCACTATTCTCGGCGCAGCCTCTGCCGTCGCCCTGCTGGCGCTCACCGCCTGTGGCAACGTAGGCGGCGGCGCTGCTGCCGATTCGGCGAAGTACCCCAGCGGGCCCATCAACCTTTCCGTCGGCCAGGCTGCCGGCGGCAGCACCGACCTGATCGCCAGGGCCCTCGCCGAGGGTGCCTCCAAGACGCTCGGCCAGCCGATGCCCGTGGTGAACAAGCCCGGCGCCAACGGTGCCCTGGCCACCAAGGAAGTTGCGGGCAAGCCCGCGGACGGCCAGGAACTGGTCCTGCTCAACGCCTCCCTGATCACCATCACTCCGTTGGCAGTCACTGCCGATGAGGCCGTGAACATCGACGACCTGGATATCATCGCGGGTTTGTCCCAGGATGACTACGTGCTGGTGGCCAGTAACCAGTCCGGGTTCAAGACGTTCAAGGATGTTTCCGACGCCGGACGCAACGTCACCTTCGGGACCACCGGTGTGGGCACCGGAAGCCAGCTGGCGCAGACAGTGCTTTTCAAGCAGGCTGACGTCAAGGGTACGGATATCCCGTTTGACAGCGGTAAGCCCGCACTGACGGCAGTCCTGGGCAACCAGGTGGAGCTCGCCACCATCCAGCTCGGCGAAGCGATGACGCAGATCCAGGCCGGAAAGGTGACACCGCTCCTGGTCTTCTCCGAGGAACGCACCAGCTTCCTTCCCGATACGCCCACGGCAAAGGAAGCCGGCTTCGACGTCCCCGTCGCGCAGTACCGGGCAGTGGCAGCCCCGAAGGGAACGTCACAGGACGTCAAGGACAAGCTGCTCGCGTCATTCCAGGAAGCGTTCAAGTCAGACGCCTACAAGGAGTTCAACAAGAAGAACTCGCTGACGCCGAAGGAGATCCCAGGGGCGGAGGTTGTGACCGAATGGAAGAGCTACGCGGCCAAGTACAAGGAACTGGTGGAGAAGTACGACATCAGCCTGAGTGGAAAAAAATGAGTATCTCGCCGGAGAGCCCTGTGGATGACCTGACGCCGGAACAGCTCGCCGCCCAGTGGGAGGATGAAAAGCCGCCCGCAGCCGGAGCCCTGGCCAACGCCGCGTCATCCCTGGTGGTCCTCGCCGTCGGCCTCGCTGCAGCGGTCCTGTCCATTGCAATGGGGCTGGGCACCCCTGACAAGCCGCAGCCCGGTCTCTGGCCGTTCATCATCAGCACCGTCATGGTGGCACTGGGGCTGTTCCAGCTGATCGCCGGCCGGCACAACCGGGATGCGGAAAAATTCACCCGCATGTCCACCGCGCCGCTGACCGGCCTGGTGACGCTCGCCGCAATGGTCTCGCTGATGCCCCTGATCGGCTTCGAAATCCCAGCCCTGGTGCTGTGCCTCATCTGGATGCGGTTCCTGGGTGGCGAAACGTGGCGCTCCACGCTGGTAGTCAGCGCCGCCGTCGTGATTTCCTTCTATGCGATTTTCGTCCTCGCGCTCCACACCTCCATTCCCCACCTCTTCTAGGAGACCTCAGTGGATTTCCTGAATCCCGTTATCAACGGATTTGCCGTTGTCCTGGAGCCGACAAATCTCCTGTACTGCCTGATCGGCGTGGTGATCGGCATGCTGATCGGTGTGCTGCCCGGCCTGGGGCCCGCGGCAACGATCGCCATCCTTCTGCCGCTCACGTACAACGTGGAGCCCGTTACGGCCATCATCATGCTGGCCGGCATCTTCTACGGCGCGCAGTACGGCGGCACCATTACCTCCGTACTCCTGCGGCTGCCCGGCGAAGCGTCCTCGGTTGTCACCGTTTTCGACGGCTACCAGATGGCCAAGCAGGGCAAAGCAGGCACCGCACTGGGCCTGGCTTCGATCGGCTCCTTCATCGGAGGAACCGCATCCATCATCGGCCTGACGTTCCTCGCCCCCATCGTGGCAAGTTTCGCCCTGGATTTCGGGCCGCCCGAATACACGGCCCTGGCCATGCTGGGCATCCTCCTCGTGGCAACCATCAGCAGCGGGTCCAAAGCCAAGGCGCTCATCGCCGCGGCCCTCGGCCTCCTGCTTGCCACCATTGGGCGGGACATCTTCACCGGCGAAAGCCGCTTCACGTTCGGCAGCCTGCAACTGGCTGACGGCATCGACTTCGTGCCCATCGCCATGGGCATCTTCGGCCTGGGCGAGATCCTCTACAACCTGGAGGAACGCCACCGGGCCGCCAAGGCGCCGTCGAAAGTGACGAACGTCTGGCCTTCACGCAAGGACCTCAAGCAGGCCTCGGGCGCAATCGGCCGCGGATCCGTGCTCGGCTTCTTCCTGGGCATCCTCCCCGGCGGCGGCGCCACGATCGCGTCGATGGCCTCCTACGCCATGGAGAAGAAGCGGGCCAAACAGCCCGAGCGTTTCGGCAAGGGTGCCCCCGAGGGTGTCGCAGGACCGGAAACCGCGAACAATGCGGCAGCGACGTCGTCGTTCATCCCGCTGCTGACCCTGGGCATCCCCGCCAACGCCACCATGGCGCTGATGTTCGGTGCGCTGCTGATCCAGGGAGTCACCCCCGGGCCGCAGCTGGTGGAGCAGAACCCGGAGCTCTTCTGGGGCGTGGTGAACTCGATGTACATCGGCAACATCCTGCTGCTGATCATGAGCCTGCCGCTGGTGGGAATCTTCGTGAAGATCCTCCGCGTCCGGGCAGCCATCCTGGCGCCGGTCACCGCGCTGATCACGCTGTTGGGTGCGTACACGATCAACAACAGCATGTTCGACGTCACGCTCGTGGTGGTCTTCGGCGTCGTCGGCTACCTCATGAAGAAGTTCGGCTTCGAACCTGGTCCGCTCGTGCTGGCCTTCGTCCTGGGCGAACTGCTCGAAAGCTCCATGCGCCGCTCGCTGCTGGTCTTCGGCGGGGACCCCATGGGTTTCTTCGGCCGCCCGATCTCCGCGACCCTGCTGCTGGTCTTTGTCCTGGTGGCTGTGCTCCCGATCATCCGCGGTGCCATCGCCCAACGCAAAACCACTGTTGCCACCCCAGCCGTCACGCCGGACATCAAGGAGAAGGTATGAGCATCATCGTCGGATTCGTCCCCACGCCAGCAGGGGATGCCGCCCTCACGGCAGGCATCGCCGAAGCCAAGCTGCGCAATGAGGACCTGGTGATCGTCAACTCCGCCAGGGAGGGGGCGCTCGTGGACAAATCCGTTGCCTCGGAGGACGTGATGGAGCGCGCGGCAGCCCGTGCCGCGGAGGCGGGAGTCCGGGCTACAGTGATCCAGCCGCCGTACCTGCACGATCTGGCCGATGAGTTCCTGGACGTGGCGCGGGAAGCCGACGCATCCCTGATCGTCATCGGCCTGCGGCACCGCACCCAGGTGGGCAAGTTCATCCTGGGCAGCCACGCCCAGCGGATCCTGATGCAGGCCGACCGCCCCGTCCTGGCTGTGAAGGCTGACGGAGCCCACTTCTAAAGGACCGCCACCCGCACGGGGCAGGCCCGGGGCCGGCGAGGCCAACGCGGGGTCACTCCACGCCCAATCCAGCGAGGATATCGGGCCGGAAGTGACCCCGCGTTGCTTTAGGCGAGCTTTACCGCTGTCCCTCGGTGGAAAATAAGCATGCTTACCAATAGGCTGGCGGTCGGGGAACTTCCCCTTTCGACCAGAACGAGGTGAGAGCATGACGGACACTGAGAAGATCAGCAAAGTTACGGACATCATCAACGATTCCCACATCGGAATGTTGACCACCATCAACGAAGACGGCGCCCTGGTCAGCCGGCCGCTGGCCGTGCAGGATGTGAAGGACGACGGCGACATGTGGTTCTTCACGGGCCTGGGCACCTCGCAGGTTGCCCATGTCCGGGCCGACCCGCGCGTGAACGTTTCGTTCGGCAAGAGCACGGAATGGGTTTCGGTGGCCGGGACGGCTGAAGTCATCACGGACCGTGCCAAGATCCACGAGATGTGGAACCAGGTGGTGGAGGCGTGGTTCCCGGACGGCCCCGATACTCCCGAGGTGTGCCTGCTCCGTGTCGATTCAGACTCCGCAGAATACTGGACCAGCCCCGGTGGCACCGCCGCCACAGTGCTCCAGTGGGTGAAGTCCAAGGTGACCAACAGCCGCATGAGTGTCGGCGAAAGCGGCACCGTCGAGCTGTAGTGGCTCTGAGGACCGGCCGGGCAGCAGCATTCGCGGCTGCCCGGCTTTACCGCAGGAAGAAGTAGAAGACCAGCGCCAGGCCGGGGCCGATGGCCTGTCCGATCGCACTGATGAGCAGGCGTTTTTCGGTGATCCACAGCCAGATGCCCAGGAAGAACTGGCTCGCGCAGCAGAAAAGCACGATCGCTGAGCCACCGGCGGCATCGCCGGAGAAGTTCACCATCCACAGCCCCGAGGCGATGCCCAGCGCAAAGGCGATGTTGTAGGCGCCAATGTTCATCGCCCACATGCGGACGGCCGGAACATCGTGGGGCCTGATCAGAAAGATCCTGAAAAGGCGTTGGTCCCCGTGACGGAGAATCTCCAGCAGGCCGACGCTGAACAGGGTGAGGGCGGTCGCCCCGGCAAAAATCTGGCTCAGTAGATTCATCCGTGCCTCCAGTACGCATAGCCGTCTGTCCGCTGCCTTGCTGTGCAGGTTACGCCGCGCAGACAGGGCCCATCAAGAGTCGGTACCGTCGACCCGCTGGGGCGAGACGCTGACGGATGGCCTCTTCCGCATGCCGACGGGCTTGTCCGCGCTAACAAAACGGATAAACTGAGAGCGATAAGCCTTTTGAATCGATACAACCCGAGGATCTTCAATGCCGAACGTTCCTGTGCCTATCAATGACAACGGCGCGTGGTGCTGGTTCCAGGACGAACGGGCGCTGGTGGATCCCGCGAACAACACGCTGCTGGTGGGGTCGGTCGCGGCGCCGGAGGGGCCCGGAGGCGAAAGCCGTGGCGGAAACATTGAGGTGGCGGTCCTGAATCTGTCCACCGGTGAACACCGCGTGCACGTCCTCCATGAGCAGCTCGAATCAGACGACCACAACGCCCCGGCCCTGCTGATCCGTCCGGACGGCCGCTACCTGGCGATGTACGCCAAGCACAAGACGGACAACTACTCCCGCTGGCGCGTCTCGGTCCGGCCCCATGATGCCAGCGACTGGGAGCCGGAGCAGGTCTTCGACTGGACCGAACTGGCGGACGGCCGCGGCGCCACCTATTCCAACCTGCACCGGCTCGCTGCCGAGTCCCGGACGTATGACTTCGTCCGGGCCATCAACGACGACCCCACCCTGATGGTCTCCGACGACGACGGCAGCACGTGGAGCTACGGGGGCAAGCTCTTCACCCGCGCCAAGGTGGGCTACGTCAACGGCTACACCCGGTACAGCTCAAACGGCACGGACCGGATCGACCTGATCACCACGGACCACCACCCGCGCGATTTCAACAACAGCATCTACCACGGCTACCTCCAGGGTGACGCCCTCCATGATGCGGCGGGCCAGGTTGTCAGCAAGCCTGTAATCGGTTCGGCAGGGGTCAACCAGAATGCGCTCAGCACCATTTTCGCGGCCGGCATGGAGCTCGACGGCGACATCCTGACCCACGCCTGGACCACCGATTTGCGACGGCATGGGAACCAACTCGCCGCCATCATCACCTGCCGGGCCAACGACGTCAACGGTGCCCTCGAACGGGTCCAGCAGCTCGACGTCGACGATCACCGGCTGCTGTACGCGCGCTTTGACGGTTCGGCGTGGAACCTGCATCCGCTCGCCGTCGCCGGGCCCGGTTACCTCCCGCACGAGCAGGACTATACGGGCCTGGGCGCAGTGGATCCGTACGATCTTGACCACGTCTATATCTCCACTCCGGTGGATCCGCGCTCCGGCCGGTCCACCAGGAACTACGAGATCTACTCGGGAAGGACGTCCGACGGCGGCGCGGGCTGGGACTGGGAGGCTGTCACCGCTGATTCGGGTGCGGACAACCTCCGGCCCATGGTGGTTCCGGGGGATGAGAACGTCCACGCCGTGTGCTGGTTCCGCGGCTCCATGCGGTCCTCGCAGGCTTTTGAAACGGAGATCGTGGCGATCGTGGAAAAGAACCGCGTGGACTAGCGGACCGGGCGGCCCTCAGCCTTCGTCGCAGAGGAGGTGGTACCAGTTGTCGGCGAGGATCTCGAGGGCGTGCTCGCGGTTCGGTTCAAACTTGCGCCGGGTCCAGAGCGTGGCCACGTAGTCGAGGGCGGTGAAGGCGAGGGTTCCGCGGATGTGCCGGGTTTCCGCCGGGAAACGCCCTGCCTGCTCCATTCCGCGGACCAGGTCAGAGATGACCTCTTCGTGCCAGCCCTCCACCATGGCCCGCATGTCGCGGTCCACGGCGGCGGCCTCGTCGAGCACATCGAGGTAGGGGCGGAAGACCGGCCAGAGCGCCGCCCGCGACTCCAGCCAGGCCAGGATGCCCGACAGTTCGCCGGCGCGCACCACGTCAACCAGGTCGGCCGCCGTCGAACCGCTGTCCGGTCCGTCCGCACGGTCCAGCACCGCGTTGACGCGCGCCATGAAGTCCTTCATCAGGTCACTGCGGGAGGGGTAGTACGCGTAAAAGGTCACCCGGGTGGTTCCGGCCGCGGCGGCGATCTCGTCGATGGTGGTGGCCGCGTAACCCTTCTCGGTGAAGAGCGCCAGTGCCCGCTCCACGATCACGTCGCGGGTGAGCTTCTTCTGGGCTTCTCGCAGCGACGACATAGATCAATCCTAACGGTGGGTGTGCAGAGTCAGGCCCTTGCAGGGTCAGACCCGGGCGGGCGCGGCGGGACGCAGCGCCGCCGCACCGCCGTCGGCCAGCCGGCGCAGTTTGGGGATCGGGATCCGGTAGTTGATTGCGGCGGCGGTGCCGGCGCCGTCGTCGTTCTGCCACCGCATCAGCACCGACTCCTGTTCCGCACCCGGCTCGCAGTAGTCGGGGGCACCCACCACCGGCGTAAAGCCGACCGATTTGAGCGACAGGCCGAAGCCTTCGGTCCAGAAGTACGGCTGGAAGCTGAACTCCGGTGCGGTGTCGCCCTTGAGCAGGCCGACGGCGGCGGCCTTGGCCTGGTCGATGGCGCTGGTCCAGAGGGGAACGCGCTGGATGCCGCGGCTGGTGGGGAAGAACGTGACGTCGCCGGCGGCCACGATCTCCGGCCGGACCCGGCCGCGGGAATCGACCCGCAGCGAGCCGTCCGTCAGGAGGCCCGAGCCGCCCAGCCAGCCGGTATTCGGCTCATCCCCAATGGCTGTGACCACAAGATCAGCCCCAAGTTCGGTGCCGTCTGCGAGGACCACCCTTGGCCCGGCTCCGTGGTCCACAATTCGGGCCTTCCCGCCGCGAACCACCTTCAGTCCACGCCGGATGGCCGCTGCAGTGAAGATGTCAGCCAGGTGCGCGCCCAGCTGACGCGAGAGGGGCGTGACGTCGGAAACGAGGGTGACGTCGCAGCCTACATGCAGGCAGCCGGAGGCGACCTCCATGCCGAGCGGTCCGCCGCCGATCACGATGACCGAGGGCCGCGACGCCACGCGTTCCTTGAGGAGGATGGCGTCCTCGATGGTGCGCAGCGTGAGCTCCGAGGCAGATCCCTCGGACAGGCGCCTCGCCCGGGAGCCGGAGGCGATGACCAGGCCGTCATACGGCAGCTCACCGCCCCCGGCCAGGCGGACCAGCCCGGCGTCAGCGTCCAGGCCCGTGGCGCTGACGCCCAGCAGTTCGGTTGCCTCGTGGTTGGGCTCCGGAAGCTCATGCGCCTGAAGGGCGTCGTCGCCATGCAGCAGGGCCTTCGACAGGGCGGGCCGGCTGTAGGGCTGGTGGCGCTCGGCCCCCACGACCGTGAGTTCGCCGTCGAAGCCGGCAGACCGCAGCGAATCGCACGCTGTCAGTCCGGCGATGCCGTTGCCCACCACCACGATCCGGCGCATGGTCATGCTGCGGCCAACCGCAGTGCGGCCACCGGGCAGATCCTGACCGCAGCCTTCGCGGCATCAAGCTCGGCCCCGTCCACCTCCGGGACGTCGATCACCAGATCGCCGTCGTCATCGAGGTGCATCAGTTGGGGCGCGGCTTCCTCGCAAAGGCCGTGTCCCTCGCAGCGCGGCCGGTCCAGTTCGATCCTCACGCTGCCACCACCTTGGTGACCTCCAGCTTTTCGATGCTGCGGGTGATATTGCTCGGCTCGCGTACCTCGTCGCCGACGGACAGCGATTCCACCCTGCGGGCCAGGGCCTCGATGATGGCGTGGGCTTCTAGTTTCGCCAGGCCCTGGCCGGCGCAGCCGTGCGGGCCGTAGCCGAAGGACAGGTGGTCCGCCGGGTTGCGGGTGACGTCAAAGGTATCGGGGTTGCCGTAGTGCCGCGGGTCGCGGTTTCCGGCGCCGAAGAGGATTCCCACCTGGGCACCTGCGGGGATGGTGACGCCGTCGATCTCCACATCGCGGGTTGCCTTCCGGCCCCAGATATGGACCGGCGCCCAGTAGCGCAGGACCTCGGCAAAAGCTGCGGGGACGAGTTCCGGGTTTTCCCGCACCTGCTTGAACTGCTCCGGGTGGCGGCCGAACAGCGCAATGATGTTCCCGATCGAGGCGATGGTGGTATCGACGCCGGCCCCGAGGTACTGGTGGATGATGTGTCCTGCCGAGCCTTCCGGAATATCGCCCCGGGTCTCGGCGTCGAAGATGCCGCGGCCGATGGAGCCGGGCGCCAGGTCTTCGGCGGTGACCGACGAGCACCAGCCGTAGAGCTCGCCAGCGATCGGGAAGCTTTCCTGCGTGCGCTGGTTCAGCGGGCCGATGACCTGCATGGCTGCCTGGCCCCAGCGCAGCATGTTGTCCTTCACATGGCCCTGGAAACCGATGAGATCGGCAACGATTTCGATCGGGAAGGCCCGGGCCAGGGAATCGATGGCTTCGAAGCTTCCGCTGGCGGCGAGTTCGGCCACCAGCTTGTCGGCCTTTTCGTCGATGACCACCTTCAGGCCGCGGAGGGCGCGCGGAGTGAGGTTCTGCGACAGCGTGGCGCGGAGCTGGGTGTGCACGGGCGGGTCGGAGGCGAGCGAGGTGCCCTGCAAGGCCTCGTTCACCATCGGGTTGAAGCCGATGCTGGTGGACGAGAAGGTTTCCGGATCGCCAAGGGCATCGCGGATGGCGTCGTAGCGCGTGAGGACGTAGAGATCGTTCTTGGGCAGGTGGACGACGGCGGCCTGCTCGCGGAGCGCGGCGTACGTGCCGTAGGGGTCGACGAGGATCCCGTCATCCCAGATGTCGATGTCTGACTCGATGGGTGCAGTCATGGTGTTCTCCTTGCGGATTGGTGGGTGGTTGGCCGGGGCCGGCTGACGTCAGCCTTAGACGATTGCCTCGGCGTTTGCTTCGGTGGTTTCCGCGATGGCCTCGGGAGTGGGCGCCGAGGAACGTGCGGAGATAAAGAGGGTAAGAACGGCGGAGAGGACTGCCGCGATACCTGCGGCGAGGTACACGGCCTGGAACCCCTGGCCCAGCGAGGTCCCTGCCACGCCCTGGATTTGCGGCTGCGCGGCGTGGAGGGCCTTGACCATGTTGTCGACGGCCTGCGCGGGTGCGCCGCCTGCCGTTGCCTGGCCGGTGAACTGGGCGATCACGCCGTCCCAGCCGGAGAGGAAGCCCAGCGGCGGCACGTTCGCCAGCCCGCTGACGGCCTCTGCGGGCAGTCCTGCCCCACTGAGGATCCCGGCGAGGGGACCCGCGAAGGCCGTGGCTCCGATTCCGAAGGCGATGGCTGAGCCGACGACGGGGCCGAGGGCGAAGCCGAGATCACGCAGGAGGTTGGTGGTCGCCGAGGCCATGCCGATCTGCTGCGGCGGGACGGTGTTGATGGCAACAGCGGTGACGGAGCCGACGGTGAGGGCGAATCCGATGCCCAGCACCAAGAGCGGCGGGATGAAGGCCGTCCACGTGGTGCCGCCGAAGGCCTCCGGAGTGCCGAGGGCGAAAGTGGAGAGCCAGAAGCCGGAGACTGCCATGAGGGCGAAGCCTGCGGTGAGCACCCACCGCGGGGCGACGTGGTGGATAAGCCATCCCACCACCGGAATGAAGGCGAATGCAGGACCCTGGATGAACACGAAGAGCACACCGATCTTCCAGGTCTCGGCAAGGGCGAGCCCGCTGACGGCGACGCTCGTGCTGAAGCAGATCGCCAGGAATGCGAACATGCCCGTGACCGCCACGATGCCGGTGATGGAGTAGGAGCTGTTCTTGAACAGCGACAGGTGGATCAGCGGCTGCGCGGTGCGTGATTCGATGACGACGAAAGCGATGAGGAGGATAACGCCGACGACGTAGCTCGCAATCACCTGGGCGCTGCCGAAGCCTGCATCCACCGCTGTCACCGTGGCGTAGAGGACGGCGATCAGGCCGAGCGCGAGCGTGAACTGGCCGGGCAGGTCCAGCTTGCGGCCCTCGGCGGCGGCGGAATCCTTGGCCCGGAGCGCGACGGTAAGGACGAGTACGGCGATGGCGGCCGCCACCAGGTAGGCCGCCCGCCAGCCGCTGAAGGCGTTCGGTGCGCCCGGTGCAACGCCCGGCACCGTAAAGAACTGCGCCGTGAAGCCGGCGAGCACCGGGGAGATCACCGCGCCGAGGGACAGGAAGCCTGCCCAGGTGGCGATCACTTTCGCCCGGGCGCGGTGGTCCGGGGTGATCGCCGCGATCATGGACAGCGAGATCGGGAACAGGATGCCGGCGCCGATGCCGCCGACAGCCTGGGCGAAGATCATCATTTCGGTGGTCTGCGCCAGCGCTGCCAGCACGGAGCCGACAACGCTGACCGCGGCACCGGCGTAGAGCAGTTTCTTGCGCCCGAACATGTCGCCCAGGAGGCCCCAGCTGAGCTCAAACACCACGATGCCCATCAGGAACATGCCCGCGATCCAGGTCAGGCCTGCACCGGAGGTGTGGAATTCGACGGCGAACGTGCCGCTGAGGGCACCTGGCAGGGCGTTGGTGATCTGGGCCAGGGTGACCGCGCTGTAGGCGGCGATGAAGGTGGCCCGTACTGAGCCGCGGCTCTGGCCCAGGGGGATCTGACTCATCGATGAAACTCCTTTGTTTCCGGGTAGATGTGGCGCTCCCCACAGTGTGGCTTAAAACTTTACATGGTGTCAAGAGTGTTTGCGAGGCGTTGTTTTCGTAAGCATTCTGAACTTACGCTCCGACTATTTGCTTGACACCGTGTAAAGGATTGTGTGATGCTGGCTACACCGCAAGGGAGCGATGGCTCGGTCATTCTCCGCGGCGCCCCCCGCATTTCAGTTCCCAAATCTTCAAGGGAGAAGCCAAGTGAGTAACACCAACCCCGTCGGTACCGGCGATGCGTCCCGCGCCGCGTCCGGGCAAACCGTCAACACGGTCCTGGGCCCCGTCCCCGCCTCTGAACTGGGAGTCGTCGCGGTCCACGAGGCCCTGCTGTCAGTACTTCCGGGCGCCCAGTACGCCCCGGACATTTCCATGGACCGTGCGGAGATCTTCGAGGCACTCGCTGCGAAACTCATCGATTTCCGTGAGCACGGCGGCCGGACCGTCGTCGACAGCACCGGCATGTTCCACGGCCGCGACCTCAAGCTGTACGAGGCACTGTCCCGCTCCACCGGCGTCCACATCATCGCCTCCACCGGGCTGGGCCCGGAAGAGGAACTCGGCGGCTACTTCCTGACACCGCAGACCAACCCGCCCACCCCCTGGCCGGCCGAAAAGTTCGCCGACCTTTTCGGTAAGGAGGTCACCGAGGGCATGGTGATTCCCCGGGTGGAGCGCCGCGCCGCCGCCGGCATCGTTGCCACCGTCGCCGACCGCTCCGGCATGACGCCGGCCGAGGAGAGCCTCTTCCGCGGTTCCGCCCGCGCCGCCGGGAGCACCGGCGTCGCAGTTTCCATCCGCTTCGGCGCCGATGCGCTGCACGATCTGGACATCGTCCTGGACGAGCAGATCGGAGCCGACCGCGTGCTCGTGGGCGATCTGGACCGCAAGGACGCCAAAGGGGCCGCCATCAAAGTGGCCGGGCGCGGAGCCTTCGTGGGCATCGACCACGTGGGCCTGAACGAGCACGCCGACTACCTCACCGACCATGACCGCGCCGAACTGGTCCTCGAGCTCGTGGAGGCCGGCCATGCCGGCAGGATCATCCTTTCTGGCAACTCGATCGGTGTGGCCAAGGGTGTGGCGGAGTACAACCTGCCCTTCAGCCACGTCCTGGCCACGTTCATGCCCTTCCTAAAGTCCCGGGGGCTGAGCGAGGACGACGCCCGCCGGATCCTCGTGGACAACCCGCGCAACCTGCTGACCGTGCGCTAAGCACGCCCCCACAACAAACTTTCGAGACCCTGAGGTGAAGCAATGACCAAGGTCAACACCGTGCTGGGAACCATCCCGGCCGAAGAACTGGAAATCGTGGCGGTCCACGAACACATCGGCTACGGCATGCCCGGGTCCGAGCTGGACACCAAATGGTGGAAGACGCCCGAGCAGGCCTACGAGGAGACCGTGCCGAAGCTCCGAAAATTCCGCGAATACGGCGGCGGCACCTTCGTGGACGCCACCGGCATCTGCAACGGCCGCGACGTGGACTACTACAAGTCACTGTCCCGAAAGACGGGCGTGCACATCGTGGCCTGCACCGGATTCGTCGGCGGCGACACCGCCCTGCCGCACTTCTCCCGCGCCACCGTTGACTACCTCACGAAGGTATTCATCCACGAGATCACCGTGGGCATCGGCAACACCGGCGCCAAGGCCGGCGTCATCAAGGTGGGCGTAAGCCGGGGCGGACGGATGACCGAGCTGGACAAGCGCATCTACCGCGCTGCCGCCCGCGCCGCCGTCGTCACCGGAGCTCCGATCCTGACCCACCTGGCCATCGATCCCGAGCCGGCAGTGAACATCTTCACCGAAGAGGGCCTCCCGCTGGACCGTGTGCTCTTCGGACACGCCGACGACGGCCTGAACGCTCCCGTGACTCCGCACGACTGGATCTACGAACAGGGCGGCCGGATCGGCTTCGACACCTTCGGCTACGATCTCGAGCTGCCGGATCCGCCGTTCTGGGGCCGCAAGCGCGCCGAACGCATGGAGCACTTCGTCAAGCTCGTGAACAAGGGCTATGCGGACAAGCTCCTGGTCTCGGCCGACGCCAACTGCAGCCCCCTGGGCTGGCCGGGCGTGAAGGGCCACACCATCAACTACATCTTCGAGGACATGATCCCGGACATGCGCGCCGCCGGGATCGACGATGCCACCCTCAAACTCCTGCTCGAGGACAACCCGGCCGACTTCCTGTCGCTGCACGCCTGACCCCGGACAAAACCACCAAAACTTACCCCCAGGCGCGGCCTGGTTCAAGAAAGAGACCCACCCCATGAAGGCTGAAGAAATCAAGAACCTCCGGATCGCCATCATCGGCGCAGGCTACGGCGGCGCCGCTGCGGCCAAGGCCCTGAGCCTGCTCGGTGCAGACGTCACGGTCTACGAACAGGCTCCCCGGATGGGGGAGGTGGGCGCCGGAATCGGCCTGCGTCCCGCCACCATGGCCCGCTTCCGCCAGTGGGGCATCTTCGACGCGGTGGCCAAGGTCAGCTCGCCCAGCGACTACTTCGAGATCCTCACGGCCACCGGGGATCCGATCATGAAGGACACCTGGCCCGAGTCCGGCGATGAGAAGCAGACCTACCTCATCCACCGCCGCGACTTCATCGAGGCCCTCCTCAGCGTGCTCCCCGAGGGCATGGTGCGGCTCGGCCACAAGCTGCAGGGCATCGAGGAGAAGGACGGCCGCTCCGTCCTGACCTTCACCAACGGGGAAACCGCCGACGCCGATCTGGTGGTGGGTGCCGACGGCATCAAGTCCACGGTGCGCGAGCAGATGTTCAGCGACAAGGGCCCGGTGTTCTCCGGCGAGCACGCCTACCGCGTGGTGATCTCCGCCGACGACGCCCACGGCATGGTGGTGGACGACAACCTGCGGATGTACATGGGCCGGGGCACGAAGGTCTACCTGCTGCCGCTGCGCCACCGCAACCAGATGTCCTTCGACATCACCGCCCTGAACCCGGACGGCACCTGGGCACCCTCGATCACCAAGGAAGAACTCCTCAAGACCGTGGAAGGCTTCGACGAGCGGATCGTGGCGATCGCCCGCGGCCTGGACATGGACACCGTCAACATCCGCGCGGTCTACGACATCGACCCCGTCGACTCGTGGCACACCGGCTCCGTGGTCCTCATGGGCGACGCGGCGCACTCCATGCTGCACCACCAGGGCCAGGGCGCGAACTCCGCCATTGAGGACGCCGGAGCACTGGCCGACGCACTGGCCGAAGCCGGTTCGGTCAAGGAGGCGCTGGCCCTCTTCCAGGCAACCCGCAAGCCGGTGACGGACGAACTGCAGCGCATTTCCCGCCAGGGCTGGAGCGAGGAAGAAGTCAACGATGTCTTCCCGGGCCAGAAGCCCACGTCCCAGCAGCCCGCCGCGCACGCAAAGGCCTGAGCGCCATGACCATCCACCCCGAGATCGGCAAGATCCTGGCAACCCTGCCGGCACCTGACGGTTCCCCCTTGGACCCCGCGGCCATGCGGGCCGGCGAGGCAGCGCAGGTTGCCCCGCTGCAGGACCGTCTCCCGCTGCACGCAGTGGAGGAGGCCACCGCGGTCACGCCGCACGGCGAGGTGCCTGTCCGCATTTACACGCCGGCGGAAGCTGACGCTTACGGCCTGCTGGTGTACTTCCACGGCGGCGCGTTTTTCCTGGGCAGCCTGGATACCCATGATCACGTGGCCCGTGCCCTGGCCAAGGAGACCGGCCACAAGGTCATCTCCGTTGGCTACCGGCTGGCCCCCGAACATGCCTTCCCGGCCGGCCTCGACGACTGCTACGCAGTGGTCCGCTGGGCCGCCGAGAACGGCGACAGCCTGGGCTGGGATGGGAAGAACCTCGCCATTGCCGGCGACAGTTCCGGCGGCACCTTCGCGGCCGCCGTCGCCGCCAAAGCGCACGACGACGGCTTCGACAAGATCACCCACCAGATCCTTTTCTACCCGTCGCTGGACCTGGACTTCGACGCGGACCGTTACGCCTCCCTGCGGGAGAACGCCGAAGGCTACGGGCTGGAGACGGCGGGCCTGGCACCGTTCAACTCCTTTTACCTGGACAGCGGGGCGGACCCGGCTGACCCCCTGGTTTCCCCGATCAAGCGCGGCGACCTCACCGGCCTGCCACCGGCACTGGTCATCGCCGCCGAGCACGACCCCCTGCGTGACGAGGCTGAACTGTACGGGCAGCGCCTGAAAGAGGCCGGGGTGGACGCTAGGGTCAGCAGGTACGCGGGGGCCAACCACGGCTTTGTCCAGAACTTCTCCTGGATTCCTGATTTCTACCGGCCGTTCCATGAGGCGGCGGGATTCCTGAACGCACGGACAGTGAAATGACGACGCCGGTCAGCATCCATCCGCTGGTCTCGCCGTGGGGCCGGTTCGGGCTGTACAGCTTCTACATTGATGCTCCGGAGCCGGCCATCGTGGATACCGGGATCGCGTCCTCGCCGGCCGAGGGCATGGTTCCGGCGCTGGAGGCAATCGGCCGCCGGATCGAGGATGTCCGCTGGATCTTCCTGACCCACGGACACATCGATCACATCGGCGGGGCGCATGCGCTGTGGGAACTGACCGGGCGACGCGCCCAGGTGGTGATCCACGAGGCCGACGCTCCCATGCTCCGCTCGCGCCGGGCCCACGTGGACGAATACCTGGCCGGACGGGGCCGGTATCTGAACGACCCGGACGGTGAAGCCAAACTGACCGCCGCCACCAACGCGGTCATCTCCGGCGAGATGGAACCGACCATGCTGGTCCGCGGCGGCGAGAGAATCTCCCTCGGGGGGGATGTCACCGTCTCCGTCCATTCCATCCCGGGCCACACCCCGGGCTCGGTGGCCTACGTCATTGACGGGCAGGACGACGTGTTCGTGGGCGACGCCGTGCAGGTCCACGGCGCAGCCAACGGCTTCCCCGGCTTCGTTGACCCGGCCGGCTACCGCTCCAGCCTGCAGTACCTGAGCGAGGAAATCCGGCCCCGGCACCTTTACCTGGGGCACCCGTACCGGCGGGCAGACGGCACACCCTACGGCGTGGAGCTCGACGCCGAACAAGCCCGGGAGGCACTGCAGGGGAGCCTGGAGATTGAGGCCCGGGTCAGTGACGCGGCCTGCGGTTGCTTCACGGCCGGGCTGCAGGAGACGGATTCGCCGTACTCGCCGTTCGCCCCTGTTGCCGAGGACCTGGGCTACACGGGGGATCCCGGCCTGGAGCCGTCCCCGTTCTTCACGACGCTCCACGGCTACCGCACCGCGTTTGATGACACCACGTTTGACCGCACCACGCTCCACCATACGACCGAGGATGAGGGGTTACCCACCCATGGATGAGTTTCAGTTCTGGAATGCCGGCGGCGAGAAGATCGCCATCCGCAAGGACCTCCGGGTTCCCATGCGCGACGGCGTGGAGCTCGCTGCGGACGCCTACCAGGGCGCCGAGGACAAGCCGCGCCCGGCGTTGGTGGCGCTGAGCCCCTACGGCAAGGAGCTCCAGGCCCTCGCGCTGACCACCCCGCCGCAGCGGCGCCCCAGCCCCATGTGGGACGGCTGCATCGAGGCCGGCGACATCGCCCGGATCGTCAAGGAAGACTACGTCCACGTCATCGGCGACCTCCGCGGCTCCGGCGCCTCCGAGGGTGAACACATCGGCAACTACAACGCCGGCGGCGTCTCCCTGGGCCAGGACGCCTACGACTTCATCGAGTGGGTGGCCGCGCAGCCCTGGTGCGATGGGAACGTGGGCATGGTGGGCATCTCCTACTTCGGCTCCATGCAGGTCCTCGCCGCGGCCGAACGCCCGCCGAGCCTGAAGGCGATCTTCGTGTCCGGCGGACACTACGACTTCTACGAAACCACCTACCACGGCGGCATCATGTGGTTCATGCCGCGTGCCGCCCGCGAAGGCCGCGGCGGCGACTCCGGCTGGGCCTTCACCGACGGCGTGAAGTCCCGCATGATCGAAAAATACGCCCCGGAGGAGCTCAAGGAACTCGTCCACAAGCGCCTGCAGGACCCCGACGTCGCCGCCTGGCCCAACCTGGTCCACGTCCTGCACTACCCGAAGAACCACGAGGCCTGGTTCGACATCGTCATGAACGAGCTCGACGGCGACTGGTACGAGGAACGCAACCCCATCACCCTCGCCCCGAACATCGACATCCCGGTGTGGCTGCAGCTGGACCAGGGCCGTGGCTGGACCCTGGACGGCACCATCGACCTGTTCAATGAACTGAAGGGCCCCAAAAAGCTCGACATCGGCCCCTACCCGCCCATGCAGTCGCGCCCCTTCATTGAGGAACACGAGAAGATGTTCCGGTGGTACGACTACTGGATCAAGGGGATCGATAACGGCGTCATGGACGAACCCGCAGTCAGCGTCTTCGTGGAGGGTTCCCGCGAGGTGGTCACCGCCGATCAGTGGCCGCCGAACGACATCGACTACACCAGCCTGTACCTGCGCCCCCGCCACAAACTGTCCACCGAACCCGAACCCATGGGGACCGAATACGCCGCGCCGGACGGTTTCTACCAGGCCCCGCTGACGGTCACCGACAAGGTGGAAATCATCAGCTGGTCCACCCCGGTCTTCGAGGAGGCCACAGAGATGATCGGCACGGGCGCCGCGCACATCTTCGCCGAAATCGACCAGCCGGACACCAACTTCATCCTGCGCCTGTGGGACTACGCCCCCAACGGCAAACGCCAGCTCATCACCAGCGGATACCTCAAGGCCTCCCACCGCGAGCTCGACGAGGACCGGACCACCGAGGGCAACCCCCGCCACCCGCACACCCGTGCCGTGCCCGTGGAGCCGGGGCAGATCGAGGAATACGTGCTGCGGCTCTTCCCGTTCGCCAACACGTTCCTGCCCGGCCACAAACTCACGGTGGAACTGTCCAACGACGAACCGCTGGCCGACGAACACAACGCGCTGCTCCCGCCCGATGCGTTCCACCTGCCGGTGGGCCGGCCCGTCACGCACAAGATCTACCGCGACGCCGCCCACCCGTCCCGCCTGGTCCTGCCGTTCACCACGCGCAAGGCGGCGGAAGGATAACGACGGCGGGAGCCGGGGCGGTCCCTTACTGCCCGGAGGTCAGCGCTTCGAGGACCGCCGGCAGCAGGACATCGTTCCGGCCCCAGACCGGGTCCAGGATTTCCACGTACCAGGAATCGGCGAGCAGCAGGGCGAGGGTGTCGTTGGTTTCGTTCGCCCAGTCCTGGATCTGCCCTTCGTCCACCGGGTTCTCACTGGATCCGAGCACGGTGACCACCTCGCCGCCGTCGAGCGTTACCGGAATGGCTGCACTGCTGGACTCGCCCGGCGCGTGCGCCACGGTCACCAGGTCGGAGCGGGTGGAGAGGGCCAGGAGTTCGGCGGCCGTTTCGGAGCTGCAGAACCCGGTGACGTACTGGCGCTGCGCCGTTTCCCCCTCCCGGAGGCCAGGCTGGGACTCCTTGGTGAACAGCCCGTTCCGGTTCAGGGCGGCGAGCCCGGCCGCGATGGGTGCCGTCTCGGCGTCGTACGTGGGGGTGAAGGTGGCGGCCTGGTACTGGCTCTCGCCCTCAAGCCAGCGCGCTGTCAGTTCGCCGGCAGCCGCGAGGGTGATGGCCTGCCGCCAGGCGCCTTTGTCCACCAGCCGCCTGCCGAACTCGTCAAGGACTTCCGCTTCTGTGGGTTCCATCCTCGGATGCTACGGCGTGCAATCCGCGGACTCCAGTGGCGGCGACATACCCGTTAACGTCGTCAGCTGATCCCTGCGGAACGGATGCCGGCCGCCTGTTCGGCGGCGCTGAGGGCCAGGCCAAGGCGTGCGACGGCGGGAACGTACCCTTGGTGCCGCGCGGCCCTCAACTGGTCCGCCTCCCGCATGGCCCGGATCAGCGCGGACGTTTCGGGCCGCCGGACATCGGTCATGGCGGGGTAGTCGATGCAGCTGGCGGGGTCCAGCTCGTAGCGGCGCCACCGGGTCAGCAGCGTGTCATGTTCAGCCTCCGCCGCGGTGTAGACGGGCAGGTCCAGCCGCCGCTGCCGGCGTGCTGACTGCCAGGCCAAAATCCTCGGGCTGCCACGGTGTGCGGCCACTCCCGCACCTGCGGCCAGCGCGGTGAGGACTGCCCCGGACCAGGGCGACGCCAACGTGGGGATGAGGAGCGCCGGGATTGCCACGGCGGAGCCCATAAAGACGTCCCAGAACACAGTGTCGGTGGTGTGGCCCGTGGCGTGCGCGGCGGGGTCCGGCGTCGAATGGCGGCGGACAGCGAAGACGGTGGCGGCGACCGCGCACACCAGCACTGCACCGCAGATCAACAGCTGCAACGCTCCGGAAAGGATGGATTCTGCTACTGCCGGCACCGCGGCACCTCCCAGCGTCAGGCCCGGCCCAGGATTCCGGGTTGCTTCTTCCATTCCAGCCCCTGCGGGCGGCCGGGTCAATGGGTAGGCTTCTCACGCCTATTCTCACCCCGCAGGCATGGCCGGTACGTTGGTGTTCATGAGAATCAAGATGTGCAGCATCCATGTCCAGGATCCGGCCGCGGCCCACAAGTTCTACACCGAGACCCTCGGGTTCGACACCCTGATGGCGATGCCGGAGTACAACCTCTACATCATCAAAGACCCGGGCGCCGCTGACAACACCGCGGGGCTGCTGCTGGAACCCAGCGACAACCCGATCGGGGCGACCTACATGAATGCGGTGCACGAGGCCGGGCTTCCCGCCATCGTCTTCGGCGTTCCGGACGTACAGGCCGAATACGAGCGGCTGGTCGAGGCGGGTGTGAAGTTCAAGGGCGAACCGTCAGAGGACCCGTCCGGAATCAGCGCCGTGTTCGACGACGGCTGCGGCAACTACGTGATGCTGCACCAGGACTGACGTTCTCTTTAAAGGCGGAAGGACTACTCGGCCTGGCTGCGTGCCTTCTTCGCGTCCTTCTTGGCGGCCTCATCCTTGACCCGCTGGGCTTCGGCGCGGACCGCCGCGTGGGTTGAGCGCTCGGTGACCAGCCACGCCGGGGGAGCCTGCAGCAGCGCGGTGATTTCCGCCGTCGTAAGTGCTTCCTCGAGGCCGCCGCGGGCGAGGCCGCTTATGGAGACGTTCAGTTTCTGGGCCACCACCGGGCGGGGGTGCGGGCCGTTGCGGCGGAGTTCCACGAGCCACTCCGGCGGGTTGGCCTGGAGCTCGGCGAAATCGGTGCGGCTGATGGTGGAATCCTGGAACTCCTGCGGTGTTGCCGGCAGGTAGATGCCAAGCTTCTTGGCAACGGTGGCCGGCTTCATGGACTGGGAGTTTGCAGAGGTCATGCTTCAAGGGTATCCGGGCGGACGGTACTGTGAAGACGTGCCCGCTGACAATGAATCCCTGCAGAACGCTGCGCCCGCCGAGAGCAGCCCCTCCGATGCCACCGGGCAGGAGGCGCCCCGGGTGCTGCGGTTCGCCTACGTTGCCGGCGTCACGCCCGGGAAGTGGATCCGCCGCTGGGAAGAGCGCGTGCTGGACATCCCGCTGGAATCGTTTATGGCCGACGACGGCGCACAGGTTTCCGTATTAACTGACGGTTCCGCGGACCTCAGCTTTGTCCGGTTGCCGATTGATCGCGGCGACCTGAACGTGATTCCCCTCTATGAGGAGCAGCCGGTGGTGGTGGCGCCCAAGGGCCACGAGATTTCGGTGTTCGAGGAAGTGGCGCTGGAAGATCTGGCTGCAGAGACGTTCCTGGACGTTGCGGAAATGGGCGGCCCGGAAGCAGCCATGCAGGTGGTGGCCTCCGGCGCCGGCCTGGTGATCCTGCCGATGTCCGTGGCCCGGCATTTCAACGTGAAGGACACAGTGGCCCGCCGGCTCACCGGTGCGCCCGTCACGGAGATCGCGCTGGCCTGGCCCGCCGACTCCACGGACGAGATCATTGAGGAGTTCATCGGAATCGTCCGCGGCCGGACCGCGGCCAGCTCCCGCCAGCCTTCGGCTCAGCAGGAAAAGCCCAAGAAGGAACCGAAGCCGGACCGTCGCGGACCTGCCGTCAAGAAGCCCAAGGTGGCCCAGCGGTACGCGCCGAACCCGGACAAGGGACGCGGCAAGGGGTCACGGAAAAAGGGCAAGCGCTAGGGCTGTTTGGCGTTGGAGGGTCCTCCGCCCAAGAGTGTCAGTTTAGGATTCAGGGCCTTCACGTAAGGCTGTCCGGAATACGCAGAACGGACCCTATTCTGACGGACTAATTGACCGCACCTGACGTCAGGCTGGGGTGTAGTCCACCTCCACGACAAACAGCGCGGCGGCATCTACGGCCCCGCGCTGCAGATGGCGTCCTGCCGTAAGCGGATTTCCCGCGGAGGCACCCCGCAAGGGGCGACGATGACCGGGCACAGGACGACCCCGCCGCATTCGTCCGATCCAAGGGAGCCCCGTACAGCCTCTCCAAAGAAGGCAAAGACAGCCGCAGGACCCCGCCACCCCGCTCACGGTCGCTACGGTGGAAGCAACTGAAGGACTCGCCGTCCCTTCACCGGCGGACGCCTCCGCACACCACTGATCGGCGTCCTCGATGCGGCAGCCAGCGTCGGCCGCTGGCATGAACTCCCAACATCTACAGCCACTACGGCTCCCGGGGCATTCTCCTTTAGAACCATCCCCCAGTCCTGGTCACGGGGCGACGATCTCTCCCCCGGGGTTAGGCCCGCAGGTCGATACGCTCGGTCGATCAGAGTGCCTGACGGAGCCAGTTCTCCACTCCGCTGATGTGCACTGTCGCAAGGGCTCGCACGAGTTCCACGTCGCGTCGTTCCAAGGCATCCGCAATGGCCGCGTGCTCCGAGAGGGTGTGGGACACGGCCTTTTCCTGAGTAAGGCCCCGCCAGATCCGGGCCCGGACGGTGCTGCTGGAGAGGGCCTCGAGCAGGCTACCCAGGTAGGCGTTGCCTGCGGCGCGGCTGATGATGCCGTGAAATTCCAGGTCGTGGGCAACTAGTTCTTCTACGTCTGTGCTCTCATTGATTCCATCCATGGCTGAACGCAGCTCGGTGATTTCCTCGGCGGTAATCTTTCCTGCCGCGAGTGCGGCAGTTGCTGGCTCCAGGATGCGGCGTACTTCGAAGATTTCCAGAACCGACCGGTCCTGGTGCAAATCAGCCACGAACGCCACAGCCTCGTTGAGGAGTTTGGCGTCCAGGCTGGTCACATAGGTGCCGTCACCCCGCCGCACGTCCAGTACACGAATGAGTTCCAAGGCCTTGACGGACTCCCGCAGTGAACTGCGGGAGAGACCCAGGCGTTCACTCAGTTCTTTCTCAGGCGGCAACCTATCGCCGGGTTTCAGTTCCCCGCGCATCAACATGTCCTTGATTTTGCCGATTGCATCGTCCGTCAAAGCCATAGTTCGATCCTAACGCGAATTGATCGGATGTTTGGGCGGGGAGGGGCGGGAGGAGGGCCTGGGGGGTATTGGGCGTTAGGTCGGACCGCCCCCGCCCCTGTCCCCGGACAGGACCTCCCATAACTGGACACCTGGCAAGTACACAGCCCCGGAGTCTCCAGCCGGTACCCTCTGACTAGTTCACCTGAGGCCGTATTCGAGGAATCCTGACCAAAGCGGGTCCTACGCGCCCGGGGCCCAGCTTGACGTGGAGCCGATCCCCGTTGAAATTAAGCTTGGCACCGCCGCCGACAATTGCTGCGTCGGCTGTCCGCAAGGCAACGTCTTTGACATTCAGTTCCACTGTTGCGTCTCCGGTCAGGTCGTCCACGAAGGCAACAATTTCATCGCCCCGGTCTACCCATCGAACCCATGGCGCGTCCTGCGAGCCGGCGGTTCCAGGATCCAACGGCATGGCTCCTACCAGCAGAGGCTTCGCGTCAACCATCCACCTGCCCATGTCCATCAGCGACCGGCGCTGCAGATCCGGGATAGTGCCGTCGGCCTGGGGACCAACATTGAGCAGGAAACGTCCGCCACGGGAGACGACGTCCACAAGCTGGCGGGCGATTTCCTTGCCGCTGAGTGTCAGCTCGGGGCCTTCAACCTGGTTGTACCCGAATGAGAAGCCGAGGCCGCGGCAATTCTCCCACGCAGCGGCGGACTCTGATTCCTTGAAGTTCTCGTACTCACTGGTGGAGTAGTCCTTGTGCGTGTCGCCCCATCGGTCGTTGACCACGCCCTGCGGCACAGCGTCGTAGTACTTCTCAAAGAGGGTACCGAGCCCGAACGACCCGAAGTTCTTGCCTGCGTCTGGCCAGTTGATGTCGTTCCACAGCACCTCGGGCTTGTACTTGTTGATGAGATCAAGTACCTGGTTATAGGCGTACTGGGCGTACTCGGCGTCCTTTGGCCGTCCCGTTTCATCAACACTTTCCGTGGAGAGATGGGGAGGGAAGGGTCTGACGTGCCAGTCGAGGCCGCCCGAGTAGTAGAGGCCTAGGTGCAGGCCATGATCCCGGACAGCCCCGGCGATGTCGGCGATCAGGTCGCGGTGGGGGCCGCGGTGAACGGTGTTTCGTTCCCCGGTGCCGGGGGCATCCCACAGCGTGATGCCATCATGATGCTTGGTCGTGGGCACAACATAGTCTGCGCCTGCGGCCTTGAATAGTGCCGCCCATTCCTGCGGATCGAAATTTTCTGCTTTCCACTGCTCGAGCAACCCGTCATACTCGACGCCGGTAAATGCCGCCTGGTGATGCGCCTGTGCGGGGCTGCCCTCAATCCGAATGGTGTTCATGTACCACTCGGCGTAGGGGTTGTGCGTAAACCATTCGCGGTCGTCGCTAACTGTCCCCAAAGCCCCGATGGGCTCGGCCCAAGCGGGAACCGAGTAGGCGCCCCAGTGGATGAAAATTCCGAACGGGGCATCTCTGAACCATTCAGGCAGCGGGCGGTCCAGGCTTGACCAGTCGGATGTGGCTCCGGTGTTGTGAGACATGAGACTCCAATTAGTAAGTTAGGTACGGGTTACGGACGCGATATGGACTTAGCGGCCGCCGAAGCCACCCATGGCCACGCCCTTGACCAGCTGTTTCTGCAGCACGATCACGATCAGGAGGCTGGGAATGACCGCCAGCGCTGAAGCAGCCATTAAGGGTCCCCAGTCGGTGCCTCGCTCGCCGGAAAACATGGAGAGTCCCAGCGGAATTGTTGCTTGGGTCACATCGTTGATGGCGATCAGCGGCCAGAGGAAGCTGCTCCAGTACTCGATGAAGCTGAAGACTGCCACGACTGCCAGCGGCGCCCGGAGTAGGGGCAAAATGACGCTCCATAGGATTCGGAGTGAGCCGGCGCCGTCCAGACGGGCAGCTTCTTCGAAATCGGCAGGGAGCGATAGCAGGAACTGCCTGATGAGAAATGCTCCAAAAGCCCCGAAAGCGAATGGAATGATCAGCGAGGGAAGAGTGTTCGTCATGCCCAGCTGGTTCATCATGATGTACAGGGGGATGACCAGAACTTCCTGAGGGAGCACGAGGGTCCCGAGAAAAACGAGAAAGAGCTTGTCCCGGTGCTTGAAGCTGAAGCGGGCGAAGGCGTATGCGGACAGCAGCGAGACGACTGAAGTTAGGACGGCACCCGCGATGGCCACAACGAAGCTGTTGAGGATGATCCTTCCGAACGGTACAGCGGTCCAGACTGAAGCATAGTTGGACCATTCCACGCGTGACCCAAGGAGACTGGCGCCCGAGGAGAAAACCTCGGTGCTGGGCTTGAGGCTCGTGGCGAACATCCAGATAAACGGGAAAAAGAAGAGGAAGCCAACGACGACGACCGCAGCTCGACTGATCCAGGTGAGGGTCCCGGGCGCGGATTGGTACCTTTTGGTCGTTGGTTCATTTTTGGTCATTGGTTCAATTGTCATAGTTGACCAGCCTTTTTTGCTGAGAGAACTGAAGGGCCGTGATCAGCATGACGATCACAAACAATGCCCACGCCAGCGCCGAGGCATACCCCATCTGGTCGAAGGAAAATCCATTGCGGTAGAGGTAGAGGACGATGGTGTTGGTGGACTCGCCCGGGCCGCCGAGGGTCAGCAGATAGGGCTGTGTGAATACCTTGAAGGCTCCGATGATGGTCATGACGGTACAGAAGAACAGCGACGGGGAGAGCATCGGCAGGATGACGCTGATGAACCGCTTCCATGGACCGGCCCCGTCAATCTTGGCGGCCTCGAGAAGACTGGGCGAAATGCCGTTGAGTCCCGCGCCCAGGACGATGATGTTGTACCCGATACCTTGCCAGACGGACATCGTGATAAGTGAGAGCATTGCGAGGTTGCCGTCGCTGAGCCACGACGGGCCCGCAATGCCTACGGCTTCCAATACTCCGTTCACCACACCGTCGTCGGCAAGCATCAGACGCCACACCAGGGCATTGGCGACCATGGGAGTGACCACGGGGATGAAGAACAGGATCCGGAAAAACGGTCCCCACTTGCCAAGGTTCTGAAGCCATGTGGACAGTCCGAGAGCGACGACGAGATTCACGAGGGTGTAGCAGGCCGCAAACACCAGCGTGTTTCGCAATACGGTCCAGAAGACCGGGTCAGTGGTCAGCATGGTGACGTAGTTGTCCATGCCGATGAATTCCGGGGTGCCGAAGAGCGGCCATCTGAAGAGGCTGATCACCAGCGAAGCGAGCAACGGCAGCACAATGAAAATCAGGAAGCCGAGCATTCCTGGCGCCAGGTACAGCGCCGCTTGGCGTCCCTGTCCCCGCCGCCGGGTGGTGGCGGGGAGAGGGGCGGGGCGTTCTGGTGCTGTCTTGGGCTCGCGGCGGATTTGCGGGATTAGGGTCATGATGGGCCTATCGGTGTCACCTGATGAGTCCAGGCGGTCTTCTTAGTTGGCTACTTGGTGGATGCCGAGATGGTGTCTAGGATGCCCGCAGCCGTCTTGGATCCGCGGAAGCCTTCCACCGAGTACTGGGTGAACTGGGTGTCCACCTGGTTCCAGTTGGAAGTTGTTTGGAGCGGCTGACCGTTTGCCAGAAGGGCTTCGACGACCGACACATCACCTGCCGGTTTCTTCCCGGCCCACTCCTTCACGACGGACTGGATCGACGGGACAGTTCCCCGGGTTGCGCCGACTGTCCCGATGACCTCAGGTGTCGTGATCTTCATGATGTTTTGGAAGGCGGCTTCCTTGTCTTTGCAGGACGCTGCGATGCCGAATCCTGAGCCCTGCACCATGGCGGAAGGCTTTCCGGAGGTTGAGGGAATCACGGCGATGCCGACCTCACCCTTCGTCTTGGTGGTGAACTGTTCGTACATCCATGGGCCATCGACGAGCATGGCTGCCTCGCCGCTCATGAACTGCTGCTGGGCCACGTCGCTGGAGTCTGAAGACTGCGGCGCCTTGGCTACGCCGTCCTTGGCCACCAGATCGAACGTCCACTGGATGTCCTTGACGAAGTCGGGATTGGCCAGGTCCAAGGCACCGTCCTTGACCGGCTGGTGTCCGTCGGCGAAGGCGAACGCGAGCCCTGGCCCGGCGGAGAGCTGCGGCGGAAGAGCGAAGCCGAACTTCTCCTGGCCTGTGAGGGCCTTCGCGTCGGTGAGGAACTGGTCCCGGGTGTAGTTCGTGGAAGGTTCCTTCAAGCCGGCAGCTTTGAACAGGTCCTTGTTGTAATACAGCACCATTGGCTCTGCATCGTATGGCAGCGCGCGGAGCTCCCCGTCCACCGTCATTCCGCTGATCATTGCCTGGTTGTACACGGAGGTGTCAACGTTGTTCTTCTTGACCAGGTCGTTCAGCGGTGCGAGAACGTCCTTGAGCTCCTGCGCGCGGGCCGCCTGGGTGGTGATGATGCAGGGCGCTCCGGCACTGGCCAAACGCGTCTTGACCTTGGTCCAGTAGTCCGGGAACGACGGACCCTCCAGAGTCAGGTTGAAGCCGGCATCTTTGGTTTTTGCTGCGTCTACAAAAGCTTGCCACTGCTGGCGGTCATTGTCATTGGAGATCCATGTGTACATCGATGACGCGGCTTTGG
The DNA here is from genome assembly GCF_051857465.1 of Pseudarthrobacter cremeus. Classification (NCBI taxonomy): domain Bacteria; kingdom Bacillati; phylum Actinomycetota; class Actinomycetes; order Micrococcales; family Micrococcaceae; genus Pseudarthrobacter; species Pseudarthrobacter cremeus. The sequence goes on along the minus strand of NZ_JBPZHC010000003.1, from coordinate 113,237 downwards.
TATCAGCTTCAGCGCTGGTACCGGAGCCACAGGCCGTCAAGGCGATGGCAGCAGCGGTCAAACAGGTTGCCGCAGAGATGAGTTGCTTGGTTTTTACAGGCACGTGAAGGTCCTTCCGATCTAAATACGGGTAAAGCTTTCGGGTGTTGCAGTGCCGACGTCATCGTCCGCTGGCTGCCGTGTTCCTGATACTCAGGATGCGGCCCTCGTCACATTGAAGTCAAGCAAAAAGCCCAAAAACATCCGATCTTTTATGAAGTTTACTGACAATTTCCCCAGAAATATTACGTCTTTCGTGGCGCGAAGGGGTAATTACATCAGATGTTTTCAAGGGGCGCCTAGCCGAGCTTGTAAACCCGACGGGCTGTTCCCGCCAGGAATTCTTGTCTCTCAGTTTCTGAGAGTTCTGCGGACAGGTCCAGGAGCACTCCAACGGTTTCCGAGTAGCTTGTCGTCAGGGTGCTGACCGGCCAGTCTCCGCCAAACATGAGGCGGGACGGGCCAAAACTGTTCAACGCTTCCTCCCACAAAGGATGGAGGGCCGCTGCGGTATTGGGCACTTCGGGCAGCTGCAGGCCGGAGACCTTGGCTACCGTATTGGGCAGTTCAGCCAGGGCCCGGAATTCATCCCGCCAGGCGTGCAGCTCCGATCCTCCGGAGCTGAGCGGTGGTTTGCCAAGGTGATCCAGCACAATCGTCAGCTCTGGCAGCGCCCGGGCGAGCTCCACAGTTTGCCTCAAATGCCGTGGCCATGCGTCCGGCACATCGAAAGCCAGTCCGCGCCCGACCACGAGTTTCAAGGATTCCCGGACTTCCGGCAGTGCAAGGAAGTTATCCCGCGGATCGTTGTGCACCAGGTGGCGGACACCCCGGAACAGGGAATCGGCGTTCAGCCTTCCCAATTCCTCTTCAGCCAATCGGGGATCATCCAGCGGAACCCAGCCCACCACACCGGCAATCCAGGTGTTGTCCCGTGCTGCGGCAAGCATGAAATCAGTGTCCGCGGCCGTGTCGTCCGCCTGGACCAGGATGGCACCGGCTACGCCGGCGGCCGTAAGCTCCGAGCGGGCATCCTCCGCGGAGAAGCTGCGATACAGGGTACCGTGCTGCGGGCCCAGCCAGCCGTAGCCGCCGCGATCAAGATCCCAGAGGTGCAGGTGTGCGTCGATAGTGTCAGTACTCACGCCGGAGTCAGCCCCTGCCGTGCCAGCTCGGTCCAGAGTTCTTCCGGTACAGACTCGCCGGCGCGGGCGATGCTCTGTTCCATCTGGACTGCGTTGCTGGCCCCGACGACGACGGCGCGCACGCACGGGTGCCGGGTGCTGAACTGCAGGGCCGCCGTCGGAAGTTCGACGTCGAAGCTGTCGCACACCGCCGCGGTTGCTCGTGCCTTGGCGAGAATTTCCGCCGGCGCCGGTGCATAGTTGTAGTGCGCGTTATCCGGCACCTGCGGCCTGGCCAGCAAACCAGAGTTGTAGATGCCTACATTCACGACGCCGGTGCCCCGCCGCACGCATGCCGGCAGCAGCGTCTCGGCAGCGGGCTGTTCCAGCAGGGTGTAGCGCCCGGCCAGCATCACGAGGTCAAGGTCGGCGCGGTTGACGCATTCGGTCAGTGCCTCTGCGGAGTTCGCCCCGACGCCGATTGCCTTCACCAGGCCCTCTGCGCGGAGTTTTTCCAGCGCGGGCAGAGCCTGGGTGATGCCCTCCTCAAGGTCATAGACGTCCGGATCGTGGAGGTAGGCGATGTCGATGTAGTCCAGGCCAAGGCGCTCCAGCGACTCCTCGATGCTGCGACGGACGCCTGCCTCGGATGGATCCCAGTGGCGCTTCGCCGTGGCCGGAACATCAAAGCCTTCGTCATCCTGGACACCGTTGTAGCCAGGGGCCGCTGCGGCGGGGTTGGGCGTGAGCAGCCGGCCCACTTTGGTGGACAGCAGGAATTCGGCCCGTGGCTTGGTTCTCAGCACGGCACCCAGGCGGCGCTCGGAGAGCCCAAGGCCGTAGTGGGGTGCAGTGTCGAAATATCTCATTCCGCCGTCCCATGCGGCTTCAACGGTGGCGGCTGCGACGTCGTCGGACATGGCACGGAAGAGATTGCCGATGCCGGCGGCACCAAAACCCAGCCAGCCGGCGTCGAGCGTTCCGATCTGCAAGGTGGACGACGTCGCGCCGCTGTCAGAGGACCGTTGACCGCCGCTCATGGCAGCGTCCAGACCAGCGGGATGCCCGAATCGTCGCCGGAATAGTCGTCTTGAACTTCCAGCAGTTCGGCCATTCGGGCTTGCCAAGGGATGTTGGCCGGGTGATCAGCCAGCAGCTTGCGCATGGTTGAGTAGTCCTCTACCTCCACGAGGTGGAACAGCTCGCGGCCGCTGCGCCAGATGCTCCAGCCGTGGACGCCGGCAGCGCGCAATGCGACATTCAGCTCCGCGGGGATCTGAGCGTGGACGCGATCGTACTCGGTTTCCTTGCCGGCCTTCAGCCGGGTATGCAGTGCGATCCGTTCCATCTCAGGACCCTACCGTTTCCTTGGTCGGCTCTGCTTCAACAGCGTTCTTGGCCGCCTGGCGGTTGAGTGCCGTCCATACCGGGCCGTCCGGGAAGGTGTACTCCGCCAAGGACTCAGCCAGCATCTCACTGCCGCCACCCGGTGTGGCGGGCGGCCAATAGCATCCGTCGTGGACATCGATGGGGGTGATGAAGTGTTCGTGCAAATGGTCCACGAACTCGATCATCCGGTCATCCTTCGTGCCGGAAACCGAAACGAAATCGAACATGGACAGGTGCTGCACGGCTTCGCATAGACCCACACCACCTGCGTGCGGACAGACCCGGACACCGAACTTGGCGGCAAGCAGAAGGATTGCCACGTTCTCGTTCACGCCGGCCACGCGGGAGGCATCGATCTGCAGGACTTCCAGCGACTTCGCCTGCAGCATCTGTTTGAAGACCACGCGGTTTTGGACATGCTCACCGGTGGCCACCGGGATGGGCGCGATGCCGCGGGCGATGGCGGCGTGGCCCAGCACGTCATCAGGGCTGGTGGGCTCTTCGATCCAGGCGATGTCATAGGGCGCCAGGTGACCCATCCACTCAATCGCCGTTTCAACGTCCCAGCGCTGATTGGCGTCGACGGCGATTTTGATGTCCGGGCCCACCGTTGCGCGGGCAGTGCGGAGCCGGCGGATGTCGTCCTGGAGGTTATCCCCCACCTTGAGCTTGATCTGCTTGAAACCATCGGCCACGGCTTCTCGAGCCAGGCGGGAAAGCTTCGCATCGCTGTACCCCAGCCAGCCTGGGGTTGTGGTGTAGCCGGGGTAACCTTCTGCCAGCAACTGCCGGGTGCGCGCTTCCCGGCCCGGTTCCGCGGCGCGCAGGATGTCCAGCGCTTCCTCAGGGGTGAGCGCATCCGTGAGATAGCGGAAGTCCACCAGGGCTACGAGTTCTTCCGGGGCCATTTCTGCCAGGAGCTGCCACAGAGGCTTCTTGGCACGCTTGGCCTTGAGGTCCCAGAGGGCATTGACGACGGCACCGATTGCCATGTGCATCACGCCCTTTTCCGGGCCCAGCCAGCGGAGTTGGGAATCATGGGCCAGCAACTTCCAGGTGGCACCCATGTCACCGAGCAGTTCTTCCACGTCCAAACCCAGAATGTGGCCCTCCAGCGCCGCAACGGCGGCTGTTTCGACGTCGTTGCCGCGGCCGATCGTAAAGACGAAGCCGTGGCCTGCAAGACCGTCTTCGTGATCCGTCCGGATCACCAGATAAGCAGCTGAATAGTCGGGATCTGGGTTCATGGCATCGGAGCCGTCCAGATGCTGGGAAGTTGGGAAACGGATGTCGTGTGTTTCCACGGACGTGATGATGCTCAAAGAGTGACTCCTTATTGCTCGTGCGCTATCTCTTCCAAGAGCGTAAACATCCGATGTATAGCTTGTCAATGTCGAAAACTCGCGTATTATGATACTGAATAGGCGGGAAAACCTCAGATGTATAGGAGCTCCAAGGATGAAATTTGTCCGACTTGGCGAGGTGGGCGCCGAACAGCCCGCCGTCATCGTCGAAGATGCCGCCGGGGCTGAGCGCTACTACAGCCTCCTTGCCCTGACTTCCGATATTGACGGAGCCTTCTTGGCAGCCGACGGCGTCGCCCGCACCAGTGCTGCCTTGAAAACCGGCAGTCTCCCTGAACTTGATGGCGCCGCGGAGCTCCGCGTCGGAGCGCCGGTGGCCCGTCCGGGCGCGGTCATCTGCATCGGGATGAACTACGCCGCGCACGCGGCCGAGTCCGGCGCCGCCCCGCCCGAGATCCCGGTGGTGTTCCTCAAGCCTTCCAACACAGTGGTGGGGCCCAATGACGCAGCACCCATCCCCCCGTCATCCGCCAAGTATGACTGGGAGGTCGAGCTAGGCATCGTGATAGGCAAAACCGCCAGCTACCTGCCATCCGTAGAAGCGGCTCGCGAATACGTCGCCGGGTTCGTGGCCGCCAACGACCTTTCCGAACGCGAATACCAGCTGCCCGGTGCCGCAGGTCAGTGGACCAAGGGCAAATCACTGCCGGCATCCACACCTTTGGGCCCATGGCTGGTGCCGGCCGCCGACGTGGTTGAGGGCAACTTGCGCCTTCGCACCTGGATCAATGACGAACTGCGCCAGGATTCCACCACAGCTGACCTGATATTCGACGTCGCCACCGTGGTGCATCACCTCAGCCAATACATGCTGCTGGAGCCGGGCGACGTCATCCTCACCGGAACACCCGAGGGGGTGGCGCTCTCCGGACGTTTCCCCTATATCCAGCCCGGCGACGTCGTCGAGGTTGAAATTGAAGGCCTCGGCCGCCAGCGCCAGGAATTCTTCCGCGCAGGTACGGCCTCCACTACGGCAGGAGCATCAGCATGAGCGATTTTAAGGGCCTGGTAGCTCTAGTCACCGGCGGCGCCTCGGGCATCGGTGATTCCATCGCCCGCCACTTCCAAGCCCGCGGCGCGCAGGTTGCCGTGCTGGATCTGGACCCGAGCGAAGCAGCCGAGGGCACTCTCGGCGTGAAGTGCGACGTCTCGGATGACGCCTCGGTGCGGGCCGCGATAGCTGCCGTGACAGTGAAGTTCGGCCGGTTGGACATCGTGGTGAACAACGCTGGCATCGGCGCACAGGGCACCGTGGAGGACAACGAGGACGACGAATGGCACCGCGTCTGGGACATCAACGTCCTGGGCATGGTCCGGGTGAGCCGCGCCGCCCTGCCGTTCCTGCGGAAGTCGCCGTCGGCCGCTATTGTAAACACCTGCTCGATCGCTGCGACGGCCGGGCTGCCCCAACGCGCACTGTACTCGGCCACAAAGGGAGCTGTACTGTCGCTGACCCAGGCAATGGCCGCGGATCATATCCGTGAGGGAATCCGCGTCAACTGCGTCAATCCCGGCACGGCGGACACGCCCTGGGTCGGACGGCTGCTGGACTCCGCTCCCGATCCGGCCGCCGAACGTGCCGCCCTGAACGCGCGCCAGCCGCACGGTCGTCTGGTGTCCTCGGACGAGGTTGCCGGAGCAGTTGTGTACTTGGCCAGCCCACTGTCCGGGTCCACCACAGGGACCGCAATAGCCGTTGACGGCGGCATGCAGGCCTTGCGGCTGCGCCCCGTTAGTTAGGGCTTGTAATTGCTTAGCCCTAAGTTTTCGGGTGGATCGTCCTCGCCGGATAGGCGTCCTACCGCTTGAACGCGTCATAGGCCCTTTACCAGATGCGCGGGCGACGGTCATCGAAGCAGCACGCTGGTCCCGACGCGGGGAAGCGCGCCGAAACTTTCGAACTGGACCAAAAGAGGCATCCATGAAACCCCGGACATCCCCCGCGCTCAGTGGACAAACTCGGCTCCGCATCGCCGCAATTCTTCACGACGGGCCGAGCTGCCCTAAGGAAATCGCAGACAGTCTCGGCCTGTCCCAGGCACACGTGTCCAACCAGCTGGCAGCACTCAAGGGGCATAAAATCGCCCGGTCTTACCGGCAAGGGCGCCACATGGTCTACACCCTTGAAACGAGCGCCCGCGCCAAGGTGGCTGCCGCGTTGCGTCACGCACGTGAGGAGCCAGCCTCCGGGGCCCACCCCAACCCAACCAGACCGGACCACGTCGGCAATACTTGTCCCGCATGCGGCTGTTCTTCAGGGGAGATCCGGACTTCACGCATTCCTGGTGCCACGGCTTGACGACGTCCTGGACGTAGAGCGCAGGTCCGTCGCAGAGGAGCCGAACCATCGGCGTCGTGGTGCCGCCTTGGGGACGATTGGTGTTGAGGCCCGGGGCGCCGGACCCTCGGCGTGCGCCGGACCCTCGGCGTGCGCCGGACCGCGCCGTCATTGGTTTACCGTAAAGGGCCAGCCGATCACGGATTTGGGTTGGGGTGACGCGTACATACGGAAATCCCGCTCGAGCAGAATCTCAAAGCCCACACGCGAGCACGTCGTGGTGAACCACCACGAACCTCATAACTCCGCTTGCCAGGCCAGGAGAAGAAGGAACGGGCAGCCAGCGCCGACTCCAACCGCAGCGACACGCCAAAGCCGAGAACACCGGCTCATCCAGCATGCGCCATCCAAACGTGCGAGAACCCTCGCCGAGTCAGTCACATTCGACGGCAGGGACCTCAAGCCTCACACGAAACCACGCTGACAACTTAACTCAGAATCTCCCAGAATCCGTACACTGACACGTTCAATGCGAAAACTGACATCTGGAATGAGAACTGTCCTTTTTCGGCCCTGCCCCGCTCCGGCCTGGCGTGATAGATGTTGCGGAGCTTCTGGTAGCACTGCCACGCCAGCGTGACTTCGTCGTCCGGGTCCCCGGCATTGAGTTTTGCATCGAGCCGGGCGGACTGCTTGTCGGTGAGGTGTTCAGCTCCGATCTGCAGGGTCCGGCGGATCCCGTAGAGCGGGTCGCCCTTGCGTCGGCGATGCCCGAGAGTGTCTTGCTGGACCCGGCGGCGGACTTCGTCGACCATGGCTGATCCGAGCTTCACGACGTGGAAAGCGTCCAGGACCGTGATGGCCTCGGGCAGTTCGTCACGGATCGCGTTCGCGTAGCCGCGGAAGGGATCCAGCGCCGCGGTCTTGATCCCGGCGGTGAACCCGGGACCGCGCTCTTTGAGCCAGTCGGCGTAGGCCTTCCCGGACCGGCCCGGAACCAAGTCAAGCAGCCGGGCGTGCACCACGCCGTGGTCGTCGCGGGTGTGGTCCACGATACCGGTGACCATGCCGGATCCCGGCGGGCCGGTGTGTGACCAGACATGCTCATCAACACCGAGCGCGTCAACGCCGGCGAGCCGATCGGAACTCCTGATACTGCGGGTGGCTTCCGCCTTGATGGCATCCCATACTGTGTGCCACGAGACCCCGAGCTGGTGGGCCAGGGCCGAGACCGAGGTATCGAAAGCCTGCAGCGCGTCGGTCGCCCAGGCGACTGCGCGGGCGGTCAGTTTCGCCCGTGGCCCGTCCAGAGGATGTTCTTCGCTGAAAGAGGTTCTCGGGCAGTCCGGGTCCGGGCAGCGCCAGACACGCTTGGCCCACTGCAACCGAACGGGCCGGCCGAAACAGGGAATGTCTTGGAGTCGGACTTGGCGGCGTCCATGGCCGACCGCGACAACACCGCAGTCCGGGCAACCTGCGAGTTCCTCACCGGTCTCAACGCCCAGAACCAGCCCAGTGACAGTTGCCGTTACACTGCTGACGTGGACGCCCTCGACACCGAGCAGCACATCCGCGCGCGTGCACCAGCGGCCGCCAGTACAAGACATAGAGTTATTCATGTCAGGGTCTCTTTTGGTATTGGTTTGCTTGGTCGCTACCAATTCAAAGAGGCCCTGACCTCTTTCCCGCCGCACCACGCCGCAACGCAAACCGCGGCGGAGTCTCAGACCGCCCTAACCACGCTCATCTGCGAAGGGCCCCTTTTTCATCTATCTCGACGCAGCCATGGGCCCTGACCTGCGGCGCGACAACTGTGGTGGAACCGGAGGTCATGGAATTGTTCATTTCAGTGGTCGCACGGCAACGAATCGTGTCGTTGATTACCGGGATCAGGCAGTGGGGACAGCCGGCGGACCTTGGCTGACCTGCGTCTGTTCACCCCCGGACTTGAATCTGCGTCAACTGTAATGACGCGGGCATCAGAATGCGTTAAGACGGGTGACCGTGCGTCAACTTAGATGGAAACGGACACGAGTCGGACTGGGAGTTCTCGCAGCTACTTCTACTCCCGCGCTTTAAACGCCGATAACCGGCCTTTCGTCAGCTAACTGACAGCTGGGCCTGACTGCAGAGGCTGTTGAGGCGTGCCCTACTCTTCACGCCGCCACTTGAGCTTGAGAATTTCGAATGCCTCCGTGATAGCTGCTGCGTCATGGTGGACGTCGACTATCTGGGTTCGGCCCAGTTTGGGGCTGACGGGGGGATCCCCTGGCCGCTCAAAAACGGCCCACAAGCGAAGGTCATCGCCGTGCCGGGAGGCGAAGGTAACCCCGTCGACCGCAGTTGTTTCGTAGAGCCATGCTGCGATGGCCTGGGTCAGCTGCCGAGGTCTGGCATCCTTCAACGCCGCGGTATCAAAGTCAGCCAGCCCGAGACTCAAAGCCGTGGCAATGAAATGCGGATACAGGGCGGCCACGGTTTGCGAGGCGGTGACGGCGCAGTAACGCCCGGAGAGCTCGGCGCGGGTCGCGGCGCGTGCCTCCAGCCATTCACGCGGAACTTCGCCTGGTGGGATGGTCGGGTACAGCACCTGGTCTTCGGCGTCATCGACGATTTCGTCCACTTCCGCGGCGAGCCGGGCATCGCGCCGGAAACCGGCCAGAACCTCCAGGAGGCATGCTTTCAGGCTGGAGCCGGCGTAGACAGTGCGGAAGTTGCCGTGCAGGTCATCCCAGCGGCCGGGGAAACGGCCGTCCGTGGCCCATTCCCAGCCGCTCCACGCCCAGGGTTCGGGGCGGAACCCGATGCGCCATACAGTGCCGGCCGCCGGAATGATGGCTAGTTCGTTCCGCTCCATCCGTCAGCCGGCGGCCGCGAAGGACCGGGCAGCGGCAAGGACAGATTGTGCCGCTTCGTCGATAAGGCCTTCACGCAAGAGCCTGGCTGGCGGTACGTCGTCCAGCTGCGGGTTCATGCCCTGGAACCAGGCCTGAACCACGGCCCTGGAGTCACGCTCGGCCAGCAACGCCGCGACATGATACGCGTGCCGCAGCCGGGTCATGACTTCCACGGAGGGCTTCCGCTCACCGTCTGCCCACTGGCGTACCGCGCGGGTTTCTTTCACCGAGCCGATGTAGGCGACCAGTTTCGCTCCCAGGATGTCCCTGAGGTCGCGGACCAGCTCGGCCTCGGGCAACCTGATGGAATCCTGGTGGGCCTTCAGCCCTCCGCGGGCTCCTGCAACTGCTGGCATGTCTCCATGCTGCCACGGATGACACATTGTTTCAACGGTTAGAACACACAACTAATCACACCCGAAATAACAGGCGGCAGAACGCCGATAATGGAGAATTCGTCAAACTGCCCAAGCCTTAGTCCTGTAGGTATTTGAGGACAGCGAGGAAAAGCTAGTGGGCGGGTCCGAGGGCCAGTTTCACGCCGAAACCTACGAGGACAGATCCGTGATGCTGTTGATGATGCGGATGTTTCGGGCGACCTCGAGCCAGCGGGCGGCGCAGCCCGTGCCGGATTAGCAATGTGAACCAGGCCATGGACAGCAGGCAGTGGACGCCGGCGAGCAGCACGCCCATCAGCAGTGGTGACGTGCCTGCGGGTATGAACTGGGGGAAGGTGGCGATGTAAAAGACACCCACCTAGGGATTGAGCAGGTTTTGTTCCGGTTTGTTCCGGTACCGGTCAGCCAGCCTTTGAACAAATGATTGCTTCCGGAGGTGAATTCAGCCGCTTTACCTGCCGGCTTGGCAGGAACTTTGTCTTTTCGCAGACTCTTCCGCAGGAGAGTCGCTCCCAGCCAGACCATGTAGGCCGCTCCGGCGAGCGGAAGCACACGGTAGGCCTACTCCGAAGCGGCGAGCAGCGCTGATACGCCCACGGCTACGCCCCAGATCATCGCGCCGGTGCTGATTCCCAGGGCGGTGGCGAAGGCGAAGCTTCGCGACCGGGAAATGGATGACCGCAGGACTAACGCTGTGTCCAGGCCGGGCCGGGGACCAGTGTCAGAAGTCAGGCAACAAGCGCGAAGGAAAGAACAGCTGACATGAGAGTCACCGTTCAAGAATAGGTGGGGGAGAGCTGTAGCGTTCGAAAAAGGAGTCTGTTGCGACGATGGTTGAAAACCTCCCCTCATAAGTTGGAATGCATCAAGCAGCCGCGCGCAGTTCAGAAATCCCCCCGGGCAAGCCCACTGCGGACGGAACCTTGAACGGTGGACAGGCAGGCAAGCACTTCGGCACTCGGGGGCTGAAAGTCACTTATCCCGCGGGAGTCCGGCGCGGAACCTACCCGGCGGACGGGGGAGCGGCGGTCCCGGCCAATCACTGTTTCGCAGCTCAGAAAACCCTTCCCCTCCCTAAGACATGCCTTGCAGTGCCGCCTCGCCATCGTCGCAGGGGCAATGGTGTGGGCCGCTGGCTAGCGGGTGCTGAGGTCGATGCCGCGGCTTTCGCGTAGCGAGAGCGCTGTGGCAGCGCCGATCAGCAGCAGGACGATCGTGTACACCCCGAAAACGGTGGGGCCGCCGGGGCCGAACCAGATGCTGAACCCGGCCTGGAGGTATGCGGCGGTGCCGCCGAAGGCTGCCACGCAGAGTGCGTACGGGATTGCCACTCCGATGGTGCGGACGGCAGTGGGAAAGAGTTCCGAGTAGACGGCTGGCATGATGGAGGCGGATGCGGCGATGAAGACCAGCATGGCAGACATGGCGAGTCCCAGTTGCATGGCCGAGTTTTGGACGAACCAGGTGGCGGGGAAGAAGGTCAGCGCGCTGCCTATGCCGCTGATCAGGAGGACCGGTTTCCGGCCTATCCGGTCTGAGAGCCGGCCCCACAAGGGCAGGGCCACGATGAAGACCAGGTTGGCTGCCACGCCGGCCCAGAGGGCTTCCGTTGCGTCGATCTTCAGGACGTTGATCGCGTAGGCCGGGGTTGAGACGCCCCAGACATAGTAGGCGACAGTCAGGCCCACGGTAAGGCCGATGACCTGCAGGGCCTGGCGCCAGTGCCGGGCCAGATCGGTGAACAGGCTGCTGTGGGGTGGGGTGGGGTTGCCGGGGACGACAGCGTCATGGGTGGCGGTCCCGGATTCGAAGAGTTCGGACTCTTCCATGCGGGCTCGCATGACCAGAGCGACCAGCCCGAAGACTGCGCCGAGGAGGAAGGGGATGCGCCAGCCGTAGGCGGCCATGGTCGATTCCGGCATGGCAGTGGAGAGGACTGCGCCCAGCAGGGTCCCGAACAGGATGCCGACTGTGCCCGAAGCGTAGATCAGCGATGCCCAGTAGCCGCGGCGGGACGGTGGTGCCATTTCCGAGAGGTAGGTTTGGGCGCTCGGAAGCTCCCCGCCATGCGCGAGGCCCTGGATCAGCCGTGCGATAAGCAGCATGACCGACGCGCCCGCGCCAATCGAGTCGTAGGTGGGGGTCAGTCCGATCGCCAGGGAGCCGAGCGAGGCCAGACCGACGCAGAGCGTCAGTGAGGCCTTGCGGCCTACCTTGTCGCCGATCCAGCCGAAGATAAAACCTCCGAGCGGGCGCGCGACAAACCCGACGGCGAAGATCGCGAGGGTTGCGAGGAAGGCGCTTGAAGTGTCCTGCTTGCTGAACAGTTGGGAGGCAATGAAGGAGGCGAACGTGGCGTAGATGGCCCAGTCGTACCATTCGACGGCGTTCCCGGCGCCGGTGCCAATCAGCGTCTTGAGGATTCGGGACCGCTGGGGCGGGCTCATGCGGGTGGACCCATCGGCCTGCGTGGCCATCTTGGGGCGGGGAGTGGACATGGAAGTCTCCTGGGAAGGGGCGGGGAAGGTAAGCCAGGCTCAGGCGGAGGCGAGGCGATCGAGGGCAAGACGTGCGTAAAGTGCGGCTCCGTCGGCCAGTACGGCGTCGTCGAAGACGGCAAACGGTGAGTGATTGTAGGCCGCTGTGGCGGCGTCGGTGCCTTCGGGGACGGCGGAGAGGAACAGGAATGCGCCCGGCACTTCGGCCAGGACGCGGGAGAAGTCCTCGGAACCTGCCAGCGGGTGGGCCAGCTCGCTGTAGCGCCCGGGGCCGAACAGTTCCTCGACAGTGTGTCGCGCGAAGGCGGACTCGGCTCCGTCGTTGAGGGTCACCGGGTACTCCTCGATGTAGTCGACCGAGACCTCCAGCCCGTGGCCTGCTGCGATGGCTCCCAGCAGCCGCGGAATTGAGGTTTTTAGCCGTGTCTTGGCTTGGGCGGAGAAGGAACGGATGGTGGCTTCGAAGCGGGCCGTGTCAGGGATGACATTGCGCTTGGTGCCGGCCTGCAGCATGCCGACGGAAATCACGACCGGGTCGAACACGTCGAACTGGCGGGTGACCATGGACTGCAGCGCCAGCACCATTTCGGCGGCGACCGTGACCGGGTCTTTGGCAGCGAACGGTGCCGAGCCGTGCCCGCCTGCCCCGTGGACGGTCACGACCAGCCCGTCCGAGGAGCTCATTACCGGGCCCGGACGGGAAAGGAAGGCCCCGCTGTCGCCGAGGGCGCTCATGACGTGCAGTGCGTAGGCGGCGTCCGGGCGGTGTCCGGCGGCATCCAGGACGCCCTCGCGGATCATGACTCCAGCGCCGTCGAAGCCTTCTTCGCCGGGCTGGAACATCAGGACGACGTCGCCGGAGAGGTGGTCCCGCCGGGACGCGAGCAGGTTCGCCGCGCCCACCAGCATCGCTGTGTGCAGGTCGTGGCCACAGCCGTGCATTGCGCCGGGAACCTCGGAGGCATACGCAAGACCTGTCTTCTCCTGTACCGGCAAGGCGTCCATATCACCACGCAGCAACACCACCGGACGCACCGATTCTCCGGCGTTCGATCCCGCTGCTCCCCGCAGCACGGCCGTCACAGACGTGGTGTCCGTGCCCGTGGTGATCTCATAGCCCAGCCCATCGAGGGCGGCGAGGATTTTTTCCTGGCTGCGCGGAAGGTCCAGCCCGACCTCCGGCTCGCGGTGCAGGCGGTGGCGAAAGTCGGCAATCTCGCCGGCCAGGGCGGCAGCATCATCGCGCAGGGCGATGGTCAGGTCGGCGGAGGAAGCGGGACGTGCCACGGCGGGCCCTTTCGCAGGAAAATTGGATCCCTTGAGTGTGAAGGTCTCACCCGTACACACGCTCGATATCGTGAGAAAATTGCAGCCAACCATCTGAAAACCGAAGGATCCTGCATGGAGCTTCCTCCTGATGACCTCGAACTGATTCACGCTCTTCAGCTCGCTCCCCGCGCCACGTGGACCCAGCTCGGATCCGTGCTCCGCCGGCATCCGGCAACCCTTGCCGCCCGCTGGGAACGGCTCCGCGCGGACGGACAGGCCTGGATCACCGGTCATATCGGCACCGCCGACGGCCAGGGGTGTGTCACTTTCATCGGCCTCGAATGCCGTTCCGGGCACCGGGCGGAAGTACTCGAACGCCTGTGCGCTGTCCCCGAGATCGGAACCGTGGAGGAAGCGGCCCGGGCCTGGGACCTCCGGCTGACCGTCCTCACCCGCAATTGGGAACAGGTGGCCAGGGGCGTGCTGCCAATAGTGCGCACCGATCCCGACATTATGCGCAGCCAAGTGACGCTCGCGACCAGGCTCTACTCGGCCGGAAACAACTGGCGCCTGGACGTGCTGTCCCCTGAGCAGCAACGACGCATAGCTGCCCTGCATCCCGGCGTGACACGTCCGCCCGGCGCCACTCCTCCAACCTTGCCGCAATTAATGACCGTACTGGCACGGGACGGGCGAACCTCCGCGGTCGAGATCGCAGCCGAAACGGGCACCCATCCGACCACCGTAACAAGACACTTGCGCCAGGCATGTGAGACCGGCCTGCTGGCGTTGCGTTGTGAACTAGCCCAGGACTGGTCCGGTTACCCCATAGGTTGCCAATGGTACGTGCGCGTACCGCCCGCCCAGCTGGAGGCGGCAGTAAGTTATCTTCGCTCCTACCGAACCTTAAGGCTTTGTGCCGCCACAACCGGAGACGCCAATCTGACGTTCTATCTCTGGCTACGCACACCAGGTGCCATCGCCGACGTGGAAGCCGGCCTCCAACAGGCTGCACCTGCAGTCCAGGTCATCGAGTCCGACGTCGGGGTCAGAACGCACAAACGTACGGGATGGATGCTGAACGAGGATTCCACCGCCACCGGCGAAGTAATTGTCACCCCGGTCCTGCCCCCAGCACCACCGCTGCACGACCACCGCCGCCACTGAGAGGCGCGGCCCCACCATTAGACGGAGCACCACCCCGACTAGTGGCGGGACGTTTTTGCCGCAGCAAAGACCGCCGCGGCCAGTAACGGGGCCGGTCCGGTGACCGGCCGAGGGGCGCAGTAAGTGCGCCTCGTGGGAGCCCGGTGTCCGGTCCCTGCGGTGATTGTCGTCGATCCATGGAGTTGGTCTATAAGTGTTTCGATGAGGGCCTGTCCAGTCCGTCGAGGTGGTTCCCTGAGTTTCAGGAGGCGTTGAACGTCGAGGCGGCGGGCATGGGGAGCCATCCTTTGAGGTCCTTCACGCATCGTCCGCCTTGGATGATGGCGCCGATGGTGGTCGGGTCTGAGAGCAGGCTGATGTCCGTTAGCGGGTCAATCTCTGTTATGACCAGGTCGGCGAGCTTGCCGGCCTGCAGGGTGCCAAGGTGGTCGTCCAATCTCATCAGTTCCGCCGCGTTTTTGGTGGCTGCGACAATGGCGTCCATGGGGGACAGGCCCAGTTCAACCATGTACGCGAGCTCTTTCAAATTCTCGCCGTGGGGACAAACGCCGGCGTCTGTGCCCATGGCGACCTTCACCCCTGCTTTGAGAGCCGCGCCGAGATGTTCGCGGGCGATCCCGGACCACAGCACTTTTTTCTCGTACAGGTAGGCCGGGACCTTCGCGGGGTCCGGGACGCGCAGGGCGGAGCTTAGGGTCGGGACCAGGAAAGCGTCCTGCTCCTGCAGGAGCGCGATAGCTTCAGCATCGATCTCATATCCGTGTTCGATGCTCGTAACCCCTCCACGCAGTGCTTCGAGGATGCCGGCGGCACCCTGGGCGTGTGCCGCGACAGGCTGGCCGCTGCGGCGGGCGGTCTCGTTCTTTATCAGCCGGATCTGGTGTTCAGGAACGCCAAGATCGTGGGGTGTGTCCGAAGGGCTGGATACGCCGCCTGTGGTGCAGATCTTGATGACGTCGGCCTCGGAGCGAATCAGCGTCCGAACGGCGCGTCGCATTTCGTCGTCAGAATCTACGGTCATCAAGGCCGTCAGTGACATGCTCCTTTCGCCGTTGGGCATGCACGTGTCGGCGTGTCCCCCGGTGGGGGAGAGCACAGCAACCGCCAAATGAAGTCGCGGGCCGAGGATGGCGCCGCCCGCTATTGCCCTGCGGTAGCCAGCGTCGAGACCGCCGAGGTCCCTGGCTGTGGTGATGCCGGCCATGAGGGTGTCGTGGATGATCCCTGCGGCGGCCAGGACGTGTTCGGACTCGAACCGTGCGGCGCGCTGTGCCGGGGGCGTTTCCAACGATAGCGACAGGTGGACGTGAGTATCGATGAACCCGGGCAGGAGCGTTTTTCCTTTGAGGTCCACGGTCGTTGCTTCAGGATGGTCATCGGGGCCGCGCCGTGGGCCGGCATAGAGGATGCGGTCACCGTCGATAATAACTTCTGCGTCATCGACAGGTGCTGCGCCGGTGCCGTCGATCAGTCTGGCTCCCGTGAGCCTCAGAACGGCCCCGGTGGGGGAGGGGGTCAGGGGAAGTCGTGCTTCGTGCATCACAGTACTGCCTTACGTCGCATCATTATGGTTGGTGTTCTTGGCGTCAGGGGCGCAGTCTTTTGTTTCGGTCAGCGGACCAGGATTCCCATGCCCGGCCCGGTTCCGGTGCCGGTGAAGAAGAATGCGCTGAGCACGAGTACCCAGAGGATCCAGAACACGATGGTGAAGGGGAGCATCCGGCCGATTATCGAACCAATGCCGGCGTCGGGCTCATATTTTCGGAGGAACGCGAGGATGATGACGAGGTAGGGGTTCAGGGGAGTGAGGGCCTGGGTGGCGGAGTCCCCGACGCGGAAGGCGGCCTGGATAAACCCGGCTTCATAGCCGATCAGGGCGAACATCGGAATGAATACTGCGGCGATGAGGGTCCACAGCGAGGAACCCGACGCGATGAGCAGGTTCAGCAACGAGACCACCACAATGAATGCGATCACGGCACCGAAGCCGGTGAAGTTGACGTCCTGCAGAGTGCGGGCGCCGTTGACAGCGACCCAGGAGGCCAGACCGCTCCAGGTAAACAGGGCCAGGAACTGAGCCATGACGAAAGCCACCACGATGAAGGAAACGGCGTCCTTGACGGACTGGCCCATCATCTCAACCACGGATTGGATCCCCGTGATCTTGCGCAATCGGGCCCCGTACACGATGGAGGGAACGATCAGGACGGTGAACACGAGGAAGATGACTGAACTCAGCAGGGGGGATTTCGGCAGGAACCCGCCTTGCTCGTTGCGCAGCGGTGAGCCTTCGGGCAGGGTCAGTGCCAGCACGCCGGCGACTACGAGCACCAGCGCCAGCCCGGCCCAGCGCAGGGCGCTGCGTTCGGGTGCGGTGACTGCTGCGGATGCCGCTGCATCACTGTCGTGCTCGGCTGCCTTGCCGGTACCGACGCCCATCCGGTTCAGGCGTGGCTCAAGGATCTTGTCAATGACAAGGCCGCCGGCCACTGTCAGAACGACCGATAGCACCACGTTCAGTGCCAGGTTGGACACCGCCGTCACGGGAAGGACCGCCCCGGCCACTGGTACGGCAGCAGCGTTCGAGATGCCGGCCAGCAAGGCGTCGGTCGACGTGACGAAAGGCGTGCAGCTGAACGCGGCAATGCCGATCGCGTAGGATCCCAGCAGCCCGGCGACCGGGTTGCGTCCTGCAGCTTTGAACACCAGCGCCGCGATCGGCGGAATTACCAGGATCGAGGCGTCAGACATGATGTGTGCGCACAGCGCCACGAGCGCAATCACGTACGGCAGGGCCCATCGCGGTGCCCGGCCCAGCGTCGATTTCACGAGAGTGAGCAGCAGGCCCGTGCGTTCTGCCACGCCGACGGCAAGCAGCAGGGTGACCACTACGCCGAGAGGGGGAAAGGAGATGAAGTTATCGACCGCTGTGGTCATCAGCCAGGCGATGCCCTCGCCGGTGAACAGTCCCTTGACGGGAGTCAACTTGCTGCTGCCGGGAACCTGCGTGTTGACGCCGAACCATGACACAACCGTAGAGACAATGCCGACCCCCAACAGCAAGTAGAGGAACAAGGCGAAAGGCTCAGGCAGCTTGTTGCCGGCGCGTTCTACACCGTCGATAATCCGGGCCCCAAGTCTGCGGCGCGGCTCCGTGGGAGTCTTCAGAGCCATCACAACGCTGACCCTACATTCGGGAGGCAAAAGGCGACCTGGCCTGCCCGGCGTATCACTGCAACCTGCTTGTCCGCTTTTGCGACGGACTGGAATGATGAGGGGGATCCCATTGGTTCTCCGATGTGGCGTGGGTCATATGGACGAAGGCAAACTCTACGGTCCACGAGAAAATGCGTCCCAAAATGCAGGAAAATAATCCCATGGAAGAAATAGTGCAGCATAGTTCTCCCTTGGCGGAACGGGACATTGAGTTAGTCAACGCCCTCCAAGTGGCACCGCGTGCGCCATGGGAAGACCTGGCTGAGGTCCTGAACGTTCACCCCACGACGCTTTCGCGACGATGGGCGCGGTTGACCGGTGCTGGACTCGCCCGTGTCTCGATCACACCGGGGCCAGAACTTTTGCGGGTCATGGACGTGGCGTTCGTCGAACTGACCTGCCAGAACAACCGCGTCCTGGACGTTGTCGAGAAACTCATTCCGGACCAGCGGCTCATGTCCATCCAGTTCATCGCCGGCCCGGCACATCTTTTGTTGACGATCGCTGCGGCAGAGCACAGCCTCTCCACTTTCCTGCTCACTACCATCGGCAGTCTTGACGGGGTGCTGCACTACTCGGTGCGTTCCGTCACCAGCCAGATCCTCGACGCCGGCCGGTGGCACTTCCACGCACTGCCGGCAGCAAAACTGCGCAGCCTGTCCCAACTCCATAAGCAAGCATTTAATGCCGGCGAAGGAGCCGCGGTAAAAATGGATACCGCCAACCAGGCTCTGATGCGTGAGCTCAGTGCTGATGGCCGCGCCAGTCTTCGCGAACTCGCTGCCGTCGCCGGCATATCCCCGGTGGCCGCCGCACGGCGCGTTACCCGCCTGGTCGGTGGAAAATACATCACCGTGCGCTGCGACGTCGCCCGACGAGGATCAGGACGCAGCTACAGCGCCATCCTGTGGGGCTCAATACCGCCTGACCGGGTCCCGACCCTGGGTGAAGGACTCCCCGACCGGGTACCGGCCCTGCGCCTAATGTCATCGGTCACCGGGGCCAACAACATCCACATGGTCGTCTGGCTAAACAACCCCATGGACCTACTCCACGTCGAGCGGCAGCTCCTCCAGTCCGTTGACGGCCTGGCGATCGAGGACCGCCGTATAGTGCTCCGCACCTTTAAATACAACGGCGTAAGACTCAACGACGACGGAACATTTGGCCAGATAGTCCCCATGGCCTACTAGCCATGAAAACGAGAATGCTGGCCCGCTCAGGACTTGCTTGGAACGAACACCCTGATGAACAAGCGGATGTCCGCCGGCGACCATTGGAGTTCGCACGCGAGCTCATCTCCGAACGCACCATCGCCGGCCTCGCGTCAGCCTGCGCCCGTGGCCGGAATGGGGAAGGCCCGACAAAATGACCGCGGCGAAACTCCGGCTCGCTTTGGCGTCCATGGGCAAGCCCGGAACCAAGTCAGCACCCTCTGCACCGAACTCGGGATCACCCGCCAGACCCTGACCGGCATGTATCCCCGACCGGGGAACCCCAGCCCGGGCTGCTGGAGGGAATCGCCGGTACCCTTCAGGTACCCCTCGACGCCACCTTCGAGCTCGTGTCGGCGATCGGAGACGAGATGCCTCTGCTGCAAAGTTTCCTCGAGCGTCAGCGAGAGAGGGATGCGATCTTCGACTACGAATCGGGAGGCGTATTCGTGATCTTCCGACGCCAGTATGCCGAAGGCGACATCGCCTTCTATACCGGTGTCCATGGAGGGTACATCGGGGCCATCAAGGGGCTGTCGAGCGTACCGGCGCACTACGCCGCTGCCGTGGCTCTCGCTCGGATGGGGAGAAAAGACCGCTGTCTGGTCGACGCGCGGATCGCTTGGCCGAGACTTGCTTAGGACCACCTGTCGAGCCTGCTCCCGGGATGGGCGGAACGATTTACGCAGGGATTGAAGACCATCCCTTCCAGGAGAGGACAAGAGTCATTGAGACCGCAACCCTGTTTCTAGAGAGCGGATCCATCAAGGCTGCGGCGGAGTCCCTCTATTGCCATCGGAATACGGTGGTCAATCGGTTGGCGAGTCTTCGCGCAGCAACTGGACTGGATCTTCACGTACCGCGGGACGCGGCGCTGGCAACGGTCTTACTCGCGGACGTGGCACCAGAAGCTTAGCCACACGATCAGGCTCTTGGCAGCCACATGCCCCGGGGCGCAGAGGAAATAACCGATCAGGCAAAGCTAGGACGGTCTCAGTGCTTTGCAACAGCTGTCCTAGTCCAATATCAGGTTCCACTTTCTGTTCCTCAGTACATTCATTGCCAGTCGCCTTTGCTCTGGCAAGTTCGCCCCCGCGTTCGCATCAGACGTTCACCGCAGCCCGCTGGCTGTTGTCCAGAAGCTATCCCTCGCTACGGAGCTTTTCTAGTCACAGAAGACGTACGGCGATCGGGTGCCAATTTCCACTGGCACGGTCAGAAATGCTACGAACAGTGCCTACCAGGGTGTCCTAACGCCGATAATGGAGATTTCGTAAAGCAATTGAAGCGAAGCAGTTCTGTATTGGGGCGCCACCTCAGCGAGTTCGCTGCGGTTCCGCCTGCTGCTGCGTGAGCTGGAGCTTCTGAGGTGCTTGTCGCCTGCTGGACGTCCAGTCAGCCCTCGGACTCCGGGCGCCGCGCTTCCTTCCGGCGTTGGGCGGCCTGCGCGGCCAGTTCACCCATCCACGGACGGTGCCCCCGGTGGAACACCATTCCCTCAGGCAGTCCGTGGACGGAAGGGACGGAACCGGCAATGTCGATGGTGATCCGGCCGCCGCCCAGTGGGGCATTGGTGATGTGCAGGTCCCCAAAGGACTCCGGAAGGACGGGATCCATCCATACTGCGCCGGCAGAAACAACCGGGTCGTAGCGCATCAGGCTCGTCACGAGCTGGATAGGCGCAGTGGATGCCCAGGCCTGCGACGAGCACGCGGTGGGGTAGGGAACGGGGGTTGCGAGCTGATCCCGGCTGAAGCCGCAGAGCAGTTCCGGGAGCCGGCCTTCGGAGGACTCGGCCGCGTCCATCATGCCCTGTGCGATTCTTTGCGCTTCAGCCACGAAGCCATAGCGGAGGAGCCCGGCCGCGACAATTGCGTTGTCGTGGGGCCAGACCGAGCCGTTGTGGTAGCTGGCGGGGTTGTAGGCACCCATGTCGCTGGCCAGGGTACGCACGCCCCAGCCGCTGAACATTTCCGGTGACATCAGGCGCTCGGCCACCTGCGGGGCTTTGTCTTCATCGATGAGGCCATGCAGCAGGCAGTGCCCCATATTCGAAGCGCAGGCGTCCACCTGCCGCTTCTTACCGTCGAGGGCGATGGCGTAGTACCCGCGTTCAGGGATCCAGAATTGTTCGTTGAACTGCTTCTTCAGCCGTGCCGCCCGATCCGCGAGCTCGTTCCCGAAAGCCGTGTCTCCAGCCTCGTACGCTAGCCACGCCCGCGACAGGTAGGCGACGTAGACGTAGGCCTGAACCTCGCTGAGTGCGATCGGCGGCTCGGCCAACGTGCCATCGGCAAAGTTGATGCCGTCCCAGGAGTCCTTCCAGCCCTGGTTGATCAGCCCCTGAGGGTTGAGGCGCTGGTACTCGACGAACCCGTCGCCGTCCTTGTCCCCGTAGTTCACGATCCAGTCCAGCGCACGGTCCGCGTGGGGCAGCAGGGCCGCGATGGTGTCCGCGGCGAATCCCCAGCGGCTGACCGCGCCGAGCACCATCAGGAACAGCGGTGTGGCATCGACGCTGCCATAGTAGTTTGACTTGCCTCCCAGTGACAGGCCGCTGCTTACGTCGAGCCGGACCTCGTGGAGGATTTTGCCGGGCTCCTCTTCGGAGACCGGATCCACCACCGTGCCCTGCCGGTCTGCCAGCGTCTGCAGAGTGCCCAAGGCGAGTGACGGATCGACCGGCATCGCCATGACAGACGCCCACAGCGAATCCCGGCCGAAGAGCGTCATAAACCACGGCGCGCCGGCGGCCACCACCACGCGCTCCGGATGTTCGGGGTCCTCGATCCGAAGAGCGCCCAGGTCATCGTAGCTGCGGCGCAGGGTACGTTCGATGGACCGGTTGCCCATCTGCAGCACGGGGATCTTCGCCACCCAGTCCCGACGGCGCCGGTCCCGCGGAGACAGGACTTCCCCGTCGGGATGGACGAAAGCCGCCGAACCCGCTTTCTCTGAGCTGGGCAAAACAGTCAGGACTGTGCTCCAGTGGCCGTGCGCAGGGACAGAGGCCCGGAACGTCACTGCGGCCGGCGTGATCTCCGCACCAGGGGCCTGGACGCTCATGCCTTTCGCGATGTCCTGCCAGCTGGCACGAATGGTTAGCGCGCCGCCGTCGGTCTCGCGGGTCTCATCCCAGCGCCGCTGAATCCGGGCCTCTTTCACCTCGAAAAGATCGGCGAAGTCCGCCTCGACCATTAAGCTGAGCACGCATTCGGCTGGCTTCAGGGAGTAGTTCCGGACGGTGACCTGCTCCTGGATTCCTGCCCCTACCTCGCGCAGGCGCTCCACGATCAGCGGGCTGTCGGCGTAGCCGTCGGACCGGGGAACCCTACCGACGAACAGGGCCCGGTATGGCTCCTTCGTCTCTGCCGCCAGCGGCTCGATCGGCTGGCCATTTACTGTCAGGCGCCAGCCCGAGAGGATCCGGGCGTCGCGCACAAAAAGGCCATGCGGATTATCGGCGTGGATGTCGCCGTTCGGCAGGGATATGCAGAAGGAGGATCCCTCGACCAGGGTGACCGTCCCGGCCCCGAGCGGCCCGGCCGCAGTCTCTGCGTTCCACCCCGCCATCGCGGCCTCCTCCACCAAACCGCCGGAGCGTCGTGTGAGTTCCCCCGCTGCCGGCACCGTCTTTCTTCGATACGACGCTACGCTTGCCAGCTTCTCCGGGCTAGGGCCCGCGACGTCCACGGTTTGCGGCAGTGCCGGGGAGTGCCTCGTGCCGTGAACGGCTCAGGCGATGTTCACGCGGCTCTGCTGGGGCTGTGGCCCGGCCGCCATGGACTGGGCGCGTAACTGCCCTGGGCCCAGCCGTGGCTGGGCGCCGTTCGCCTGCTGGTGTACCGGAACCTCAGCCGGCACCTGCCTGCCTTTGGGGCCGGCGCCCAAGAGGCGGTCTTCAAACTTGCTGTGGACGATGGCTCTGCTTTTCATGACGGCTGCGTTTTCTCTCGAGGGGATTCAACGGGGGATGGTGCATGAGCGTGCGGACCCGGCAAAGCATCCGGGGTCAGAAGGGCCCGGCCTGGACCAGGTTCGCGGGCCGGTCGCCGCCGGCCAGCGCCTTGAGCTGGCTGGCGATGAACTTGACGATCCTCGGCTCGAAGGCTGAGGCGTTGCCGCCGATGTGCGGGGTGATCAGGGCATTGGGGGAGGACCACAGCGGGTGGTCCGCCGGGAGCGGTTCCGGATCCACGACGTCGAGCGCGCAGTGGAGCCGGCCGGACAGTACTTCCGCTGTGAGGGCATCGGTGTCAACGACGGGCCCGCGTCCGACGTTGACCACCAGCGCCCCGTCCGGCAGGGCCGCGAGGACCGTCGCGTCTACCAGCTTGTGCGTGTGCTCATTCAGGGGAGTAACGGCAACAAGAACGTCGTGGGTTTCAGCCAGGGCCGCCAGGTCGGAGGAAGCGTGCACGTGGCCGGCGCTGTCCTCGCGGGCGCTGCTGCCCACGCGGGTAAGTTCCACCTCGAACGGCTCCAGGCGCCTCGCGATTTCGTGGCCGATGCCGCCTACACCCACCAGCAGGACGCGCCGGTCAGCCAGCGAAGAACGGCGCTGCGGCCGCCAGGTGCCGGTCTGCTGGTCACGGACTGCCTGGTCGATGCCGCGGAGTTTGGCGATGATCAGGCCGATCGCGAGTTCGGCGGTGGCCGCCGCGTGGACACCCGAAGCGCTGGCCACCGCGGCCGAGGGACCGGCGGCTTCGGGGACGCCGTCGAAACCCGTGGACTGTGTCTGCACGAATTTCAGGTTCGGAGCCTTCGACAGCGAGCCAAGGACGGCGGACGCATCAATGTAGGGCAGGATGACGGCGTCGATGGCGTCCAGGGCAATGCCCTCCGGCTCGGAGCGGAGGTCCCAGACCGATGCCTCAAGGCCGGCGGGCAGCGGCTGGACTTTGGCGAGGAGGTCGCGGTCGGGGAAGGTGACGGTGCGGACGGTCTTCATCGGAAAGCCTGTTCGGTAGTAGCGGCACTCAGTGGTGTTCGGGTCTCAGTCCCCGGGGGGAACCGTTGACGACCCAGCTCCAATCTGAGAAACTTTTCTCATGTGTGATTATCATCGCACTTCAGAAAGCGTCAGGCAAGAGCTTCGTGGAGGCAATTCGAATGAGTAGCAACGGGCTTCCGCCCATGGTCATCATGGGCGTGTCAGGGTCAGGAAAATCGACGGTCGGGGAGCTGCTGGGACAGCGGCTGGGGGTGCCGTTCATCGACGGCGATGACCTGCATCCGGCCGCGAACAAGGCGAAGATGCGGACCGGTACTCCGCTGAACGACGAGGACCGCCGCCCGTGGCTGCAGGAAATCGGCCGCACACTGGCAGCGCACCAGCTGGACGGGGAAGTCGTGATTGTTGCCTGCTCCGCCCTGAAGCGCCGCTACCGCGACCTTCTCCGGGAGCACGCCCCGGATGTGCTGTTCCTCCACCTGCAAGGGGCCGCGGACACCCTCGCTGCGCGGATGGCCGCCCGGAACCACGAGTTCATGCCCGCAGCGCTCCTGGCCTCCCAGCTGGCGGCGCTGGAACCGCTCGAAGCGGACGAACGCCATGTGCTGCTCGACGTCCTCCGGTCACCGGCCGAGCTTGCCGACGTGGCCCGCGGGGCGGTGATGAAGAGCACAACGCCGCCGGGGGCATAGCCGGCCGTGGGGTAGGCGGGGCGGGCTCCGTTCAGCGCCGCACATCAAAGCATATGAAAGCCGGCCGGGCACATGCCCGGCCGGCTTTCCTGTGTGGCACGTAGTTTGTTCGTCAGGCGACGGCTGCCCGGCGTTCGCCGATGTCGAAGCCCGGGCCGCCCGGCACGGAGTCGATCAGCTTGCGCGTGTAGGGGTGCTTGGGGTTGCCGTAGACGCTGTCCACGTCGCCGCGCTCCACCACCTCCCCGTGGAATAGAACCATGATCTCGTCGCTGACGTGGTGCACCACGTCCAGGTCGTGGGAAATGAAGGCCATGGTCAGGTCCAGTTCGGTCCGCAGGCGGCTGATGAGGTTCAGGATTTCGGCCTGGACGGACAAGTCCAGGGCCGAGGTGATTTCATCGGCGATGATCAGCTTCGGCCCTACGGCCAGCGCCCGTGCAATGGCGATGCGCTGCCGCTGGCCGCCGGAGAACTCGTGCGGGTACCGCCCGGCAACGTCGGCATCCAGGCGGATGGTGGAAAGCCAGTACGAAATCTTCTCCCGGTGGGCACGCGGATTGGACTTCACCGGATCGATCGCCTCGGCCAGCGTCTGCCCGATGGTGCGGCGCGGGTTCAGCGACGAGTAGGGGTCCTGCGGGATCATCTGGACTTCCCGGCGCATGGCCCGGCGCTGCGCCCCGGTCATTCCGGCCACGTCCTGGCCGTTGATCAGGATGCTGCCTGCGCTGGCCGGGTTCAGGCCCACGATGGCTTTGGCCAGCGTGGATTTGCCGGACCCGGATTCGCCCACGATGCCCAGGGTCTTGCCCCGCTGGATGGCCGTCGAAACACCCTTGAGGACCTTGGCGGCGGAGTGTCCGGAGCCGAAGGTGACCTCGAGGTCGCGTACTTCCAGCACCGGAACAGCGGAGGTTGGTGTGGTTGTCATGGCTGCTTCTTTCCTTGCGTCGGTACGTGGCCGGGAATGTCTTCGGGAACCTCGTCATAGGTGAAGTCCTCGGCACGGACGGAGACGAGTTCGGCCTTGCGCTCTGCGATGCTGGGCGTCGCGGCGAGCAGTGCTTTTGTGTAGGGGTGCTTGACGTCGCCGGCGGCCAGTTGGGCACCGGTGAGCCGCTCCAGGATCTTTCCGCCGTTCATCACGATGACTTTGTCGCACAGAGCCTGCACCACTCCGATGTCGTGGGAGATGAACAGCATCGCCGTGCCCATTTCGCGGTTGATGGTGCGGAACTGCCGCAGTACATCGGCCTGGACGGTGACATCCAGCGCCGTGGTGGGTTCGTCGGCGATGATCAGCCGCGGGTCCGTGACCAGGGTGGAGGCGATCATGGCGCGCTGGAGCATGCCGCCGGAGAGTTCGTGCGGGTGCTGCTTCATCCGGGTCTCCGGCTGCGTGATCCGGATGTCTGCCAGTGCCTTGACCATCCTGTTGTAGGCGGTCTTTTTGGATTGTTTCAGGTGCACGGTGCTTACTTCGGTGAGCTGCGCGCCGATGCGCAGGGCCGGGTTGAAGCTGGTGCCGGGGTCCTGGTAGACGAGCCCGATGGAGGTGGCCATGGTGCGTGGATCGTTCTTCTTGAGCAGGTCCAGCTCGCCAAGGCGCATGGAGTGCGCCGTGACGGTCAGTTCCTCGGGCAGCAGCCCGGCGATGGACATGGCGGTCAGGGACTTTCCGGAGCCGGATTCACCGACAAGCCCCACTACCTCGCCGGCGTGGATGCTCAGGGACACGCCCTTGACCAGGGGCACGCCGTTGGGGGTGAGGACGGTGAGGTTATCGACCTCCACCAGCGCCTCCTGGTCGGCCCGGAGCGAAGCCGGAACCTCGGAGGCCTTCTTGACGCTGCCGAACTTCCGGCCGCCGCGGGGGTCGGTGGCGGCGGCCAACCCGTCGCCTATCAGCATGGCGCTGAGTCCGGCCACGGTGATCATGATCGAGGGCATGACGGCCTGCAGCGGCTGGGAGTAGATGTTGACGAGGGCCTCGTTGAGCAGCCGCCCGAAGTCGTACTCCGGGTTCTGGACACCGAGTCCGATGAAGGAAAGGCTGGACAGCTCGATGAGCGTGGTGGCGAAGACCGTGGCGGTCAGCACCAGCAGCGGCTCTGCCATGTTCGGGAGCAGGTGCCGGGTGATGATCCGCGGTCCGGGGACGCCCAGGAGCCGGGCAGTGGACACATAGTTCCGCTGCGAGATCGAGGCGGCCATGTTGGCCGTGAGCCGGGCGAACGCCGGGATGCTGGCGATGGCGATGGCCAGCACGGCGGACCAGGCTCCCTGTCCCAGGATCGCGGCGATGAGCAGCGCGAAGATGAGGCTGGGATAGGCGACGGCGGCATCGATGACCCGGAGGACGGCATTGCGGATCTTTGGTGGGGCCAGCCAGATGAACGTACCGATCAGGACACCGCCGATGACGGAGATCACCGTGGTGGCCGCGGTCATCACCAGCGTGAGCCGGGTGGCCACGAGCGAGCGGGCGAGGACGTCACGGCCGAAGTCGTCCGTTCCGAGCCAGTGGGCGGGGCCGGGCCCCTGGGATGCGTTGGCGGTAAGCTTTTCGGCGGCATCGGAGAGGAACAGCGGCGCCAGGATGCCGGTCAGCACCATGACGTTCATCAGGGCGATACCCAGGATGAGGCCGGTGGTCCACCGGAAACGGCCTTTGGTGCGGCGCTTTTCAGCCATGGGATTTTCCTCCTCCGAGGGTGCGCGGATCGATGATGCCGAGGATGACGTCCACGAGCAGGTTGAGGATGATGGCGAGGAAGCCCAGGACCAGGATGATGCCCTGGATCACCGGGTAGTCCTTGTTGATGATGGCCGTGACGATTTCCTTGCCCAGTCCGGGCCAGTTGAAGACGTTTTCGATGATGATCGCGCCGCCGAGCATGCCGGCCAGGATGAGGCCGGCGAGGGTGAGGGTGGTGGTCATCAGGTTGGGCAGGGCGTGGCGGGCGTACAGCCGCAGGGCAGGCAGGCGCCAGCCCCGGGCCGTCCGCAGGTAGTCCTGTTCCAGGACTGTTGAGGTTTCCCGCCGCACCACGCGGGCGATGGAGCAGATGGGGGCAACCGAGAGGCCCGCCACCGGAAGGATGAGGGAACTGAGGGTGGCCGCGCCGGCGGCCGGGAGGACTTTGAGGATGATCGCGAAGACCACCACCAGCATGGTGGCGATGACGTACTGCGGCACGGCCTGGAAGAACCCTGTCAGCATCCCGAAGGACACATCGAGCCACTTCCGGCGTCCGCCGCGGGTGAGGATCCCCACGACCATTCCTGCGGGGATGGAGACCAGCAGGGTCACCAGGATGCCCAGGAGGGCGAGTTCCGCGGTGAAGGGCAGCTTGGTGGCGATGATCGAGGACACCGAGGTGCTGTAGGCGAAGGATTCCCCGAGGTTGCCGGCGAAAAGGTGCCCCACGTACTGGAGGAACTGCAGGTGCAGCGGCTGGTTCAGGCCGAGGCTTTCCCTGATGGCCTCGATCTGCTCGGTGGTGGCGTCGGCGCCCGCCACGGCCACGGCCGGGTCGCCGGGGATCAGCGGCACCATGAAGAAGGTCACGACGACGAGAAGCGCCACGGAGAGCAGCACACCGCCGGCGCGGCGAAGGGCATAGCTGCCCCAGGGGGAGAGCCCCCGGGGGGCGCCCCGGGGGCGGGCTGCCCCCGGGGTGTGGCTCTCCTGAAGGATGACTGCTTCCTTGGAGAGCATCGTGGGTTCGGTCATCGCGAGGAACCTTTTCTTATTTGGTGATGCGCATGGTGGCGTAGTCGACGATGCCCGACGGCGCCTGGATGGAGAATCCTGCCCGCTGGGCAACGATCTGGGGTTCACCCACGAACGGGACAATGTCGTTGTCTTCG
Organism: Pseudarthrobacter cremeus; assembly: GCF_051857465.1. Lineage (NCBI taxonomy): Bacteria > Bacillati > Actinomycetota > Actinomycetes > Micrococcales > Micrococcaceae > Pseudarthrobacter > Pseudarthrobacter cremeus. The sequence goes on along the minus strand of NZ_JBPZHC010000003.1, from coordinate 84,859 downwards.
AGGATGCTGATCTGGGCGTGTTCGTAGGCTGCGCAGCGCTCGGTCTGGTCGGTCGCCTGCTGGGCCTTCGCGATGTCGGCGAGGATGTCCGCGTTTTCACCGCCGCCGATGTTGCGGCCGCCCTTCTCGGTCGGAACACCGGCGATACGGGTCAGGGACGCTGCCACGGTGCCCACAAAGTTCGCGTCGCCCTGGATGGTGAGGTCCCAGGTTTCCGGTTTGGTCTGGGTCATGGTTGCCCAGGTTCCGTTGTCCACAAGGTTCAGGTTGACGGTGGCCCCGGCGGCACGCAGTGCCTCCTGGACGTAGGTGCTGCCCGCGCCGTTGGGCCCGATGCTGGTGGTGCCGACCATCTTGAAGGTTTTGCCGGCCAGGACTGCCTTTGCGGCCTCCGCGTCTTCCTTGGTGAAGTGCGAGTTGTCCTTGAGGGCGCAGGCCACGGTGGGAGCCACGATGGAGGTGTAGGGGATGCCCTTGTTGGCGTAGGCGGCGGCGTTGAAGGCCTGCTGGTTCATCAGCTGGGCCACTGCCTTGCGCAGGGCCGGATCGGTGAAGGGGCTGCCTTCGCGCTGGTTGAAGAGCAGGAAGATGCCGGCGAAGGGAACGGTGGTCACCGCGTAGTCTTTGTTGCCCTCGAAGCGGGCAGTGTCCGCGGGTGCGATGTCGGAGATGTCCATCTCACCGGTCAGGAGCTGGTTGGCCACCGTGGTCTTGTTCACGCCGGGGAAGAACCGCACCGTCTTGGCCGGGGTACCCTCAGGTTCCTTGGACCACTTGGGCCAGGCCTTGTAGTCCTCGCGCAGGGTCATGTCGTAGCTGACGCCGTGGCTGGCCTTGGTCAGGGTGTAGGGGCCTGAGAATGCACCCTGCACCGAGCCCTTCGCGAGGCCGTCGAGGTCGGCGAGTCCGGCGGGGCAGATGATGCCGGTCTGGGCCAGGGTCAGGCCGCCCACGAGTTCGGACCAGGGCTGCGCCAGCTTGATCGATACAGTGCCTGCGGCGTCGTCGGCGGCGATGGTGGGCTGGCCCGGGCCGAAGACGAGCTTGGCGAAGTTGTTCTTGGTGGCCGGATCCGCGAAGTAGGTGAGGGACTTGGCCACGATGGTGGGTGTGATGGCAGTACCGTCGGCGCAGGCGGCGTCCTTGCGGATGGTCAGCTTCGCGTCGGTCGCCGTCGAGGTCCACTCGGTGGCGAGGCCGCCGATGAACTTGCCGTCGGCATCGCGGCGCACCACGGTGTCGAACAGGAAGCGGGCCACTTCGTAGTCGTCCTTGGCGTTCGCCTTGGCCGCATTGAAAGTTGTGGGGTCCGCGTTGAGAGCGGTCCGGATGGTGTCCGTGGAGGGACCGGCGCTGCCGCCGCCTCCGCCGGTGCTGCCTGCGGTGCCCGTGGTGCAGCCGGTCAGCAGCAACGCTGCCGCTGCTGCGGCCGCGGCCAGGGAAGTGATTCGTCCGTGCATGGTGTCTCCTCGATACAACGGGATCTGCGAGAAAGTTCGCGAATGAGAAGAGTTTCTCTTATTGAACCGATCAAGTCAACGGAAATTTGTGAGCTGACGCACAGCCGTTACTTTGGCGGCCGGGAATTTACACACTCGCAACAACCGCCCGACTTATTTCCGCCAATCCACCGGCTACCCCTTGACGGATTGGATTTGAAACGCGAAACTTTTCTCATATGTGATTGCCGCCTCAATTGACTCAAGGTCGGGGGCCGGCGTCGTCCGCTGAACCAACAAAGGTGACAACCCATGGCAACAACTCTTGAGCTCACAGTCCGCAAGGCTTCCTGGACGCGTCCGCCCCGGGAGCTGGTGAAGGCCTTCGAGGCTTTCCCGGTAGCCAACATCGGCGACGCGATGGAGCGCCTCGGCATTGTCGATGGCGGCATCAGCGCCATCTGGTCGGGCGCGCACTGCGTGGGTTCGGCCCTTCCGGTCCTCGGCGCCGCCGGCGACAACGCGGCAGTGATCGAGGCCCTGAACTACATCCAGCCCGGGGACGTGGTGGTCATCAACGGCTTCGGCCACGAACACCGGGCCCTGGTCGGCGAGCAGCTCTCGCAGCGTTTCGAGGCCGCCGGAGCCACCGGCGCCGTCATTGACGGCTACATCCGCGACCGGCACACGATCAGCGAGATCAGGTTCCCCGTCTTCGCCCGGGGCGTCACCCCCGCCGGTCCGTTCAAGAACGGCCCCGGCGTCATCGGCGAGCCGGTGGCCATCGGCGGCATTGTGTGCGCCGCCGGTGACATCGTCGCCGCAGATGATGACGGCGTCGTGATCATCCCGCAGGCCCGCGCGGCCGAAATCCTGGAACGCGTCATCGCCGTCGCCGCCCACGAGGCCGAAATGACGGCCGAAATCACCCGCGAATACAGCTGACGTCCGCTATCCGGCGACTCGGCCCAGCCCTAGACTAAGAGAGACCCAATGACTACTGCATCGACGGACTCAGTGGAACTGAACACCGCACAAATCAAGGTTGTCACCGCCGACGGCAAGATGGTGCGCAAAGCCACCGTTGCCGGGACCATGGGCTCCTTCGTGGAGTGGTATGACTACGGCATTTACGGCCTGCTGACCACCTACCTGGCCATCAACATCATGGGATCCAAGGACCTCGGATCCCTGCTGCTGACCAACGTCGGCTTCCTGGTCAGCTTCCTCGCCCGGCCGTTCGGCAGCGTGATCTGCGGCTTCCTTGGCGATAAGCTGGGCCGCAAGAACCTCCTGGCCGTCCTGCTGCTCCTGATCTCCGGTGCCACGGCGTGCATCGGCCTGATCCCCTCCTCCTCGGTGATCGGCTGGGTGGCCCCGGCCCTGCTCATCCTGTTCCGCATCCTGCAGGGCTTCTCCGCCGGCGGCGAAGTGGCCGGCGCCATGGCATTCGTGGGCGAGTACGCCCACAACAAGCACCGCAACTTCTCCATGAGCTTCATCGCCGTGGGTTCCTTCTGCGCCCTCCTGTTCGGCAGCGCACTCTCCGCCACCCTCATCACCACCCTGGGCGATGCCACCATGGAATCCTGGGCCTGGCGTATCCCGTTCCTGTTCGCCCTTCCGCTGGGCTACGTGGGCTACTACATCCGCTCCAAGATGGAGGACACCCCGCACTTCGCCGCCCTGCGCGACCGCAACGAAGTCGAACGCAACCCGCTGAAGACTGCCTTCACCTCCAAGCGCCACCTGAAGGCCATCGCCCTGACCATCTTCCTGCCGGCCCTGAACGGCCCCGGCTACTACCTGCTGTTCGCCTACATGCCCACCTACCTGAAGACCCAGCTGGGCACCGGCAACAACTTCACCATGGTCCAGGCCCTGACCGTTACCGCCTTCAGCCTGGTGGCCATCATCATCAGCATCCCGCTGATGGCCCGGCTCTCCGACCGGATCGGCCGCAAGCCGGTCCTCGCCGGCTCCGCCGTCCTGATGGCCCTGGTGTCCTACCCGATGTTCGCGATGATCACCACGGGCAACATGCTGCTGGCCTGCATCGCCACCGTGGTGATGGCCCTCTCCTTCTCCGGCCACGCCGCCGTCGTGCACACCGTGCTGACCGAAATGTTCCCCACCACGGTCCGCTACAGCGCCTACAGCATCGGCTTCAGCATCAGCACCATCATCTTCGGCGGCAGCGCCCCGCTGGTGATGACCGAAATCATCAAGGCCACGGGCAACAGCATGGTCCCTGCCTACGCCGCGATCGGCACCGCCATCATCACGCTGACATCGGTCTACTTCCTGAAGGAAACCAAGGGCCAACCGCTCCAGACCCACTAAATACACGGACGACGGCGGCCTGCCGCCATGACGGGCAGGCCGCCGGCGTCGGACCATCGGCACAACAAACAAAAACCATTGGGAGTCACTTTGGGCATCAATTCAGTCGCTGTCGTTGCAGACCTCGGCGAGAGCTACGGAAATTACAGCATCGGCGACGACGAGGCCCTCCTGGGCCTGGTTACTGCCTCCAACATCGCCTGCGGCTTCCACGCCGGGGACCCGCGCGTCATGGACGCCACCGTGAAGTCCTGCGTGGAGCGCGGCATCGAACTGGGCGCCCACCCCGGCTACCCCGACCTGGTGGGCTTCGGCCGCCGCCTGATCGAGGCCAGCGAAGAGGAAATCCGCACCGACGTCCTGTACCAGATCGGCGCCCTGGACGCTTTTGCCCGCATCCACGGCGGCAAGATCAGCCACGTGGCCCCGCACGGCCGGATGGGCAGCATCGCCCAGACCGACGCCAAGCATGCCCGGGCCATCACGGACGCCATCAAGGCCTACGACCCGTCCTACATCGTCATCTGCCAGAACGGCCTGCTGGCCGACGAATCCCGCAAACGCGGCCTCGAAGTGGGCTACGTCTTCCTGGCGGACCGCGGCTACGGCGAGGACGGCATGCCCGTCTCCCGCAACACCGAAGGCGCGCTGCTCCACGATCCGGAAGAGATCGGCCGCCGCGTTGTCCAGGTGGTGACCGAGGGAACGGTCCGCGCCGTCACCGGCAAGGTGGTACCCCTGGGCCACGACGCCGACGTTGTCCTCCTCCACGGGGACCACCCGCAGGTCCTCGAGAACGGCACCGCCCTCCGCGCGGCTTTGGAGAAGGCCGGCATCAAAGCAACCGGGCTGCAGGAAGTCCTTGCCGAGAAAGCCAAGGCGGCGGCCGCGGCCTGAGCCACTTCCGCCACAGTCCCCGTCCGCACCGCCGCCCGCACCACCGAGCAGGAGACATGACCACGCAACCACCGCCAGCTGCGACCCTCCGCCGGCCGCCAGGCGTCCAGGCAGTGCCCTTCGGGGATTCCGCCCTGATGCTGAGCATCGCCGACGCCGACGCCGACGCCGAGGCCAGGCGCGCGGGCGCCAGAAGGCTGCGCGATGTACTGCTTGAAGTCCGCCCCTACGGGGTGCTGAACCTCGTGGCGGGGGCGGAATCCCTGCTGGTGGAGTTCGACTGCCTGGCCGTCAGCCACGGCCAGCTCGCCCAGACGGTCAACCTGGCCGTGGCGGGCCTCGGGCTGCAGGACACCGGGCCGGTTCCGGGCGCCAAGGACTTCGTGATCCCGATGGTGGTCAGTGACGGGTTCTCCCCGGACCTGCCCGCCGTCGCCGAAGAGCTGGGGCTCAGCACCGAAGCCACGCTCGAGGCGTTCACCTCCTCGGTGCTGAGCATCAACCTGCTGGCGGCGGCGATGGCGCCCATGATGGCCGGGGTGCAGTTCCCCGGGCAGGTGAGCCGGTGCGCCGAGCCCCGGACGGACGTTGCACCGGGCTCAATAATGGTGGCCGGAACAAGCGCCATCATCCAGCCGTTCCCCGGACCCAGCGGCTGGAAGGTCATCGGCCGCACCCCGCTGACCATCTGCGACATCCGCGAGGACCCCGCCACCTCCTACCGGCCCGGCGACCGGGTCCGGTTCACCGTCATCCCCGACAGCAAGTGGGCGGAGCTGGCGGGCCGGTTCCTCCGGCCCGCAGGCCGCCAGCAGGCACGACACCCCGAAGGCGGCACCCATGGCAGCGAAGCCTGACCAGGCGGTCACCCTCGCCATCAGCGAGGCCGGCTGGCTGTCCACCTTCCAGGACCTGGGCCGCGAGGACTCCGAGCATATGGGCGTCCCCTGCGGCGGGGCAGCGGACCAGCATTCGGCCGCGGTCGCCAACATCCTGGTGGGCAACAGCCGCGGCGCGGCCCTGCTGGAAATCATGGGCGGCCGGTTCGCCTTCACGCCCTCGCAGGAGATCTTCATCGCGGTCACCGGCACCCCTGCCGAGGTGACGGTCGGGGGGATCCCGGTGCCGTTGTGGCAGCCGGTCTGTGTGCCGGCGCGGACCCGGGTGGTCATTTCCAAGGCCACCCAGGGCATGCGCAACTACCTGGCGTTCAGCGGCGAGCTCGACACACCACGTTTCATGGGCAGCGCGGCGCCGGAATCCCGGATGGGGTTCCCCCAGCAGCTGACCACGGGCCAGCAGGTGGGCCTCGCCAGCCGCTACCGGGGCTTCAGCCAGCCCTACCTGGGCCAGCCACTTTTCCGGCTGCCGGTTCCCGTACCGGACCTCAGCCCCGAGGTCTGGACCATTGACGTGGTGGAGGGCCCGGAAACGGAGCGGACCCCCGGGATCCGCGAGCTCCTGAGCAGCAGCATCTACACCGTGGGCGGCAAGTCCAACCACGTGGGCCTCCGCCTGGACGGCCCCGTCATCCACCCGACGGGCCTCGGCGAGATCGTCTCGCACGGCGTCCCCATCGGAGCCTTCGAGATTCCGCACGGCGACGAACTGATCATCCTGGGCCGCTCCCGCACCCTGACGGCCGGCTACCCCATCGTGGCGGTGGCCACGAAGGCATCACTGCCGCTGCTGGGCCAGGCCAGCCCGGGCCGGAAGATGACCTTCCGCTGGATCAGCCACGCGGCCGCCGTCGAGCATTTGCGCGAACAGCAGCGGCTGCTCGGCCAACTGGAGGACCGCGTGCACAACCTCTTCGCCGCCGTCGGACTCCCCCTCGCCCACGAGGCGGACCCCGTGACGCCGCCCGGCACACGCGCAGCCTGAACGGTTGACGGCATCAGCTTCAAATGAGAAACTATTCTCAAATCTAATTTGGTTCTTGTTTTAGCCGGATCCCCGGTCATCATTGCCGCGCAGCCTCCCGCAGCGTGCCGGACGAAAGAGACGAACTATGGAGCTTCTGAATGGCAAGGTTGCCATCATCACCGGCGCCGGCACCGGCATGGGCCGCGAAACGGCCAGGCTGCTCGCGGCCGAAGGTGCGGCCCTGGTGCTCGTGGGCCGCCGGCAGGACGTCCTGGATGAGTTGTCCGCCGAGATCGCTGCCGCGGGCGGCAAGTCCCACGTCCGCACGGCCGATATCGCCAGCAAAGCCGAAGTGGACCAGCTGGTGGGCTGGATCCACGAGAATGTGGGCCTGGTGGACATCCTGATCAACAACGCCGGCAGCGCCAGCAAGGTCCTGAACGTGCGCTGGATCGCCGAAGAGGAATGGAACCAGGTCCTGGACGTGAACCTCAACGCCGTCTTCCTGCTGACCCAGGCCGTGCTGCCGGACATGCTCAGCCGCAACACCGGCTCCATCATCACTGTCTCTTCCCTCGCAGCAGTCACCCCTAACCTGCTCGGCGGTGCCGCGTACGGTGCAGCAAAGGCCGCGGTCCGGAACTTTATGACGTACCTTCACACCACGTTCCGCAACGAGGGGCTCCGTGCCGTGACCATCCTGCCGGGGGAGACGGCCACGCCCATCCTGGATAACCGGGCCCGCCCGCCGCACCAGGAGGAGCGGGACGCCATGGTCCAGCCGGAGGACGTGGCCCGCGCCATCCACCTGGTGGTGACACTGCCCCAGCGGACGGTGGTCCAGGAGCTGGTCATCGCCCCCACCGTGCAGCGGGACACCTCCGGGGACATCGAGATCAGCCGCTGGGCCGGCGCCCCCGACTCCGACCTTCCGCAGAACCAGAAGTAACCCAGCCCTGCACCACGGCGGCCGGATCCTCCCACCGCCCCGACTACCCTCTGCCTTCCCGTCTGAAAGGACACCGTTGTGACCACTCCTGCAGCACCCAGCATCCTCAGCTTCCGTCCTTCCGACGCGGTCCAGCGCGTGCTCGAGACCTCCCTGCGCGTCCAGCAGCCGCAGTCCAGCGGCGACCTGGTGTCCCTGGCCATGGGCGAACCCGACTTTGACACTCCGCAGCAGGTCCGCGACGCCGCGGCCAAGGCGCTGCAGGACGGCCACACCCACTACTCACCGTTGCTCGGCGAGCCCGTCCTGCGGGACGCGCTGGCCGGGAAGATCGGCGCCCTGCTGGGCTCGTCCGTCAGCACGAATGATGTGCTGATCACCCAGGGCGGCACGGCCGGCCTGGCCGCCGCGATCCTCGGCACGGTCAACCCCGGGGACAAGGTGGTCATCCCGGATCCCACCTACTCCCTGTACGCGGACCTGGTCAGCATGGCCGGCGGCACGATCGTCCCGGTACCGCTCGCCGAGGACCTGCACTGGGACCTGGAGGCGCTGGCGGGCGCGCTCGTGGGCGCGAAGATGTTCGTCTTCTGCAACCCGTCCAACCCCACCGGCATCGTGCACTCCCGCGCCGAGCTCGAAGCCCTGGCGGACCTCGTGGCCGGAACCAACATCCTGGTGCTCTCCGATGAGGCGTACAGCGACCTCGTCTACACCCCGGAGCCGTTCACCTCCGCACTGGAGATCCCGGGTCTGGCCGGCCGGACCATCTACTGCCAGACCTTCTCCAAAAGCTACGCCATGACCGGCTGGCGGGTGGGCTACCTCTGGGGCCCCGCCGACGTCATCGCCGCCGCGGCGAGGGTGCATAACACCTTCAACGGCTCCATGAACACTGCCGTGCAGCTTGCAGCCCTCACCGCGCTGCAGACCTGCGGGCCGGACATCGAGCGGATGCATGCCTCCTACCAGCTCCGCCGGGAGCTGATGTACAACGGCCTGAAGGACGTCCCGGGCCTGACGGTCAGCTCGCCGGAGGGCGCGTTCTACCTTTTCCCGAAGTATGACGCCGACCTGCCGGCCGCCGGGATGGTGGCGCATTTGCGCAGCCACGGTGTGGCAGTGCGTCCCGGCAGCGAGTTCGGCCGCAACGGCGAGTTCCATCTGCGGCTCTCCTACGCTGCAAGTGCCGCGTCCATCACCGCCGGCGTCCAACGGCTGGCAGCCGGCCTCGCGGCGTTGAGGTAGCGCCGATGGCAAGCACCAGCGCAGCTCCCGGGTTGCGCAGCGATACGCTGCGCAACCGGAAGCACATCATCCGCTCCGCCGGCAGGCTCTTCGCAGAGGGCCGGCAGGCCACCATGGCCGATATCGCGCGGGCCGCCGAGGTCTCCACGGCCACCGCGTACCGCCATTTCGCCTCCGTGGACGAGGTCCTGGCCCGGTTCCGGTTCGACGTGGGCAGCGAACTCCTGGAGTTCAGCAAGGACCAACAGGCCACCGGACTGGAGCTGCTGCGCCTGGTCAGCACCAAGTGGGTCGCCCTGGTGGTGGCGCACGGCCGGGCGATGGTCCACACCAGATCCGGCGAAGGCTACCTTGCCCGGCTGCGCACGGGCACCACGCACCTGACCGTCCAGGCCGACGCGCTGCAGGATGCCCTCAGGCAGACCTGCCTGGAACTCGGCGTGGAGGATCCCGGTGATGAAGCCATGTTCCTGTGGAACATCCTGTTCGACCCGCGCGAAATCTTTGACCTGATTGAGTCACTCGGGCTGGCTCCCGACGAGGCCGCCCAACGGCTCGTAGCCACGCTGGTAGGGGCCCTGAGGGGCTGGTGCGGCCCGATCGGCAGGCCCAGGCCATAAGCTGGAAGGCATGGAAAAGGGCACGAGCATGCGAAGCGACACGCAACGTAACCGCAGGGAACTGGTCAACGCTGCCGGTGCCCTGTTTGCCGCCCGGCGTGGACCCATCAACATGACCGACATCGCCAGGCATGCCGAGATTTCCACGGCGACGGCCTACCGGCACTTCGCCTCCGTTGAGGACGTCCTGGCCGAGTACCGCTTCAATGTGGGCCAGAAGCTGAGGGACTACAGCCTGAAGCAGACCACCGGCGGCCTGGAGCTGCTTGAAGCCGTCAGCCGCAAGTGGGTTGACCTGGTGGTTAAGCACGGCGGGGCCATGCTGTACACACGTTCCGGTGAGGGCTACCTCGCCCGGCTGAGGACCGGCGCCTTCTACCTCACCGTCCAGGCAGAGGCCCTCCAGCGCCCGCTGGAGGAAGCCTGCGCGGAGCTCGGTTTGAGCCCGTTGGGGGACGAGGCACTGTTTCTCTGGAACATCCTTTTTGATCCCCGCGAAATCCTGGACCTCATCAACACCGTGGGCCTGACCAAGCAGCAGGCAAGCGAGAGGCTCGTTTCAGCGCTCCGCGGAGCCCTTGTTGGCTGGGACGAAAACAAGGCTGCCACGGGGAAGTAAGCGCCCGTCCCGATCGTGCCCGAACTGCGTCCGCCGGGCGCCGGGGCTCAGGCACGTTCTTCCACCAGTACGCTCCGCAGTGTGATCCCGCGCATCTCCTTACGGATCCTCTCGGGCGGAACCGCGGCCAGGGATGCGACTTCAAAGAGGTCCAGCTGCCCGGTTTTGAGGGCCATGACCGTCAGGGACCGGCGCCGGGCTTCCAGCCCGGTCTTCTGCCCGACAGCGGCGGCGAGGTCCTGCGCATGGCCGCGGACCGCACGCAGGTGAGCCTGAGCCGGCCACCCTGCCGGTTGAAGTTCCGTGTAGCCGGCTGCTATCCGCCGTCGGATCTCCAGCTTTTTGACCCCTGCTGCTTCCGCGATTGCCGCGACCGGGACCCCGTCCGCCATGGCCCGGGCGACACTGTCGTTCCGTAGCCGCAGGGCACTGCGGATGGTGCTGTCCGCATGGGCCATGTGCTGGCGGTTCAGTGAGAGTTCCCGGCGCAGTGTGTCATGATCAATCGGCTCAAAGCGCCGGCGCCGGCCCGCTTGCAGCGGCTGGGCGGCCACCTTAGTGCCTGTCCGGGACCGGCCCCAGCACCCACTCAACGGGGGCGCCGTCGAAGGTGGGCATGACGCTGCCTTCGAAGAACACCTGGCTGTGCCGCAGGTTTCCGTCCGGGCTCCACGGGCCGCTGGCCGGGCAGTGTGTGCCGGTTCCCGCGGTCATGGTGCGGGATGAACGGCAGAGCGGAACGGGCGACTTGAGGGTCTGGATCATGGAGTGCTCCTGGTAGCGGGTGGGCGTCAGTCGTTGCGGAAAGAGATGAGCACCTTGCCGGACCGGGTGGGGTCTTTGGCGAGGTCGAAGGCCTCGAGAGCCTGGGTGGAGGGGAATTCGTGGGTCACTATGGGATCCACGTAGAGCGACCCGTCAGCGAGGGCGGCCAGGACGTCGTCGATCTCGTCGTTGAAGCGGAACGAGCCGCTGAGTTGAAGCTCACGGGTAATGGCCAAGGAAATCGGGACGGGTTGGTCGCCGCTGGGGAGGAGCCCCACCATGACCACTTTGCCGCCGCGCATGGCGCCGCGGAGGGCGGAGGCAAGGCCGCGGTGGTTGCCGGAGGATTCCAGCACGACGTCGGCCTGGACGGCCTCGATGGAGCCGGCGTCGGTGGCGAGGATGGTGCCGGTGGCGCCCACCGCCCGGGCAATTTTGAGAGGCGCTTCGTGCATGTCCACGGCGATGATTTCCGCGGCGCCTGCCCGCTTTGCCACCGCCACGATGAGGCTGCCGATCGGGCCGCTGCCGATGACCAGGACGCGCTTGCCCCGAAGGTCACCGGCCTGGGCGACGGCGTGCCAGGCGACGCTGGCGGGTTCGGCGAGGGCGGCCGCCCGGAGGCTGAGCCCTGCGGGGAGCGGCCGGAGCATCCGGGCGGGCAGCACGGAATACCGGCTGAAGGCCCCTTGGGTGTGCGGGATGCGGGCGGCGCTGCCCAGGTAGGTGCAGCCGGGTGAGAGGTTGGGCCTGTCGGCGGGGTAGCGGACGCCGTCTCCGCCGGGGGTTGCGGGGTGGACGGCAACGTCCGTGCCGACGGCGGGGCCGGAACCGTCAGCAGCCGCCTGGACCACCGTGCCCACCACTTCGTGCCCAAGCACCAGCGGCGCCCGCAGAATGGATTCGCCAGCGGCGCCGTGAAGCCAATAGTGCAGGTCTGAGCCGCAGATCCCGCCGTAGGCGATATCCACCACGGCTTCGTGCGGTTCGGGTGCCCCGTGTTCTACGCTTTCGATGCGGAGGTCACCTACCCCGTGAACCACCACGGCTGTGCCTGCTATCGAGTTCGCTGTTGTTGTTGCCATTCAGACCACCACTGTCATTCCGCCGTCGATGAAGATTGTTTGCCCGTTTACGTAATTGGACGCATCCGAGGCGAGCCAGGTGACCGGCCCGGACAGGTCATCCACGGTTCCCCAGCGTCCCGCCGGGGTCCTGCCGAGAATCCACGAGTTGAAGGCGTCATCGTCCACGAGGGCCTGGGTCATTTCGGTGTGGATGTAGCCGGGGGCGATTCCGTTGATCTGCAGGCCCTGGCCGGCCCATTCCGCGGTCATGGCCCGGGTGAGGTTGCGCAGTCCACCCTTCGCTGCGGTGTACGCGCCGATGGTGGGGCGGGCAAGGTCCGACTGGACGGAACCGATGTTGATGATCTTGCCCCGCTTGCGCTCCAGCATCCGCCGGGCAGCTTCACGGCCCACCAGGAACGCACTGGTGAGGTCGGTGGCAAGCACCCTGTTCCAATCTGCGACGTCCAGCTCCAGCAGCGGCACGCGGTGCTGGATGCCGGCATTGTTCACAAGAATGTCCAGCGGACCGTAGGTGGCCTCGGCCTCGGCCATGCCCGCGGCCACAGCTTCCTCATCGGTGATGTCGAACGAGACCGCGCCCACCGTGTCTTCCCCGAACGTGGCGGCCAGTTCCTTCCTGGTCGCCTCCAGCCGGGCCGGGTCCAAACCGTGGATCACCACGGCCGCTCCGGCGCGGGCCAGGCCGCCGGCCAAGGCCTTCCCGATGCCCCGGCTTGATCCTGTGATCAGGGCTGTCCGCCCGGTCAGATCAAAGGGTGACGGATGGTCCATGGAAGTGCCTCTTCTCGACGTTCACTGCGGGATCTTGGCGTGCTTCAGGGCACACTTCGAGCCTACGGCCGCGCTCCGGCAGAGTCAAGAACTATTTCTCATTTGCGAGATCATTATTGTTTTGCCGAGATGGGTTTTAACGATTCTGATCGCCGATGACTGGCCCCCTCATTCTGATGCTGCTCCCCCATCGGCGGGAACATGCAGTGGCCTGGCCGTGTCCCTGCCCGAGGCCTTGTCTGTGAAGACCCGGTCCAGGACCTGGCCTTCGAGCTGGCGTTTCTCGTTCTGGTCCAGCGTGCTCACGCGCACGTACCCGATTCGCTGTCCAGTCACTGGTGCCTCCAACCCTGATCATGTCAGGTTGAGTTCTAGGCCCCTTCCAGAAGAAAGTCAAGACATACGGGCCCCATCCGTCAGCTTTGGGTGTACCGCAACCCGGTCGGTTCGCATTGGCTTTCATTTCTCCCCGATGACGGATCCATTCTCGTGCGCGACGTGACGTCGTCCGGCCCGCTTGGGGCCCGTCCTACCGGTAACCTCGGGCATACTCCGGGCTCCGCTCCACGTCTGAAGGAGATTCGTGAACTGGGCAACGTCGGAGGCGGTGGTGGTGCGATCTCCATGCCGTGATCGTATCGTCAGCCCGCACTGTCCCTGGCCATGGGCCAGTGCTCCATGCTGATACGTGGGTAAGCCGGCCGCCGCAACGTGAAGCCTAATCGCTCGTAGAAGCGCCACAGCCGTTCGAGGTTCGCGTTGGCATCAGGGTGGACCTAGGTCATGTTGTTGCCGTGCTCCCCGCTCTCCTTGAGGAAGGCTTCCACGAGGTCCGTACCAATACCGTCGTCCTGGTGGGCGACGTCGACGTACATCGCGAGCAGCACGGAGCACCTCCATTTTGGCCGATTCGCGTAATCCCCCATCTCGTTCGCGTTTTCGTTGGCGTGGCTGCCGGTGATCCACCCAACGATGCTGCCGTCGCGCTCGGCAACGTGGGTGCCTTGGCCGTTCGGTCCCCGGCGGTTGACATAGCGCTGGAATTCGAACTCGTGCCTATCCCAGTGCTTGAGCAGTTCTGCGAGTTGGGGTGCGTCATGGTGGGTAGCGATGCGGATCTTCACGGCACTGATCCTATTCACAAGGCCGGGCCACCGTGGGCGAGGTGGCCTGGACGCGCCAGCACAGCGGCGGTCGGTAGAGCTGGCCTTGCAGGTGTGCTCGCCACGCCGTAGGGCTACCGTCCGAATAACGGAGCCTTGGTGCGACTGGCCGTTGTGGGGGTTTGGACGAACGCCTCCGCCGAGCTAAGCGTCACGACAGGGCGCGAATCCATTCAAGCGGCAATTTGTCGGTGGCATCTGATGCAAGTATCATTCGTTAGAGGAATCCGATGGGGTGATCTATCGCCTTCACGGGAAATCGAGGGGACTTTGAGAATGCTAGTTTCAGCCCACGGAGCGAGCGCGGAAACCTACACCGCGCGCATGACTACATTCATGAACAGATTCTGATGGTCGCTTCACTCTCCGACGACGACCTCGCGCGCGCGCTTAAGAACATGGCACGCAACAATCCAGGGCTATTCGAATCAACCCTGCACCATGGAGCGCCCACTTTACTTTCAGGAACAAAGACAACGGTGCGAACGCACTACATCCTCAGTGACGCAACTGGAAACGTCCGGCTGGCGCAGCTGGCTGAGGTCCTTGCCGATCAAATCGTCTTCTTTTGCATTCCACGTTCCGACATCAAGGCGCTCCTTGCCCTTCCGGAACACCAGCGGGTGACAGCCAACAACAGACTGTATCGTCGCGCTAAGGATACCTTCGCCGAAGCCCAACCCATGACCGGCGAAGGTTCGGAACTCCTTCTCTTCGCTCTCCTTGAGAATGTCCTCGAAGTTCCCCAGCTCATGACGAAGATGTCACTGAAAACCTCCGAAAATGTTCACGTCCACGGGGCGGATGCCGTACATGCCGTACTCGACGAGGACACCGGCAACCTTGCCCTCTACTGGGGCGAAGCAAAGATGTACGAGGACGTTGGAGATGCCCTAAGCGCCTGCTTTAAGAGCTTGGAACCCTTCCTCAGAATGGACTGGGACGTAATCCGGAGAGACCAGTGGCTTGTGATGCACTACCTTGACACCGCAGACGAAGAGGTAAAACTCCGATTGCTCCGATTCTTCGACCAAGACAGCAAGGATTCAGTGAACGTCGAGGCTAGAGGGGCTTGCGTGATTGGGTTCGACCTCAAGAACTATCCCAAACTTCCGCACGACCTCCACAAGGTGCAGGAGGAGATCGAAGCCAGTCTCGACGGCTGGATCAAGAAGGTGAATAGACGCTTGAAGTCAAGGAACCTTCACGAGATAGAAATTGAGATCTTTCTGGTGCCGGTTCCATCTGCTCAGGATTTCAGAAATGCGGTTATGGCGATCCTAGATATTCCCATCCCTGAGATTCCCCCCAAGAAAGCTAAGAAGGCATGACTACCAAGATTGATTTCGTTGATGAGGTTCTAGCTCTTCCTGGCTTCAAGAAGTCTCTATCCAGCGCGACCGTAATAACCCTTCGGCGGGAACTTGGAATGGTCGCTGCAGGACCGGAAGTACCGGCTGTGAACTGGAACTTTGCCCTGATGTGCGCCAGTGCACTCACAGCCTACGATAAGGAGGCGGCCAACGAGGCGGTCCTGCGTATAGCTCAATCATGCCTCCTAGCAGGGCATGTAACCACCAGCGAGCAAAAGGCTGCCGCATTGCTTCTTCTTCAACGTGAAGGGAATGTCAGAGCTACCAGCCTGGCAAGCGACAAAGGCATCATAAGTCTGACCGCTCTTCAGAAAGCACCCGCTGAGTTACGACTGGACGCGAGGACCAGAGTATCCGAGTTGACAATAAACTCAGCCGGGGCGTCCTTCGTCTTGAACACATTCCAGAAAGATTTTTGGGATGCAGCACAGAACCTTGGGTGGCTAAGTATCTCGGCACCGACATCGGCGGGCAAGTCCTTCATTGTTCGAGCATGGATTAAAGAGCGTCTAGCCCAGATTCCGGAAACCAAGATAATATATCTTGCTCCCACTCGCGCACTAATTGAAGAAGTCAGCGCCGGTCTGCGTGCAGAGTTAGAGTCTGACATTCTCATCCAAACCCTTCCGTGGAGTCTCAAGCAAGAGAACGCACCGTCCTCTTCTGTCTATGTTTTTACACAGGAGCGACTGCATATCCATCTGACGAGCAATCCTGCGTTCATTCCAGACTTTATTTTTGTTGACGAAGCACAAAATATCGGAAGTAGTTCGCGCGGAATTCTGATGTCTCAAGTGATCTCCGAGTGTGCAAGTAGGAATTCCTCAGCCCAGATCATTTTTGCAAGCCCACTTTCGGATAATCCGGAGATTTTGGTCCAGTCTGCGACCGGCGGTGCGCCTGGTCGTCACATCGTTGGTGAGTCCGTAACCGTCAGTCAGAACCTGATCTATGTGAACCAGGTCCCCAGAAAACCTCGTCAGTACAGCTTGCGCAATCGATACAGAGGCGAGGAGCAGGCCATTGGAGTAGTGGAGCTGGGCGATGTTCCGTCGACGGGAAAACGACTGCCACGTCTCGCGCACGCCCTCGGAGGTGAAGGCGGTAACCTAATCTATGCAAACGGGGCAGCGGACGCTGAATCGTACGCTCGAGAGATCTACAATCTTCTCGGATCTCAAGTTGAGAATGGGTCGACCGAACTCGCTGACCTCAGTGAGTTCATACGCGAGACTGTCCACGAAAAGTACTTGTTGGCTTCGTATGTACTTAGAGGGGTTGCGTTCCATTACGGTGATATCCCACTGAGCCTTAAACTTCGCATTGAGGCTGAATTCAAGAGGGGTAATATCAAGTATTTGGCGTGTACTTCTACTTTACTCGAAGGTGTAAATCTGCCATGTCGGAATATTTTCATTCGCAATCCAAAAAAGGGAAATACGAATGACATGACTATCTCCGACTTCTGGAACCTCGCCGGCCGCGCGGGCCGTTGGGGCACAGAGTTCGAAGGCAACATCTTCTGTATCGACACAGACAGAGTGAACGCTTGGAAGAACATCCCCACTGATCGTGTACGCATGCCGATCACAATTTCTGCCAAATCCGCACTGGATTCTCCAGGCGCTCTCCTTGATTACATCGAAGACGGCGCCCCAAAGACCGGTAAAACAACAAAGCACTCTCCTGAGACCGAGTCAGCCCTGAGCTTTATTGCGGCGGAATCCATCCGCGGACGAACAGTCGGAACCATCCCAGGGCTTGCCACCACTTCAAGCGCCGCCCAAGAGCTCGATGCGAAGGTTGCGTCGATGCTAGAAAGCATCGCCGTCGATCATGAGGTTGTGGCGCGTCACTTTGGTGTAAGTCCGCTCTCAATGGAGCGCTTAAGATCAGCCATCGCTGAGGTCGATCTCAACAGTATCCAGCTTGTCGATCCCCGCGCCGTTGACGCCTTTGACTCCTTCAAAGATGCCTTGGCAGTCATCGACGAGCATCTTGGTGGGCCCTTCGGCAGTGGCCAGTACAGGCTCATGATTGCGAACTTGTTGATCAACTGGATGACAGGGCGACCTCTGAGGATGATCATTGAAAACAAAGCCAAATATCGTCGCGACCGTAAACAAGAAGTGGACTATCCGTCGTTGATCCGGGAAGTCCTCGGCCAAGTTGAAAGGGTAGCTCGGTTCGAAGCTCCGAAGTTCTTGTCCTGCTACACCGACGTTCTGAAATCCGAAGCAATTCGACGCGGGGCAGAGGTACCAGATCTGATGGAGGATATCAGGCTAATGCTTGAACTCGGTGTCACCCGCCGTACGGACATGTCGTTGATTGCCAACGGGTTATCGCGGGCGTCGGCGGTCCAGATCGGGCAACTATTTACCGAACCAGATTTGAATGAATCCGCTGTCCACGACTTGCTCTTGACCTACGACTTTGAGAGCGAGAGTCTTCCCGCCTTTGTGCGGAAGGAGATCCGAGCATTGATCGAGCGACTGCAAGGTGAAGCGGCAACATCACTCGGAAGCAAGGCCGGCTAGACGTAGTCTCCGCGTTATGTCACCTGCCTGCCGCGAGAGAAGAAGGAAAGGACTCAAGATGGAGGTATCCATTAATTGGAACCTGCGCAAGCTGATGGCTGAGAAGAATATGTTTCAAACCACCGAACTTGTGCCTCTTCTGGCATCACATGGCATTAAGCTCTCGAAAGAGCAGGTCTATCGTCTCGTCACCGGAACGCCTCAAAGGCTTAACCTCAGGGTACTCGCCGCACTCTGTGCGATATTCGACTGCTCACCGAATGATTTAATTGAGTTGAGCAAATAGATGGCAATGCCTGTGGAGGAATTCCCGTCGCACAGGTTAATGCCCGCTCGTTCTATTGCCTGCTGCCTGTCCGGGGGACGCGGCCTGAAGATTGGGATCGGGTATCCCACTAATTAGCGAGGCCCCGACTAAATAGCGGCAAAGCTGGACGGAGTATCGGCTCCCTGCGCCGCAACTCGCCGTCCTGTGTAGGCCAAGGGGAGCGGCTGCGTGATTCATCTGGTGAGATACGCAGAGTACAGCCTTACATAACGTCCGTTATCGGCTCTCGTAATTGCCGGGGAAACGCCCGCAAAAGGGGCTGTTGCTTCCGACATCAATGTTCGTGCCGTTTTTCCCCGAACCCAACACTGTCCGGTGGTGTGGCTCATGAAGGGAACGCATGCGCACCTCAGCTCGTCAGGGCAAAGCTGGTTAAAGTTTCCTGCAGTGCAAACTCCATCCGGCCATCCCATGGGTGCACCTAGTTCTCGGACTCAGGGTCCTCGACGTCTATGGGATGCGACGGCCATGGATTGTGGACTCTGGAGACTATCCGGCACTTCATGCGTTGAGAGAAGCCCGTTCAAACCTTGTAGTAGGCCGGGAAGGCAGAAGCGCGTTCAGGCGCGAAAGTCAAGGGTGGAGCGGGCAGCGGATGGAGTCCTTGACAATCTCCGTGACGTGCCTCACTCTGTTGCTTAGTGCGAAACTCATTGCTCCATTCGGAACAACTCGATGCGGTGCCCCAGCGGTTTCGCGACCAGTCCCTGAACCTTCGAAGAGTGCTTTATGTACCAATGCCACTCTTTGAACCTCGCTCCCAGGGAACTGCACTACCTGTCTCGACGGATCGAACCTGCCAGCCCAGGCCCGGTCAGTGGAGGCAAAAACTGAGGCATCCGCAACACTCGGTAAGGGAACACTTTCATGACAAGCACACGTGACGTCAGCGCTGATAAACGTAGCGAAAGACCCAAGCAGACCGTCGACACCTCCATATCAAACGAGACCAGCTCCAAGTTCAAACGCCGCTTCATGGTGCGGCTTGTCGCTGTCTTCATCGGTGGGATGTTCCTCGACGGTTACATCCTCGGAATTATCGGCCCCGTCAGCGGACTCATGCGGTCAGAGCTCCAGCTCGACGCACTATCTCTGGGCATGATCGCTGCTGGCCCGCTGGTTGGGATCTTCGTCGGTTCCCCGCTGGCCGGCTGGGCTACTGACAAATTCGGACGCAAGCCCATGTTTCTCGTGGACATGGGCCTGTTCCTGGTCGCCTCTGGGGCCCAGTTCTTCGTAACCTCCGGGGACGGGGCCGTGCTCCAACTGGCCGCCATCCGGTTCCTCATGGGCGTCGCGATCGGCGGCGAGTACTCAATCGGTGGGCCATTGCTATCAGAGTTCTCCCCTCCAAAGCTCCGCGGGCGATTGCTCGGGCTGACACTGATCGCCTGGTATGT
This sequence comes from Pseudarthrobacter cremeus, assembly GCF_051857465.1. NCBI lineage: Bacteria > Bacillati > Actinomycetota > Actinomycetes > Micrococcales > Micrococcaceae > Pseudarthrobacter > Pseudarthrobacter cremeus. Next base: position 65,447 of record NZ_JBPZHC010000003.1, on the reverse strand, counting down.
CGGTTTCATGATGGCGTTCATCGTCGGCACGCTCCTGCACGACGCCGGCACCCCATGGCGCCTCGTAATAGGCACGAGCACGATACTCGCATTCGTCCTGTTCCTCGCCCGCGTGGGCCTCCCTGAATCGCCGAGCTGGCTCATTACGAAGGGGCGGCATGAGGAAGCACTCGCGATCGCACGCAGATATGTCGAATCGCCACAGATGCACGACAGCATCACCGGAGAGATGGATCTGAGGATGATCCAGGAGGCCGAAGCCGCGCAAAGTAGGACTAGAATCAAGGGCGCCTCCTTCGGAATGCTGTTCTCGAGGCAGTACTGGCGCACCACCCTCTTCACCTCAGGTTTTTGGTTCTGCGCGGTCACTCCGTACTTCGCGATCGCGACCTTCGCCGACGACGTGCTCAACCAATTCGGCTTCGGCGGCTGGACCGGTGGAGTCGGCCTATCCGCACTTGCGGCCGCGGGTGTTGTCACCACCGTTCTTCTGATTGACAAGCTCGGCCGCCGAATCCTCACCGTTCCCGGGCAGTGGCTCTGCGCAGGCATCCTGCTGATCATCGGAGTCTGGACGAACGCACCAGCAATCCTCGTGCTCGTACTGTTTCTCGCCTTCTCCTTCTTCAATGCCGGCTACACCACGATGACCCAGGTCTATCCGGCCGAGGTATTCCCCGGTCACCTGCGCGGCATCGGCATGGGCTTCGCCGCGGCCTTCAGCCGCATCGGAGCCGCACTCGGCACCTTCGCCCTGCCATGGGCGATCAGCAACATCGGCCTGGGCCCGAGCATGGTCGTAGCCGCCGCCGTCGCATTACTTGGCGCACTCCTCTCGCAATGGCTTGCGCCTGAGACGAAGGGGCGCACCCTCGCCGAAATCTCAGCAAACTTCTCCCACTGACACCGGCACTGCACGGTGCAAAATCGGGCGGAGGTGCTGGCCAACTCCGAAAACATGCTGCCGCGGCGGCGCTCGGGTGACCCGGCGCCGCCCGGCGGCGTAACGCTGCGTTGCTTCGCCGGGCAGGCAGAGGGGATCCTGGGCGTCGGTACGGTTGGTTTGGTTGTGTGGCAGGATGGGTCGGGGCCTACCGGCGTCTGTAACCCATCTTTGTGCTGATGGCCAGGCCGGCATCCTTGAGGCCGTCAATAAGCCCGGGCTGCTCTTCCGGCGTGAACCGGAAGGCGGGGCCTGAAATACTCACCGCGGCGATGACCTGTCCCAGGTGGTTGTAGATCGGTACCGCAACGGCCGTCAGCCCGATCTCAAACTCCTCGTGAACTACGGCATAGCCCTTGCGGGCGACCTCCAGCAGCTGCTTCTCCAGCTCCGAACGGTTGGTGATCGTACGTGGCGTGCGGGCAGGCAGGCCGACCGTCTTGAAGATGGCGTCCCTTTCGTCGGCAGTCAGGGCCGCGAGGAGCACTTTTCCACTGGACGTGGCATGCAGTGGTGTCAGGCTGCCCACCCAGTCATACGTTGCCAGCGTGGAGGGTCCCATGGCCTGGTCCACGTTGACGGCAAAATTCGATCGCAGCACGGCGAGGTTGACCGTTTCCTTATATGCCGCTGCGAGGCTCTCAAGGACCTCCCTGGCTTCCCGAACAACGCTCAACCGGCCCGGGATGGACGATGCCAGGCGCAGGATGCCAAATCCCAGCTGGTACTTTCCACGTTCGCTGTTCTGCCGGACCAGCTCGCGCCCGACCAAGGATCCCACCAGCCTGGACACAGTGGACTTGTGTATGCCCATCTCCTCGGCGATTTCACTGACGCCGGCGTCGCCTTCGCGGGCCAGGATTTCCAGGATCTGAAGGGCGCGGTCCACCGATTGGACGCCTCCAGCCTGCGCATCCGGGTCCTTGCCCATGTCCGGGTCATTGCGTGCGGCCATCATGCCTCGTGTCGTCGTCCATGCAGGGTGGGCTGGCCCGGAGGGAGGTTCCAGCCAACCTTCCGGCTCATCTTGGTTCATCCTAGACCGACACTGCCGCAAGGCCCTCAATCGGCGCCAGGCGCGGCAATGCAGGACACCCCGCCACGGTGTGGTGCGATTCTTCCGAGAGTGTCGGGTCTGTTCGCCGGAACACGGAGCTGAAACAAGTCACCCACCCACGGATCTCGGGTGGGTGGGTGACTCTAGTGACCTGGTGTCTGAAACTAGTGAGACAGCCCCGGCAGGCCTCGCCGTCGGGTGATCTGTATGGTCCGGGCTAAGCTGCGCAGGCATCCTTCAGCGCATCGACTGAGTCAGCCGGAACTTTGTCGCCGGACGCGGCGATCTGGCCCAGCGGCGTCGTGATTTCCGAAGACACGCCAGCAGTCTTAGCGGTGTCGACCAGTCCGCTGAGCGCGGCCTTATCAGAGGCGCTGACCAGGCCGTCTTCAACCACGGCGCAGACCTGCTTTTTGACCTCGGATGCGGCGGCGGTGGCCACCTTGGAAGCGGCCTGGCCGGCGGCGCTTTCTGCGGCCTGCTGTACTTCCCCGCAGGCGGTCAGCAGGAGGAACAGCGGGACGGCGGACAGGGCGGCGAGGCGACGTTTCATCGGTCTAGCCTACCGGCTCAGGCGGGTCCGGCGTCCCCGTGCACATCCGCCATCTTGTCCTCGGAGCGGTCCAGGTACGCCAGCATGAGGTCTGCCGCGCGGTCCAGTTCGCCGGCTTCCAGTGCCTCGCAAATCTCCTCGTTGTCCCGCAGATAGTGTTGGTAGAAGTGCGCATCCACGGTCGCTTTGTGGAAAAACAAGCGCATCTCGGCCAGCATCTGGGCCATCATGCTGTTCAGCCGCCGGCTCCGCGCCAGACCTACAATGGCGCCGTGGAAATGCTGGTTGGCTGTGCCCAGCGCCTCCTCATCCCCGGCCGCCGCAGCACGTTTGCCTTCCTCGACGGCGGCCCGGACGGCGGCGACGTCCTCGGGGCTGCCGCCGCCCCGCAGCGCGCTGACTTCAATGGCGCGGCGGACCGTATATACGTCATGGACATCGCCCGCGCCCAGGCTGGCCACAAAAACGCCGCGGTTGGGGTGGCGGACCACCAGCCGCTCACTCGCCAGTTCGGCAAAGGCCTCGCGGACGGTGTTGCGCGAGACGCCCAGGTCCTCGGCGATGGTGGATTCGGTGAGCCGCGCCCCCGGAAGCAGGGCCCCTTCGGCCAACTGCAGTCGAAGTTCAGAAGCCACCCGCTCGGCCACCGAAGGAACGGCCACGCGAAGGCGGCCTGCGGCGGGGCGGACGGTGGGATCTGTTGTGGCCATACTCGAGAATTTACACGATCGTCACATCGTTGAATCGAAGGATTGTTGAACAATCGCTAAATTTAGTGCATCCTAGTAAGACCACTCAATGAGACGGGGATCACAAATGACAGCGATCGACCTCAACAGCGACGTCGGCGAATCCTTCGGCCGCTGGACCCTGGGCGATGACAACGCGATGTTCGCCTCGGTGTCCAGCGCTAACGTGGCCTGCGGGTTCCATGCCGGTGATCCCAGCGTGATCCGCCGGACCTGCCGCGAGGCAGCAGAGGCTGGCGTCGTCATTGGCGCCCATGTGGGCTACCGCGATCTCGCCGGCTTCGGCCGCCGCTTCCTGGACATCAGCCCCGGTGAACTGGCCGACGACGTGGTGTACCAGATTGGTGCGCTGCAGGCCCTCGCCGCCGTTGAGGGAGCCCGGGTCCGGTACGTGAAGCCGCACGGCGGCCTTTACAACGCCATCGTCAAGCACACCGCCCAGGCGCAGGCCGTCGTCGACGCCGTGAAATCCGTGGACCCTAGCCTGCCGATCATGGGCCTGCCCGGCTCGGAAGTCCTGCGGCTCGCGGAACGGGCCGGCCTGCGCGCCGTGTCCGAAGCCTTCGCGGACCGCGCCTACAACCCGGACGGCACCCTGGTGTCGCGCTCCCTCCCGGGAGCAGTCCTTGAGGATCCGCAACAAGTGGCGGAACATGTCCTACGGATGGCCACCGAATCCGCCGTCCGCGCCATTGATGGTTCCGTTCTGAAGATCCGCGCAGAAAGCATCTGCGTGCATGGTGACTCACCGGGGGCCGTAGCCATGGCCACTGCAGTGAAGTCCGTACTCGGCGAGGCCGGCGTCAGCATCGGCTCGTTCGTCTAGCCTGAGGCGCCCCGCCCCATTCCACGGCCGCATCCAGGCCCCCCGCACCATCCCTCACCCTTCGGAGGAAACATGACCAGCACCAACAAGGCAGCCAAGACGGCGGCAAGGAAGCCGCCCGCCGGCGCCCTTAAGGCGTACGTCGCCAGCCTCACCGGCACCTCGCTCGAGTACTACGATTTCGCCATCTACTCGGTGGCCTCTGCCCTCGTCTTCCCCAAGATTTTCTTCCCCTCCAACGACGAGTTCGTCGGGCTCCTCCTGTCCTTCTCGGCCTTCGCGGTGGGCTACCTGGCCCGCCCCATCGGCGGCGTGATCTTTGGCAGGCTGGGCGACAAGGTGGGCCGCAAGTACGTCCTGGTCTTCACCCTCATGCTGATCGGCGCCGCCACCGTCCTCATCGGCGCGCTGCCCGACTACTCGGCTATCGGCATCGCGGCCCCCGTCATCCTGGTGCTGCTGCGCCTGGCCCAGGGCATCGGCGTCGGCGGCGAATGGGGCGGCGCGGTGCTGCTCTCCAGCGAATTCGGCGACCCCAACAAGCGCGGTTTCTGGTCCTCCGCCGCCCAGATCGGCCCGCCTGCCGGCAACCTCATGGCCAACGGCGTCCTGGCTGTCCTGGCCGCATCCCTCAGCACCGAGGCGTTCCTCTCCTGGGGCTGGCGTGTGGCGTTCCTGGCTTCGGCGATCCTGGTGGTCTTCGGCCTGCTGATCCGGCTCAAGCTCGAGGAAACCCCGGTCTTCAAGGCCATCCAGGCCCACGGTGACCGTCCCAAAGCCCCCATCAAGGAAGTCTTCACCACCGAGCCCAGGGCCCTGATTTCGGCAGCCCTTTCCCGCCTCTGCCCCGATGTCCTCTACGCACTGTTCACCGTGTTCGTGGCCGTGTACGCCACCAAGGAACTGGGCATGACCACGGGCAACGTGCTGGCCGCCATCCTCATCGGCTCCGCGTTCCAGCTCTTCCTGATCCCGCTCGCCGGCGCCCTGACTGACCGCTTCAACCGCCGCTGGGTCTACGGCATTGCCGCCGCCGCAACCGCCCTCTACATTCCGCTGTTCTTCCTGATGATCCAGGGCAAGTCAGTGGTGATGCTGACCATTGGTGTGGTGATCGGACTGGCCCTCCATGCCTTTATGTACGGCCCGCAGGCCGCGTTCATCACCGAGCAGTTCCCGGCCCGCCTCCGCTACGCCGGCAGCTCACTGGCCTACACGCTGGCCGGCGTCATCGGCGGCGCCGTGGCCCCGCTGATCTTCACCGCCCTCTACGGCGCGGCATCCGGCGGCTGGTACCTGATCGCCGGCTACATCGCCCTCACCGCCGTCATCACCATCGTGGGCATGCGCCTGGGCCGGGACCCGCAGCCGGAAGAGGACCTCCGCCTGCTCCACAACGGCAACGCCCAGGCGAGCCACGCCTGATTCCCATGGAAACAGTCAGCAATCCCGCCACTGCGGCCCGGGTGCTCGCCGTCCGCGTGCTGTCCGTCAAGCCGGTGGGTACGACGGCGGTGCTCGCCCAACTCTCCGGGCTCCACGATGTGCTGGCCCTGCAGGCCCTCCTGCTGGAGCAGCCGCTGCCGGGCCAGGTGGACGTCCTGGCCGCCGCCGAAACCGTGATGGTCAAGGCGGACTCGCCGGCATCTGCGCGGCGTATGGTCGCACGGCTGCTGGAGATGGACCTGGCGGTCCAGTCCCACGCCGAGGGCAAGCTGGTCACCATTGAGACCGTGTACGACGGCGAAGACCTCGCCGAGGTGGGGCGGCTCACCGGCCTGGGGGCCGAGGGAGTGGTGGCCGCCCACACGGGACAGATCTGGACAGTGGCTTTCGGCGGCTTCGCCCCCGGCTTCGGCTACATGGTGGGGGAGAACCAGGCGCTGGAAGTCCCGCGCCGGAGTTCGCCCCGGACCGCGGTGCCCGCCGGTTCCGTGGCCCTGGCCGGCAACTACTCCGCCGTCTATCCCCGGAAATCCCCGGGCGGGTGGCAGCTGATCGGCCGCACCGCCGCCCGCATGTGGGACCTCAGCCGGGAGCAGCCGGCCCTGGCCGCGCCCGGCGACCGGGTACAGTTCCGGGCCGTGCGGGAGCTCGTGGAGGTTGCCGCGCCGGGCTCCGAAATCCCGCTGGCAAAGAGCCCTGACGTCCGGTCCGGGCTGCGGATCCTCTCGCCGGGACTCCAGAGCCTGATCCAGGACCTGGGCCGCTCCGGCCACGCAGGCCTGGGCGTCTCCTCCGCAGGTGCCCTGGACCGTTCCTCAGTGCGCCGCGCGAACCGGATCGTGGGCAACCAGCCCTCGGCCGCCGTCGTCGAAACCGTTGCCGGCGGGCTGCGCGTGCAGGCCGTGGGCGACCAGGTGCTGGCAGTGGCCGGCGCGCCGTCGGCACTCACTGTGGTGACGCCGTCGGACGTTCCGGACTCAGCGGACGCCGACGGCGGCCTGCCGGAGCGGGTGCGCGAGGTGCCCATGGCCACCGCGTTCGCCCTGCTCGACGGCGAGATCCTGACCATCGGTGCGCCGGAGCGCGGCTTCCGCAGCTACCTGGCCATCCGCGGCGGCGTGGAAGCCGAGGCCGTGCTGGGCAGCCGCTCCACGGACACCATGTCCGGAATCGGGCCTGCGCCGCTGGCCGCCGGGCAACTGCTGGGCGCCGGCGTGGCCACCGCCTCCAATGTGGTGGGCAATCCCGAGCTGCAGCCCGACTTCCCTGATAACGGGGTGACGGTCCTGGACATTGTCCCCGGACCGCGCGATGACTGGGTCGACGCCGCCGCCCTCGAATCGCTGTGCAGCCAGGACTGGGCGGTCACTCCCCGCTCCAACCGGGTGGGCATGCGCCTGGCCGGCGAGCCGCTGCGCCGGAGCCGGGACGGGGAACTGGCCAGCGAGGGCACCATGGCCGGTGCACTCCAGATTCCGCCCGAGGGCCAGCCCGTGCTGTTCCTGGCCGACCACCCCATCACCGGCGGCTATCCCGTGATCGGCGTGGTGGTTGACCACCAGCTGGATCTCGCCGCGCAGATTCCCATCGGCGGGTCCATCCGGTTCCGCTGGGCTCCCGGCTACGGGCTGCCCGCCAATGCTTCCCCTGATATTTCTTCCCCAGACAAAAGATTCCCAGACAAAGTGAGCAACTGATGCGTAAGGTTCTGATCGCCAACCGCGGAGAAATCGCTGTCCGCATTGCCCGGGCCTGCGAGGACGCCGGGCTCGAATCAGTCGCGGTGTACGCGGACGTGGACGCCGATGCCATGCATGTGGGCGCCGCCAGTGAGGCGTACAGCCTGGGCGGCAACGCGCCGTCGGACACGTACCTGAACATCCCCAACCTCCTGCGCGTGGCCGCTGAATCCGGCGCCGACGCGGTGCACCCGGGCTACGGCTTCCTGTCCGAGAACGCTGACTTCGCCCAGGCGGTCCTCGACGCCGGCCTGACCTGGATCGGCCCCACGCCGGAGGCCATCCGGCAGCTGGGCAACAAGATCACCGCCCGCGAGATCGCCGTCCGCGCCGGTGCCCCCTTGGTGGCCGGCAGCGACGGTCCGGTGGCATCAGCCGCCGAGGCGCGAGCCTTCGCCGAAGAGCACGGCCTCCCCATTGCCATCAAGGCGGCCTTCGGCGGCGGCGGACGCGGACTCAAAGTGGTCCGCGAGATGGACCAGATCGAGGAATCCTTCGACTCCGCGGTCCGCGAAGCAGTGGTGGCCTTCGGCCGCGGCGAGTGCTTTGTGGAGCAGTACCTGGACCGGCCCCGGCACGTGGAGGCGCAGGTCCTGGCGGACCAGCACGGCAACGTGGTGGTGGTGGGAACGCGCGACTGCTCGCTGCAGCGCCGGCACCAGAAACTGGTGGAGGAGGCGCCCGCGCCGTTCCTCACCGAAGAGCAGACCCGGCAGATTTACGACGCCGCCAAGGCAGTGTGCCGCGAGGCCTCCTATTCAGGGGCCGGGACGGTGGAGTTCCTGGTGGCCGCCGACGGCACCGTCGCATTCCTCGAGGTAAACACGCGCCTGCAGGTGGAGCACCCCATCACGGAGGAAACCACCGGGGTGGACCTGGTCCAGGAGCAGTTCCGGATCGCGGCCGGCGAGCCTCTCCGGCTCACCTCGGATCCCGCACCGCGCGGCCACTCGTTCGAGTTCCGGCTCAACGCCGAAGATGTGGGCCGGGGCTTCCTGCCATCGCCCGGGATTATCGCCAGGTTCAGCGGCCCCACCGGGCCGGGCATCCGGCTGGACTCCGGCGTCCGCTCGGGGTCCATCGTGGCGCCGCAGTTCGATTCGCTTCTGGCCAAGCTGATCGTGACCGGCGCCGATCGGCAGCAGGCGCTCCGCCGCGCCCGGCGTGCGCTCGCCGAAATGGAAATCACCGGTGTGGCCACGGTCCTGCCGTTCCACCGTGCCGTGGTGGCCGCTCCGGACTTCACCTCCGAAACCGCATTGGGGATCCACACGCGCTGGATCGAGACGGACTTCGCCGATTCCATCGCAGCCGATCCGGAGTTCGGCACGGCCGTTCCGGACGGTGCGCGGCGCACCATCACCGTTGACGTCGATGGCCGGCGCCTCGCCGTCGGGCTTCCTGCTGCCTTGCTGGATGGCTGGGCGCGCTCCGGTGCGGGGGTTCCGTCCGGCGTTTCCCTGGAAGGGGAGTTCGACGGCGGCGCTGTGGTGGGTGCCGCCAATCCCGGTGAGCTGCGCGCGGACATGGCCGGGACAGTGGTGAAGTGGCTCGTGGAACCGGGCGCCGAAGTGGCGGCGGGGGACCCCGTCGTCGTGCTTGAGGCGATGAAGATGGAAACCCAGGTGGCCGCCCACCGTGCCGGGACGGTTACTGACGTCCGTGCGGAGGCCGGCGGGGTTGTCAACGCCGGGTCCGTGCTCGCCCTGATCAGTTAACTGCAACGCGGGGTCACATTACGCTCAATCCGGGGACAGAATCGGGCGTGATGTGACCCCGCGTTGCTTCTGCCGACGCCCCGGCGTGCTTCCGCTGAGTGGGAGTGTGCCGTTGCCACGGGACCGCTTCACGGGCACGCTGGGTGGATGACAAAGCTGCAGCCTGCCGCCAACCACTCGGGCCTGGACCCCGCGGAACTGGCTGCAGCGATCGAGCCGGACCCGGCTGGCGTGATCGGGCTCGAGCCCGGTCTCGCCGCGATCTGGGAACTGGCGAAGCCCCACCTCAAGGTCCGGGACAACGATGCCCACACGCTTTACGCCCTTGGGCTCGCCAGCGCACTGCTGGACGCGCACCCGGAAGCCGATGCCGCCGTCGTGCTTCCCGCGATCATGCTGCACGATATCGGCTGGTCCCAGGTGCCGGCCGACGGCGTCCTGGCGGCGATCGCGCCCGGCGGCGGCAGACCGGACCTGGTGCTGCTGCACGAGAAGGAAGGTGCGCGGGTCGCCGCCGGAATCCTGGCGAAGTGCGGCTACGACCCGGCAAAGATTCCAGCCATTCTGGAGATTATCGACGGGCACGATTCCCGGCGCGAGGCGCTGTCCATCGAGGACGCCATCGTCAAGGACGCGGACAAGACCTGGCGGCTCAGCCCGCACGGCATCGACACCGTGATGGACTGGTTCGGGCTCGACCGGGGACAGGCCCTGCGGCTGTGCAGCCAGCGCGTCCATGGCCACCTTTTCACCGCCGAGGCGCAGGCCATGGCGCGGGCGCTGTCCGCGCTGGAATCGGTGACCCTGTGGCCGCAGCGGCAGCACCTCCTCACTGGAAGCCGGGGCGACGGCGGGGCTGCCGTCTAGACTCGGATTCGGGCGCCGCGGGGCGCTCCGAAGCAGAGCGTCCGGAACGAGGAGGGCACCATGGCCGGCGGCAGCCGCGAACCCGGACGCACCGTGACGTCCAAGGTGCTGGCCATCCTGGAGGCCTTCGAGAAGTCACGAGGCGCCCTGAGCCTCAGCGATATCGCGTCCACGTCTGGTTTGCCGCTCAGCACAACGCATCGGCTGGTGAACGAACTGACCGACTGGGGCTTCCTCTCACGCGAGCCGAACGGCCGCTACCAGCTGGGCATCCGGCTCTGGGAACTGGCCCAGAACACCGGACGCCAACTCCGCGATGCGGCCCGTCCATACATCCAGGACCTGTTCTCGCTGACCGGCGAGACCGCGCACCTGGCCATCCGGGCGGGGCATGAAGTCCTCTACATCGACCGGGTCTACGGTTCCAAGCGGGTGCCCCGGGCTTCCCGTGTTGGAGGCCGCCTGCCGATGCACGCCACCGCCGTCGGAAAGGTGATCCTCGCGTTTGAGGACGACTGGGTCCGCGACGCCTACCTCAACCGCGACCTCGAACGGCCCACCGCCCACACCCACATCGACCCGCGCCGTTTTGCCGAGGAGCTGGTCCAGATCCGCGAGCAGGGCTACGCCACCACGTTGGAGGAGGTCCGGCTGGGCTCGTGTTCCATCGCCGTCCCGGTGTTCCACACGGGCAGGATCGGGGCGTCCATCGGCCTGGTGCTGCCGACCTCCCAGGCTGCCACGATGACCCGGCACCTCCCTGTCCTGAAGGGCATATCCGCGCAGATCGAGCGGGCCACCGCGCGGATCCCGTTGGAGACGCTGATCGGGGTGCACCGTACAGGGAAGGAATGACCGCGGCTCCCGTTTCTCCGGTCGGAAGTGTGGTTGCTGGTTTATCTGCGTTCGGTCGTCATCCGCAATCAGGGATGACGGGAACCGTTACTAGAGTGAAACGGACGGGAACTTTTTCCATTGGCGGTGGAAGCGGGCTTCCGATTCCACGGCGATGACTTGTTCCAGCGCGTGCAGGCGGCCGTAGCTGAATCCGTTTTCGCCCTGCTTGAACGCCCTGGCCGCGAGCCGGCGAAGCAGGTCGCGGGTGACGACGCTGTCGTGGTGATCGCCCAGGATTTTCTGCACGCCATGGGCGGCTTCGGCCAGGCGGCCGGCCTTCTTAGGGCTGATGGGCATGGCGGTCTCGGCGGCATACCGCAGCCTTTTGCCGTCTTTCCGCGCTTCGTGCAGGGCAGGATCGTCGCCGGTGCCGGCCGGATGCCTCTTGGCCTCCCGGACAGCAGTGCGCAGGCGCTTGATATCGCGGTTGACCAGCCGGGGGACCACTTTCCGTGCGGGTTTGGACGCGAGCGGGGCCAGCTCCGGGGAGGCCAGCAGCGACTCGAGCGCGTCGAGGAGGCGGAAATAGCGTGGCCTGTCCAGCGACTTCAAGACCTTGGTGTGGGCCTTCTGGTAGTTGGCTCCGAGCTCAATACCGATGCGGCGGATAACGGGTCCCATGACGAGCCGTCCCGGTTCCTCGCCGATTATGTCCTTGAGGCGGGCGTGCATGACTTCGGCGTCGCGGGCCTCACCGAGCACGCCGGCGAGCCATTTCAGTTCATCCCGGAGAGCGTTCACGGAGTCCGGGTCGCCCATCAGTTTCCGGTAGGTCGCCAGCACCGAGCGCATCCTGCGGGTGGCGACGCGCATTTTATGGACCGCGTCGGGGGTGTCCAGCCTGACCAAGGGGTCCTGTGCCTTGAGCTCGCGGACCTGTTCTCCGAGGTAGGCGAGCATGACATCCCCCGCGGGGCCCTTGGGTTTTGGCTCCAGGGTGATATCCCGGGACTCATTCGGATCCAGGCCGAGGGCGCGCGCCAGTTTGGAGTGATGGGCGGAGGGCTGGACGCCGGCGGCTGCCAGCCAGTTCTGGCCGGCATCGAGCAGTTCCCGGGAGCCCTCGACGAGTTCGATCTCCCACTCACGCCAGTGACGCACGGCCCGTTTGGGCGCCAGCGTCTCGGCCTTCACCTGGTCATCGCTGACGTTGGCAAGAACGGCACCTTGAGCATCCAGGAGACGGCGCTCGATGCGTCTGGTCTCCAGCTTTGCAACCGGACCAACAGCGTGCTCCCTGGTGTGCACCTGAACAAGCCTCAGCAGGGATTCGGGGACGCCGTCCGAAGCCTCTCCGAGCGGTTCGCGGAATTCTGTCCGCTCGTCCTTGGCCGAGGGCAGTTTCAGATGCCATCCGGCGTCGTTACCGCCTGTTCGTCGGCGGAGTGTGATCTGCCCTGACGTCAGGCGAAGGTCCTTGGTGTCGAAGTACTCGGCCTCCAGCCGATGCTCTACGGGGTTATCGAGCCGGTGAACCCCGGGCAGGCCCTGCAGAGGCGGGAGGAGGGCCGAATCCTTGACGTCAAACTTGCGTTCAATCTCAAGTGCATCCGTCGCGGCCATAGCAAAGTCTACGTCCGGGGCAACCGGCAGGACAGAAGAAGCTGTTAGGCCGAGGTGCCCGCGGAATTCACCCGCGCTTGGTGGACCTGTCCTGCTCGAGCTGGTGGCCCGCCGGGGATTACTGGTCGGGGGAAGGGTCCTTGAGTGCCCGGTGCAGACGGGTGCGGGCACCGTTCTCCACCAGGGTTGGTACGTAGGTGCGAATGCGTCCGCTGTCCAGGCCGTGGTATTCCTGGCCGACAATCTCGGTGATCAGTGTCCGGGGCGCCTCTGGGTAACGGACCGCAAGCCGCTCCACGACGCGATTGACGAGGTGTTCTTCAGTTTCGTCATCCATCAGCCCAGTGTGAGTCCGGCCGCCGACGCCGTCAAGAAGGCTCAACCGCACGCAGATTCCCTTCCGCTCAGTGGAAGGCCGGCCTATCCACCCGCCGGTGATGTGGACCACACTGGTGCTTAGAAAGCCCGCCACCCTCAGGGAGTGCCGGGCGGAACCAAGAGACCAGGAGTCCAGATGTCATCGTCGACAGATACGGCCGGCCGCTGTCCCTTCGGGTACGGCGCCGAAGCCCCCGCCGGGCACCACGGCTACGAGCCCTTCCAGATGAAGGACCCCTTCACCGCCTACGCCGAACTCCGGGCCGAGCAGCCCGTCATGTTTGATGAGCGCGTGGGCCTGTACGTTGTCTCCCGCTACGACGACATCAAGGCCGTGTTCGAGGACTGGGAGACCTTCTCGAGCGAAAACGCCCAGGCGCCCGTCCGCGAACGCGGGGCCGCCGCGAAGAAGATCATGGAAGACGGCGGCTTCACCGCCTACTCCGGCCTCTCAGCCCGCCGCCCGCCGGAGCACACCCGCATCCGCGCCGTGGTCCAGAAGGCCTTCACGCCCCGCCGCTACAAGGCGCTGGAGCCCTTCATCAGGGAAAACGTCGTCAAACTGCTTGAGAAAATGCTCTCACGGGAAGAGTGCCGTGGCGACCTGGTCAAGGACCTCGCCTATGACGTCCCCACCATCACCATCCTGACCCTGATCGGCGCCGACGTCTCCCAGGTGGATACCTTCAAACGCTGGTCCGATTCCCGGGCTGCGATGACCTGGGGCGACCTCAGCGACGAGGAACAGATCCCGCACGCCCACAATCTGGTGGAGTACTGGCAGGAATGCCTGCGCCTGGTCCGGGTAGCCCACGAGCAGGGCGGCGACAACCTCACCGCAGACCTCGTCAAAGCCCAGCAGGACGGCGCGGAGATCTCAGACCACGAGATCGCCTCCGTCCTCTACAGCCTGCTCTTCGCCGGCCACGAAACCACCACCACGCTGATCTCCAACGCCCTGCGCGAGCTCCTTGCCCGCCCCGAGCAGTGGCAGCAGCTGGTAGCGGACCCCAAGAAGATCCCCGCAGCCATCGACGAGGTCCTCCGCTATGCAGGGTCGATCGTCGGCTGGCGCCGCAAGGCCCTCAAAGACACCGAAGTGGGCGGGGTCCCCCTCGAGGAGGGCTCGCAGCTGCTGCTGCTGATGGGTTCCGCAAACCGCGACGAAAGCAAATTCGAAGCCGGCGAGGACTTCGACATCACGCGCCCGAACGCCCGCGAGCACCTCTCCTTCGGCTTCGGAATCCACTACTGCCTGGGCAACATGCTCGCCAAGCTCCAGGCCAAAATCGCGCTCGAGGAAGTTGCCCGGCTCGCTCCGGAGCTGCAGCTCGAGGACCCGGAAGGCATCGCCTTCCGCGAAAACCTTTCCTTCCGTGTCCCCGAGACCGTTCCCGTCAGCTGGAAGGCCTGAGAAATATGCAAAGCAACGAATATATCCAGTTCTTCGACGGCGGCATCGAACCGAAGCTCGAAAACCTTGGCGGCAAGGGTGCATCCCTGGTCACCATGACCTCCGCGGGAATGCCCGTCCCGCCGGGATTCGTGGTCACCACCGCCCAGTTCGATACGTTCATGGAGGAAGCCGGCATCACCCGGCACATCCACCAGCTCCTGGCCGATCTGGACGTGGAGGACATGAACCAGGTGGACAAGGTCTCCGCCGCCATCCGCGAGGACATCTGCTCCCGACCGGTCCCGCAGGCCATGCGAGAACTGACCATCACCGCCTACGAATCGCTGATGGCCCGATTCGACGCGCCCGTCCCGGTGGCCGTCCGCTCCAGCGCCACCGCAGAAGACCTGCCGGACGCCTCCTTCGCCGGCCAGCAGGACACCTACCTCTGGCTCGACGGCGTCAAAGCGGTCACCGAGCACATCCGCCAGTGCTGGGCCTCGCTCTACACTTCCCGGGCCATCATCTACCGCCTGAAGAACAACATCCCCAACGAGGGCCTCTCCATGGCCGTCGTGGTGCAGAAGATGGTCAACTCCCGGGTTTCCGGCGTCGCCATCACCATGGACCCCACCAACGGGGACCGCTCCAAGATCACCATCGACTCCTCCTATGGCGTGGGCGAAATGGTGGTCTCCGGCCAGGTCACGCCGGACAACATCCTGCTGGACAAGGTCACGCTCGCCGTCGTCAATGAACACCTCGGCGACAAGCACGCCGAACTCGTCCCGGACGCCGGCGCCAAGCGCCTGGTGGAACGCGAGGTCGACGACGAACGCCGCGGCCGCCGCAGCCTCACCGATGCCGAACTCACCGCCGTCGCCCAAATGGCCAAACGGGCCGAGAAGCACTACAAATGCCCGCAGGATATCGAATGGGCGCTTGACGCCGACCTGCCGGACGGCGAAAACCTGCTCCTGCTCCAGTCCCGCCCGGAGACCGTGCACTCCTCCAAACCGGCTCCGCAAACAGCCCCGCTGCCGGTTGTCTCCGGCGGCTTCTTCAGCGGCTTCAGCGCCATCGTACCCAAGCAGTCCGTTTAGCTTCCGCAGTCCCTGCCAGTCCCGTTCCACACACCAAGGCTCACCGCTGAGCCCGATGAAAGGACCGCCATGTCCCTGAAGTCCTTCCCCAAACCCTCCGAGCTCACGGTCCCCGCGGGCGCCGAGGGCTGGGAAAAGATCTACCCCTACTATCTGGTCTTCCAGGACAAGCTCAAGGAGCAGGAGGACGCCAAGTTCTGGTTCTGCGACAGCCAGCACTGGCCCACCGTCTTCAAGCCGTTTGAGACCATCGGCGGCGAATTCGCGGTCAAGTGCCTGGGCCAATACAACGCCCGGCACCTGATGATCCCCAACGCCAACGGCATCGAATTCCGCATCCACCTGGGCTACCTCTACATGTCACCCATCCCGGTGCCCGAGGAGCAGATTGCGGCGCGTGTTCCCCTGTTCGAGCAGCGGGTGGGCCACTACTTCCAGAACTGGGAGCGGCTGCTCAAGGAGTGGCACGTCAAGGTCAAGGGCACCATCTCGGAGATGGAAACCATCTCCTTCCCCAAGCTCCCGGACATGGTCCCCATCGAGGACATCACCTCAGGCAAGGGCAAGGACGGCTCCGAGAAGCTGCTGGAAAGCTACGACCGCCTGATCCAGCTGGCCTACCAGAACTGGCAGTACCACTTCGAGTTCCTGAACCTGGGCTACATCGCCTACCTGGACTTTTTCAACTTCTGCAAGCAGGTCTTCCCCAACGTCCCGGACCAGTCCATCGCCACCATGGTGCAGGGCGTGGACATGGAACTTTTCCGCCCGGATGACGAGCTCAAGGGCCTCGCCAAGCTCGCGGTCGAGCTCGGGCTGCAGTCCCACTTCGGGAACACGGACGACGTCGATGCCACCCTGCGTGCCATCGCTTCCGCTTCCGGCGGGGACCGGTGGATCGCCCAGTACAAAGGCGCGAAGGACCCGTGGTTCAACTTCACCGTGGGCAACGGCTTCTACGGCCACGACAAGTACTGGAACGAGCACCAGGAAATTCCGCTCGGCTACATCGCGGACTACATCCGCCGCGTGGACGAGGGCCAGGAAATCATGCGCCCCGTCGAGGCCCTGATCGTGGAACGCGACCGCATCATCGAGGAGTACCGCGACCTGCTCGAAGGCGACAACCAGGCCATTTTCGACGCCAAGCGCGGCCTGGCAGCCACCGCCTACCCGTACGTGGAGAACCACAACTTCTACATCGAGCACTGGACCATGGGCGTCTTCTGGCGCAAGATCCGCGAACTCTCCCGCATGATGCACGCCGAGGGCTTCTGGACCGAACCGGATGACCTGCTGTACCTGGGCCGCAACGAGGTCCGCGACGCACTCTTTGACCTGGTCACCGGCTGGGGCGTCGGCGCCAAGCCGATCGGCCCGGACTACTGGCCGGAGGAGATCGAACGCCGCCGCGGCATCGTGGACGCGCTGAAGACCGCCCGTCCCGCCCCGGCACTGAACACTCCGCCGGAGTCCATCACCGAACCGTTCACCCGGATGCTCTGGGGCATCACCACCGAGCAGGTCCAGCAGTGGCTGGGTGCCGGCGAAGCGGTGGCAGGCGGCGGGCTGCGCGGCATGGCAGCCTCGCCCGGTGTGGTGGAAGGCCTGGCCCGCGTGGTCACCGACGCCGACCAGCTCTCCGAGGTCCAGCAGGGCGAGATCCTGGTGGCCACCGTGACGGCACCGTCCTGGGGACCGATCTTCGGCAAGATCAAGGCCACCGTCACGGACATCGGCGGCATGATGAGCCACGCCGCCATCGTCTGCCGGGAGTACGGACTGCCCGCCGTGACCGGTACGGGTTCCGCGTCCACCACCATCAAGACCGGCCAGCGCCTCCGGGTGGACGGGACGAAGGGCACCGTCCAGATCCTCGACGCCGACGACGAGCTGGTTGCCACCGGACCGGGCGCCCACAGCCACAGCCATGTCTGAGCTGAATATGCCCAGTGCGGAATATAGCGGAACAGGCCAGGGCGGGCAGCCTGTCCGCACCGTCCTCATCACCGGTGCCGCCGGCGGCCTGGGCCGGGCGTTCGCGCTCGGCTTCGCCGGCCGCGGCTACCGGGTGGCCGTGGCGGACATCAACCTCGAAGGCGCCGAGCAGACAGCGAAACTCGTCCGCGAAGTGGGCGGCGAAGCATCCGCCTTCTCCGCAGACGTCACCAGCGTCGAATCCACCGAAGACCTCGCGAAAAGCTGCGCGGAGTTCGGCAACGGGAGCATCGACGTCGTCCTTAACAACGCCGCGGTGTACGCGGGGGTGACCCGCAGCCCGTTCGAGGACATTGATCCGGCCGAGTGGGACCTGGTGATGAACGTGAACCTCAAGGGCCCCTGGCTGGTGACCCGCGCCGCGAGCCCGTACCTGCCCGAGGGAGGCCGCGTCATCAACCTCTCCAGCGCCACCATCTACAGCGGCTCCGAGCAGTGGCTGCACTACGTTGCCTCCAAGGGCGGCGTGGTGGCCCTGACCCGGGTGATGGCCAAGGAACTGGGCCGCCGGGGGATCACGGTCAACGCGATCGCCCCCGGCTTCACCCTCACCGAGGCCAGCTACGGGCTGATGGAAAACGCCGAGAACTACGGCGTGGACCGCGGCGCCATCAAGCGGGCCAGCCAGCCCGAGGACATTGTGGGCGCCGCCCTGTTCCTCGCCGGACCGGACAGCTCCTACTACACCGGCCAGACCATGGTGGTGGACGGCGGCCGGCAGTTCATCTGACCAGCCTGCTCCTTTCACCCCAACGAACTTCAATCACAAGGAGGACCAATGCCAACGGTTCACTTCACCGACGCCGAAGGCGCCGTACGCGACGTCCAGGGCAACGTGGGCGACTCGGTCATGGAAACCGCGGTGCGCAACGGCGTCCCCGGGATCGTGGCCGAGTGCGGCGGCTCGCTGTCCTGTGCCACCTGCCACGTCTTCGTCCGGGAGGACTGCGTTTCCCAGCTCCCGCCGATGGAGGACATGGAGGACGAAATGCTGTACGGCACCGCAGTGGACCGGCAGGACAACTCCCGGCTGTCCTGCCAGCTGCGCCTGACGGATGAGATCGAACTGTTCGTCACCACCCCGGAAACCCAGGTGTAGCCGTGGGCACGCAGACAGCGGCGCAGCCGGCTACTGACACAACCAGCGCCACAACCGGTTCCGTCCCCACCCGCACCGGCCTCCTCATCATCGGCGCGAGCCAGTCCGGGGTGCAGCTCGCGGTCTCGCTGCGGGCCCTGGGCTTCGACGAGCACATCACGCTGCTCGGCGACGAGGACCACCGCCCGTACCAGCGGCCGGCCCTGTCCAAGGAGTTCCTGCAGGGCACGGTGCAGAGCGAATCCCTGATCTTCCGCTCCAACCAGTACTGGGCCGAGCACAACGTGGAGCTGGTCAAGGGCGAATACATCGTCCGGATCGACAAGGAAGCGGACGGTTCCGGGGTGGCGCATGCGTCCTCCGGCCGCGAGTTCCCCTTCAAGCGGCTGGCCCTCACGGTCGGCGCCCGTGCCCGGAAGCTGGACATCCAGGGCGGGGATTTGGACGGTGTGCTGTACCTGCGCAACGCCGACGACGCCCTGGCGCTCAAGGCCCGGGTGGGCGATGCCACGGATGTGGTGGTGATCGGCGGCGGGTTCATCGGCCTCGAAGCCGCCTCCAGCCTGCAGAAAATGGGCAAGAACGTCACCGTGCTCGAGTTCGGTCCGCGACTGGTTGGCCGGGCAGTGGGGGAGGAGACCGCAGAGTACTTCCTGCAGGCGCACCGCTCCCGCGGTTTGGATATTCGTCTGAACACGAGTGCGGCTCGTTTTACCGCGGATGCCGCCGCAGGTGAAAAACAGACTTCCGTCGCCGCCGTCGAGCTTCAGGATGGCACGGTGCTGCCCGCGCAGATCGTGCTGATCGGCATCGGCGTTATCCCCAACACCCAGCTCGCCGAACAGCTGGGGCTCGCCGTGGACAACGGCGTGGTGGTGGACCGCTTCGCCCTGGCCTCGGACGGCACCACCGTTGCGGTGGGGGACGTTGCCAACATGCCCAACCCTGTCCCCGGCTCCGAACCGGGGGAGCGGATCCGGCTGGAAAGTGTCAACAATGCCATCGAACACGCCAAGGTGGCCGCCTATTCACTGACTGGGCGCCGCGAGGAATACGCCGGCATCCCGTGGTTCTGGTCCAACCAGGCCGACCTCAAGCTGCAGATCGCGGGCCTCTGCAACGCCTTCGACCAGACAGTGCTCCGGCGCGATGAGGAACGCGGGAAGTTCAGCGTCCTTTACTACCGCCAGGGCCGGATCATCGCCGCGGACTGCGTCAATGCGCCGCTGGACTTCATGGCCGTCAAAAACGCGCTGGCCAAGGGACAGAACATCCCGGCAGACGCCGCAGCGGATCCTGCCACCCAACTCAAGACCATCACCACGGACAGCTGACTGCACTCAGATGCAGGTTGGCCCACCCGAAGGAGCATTATGAGCACCCCCAAGACTCCGGTCGCCGAGGCGCAGACCGGCGCTGCCGATCCGGCCGCTGACGCGCCGAGCGCTGACGCGCTGGCCGAGGCCTTCGCCGCCGAGTACAGCATCCGGCCTGTTCCGGCTGCAGGACCGGTGGACACCTCCGCCATCTGCAACACCCCCGCGGCCCTTGAGGAGCTCGACGCGCTGTGGAGCGCCGTTGTCCACGAAACCCGCACGCGCGGCAACGATATCCACCTGCCCATCTCCCTCGCCTTCGCCGAACGGCTCTGCCGCGCCTACCCCGACGCCGACGCCGAACTGGTGCGGGTCTCCACCCTGCTGCACGACACCGGCTGGGCCCACGTGGACGAATCCCGGATCATCTCCGAAGGCTTCTCCGGGGACTGGCGCAAGGCGGCCATCCGCTATGAGCACGAGCAGCAGGGCTGTGAGGTGGCGCGGCGGGTGCTGCCCGGCCTGGGCTATGGAACGGAATTCGTGGAGCGCGTCTGCGAAATCATCGACGGCCATGACACCCGCCTGGTGGCCCGTTCCCTGGAGGACGCCCTGATGCGCGACGCCGACAGGCTATGGCGGTTCGACCGTGCAGGGATCGCCCTGGCGTCCTCGTGGTTCGCCATGGACCCGGCCACCTACACCGACAGGCTCGCCACCGAAATCGTGCCCGAACTCATCACCCAGGCGGCCGTCGACATGGCTACCGCCGACCTTGGCCGTTCCAACGCCCTGCTGAAGACGGCGGTGATCCGATGACCTCCGCCACGCATGACGTCCCCACCCATGACGCCCCGGCCCTGACTGCCCGGACCGCACTCTCGCTGCCGCACACCCACGTGGACACGATCTTTGTCGACGGAGCCTGGCTGCCCTCGCGGGGCACTGGCCGGAACCCTGTCACCGACCCCGCTACGGGCGAAGTCTGGGGCTCTGTTCCGGACGGGACTCCGGAAGACGTGGACGCCGCCGTCGGCTCCGCCCAGCGGGCGTTCCAGGGGGAGTGGCCACGGCTGACCCCGTCTGGGCGTGCCGCCTACCTGATCCGGATTGCCGAGGAAGTGGAAAGGCGGGCGGAGGAGCTGTCGCTGACCAACTCGCGGGAAAACGGCTCGCCGGTGTCCGAATCCGGCGGCGCGGCCGCCAACGCGGCCGGTATTTTCCGCTACTTCGCGACGCTCGCCGAGTATCTGGAACGTGAAGACGTCCGCCCCTTCCCGCGCGGCGGCGGGGAATCCGTGGTCCGGCGCGACCCGCTGGGTGTCTGCGCTCTGATCGCACCGTGGAACTTCCCCATCAACCTCGTTGTCATCAAGCTGGCTCCGGCATTGCTGGCCGGCTGCACCGTGGTGATCAAACCGGCGTCGCCCACGCCGCTGTCCATCCGGGTGATCATCGACGCCGTCGCTGCGGCCGGTGTACCCGCAGGCGTGGTCAACCTGGTCACCGGCTCCGGCAGGCTGGGGGATGTGCTGGTGAAGCACCCCGGCGTCGCCAAGGTGGCGTTCACGGGTTCGACGCCGGTGGGCCGGAAGATTGCCGCGGCCTGCGGTGAGCTGCTGCGCCCGGTCACCCTGGAACTGGGAGGGAAGTCCAGTGCGATCGTGCTGCCCGACGCGGATCTGGACGCCATGTCCGAGGTGCTGATCCGGTCCTCCATGCGCAACACCGGCCAGACCTGCTACATCTCCACGCGGATCCTCGCCCCGGCGAGCCGCTACGACGAGGTGGTGGACATGGTCACGGCCACCATCGCCGCCGGGAAGCAGGGTGATCCCCTGGAGCCCGATACCGTCTTTGGCCCCTGCGCCACGGAGTCCCAGTACCGGACCGTGCTGGAGTATGTGGAATCGGGGCTGGCCGAGGGGGCCCGGGCAACCACCGGCGGCCGTGCTGCCTCACTGGGCGGCGGACTGGAGCAGGGCTATTTCGTGGAGCCCACGGTGTTCGCCGACGTCACGCCGGACATGCGGATCTCACGCGAGGAGATCTTCGGGCCGGTGATCACCATCCTCAAATACGACACTGTCGATGAGGCTGTGGCCCTCGCCAACAACACGGAGTTCGGGCTGGGCGGCCTGGTGTTCGGCTCCGATCCTGACGCGGCTCTGGCTGTGGCGGACCGGATGGACACCGGCTCTGTGGGCCTGAACTTCTTCGCCTCCAACCACGCCGCACCGTTCGGCGGCCGGCACGACTCCGGCCTCGGCACGGAATACGGGATTGAAGGCCTGAACGCCTACCTCAGCTACAAGTCCATCCACCGCAAGGCCTAGCCAGCAGACCCCACTGCACGTTCCAGAAACAGCAACGCGGGGTCACTTCTCGCCCAATCCGGGGCCCACATCGGGCGCGGAGTGACCCCGCGTTGCTTTGGTGGGGCGGCGCTCAGGCCGGTGCGGGTCTCAGTCCGTTGGGGTGGGCGCCGCGACCCGGGCCCGGACGACCCGGACGCAAAATGAACGACGGCGGCCCCCCATGGCCGGCCGCCGTCGTTCATTCAACTGCTGGGCGAGCCGTAAAGCGCTCGCGTTCCGCTTCCTACGGTGCAGAGGATGCGGTGGTGTAGGCCTGCTGGATCACGGAACCCCAGTACGGACCGTACATTTTGGTGGATTTGCTGCCGTAGCCGTAGCTGTTGATCGAGTTCTGGTACCCGCTGGAGCTGGTGCCGATGAACCAAGGGCCGCCTGAAGAGCCGCCGGTCATGTTGCAGGGGATGCCCTGGGAGTTGAACTGGGGGTTGTAGGGATCGTTGGTGGCTGTGCCGGTGCAGCTCTTCAGGGATTCCCCGTTGAACGGCGGCGCTGCGGGATAGCCGAATGCCTTGTAGGCGAGGCCGCGGGCCGCGTTGAACTGTACGCCGGAGGCCCCGACGACGTCGGCGAGGTTGCGGCCGTTCAGCTGGGAAACCACGGCGAACCCGGTGTCATACTGCATGTTGCCCGAAGAGCTCCACTGTGTGGGGGCGTAGAGGGCTTTGGCCGTCCACTGGCCGTAGGGTGCCGTGCCGTTGAGGTAGGCGGGAACAAACGTGAACCGTGTTGCGAAGGCGCCGGGGCCTTCATTAAGGCAGTGACCGGCGGTGGAGACGGTGTTTTTGTTGGTGGAGGCGACCGAGTTTCCCGAGCAGACGTAGTTTGTTCCGCCCAGGGTGAAGAAGACCTTGCCGATGTGCGGCACGGGACTTTCGCTGGCGTTGGCTTTCTGCTCGACTTTCGGGGCCGAACCCTGGACCTTGCTCTCTGCTGCAGGGGCCTGGCGTTCTTCGACATCTGCCTTGTTGGCTTTTTGCCGGTCCAGTGCCTTCTTCGCCAGGACATCCCCGGGGATCGCCGCGCGCATTCGCTCCGGCGTCCAGTATCCCGCTTCCGCGGAGTCGGCGACTTTTGAGCTGCTAACGCCGCGGGATTCATCGTTCTCCGGCGCCGGAGGCGCAGCCGTGGCTCCTCCTGCCGAGCAAAGGGCGAGCAACGCGGCTGTTGAGAGGCTCATGAGGCTTGTGGCCAGAGTCCTGGTAATTGTCATAGTTTCCTCTTCGGGCGCAAGCAGCGGATCTAGATGTGATCCGCTAGGGGATGGTAAGAATTTAGTCGGCTATGACAAGTTTGTAAACAGTAATACAAAGCGAGTCGTTTATCATTGCCACCGGGAATATTTGCCGACCGAAACAGCGATGCTTAACCGGGGAAGGTCCGGCCGGTGTTGCCACCGGCCGGACCCCTTTAAGATTTTTCCTGGATTAGTCCACGTGGTTGGACAGCGCAACCAGGACGCCGGCAAGTGCAAAGTACTTGTTGCTGCCGAGATCGCGGACCGTCTTGATCCCCAGTCCAGCGAGAAGTTCGGCGTGCTTTTCCGTGAGGCCGGCCAGGGCCGACGGCGGAGCGTCGAGAACTTCCTCCAGGCTCAAGTTCTCAAAGCTCTTGTCGAGTTTCTTGCCCAGCTCAATTGAAACGGCCATGATCATCCTTTGCTCGAACAAACCAACAGTCATAACCCGGCAGCTTTGCCTGGTCGTCAGGGTCCGGGATCTTCCCCGGGCCGTTGTTGGCAAGGCTAGCCCAGGGTTTGCGGGCGGGACAGGATTTCCAGGAATTTTCTCAGGGACGTGACTCCTGGCGTCCCGGCACGGCTTGTCCTTGGGGTGCCCGGGCGATGTCCTGGATCCGCTCAGTAGCGGCCCAGCTGGCGAGCAGGCGGAGGCGTTCATCGGACGGGGAACCGGGGATGGCGGGGTAGACCGTCAAGGTGAATCCGGGGTCTTCGGCGAGCTCCATAGCCTCGTAAGAGAGCTCGAGTTGCCCCACCACAGGGTGGCGAAAAACTTTGGTGCCTGCATAGTGGCGCCTAACGTTGTGGGCAGCCCAGCGGGACCGGAATTCCTCGCTCCGCATCGACAGCTCGGCCACGAGGTCGGACAGCCGCTTATCCAAGGGGTTCCGCCCGCTCTGCGTGCGCAAGATGGCGACGTTGGTGTCGGCAGCCAGCTCCCAGTTGGGATAGAACTCCCGGGCTTTGGGGTCCAGGAAGATGAAGCGGGAATGATTGGCCGGGCGTGCCGGTCCGCGGTACATCTCCGAGTAGAGGGCGTAGGCCAGCTGGTTCGCCGCCACGATATCCATGTGATGGTTGCCTATGAATGCCGGGGCTCCCGTAATGGAATCAAGCATGAACTGCAGGGCAGGGCGGACGGCCCCGCTCTGGAGGGGACGCCGCTGGGTTTTGCTTGCCGGGCCGGAGGCGCGGGTGAGGTTGTAGAGGTGATCCCGCTCGGCCTCATCGAGGTTCAATGCCCTGGCGATGGCGTCGAGGACGCTTTCCGAGGTGCCGGCCAGGTTTCCGCGCTCAAGCTTGGTGTAGTAATCCACGCTGACGCCCGCGAGCATGGCGACCTCTTCGCGGCGCAAGCCGGGGACCCGCCGTCGTCCGCCAAAGAGCGTCAGCCCCGCCACTTCCGGAGTGATTTTGGCCCGTCGCGATGCGAGAAACTCGCGGATTTCCGTCCTGTTATCCACTCATCCACGCTACCCCGGAGTGCCTGGGCTGAGGGAGGTACTGCCAGAACCCGGATAAGCAGAGCCCTCGCTGGAACTGTCGGGACCGTGTTGCATGGAAAGCGAAACCACACCTGACCCATGAACGGAGCCCTTATGACCGCCGTCGACACTCCGACGCCCGTCCGGCAGCAGACCGTCGGCCGTCCCCTGGCGATCGTCCTGGGCCTGCTGACAATTTTCGGTCCGATCTCCATGGACCTGTACCTGCCTGTCCTTCCGGCGCTCACCGCCGGCTTTCAAAGCACGACGTCGGTGGCCCAGTTAACCATCACGGCCTGTCTGCTCGGCCTGGCCATCGGCCAAGTGATAGCCGGGCCGCTTTCGGACCGCTTGGGCCGACGGACACCGCTGCTCATCGGCGTCCTTGCCTACACGCTCACATCTGTACTTTGCGCGGTCAGCCCGACCATCGAAACCCTTATCATTGCCAGGTTCGTCCAGGGGCTGGCAGGCGCCGTCGGCATTGTGATCGCGCAGGCTGCCGGGCGGGACGTCTACTCGGGCGGCAAGCTGCTTCGCTACTACGGGCGCCTGACTGTGCTGGGCGGACTTGCGGCGATCATCGGCCCCGTCATTGGCGGGCAACTCGCAACCGTGGCGGATTGGCGCGGAGTCTTCCTGTTCCTTGCCGCCGTGGGTGTGGCCATACTCCTGGCCTCGGCGGTGATTTTCAAGGAGACCCTGCCCGCTGACCGGCGGGTGGCCGGTGGATTCGTGCACACGCTGAACGACTTCCGCCGGCTGCTCGCCGACCGGGTGTTCGTTGGTGCGGTGCTGATCACCGGCTTCACCTACTCGGCAATCTTCGCGTACCTAAGCGGAGCCACCTACATCCTGCAAGGCATGTACGGACTCTCCCCGCAGGGCTACTCGCTCGCGTTTGGCCTGAATTCGCTCGGCTTCATGGTCTTTGGCTTTATCGCCGGGCATCTGGCGGAGCGGTGGTCCGAACAGGGAACCCTCACCGTGGGCCTGATCCTGACTGCGTCCGGCGCCCTGGGTTTGCTCGCGACCGCACTCCTGCACCTGCCCCTGACCGCCATCGTCCTGTCCCTGTTCACGATGGTCAGCGGCGTGGCCGTCACCAGCCCGCCGGCGACGTCGCTTGCGCTGAAGGAATATCCGGACATCGCCGGCACGGCCTCCTCGCTGCTTGGGCTGGCCCGGTTCGCCTTCGGCGGCCTCGCCGCGCCCCTGGTCGGCATCGGCGGCGCCAACGATGCGGTTCCCTTCGGGACGGTCTGCTGCGTTGCAGCAGCGGCTGCGGCTCTTTGCCTGGGGCTCGTCAGGGGGCGGCAACCACACGCCGGGCCGCAAATCCCGTGAGCACAGCCACGGTGGCCGCCATCAGCAGTCCCGCCAGCGGGTAGACGGCGAACAGGACCGGTACCGGGGTGCCTTCGTCAATGAAGGGGGACGGCGCGAAGGTCCACAGGAGGCCGAGGGCCCAGGCGCCGGCGTTGACCGGGATCCAGAACGCCGTGCGCCTCGGTGGGACGAGTCGGCGCAGGACCAGCCACTGGAGCGTCGGGATCGACAGCAGCAGGGCGGACCCAAGCACGGCGACAAGGACGAGCACTCCGGGCGAGGCGAAATCGATGCCGCCCAGAGTGCTGGGGAGCATCCCGATCGACCAGGCGACGGCTGCCCCCGCCGTCGTCGCGAGTATCCAGCGCGCCCGGGGAACCGTCGGTCCGAATCCGACAGACTGGCCGAATCCCAGGAGGCAGCCCTCGCATGCGCCGGCCAGCACCATGGAGGGAT
The DNA here is from genome assembly GCF_051857465.1 of Pseudarthrobacter cremeus. Lineage (NCBI taxonomy): Bacteria > Bacillati > Actinomycetota > Actinomycetes > Micrococcales > Micrococcaceae > Pseudarthrobacter > Pseudarthrobacter cremeus. Next base: position 38,915 of record NZ_JBPZHC010000003.1, on the reverse strand, counting down.
AAACGACGCCGGCCGGCGCGGCGAGGAGGGCCAGGATGCCGAGCGCTGTGGCGGGGATGGCAAACCCCGCGGCTTCCGCAAGGGTCACGGACGCGAACCAGCGGCGGAGGAAGGCGTCTGCGGCCACGTCAGGTGGCGCGGTCCACTGCCGCCAGGATGGCCCGGGCAAGCTCGGCCGGTTTGGTGAACTGGGGCCAGTGGCCGGTAGGCAGGTCAACGAATTCGACGTCGCGGATGCGGGCCAGTTCGGCGGTGAAGGGGTGGCCGGCGTCAATCCATTCCTGCAGCAGCGAGGACGGGAACTGGCAGGTGATCACCGTGGCGGGAACCTCGTACCGGCGGACATCGTGCAGGCGCTGTCTGCCGTAGGCAACCCCCTTGGGTTCCGGGATGGCGCGGGCACGGAAAGCTTCGCGGAGGTCGTCGGTGAGATCCACCAGATCAGCGTCCTCGAAGCCGTCCCACGGCGGAAACGGGACGTCGTCGCCGCGTGCCGGCAGTTGGTCATTGATCACGCCCCCCTCACCCAGGGGACCGCTGTCCACGTAAATATTCCGTGCCACGCGGTCAGGCCGTGCGTCCGCCACCCCGTGGATGACCGCACCGCCACCGGAGTGCCCCACCAGGACCACTTTGCCCTCCAGGGCATCCACTGCTTTGACGACGGCGTTGATGTGGTCCTTGAGCGTGATGCCGGCCCGCTTTGCGTCTTTCGATTCAAGGCCGGGGAGGGTGAGCGGATGGGACGTGTGCCCCGCCGCCTCCAGGGCGGGCGTTACCTTCTCCCACGACGAGGCGTCCAACCAGAAACCGGGTACCAGGATGATGTCCATGACGGCACCCTACTCCGGGGCGCTGACAGCGGGTAGGGCCGGTCGACCGGTTCAGGCTTGGCTCAAGGAGACCGCACGACCGGCGGGCTGGTCATCTCGGCCAGGAAGGACAATAATTGTTAGCAAGACTAATTAGCACTGCTAACAATGTTCTACGGAGACCCAAGGCCATCATGACCACGAACAGCCAGATGAACCCCGAATTGCGCCTCAGCCTCCAGCCGGACGTCCTGGCCATCGACCTTCGGACTGCCGTGATGCGCACCTCCCGCCGGCTCCGCATTGAGGCAACCGGGGATGTCATCACGCCGGGCCAGTACACGGTCCTCGCCCACCTCCGCGCCAAATCCCAGACCCTCCGCGAACTGGCAGACCAGGAGCACGTCCAGGCGCCGTCGATGACCCGGATCGTCAATGCGCTCACGGATCAGGGCTTCGCGTCACGGTCACCCCATCCGGAGGACGGCCGTCAGGTGAAGGTGAGCATCACTCCCGCCGGTGAGGCCGTGCTGGCCGAGGCCCGCAGCCAACGGACGGCATGGTTGGCCCAACGCGTCGCGGGGCTCAGCGAAGAGGACCGCCGAACCCTCAGCCGCGCCGCCCACATCATGCAGGAGCTGAGCGCCAGATGAGTGCAATGTTCCAGGCACTCGAAAACCGCAACTACCGGCTGTGGGCGGGCGGGGCGCTCGTGTCCAACATCGGCACCTGGATGCAGCGGATCGCCCAGGACTGGCTTGTGCTGACCGTTCTCACGGAGAATTCAGGCACCGCCGTCGGCATCACCACGGGACTTCAGTTCCTCCCCATGCTCCTGCTTGGTCCGTATGCGGGAGTGCTCGCTGACCGCTACCGCAAACGCGTGATCCTGCTGTGGACGCAGACAGCCATGGGCGTGGTGGGCCTCCTGGTGGGAATCCTGGTGCTGACCGGCACCGCGCAGCTGTGGCAGGCGTACCTGGCGGCTCTCTGCCTCGGACTGGCCAGCGCGACTGATGGACCGGCGCGCCAGGCGTTCGTCTCCGAACTGGTCGGTCAGAAACACGTCGCCAACGCGGTGGCACTGAACTCGGCGTCGTTCAACACGGCACGGCTCACCGGACCAGCCCTAGCCGGCCTGCTCATCGCGTGGATCGGCACAGGTCCAGTGTTCCTGCTCAATGCGGCGAGCTTCGCCGCCGTCCTCCTTTCCCTGTGGCGGATCCGGACCTCAGAGCTGGCCCCTTCAGACCCGGCGGTCCGCGGCAAGCATCAGGTAGCAGAGGGCCTGCGCTACGTCCGTCAGCGGCCGGACCTGGTGCTCATCCTCGCCATGGTGGGGATCCTCGGTGCCTTCGGCATGAATTTCCCCATCATCAACGCGCTGATGTCCACCGCGGAATTCGGGATGGGCGCGGGCGAATTCGGTCTCCTGGGCTCCGTCATGGCCGTCGGGACGTTGGCTGGAGCACTTCTTGCTGCACGCAGGTCCGGCCCGCGGCTGCGGTTCATGCTCGGCGGGGCCCTGGGCCTGGGACTGTTCACGCTGATAGCCAGCGTATCGCCGTTCTTCTGGCTCTATGCCGCCGTCCTTATCCCGGTAGGGCTGGCCGCCATGACCTTCCTGAACAGCTGCAACATCAGCATCCAGCTCTCGGTGGATCCCCAATTCAGGGGCCGGGTTCTCGCGCTCTACCTTGCAGTCCTGCAGGGCGGCACCGCCTTGGGCGCGCCGCTGATGGGGTGGATCGGCACGGAGTTCGGCGCGCGCTGGTCGGTGGCCGCCGGCGGCTCGGTGGTGCTGCTGACCGGCCTGATCTCGGTAATCATTGTCAGCAGGAGGAGTGCCCTGACTTTTCCGCAGCAACTTCGGACTGTGATCGTGCGGAAGCGCGCACCCAACCGGCGCATCCAGGGCCCTGAGGGTGCCGGCCAGGCTGAGGGCATTTAATGAACGTACGACGGCGGGAACCTCCCGCCGTCGTACGCCTCTTTACCCGCCAAAACCTGTCCGAGCCACATCGTGCTTAGTAAACTGGAGCGCATGACCGAGCACCAACCGGTCCCTTCCCAGGCCGCGGAGGCTCCCGCCGTCGTCGACACTTCCGTGCGCAGCCCGGCGCAGCGGTCCCGCACGTTCGCCGGCATCCTGATAAACACCGGCGTCGCCAACATCACCACCAGCTACCTGTGGTTCGCCCTGACCTTCTGGGTGTATCTGGAGACGCGCAACGTGATCGCCACCGGAGTGATCGGTGGTGCGTACATGCTGCTGATCGCCCTTTCAAGCATCAGCTTCGGCACCTTCGTGGACCGCTACCGCAAGCTGGCCGTGATGCGCTTCGCCGCCGGTTTCACCCTGGTGATGTTCGTGCTGTCCGGGGTCTTGTTCCTGCTGACACCTGCTGCGCTGATGCTGGACCTCACCCAGCCGTGGTTCTGGTTCCTCACCATGATCATCCTGATCGGGGCGGTGGTGGAAAACATGCGCAACATCGCCCTGTCCACCACGGTCACCATCCTCATCGAGCCGGACCGGCGGGACAAAGCCAATGGTCTGGTGGGCATGGTCCAGGGATTGATGTTCATCATCACCTCAGTGCTGTCCGGGCTGTCCGTCGGGTTGCTGGGGATGGGCTGGACGATCGTCGTCTCGTTGGTGCTCACGGCACTGGCCTTCGCCCACCTGCTGACCCTGCGGATGCCCGAAGAGGTGCGCGCCGCCGCCACGGACGCGCAGGGCGGGTTCGACCTTCGCGGCTCCCTCGCCGCAGTGCTGGCCATTTCCGGCCTGTTCGCACTGATCCTGTTCTCCACGTTCAACAACTTCATCGGCGGCGTCTACATGGCACTGATGGATCCGTATGGCCTGGAGATGTTCCCGGTGGAGGTGTGGGGGGCCGTTTTTGCGCTCGGCTGCACAGGGTTCATCATCGGCGGCGCACTGATCGGCAAGTTCGGGCTGGGGTCCAACCCGTTGCGCACCATGCTCATCGCGGTCATCGCGATGGGGGCACTGGGGGCGGTGTTCACGCTGCGGGAGTGGGCCTGGCTGTACGTCGCGGGCATCTGGTTGTATCTGGTCCTGGTGCCTTTCGTGGAGGCTGCCGAGCAGACGGTCATCCAGCAGGTGGTGCCCTTGCCCCGGCAAGGCCGCGTGTTCGGATTCGCCATGGCGTTCGAATCCGCGGCGGCGCCGGTCACCGCGTTCCTCATCGCACCGATTGCCCAGTTCTGGATCATCCCGTACGCCCGGTCAGTCGGCGGCGCCGCGCAGCTCGCCCCGCTGCTGGGCGAAGGCACCTCCCGCGGCATCGCCCTCGTGTTCCTGGTGGCCGGAATCATCATGATCATCGCCGCGCTGCTGGCTTTCCTCACCCCCGTCTACCGCCGGGTCTCGGAGTCCTATGCGCGGGCCGCTGCAGAGGCGGCGGAGGCGGCGACTTCCGGCACTTCAGCGGAACCGTAGTCAGCGCGCGGCGGGACGCTCCGGTACGTACCTCCGGCGCGCCGCCACGGTCAGGGAATGAGGTTCTCGGCCCGGTAGCGGTCGAAGAGCGCGGTGAAGGCGTCAAGGGTCCGCCGGTAACCGGTGAACCCTGCATCCCGGCTCTTGCCCATGTCTGTCACGACCTCGATGCCGCGCCCAAGGTCGCTGTCCGTGTGCCACCAGGAGGCCACGCGGTCCAGGTCCGGCTCGCGAAGGTTATGGCGTCCGGCAAGTTCCCTCCACTGGTTCTCCCGCCCGGTCATGGACTCCTCGAGGGGGCGGGGCTGCCCTTTGTAGCCCTCCCACTCCACGCCGAAGTAGGCTGCGAGCTTTGGCCACATCCAGCGCCAGCGGAAGATGTCGCCGTTGACGATATTGAACGCCTCGTTGGCGGCCTGCGGTGTGGTGGAGGCCCAGATCATGTGCTCGGCGAGGAGGCCGGCCTCGGTCATGTCGGTCAGTCCGTTCCACTGCGTTTCGGAGCCGGGGAAGACGAACGGCTCCCCGCTCTCCCTACAGAGGGTGGCTTGGGCGGCCAGCGTGAGGCCCATGTTCATGGCGTTGCCCACCGCGTGCCCGATCACCGTGTGGGCGCGGTGCACGGACCAGGTGAAGCCTTGCTCCGCGGCAGCGGCCCAGAGTTCGTCTTCCTGGGCGTAGTAGAAGTTCGGTACCGGCAGGCGCGGTTCCTCCTCGTGGAAGGGCGTATCGGCCATCTTTCCGGCTGCGTACGCCTCGAAGGGTCCGAGGTAGTGCTTGAGGCCGGTCATCAGGGCAACGTGGGCCACGTCTTTGCCCCGGAGCGCGGCGAGGAGATCGCGCAGCATGCCGGCATTGACGGCGATGTTCTCCTCTTCCGTCTCCTGCCGGGACCATGCCGTGAAGAAGACATGCGAAGGATTCTCCGGCCCGAGCACCTTGGTCAATGACGCAGCCGAGGTCAGGTCAGCGGACAGCCACCGAACGCCGGGGCGTTCGGCCCCGGGCCGGCGGGACAGGGCAAGGACGGCCCACCCTTCGGCCGCCAAGTTCCCGACGAGGGCGGATCCGGCGATGCCGGTGGCCCCCACCACGAGAGCCGTTCGCCCTGTGCCCGCTGTTGTACCTGCGCCGATGGTCATGGAGCTCCTCCTGGTGTTGTTGCCCGTGTCCCTAGAGCGACAAGCGACCGCTCCCGGCAGATATTCCAACCGGCAATACCGGCGCGGCCAGCAGGCCGTCGCGCATCACCGCGACGGCGTCGGTCAGCGGGACGAACTCCGTGTCGTGGGTGACCATCACCGTGGCCACCTGGAATTCGTCCGTCACCCGGCGCAGCAGCCCCACAATCGAGGCGCTCCGCGCATGGTCCAGCGCCGCCGTCGGCTCATCCACCAGGAGGACCTTCGGGCTGCCCATCAGGGCACGGGCGATGTTTACCCGCTGCCGCTGGCCGCCCGAAAGCTGGTGCGGCCGCTTGTCCGCTGAGGCCGCCAGGCCCACGAGGTCCAGGAGCCCGGCAGCCCGGGAACGCGCTGCCTTCAGGGCGTTGCCGCGCAGGTGGTCGCCGATCATCAGCTGCTCGACGGCGGTCAGGGAGGCCAGGAGATTGGGCTGCTGGAAGATGATGCCCACCGTGTCCCTGCGCAGCGCGGTGAGTTCCTTGTCCTTGAGGCCGGCCGTGCTGGTGCCGTCAATGATCACGACCCCGCGGGTGGGGCGGACCAGGGTGGCGGCAACGGCCAGCAGGCTGGACTTGCCCGAGCCGGACGGCCCCACGAGCGAGACCATCCGGCCCGCCCCGACGCTGAGGCTGACGTTGTCCAGTGCCTTGACGGTGCCGCCCCCGTCCGGGTATTCGAGGGTAACGTTGCTGAGGGTCAGCGGGTGGGTGAGGGTTGAGCCGGTGGTTGAGGCAGCCAGGGGTGAGGTGACAGACATGGGGGAGTTCCTTTCGGGAAGAAGTGGAGGAAGAAGGGTTAGTTGCCGCCGAGGGCAATCAGGGGATCGACGGCGGTGACGCGGCGGACCGCCAGTGCGGCCCCGGCCAGGCCCAGAGCCACAATCCCCAGCACCGGAAGCAGGGTGGTGGCCGGCGTGATCAGGAACGGCGCGGCCTGGGCTGCGGCGAATCCGCCGAGCAGGCCGATTGCCCCGCCCAGGCCCGCGCCCGCCAGCAGCACCAGGGCGGCCTGGGCGATGGCATCGCGCAGCACGTAGCCGCCGGAAGCACCCAATGCCTTGAGCACGGCGATGTCGCGGGTCCGCTGCACCGTCCACACGGTCAGGAAAGCAACAATCACCAGGGCCGAAATGCCGTAGAGGAACGCCTGCATCAGCATCAGCGAACCGTTCTCGCTCTTGTAGGAGCCCAGCGCCTGGAACGAACCCGTGCGGCTGGTGCTGACCGTGCGCGCCAGCGCATTCGCCGCCGTCTCATCCACCACGGCGCCATCCTTGTACGTGACCGCGACCACGGTGGCCACCGGTGGGTTGCCCGGGGCGGTCCGCCGTGCGCCGCCCGCCGCGCTGCCCTGTGTGCTGCCCGCCGGGGCAAGGTGCGCCACCTCGGCCCACGTTGGCAGGGCCGTCCACACCACGCCGGTGTGGGAATACCACTGGTCAGCCACGACGGCGGTGACCGTCAGGCCGGTGCCGCCCACTGTGGCCGTGTCCCCGACCTCGAGCGACAGATCGGCCGCCACGGTCGATCCGATCACCACCGCCCCAGCCTGGACCGGCGCCGGAGCCAGCTGACCGCCGTCGGCCACGCCGAACACCGCCACATTGGTGGTGCCGCCGTCGCCGCCCTGGAGGCGGGACTGGCTGATTCCCAGGGCTTCGGCCCGGTCCACCCCGGCGACGTGCTGCCAGCTGTCCACCTGCGCGGCCGTCACTTCACTTTCGGTGAAGGACGCTGTGGGCTCGTTGGTGCCCGGCGCGCCGAACACGATGCTGTCCACCGGCCGGGACGCGGTGCCGGTCCCGGCGCCGGAACCGGACACGGCGCCCAGCTTTCCGATGGCGGAGGTGGACTGGTCGCCCAGCCCGGCGGTGAGCCCGGAGAGCAGCACCAGCAGTACCGTCACCAGGGCCACGACGCCGCCCATAAGGGCGAACCGTCCTTTGGCGAACCGGATATCGCGGATTGCGAGAAACACGTTGTACTTCCTTCGATCGGGGGAATTCCTTCTCTATCCACTGTCCTTTCCGGAGCCCCGGCCCACATCGGGGACCTGGTTGATCCGGGCGGGAGGAAAGGCTGAGCCTGCGGTCAACCTTTTGGTTGATCCGCCCGCCCCCGGAGGCGCATAAGCTGATGAAATGCTTGCCGCGGACCCACAGACCACGCCGTCGGGTGCCGCCATCCTGCGGTTCCTGCGGGTGACGCTGCATATCGGGTTCGCAGTGTTGCTGCTCGTGGCCGTCCTGCGCCTGCACTGGGGGGACGGCACGGCCGACGGCGGCGCTCCAGTGGGAGCGCAACGTTACGTTTGGTCGGCGCTCGCCCTGGCCCTCGCAGGCGCGTATCTCGCCGGCACCGTGCTGGAGAAGCGGTACGCCGCGGGCCGTTCCGGCTTCAACCCGCACCCCTACGCTGTCCTGTGGCTGGCCCTGGTGACGGCACTCTGGGCCGTGCTCCTGGCGGGCAGCTCCGATTTTTCCTGGCTGGCTTTTCCGCTGTTCTTCCTGCACCTGCATGTGCTGCCGCGCCGGATTGCCCTGCTCACCATCACCGTGATGACAGCGGCCGTGATTGCCTCGCAGTGGCTGGCCAGCGGGCTGCCGGCGCCCACCCTGCCCGTGGTTCTGGGCCCGCTGCTGGGTGCCGGGTTCGCCGTCGTCACCGGCCTCGGATACCGGGCATTGTTCCTGGAAGGCGAGTCGCAGCGGCTGGCCGCGGACGAGCTCCGGCGGACCCGCGCCGAGCTGGCCAGAACCCAGCACGAGGCCGGTGTGGCGGCCGAGCGGGAGCGCCTGGCCCGCGAAATCCACGACACCCTGGCACAGGGCCTGTCCAGCATCGTCCTCGTGGCACGCGCCGCCGAGAAGTCCCTTTCCGCCGGCGATCTTGCCACCGCCGCGGAGCGGTTGGCGCTGGTGCAGCAGACGGCATCCGGAAACCTGGCCGAGGCCCGCAGCTTTGTCCGCGGGCTCACTTCCCCACAGCTGCAGGAGTCCTCGCTCGCCGAAAGCCTGCAGCGGCTCTGCGGGGAAACCGAAACCCTGGCGGCTGCCCGGGGCGATGGGCTCCGCTGCCGGTTCGAGCTGGTGGGCGATCCCGCGGAGCTGCCGCCGCAGTACAGCGTCACCCTGCTGCGGGCCGCCCAGGCCAGCCTCGCCAACGTCAGGCAGCACGCAAAGGCAAGCACCGCCGTCGTCACCCTGGCGTTCCTCGGTGACGAGGTCACCCTTGACGTATACGACGACGGCACGGGCTTTTCGCCGGGAGCGGCGGGTTCCGGCGTGGCCGGCCGGCCGGACGGCAGCGGATTCGGGCTGCGCTCGCTGGCTGCGCGCGTGGGCGAGCTGGATGGCTCGCTGGAGGTGGAGGCGGCACCCGGCGAGGGGACCGTCGTCGCCGTCCGGCTGCCCCTCACCGGGGATGCGTTGTCCGCTCCGGGGGAGCGGTCCTGATGGGGAGCCTGCGCATTCTGCTGGTGGACGACCACCCCGTGGTCCGGGCCGGGCTGCGTGCCATGCTTACTGAATTTGACGACTTCAGCGTGGCGGCCGAAGCCCCGGACGGGGACGCCGCGCTGCGTGAGCTCGCCCGGCTCCGGGCCCTGGGGGAGCGGGTGGATGTGGTGCTGATGGATCTGCAGATGGGCGCCGGGATGGACGGGGTTACGGCCACGGCAGCGATCCGGCAGCTGGATTCCCCGCCGCCGGTCCTGATCCTGACCACATACGACACCGAATCGGACATCCTGGCGGCGGTGGAGGCCGGCGCGAGCGGGTACATGCTCAAGGACGCGCCGCCGGAACAGGTCCGCCAGGCTGTGCTGTCCGCCGCTGCCGGTGAGACGGCGCTGGCCCCGAAGGTTGCGGCACTGCTGATGTCGCGGATCAGCAGCCCGCAAACGGCCCTGACTGCCCGCGAAGTGCAGCTGCTCGAACTGCTCGCCACCGGACTGACCAACCGCGCCATCGCCCGGAAACTGTTCATCTCCGAGGCCACCGTCAAGACCCACCTGGTGCACATCTACGGCAAGCTCGGCGTGGACAACCGCACCTCCGCCATCGCCCTGGCCGCGCAGCGAAGGATCATCCGCACTCCTGGCCACTGAATTGTCCGAGGGCGGTGCCATACTGAGGGGTGCATCGGCCTGCAGTATGGGGGAGCGTCGGAAATGGTTCTGGAAACAATCACCTTGAGGGTCACATTCGGCCTGATGTCCTTGGTGCTCGGTACGCTGTTCTACTTCTTCTCTTACCGCCCCGCACGGTCCCCGTACAGCGGCTGGTGGTGCGTGGCCCTGGCCCTCTTTCTGACCGGAGCCCTTGCCTTCCTGCTGGATGGGACGCCCCACCAGGTGTGGGCCAATCCGCTGGGGAATGTCCTGCTGGTGGCGGGGGCGGTGAGCGTTTGGGCCAGTGCGCGTTCACTGCGACGGCTGGCGCCCTCGCCATGGATGTTCGCTGCAGCGCCGGCTGTGACTTTGCTGGCCGCCATCTTTGATAATCCGGCAACGAATACCTGGCCCGGCGGACCGGTGTTTCTGGCCTCGATGAGCGTGATGTTCGGGCTGGCCACTAGAGAGATATGGCCGGCGGAACCTGCTGAGGCGCGCGTCCGGTTCCCCATGGCGGCGTCGTCCGGACTGGTGTCCGTCTTTTACCTGGGCCGCATGATCGCTTTCCTTGCGGATGGGCCGCACGGCGCCACATTCGAGTTGTTCTTCGGCTCTTCAGTCACCACCATCATCACCATGGTGCTGCTGGTGGTGGTGTCCTTCAGCATGTCAGGACTCACCAGCGAGCAGCAGACCCGCGCCCTGCGCATGGTGGCTACCCGCGACGACCTCACGGGTTTGCTTAACCGCAAAACGTTTCTTGAGCTGGCGGCGAAAGAGGTGGCAGACCCCGGCGTGGCGTGGCGGGCCGGCGCGCTGGTCCTTGCGGATCTGGACCACTTCAAGTCGGTCAACGACACCCACGGCCACGCCGCCGGCGACGTTGCCCTGCAGTCATTCGCCGGCGCGTGCCTGAACACCGTCCGGTCCACGGATCTGGTGGGCAGGTACGGCGGGGAAGAGTTTGTCCTCCTGCTCCCAGGCGCCTCCGCATCGAGGGCGGAAATGATAGCCGGCGAGATCAGCCGCCACCTCGCCCAGGTCCCCACCGCCGACGGCTTGGAAATGCCCACTGTCAGTTACGGGGTGGCCCTGTACGACGCCGGGACCTCCGGTGTGGAGGACCTCATTGCCTCCGCCGACCGGGCACTCTACATGGCCAAGTCGCAGGGCCGGAACCGGACTGTCCACAGCGAGTGAAGCGGCCCGGCCCGGCGGCTTTGGCAGCACCGTGTCCGACTGAAGGGGCGGATGGGGTGCGGGTGGCTGGCTCATTGAACAGAGGCTGAATCGAAAGTTTCGCCCCTGCACTAACCGACTGTGTGGACATAAGTCTTGTACTCCTGGAACTCCTCGAGGGCTCGCAGTCCCCTGAGACGGCCAAGGCCGCTTTGCTTGAACCCGCCCTCCTCGAACTGATCGGCCATCACCACCCAGGAGTTGGTCCACACCGTTCCGGCCTTGAGGCGTCGGGCCACCCGGAGGGGCCGGTCGACGTCCCGGCTCCAGATCGCCGCGGAGAGTCCGTAGCGCGTGCCATTGGCCAACGCGACGGCCTCGTCCTCGCTATCGAAGACCTCAAACGTCGCGACGGGGCCAAAGATCTCCTCTTGGACGAGCTCGCTCTCCACCTTGTCGACCTGGAGGAGGCTCGGGCGGTAGAAGGCGCTGCCGGCGGCGACGATTCCGCCTCGGACCAACGGCTTGGCACCGGCGTCGATGGCTCTGCGTACGAAGCCGTCGACACGGCGCGCACTGGCCGCGTCGATCAGCGGGCCCATGTCGCTGGCGGGATCGTCTCCCGGGCCCACCACCACGGCCTCGAGAGCCGCCGCGAGCCGGTCCCGAAGCTTGCCGCTGATGCCGCGTTGCGCGAGGACCCGGCTCCCCGTCATGCAAAACTGTCCGGCAAAGACCGTTACGCCTTTTGTCAGAACGGTCACGGCGGTGTCGAGATCGGCGTCGTCAAAGACGATCATGGGTGTCTTTCCGCCCAGCTCAAGCAGGATCCGCTTGAGCGTGGGCGCAGCGCCCGCCATGATTTCGCGGCCCACGCGGGTGCTTCCGGTGTATGAGAGTGCCGCCACGAGCGGTGACGTGCCAAGCTCTCGTGCCAGCAGGTCTCCGGATTCGGTGAGCGAGCTGAGGACACCGGGCGGGAGGCCGGGCGTGTCCGCATAGATCTCGTGGAGGATGCCGTTCACGAGCCCTGTCTGGGCGGGCATCTTCACCACAGCAGTGCAGCCGGCGGCCAGCGCCGGGGCAAATGAACGGACCGAGAGGATAACCGGCGAATTCCACGGGACGATAACCCCTGCGACACCGATCGGTTCAGGCACCGAGGACATGTGTACGCCCGCGCGGACCTCTGCCGCGCGCCCGGATGAGGTCAGGGCGAGTGCGGCACAGTATCGGAGCGTCGCGGGCGCACCTCCCACCTCGCCGCGGGCCTCCCCGACGAGTTTTCCGTTCTCCCGCGAGAGCATCTTCATCAGGTCCGGGCCGCGAGCTTCAATACGGTCGGCGAGTTGATTGAGCACCTTGTGCCGGAGATGCCTGTCGGCAGCCCAGCCGGTCTCATCAAACGCCCTCCCAGCGGCCGCGAGTGCTGCCTGCACCTGCGCCGCATCTGCCTCCGTGTACGCTCCCAGAACGGATCCGTCTGCCGGCGACCGCGAAACGCTCCCCTCGGGATGGATGATAAGTTCGCCGTTGACGAAGTTCCCCGCTTCTGCCCCGTGCATCCCGATGTTCATGCGGTCTCCTCACGTTGTCGCGCACCTGCACACCACGTTGAAGTTCCTTTTCGAATACTGGCTGCTTCTTTGCTGCAGGTCTTAGGACTACTGTGACGCAGCGCGTGTATTCGAGGAAGGCGGAGTTTTTGATATCAAGTATCCGTCCGGCAGATAGTCGGATGGGGCCCAACTACCCGTCGGTGTTGAGCTTCCCCGCCAGCCGTTCGCGCATCTGGATGCTGGCGGCGTTCAGCCCGATCAGTTCCACTTCGCGGCCGTGCCGGCGGTACTTTTCCGTGACGGCGTCGAGCACGGCAATCGTGGAGGCGTCCCACAGGTGCGAGGCGTGCAGGTCCACCACCACGCGGCTGATGTCCGGCCCGGCGTCCAGGGCGTACTCGAACTGCGTGTAGAGGTCATTGGAGGACGCGAAGAACAGTTCGCCGTCCACGGTGTAGGTGGCCACGTTCTCGCCGTTAAGTTCGATGACGGTGCGCTCCACAGTGGCGAAATGCGCCACCCGCCGGGCGAACAGGGCCATGGCCGCGAGGACACCGGCCCCGACGCCGATGGCCAGGTTGTGCGTCACCGACACCACGGCGACGGTGATCAACATAACGGCGGTCTCGGACCTGGGCATCCGGCGCAGGGTCCGTGGCGCAATGGAGTGCCAGTCGAAGGTGATGGCTGAAACGAAGATCATCACAGCCACCAGGGCGGCCATGGGGATGAGGCCCACCACATCACCAAGGACCACCACCAGGATCAGCAGGAAAACGCCGGCCAGGAACGTGGACACCCTGCTCCGGGCTCCGGCGCCCTTGACGTTGATCATGGTCTGGCCAATCACGGCGCAGCCGCCCATCCCGCCGAAGAAGCCGGTGACGATGTTCGCCACGCCCTGGCCCCAGGATTCACGGGTTTTGTTGGAGCGGGTGTCCGTGATGTCGTCCACCAGCTTGGCGGTCATCAGCGATTCCAGCAGCCCCACCAGCGCCATGGACAGCGAGAACGGGGCGATGATCTGGAGTGTTTCCCAGGTCAGCGGCACGCTGGGGACAAAGAGCGAGGGCAGGCTCTCAGGCAGCTGTCCCTTGTTCTGGACGGTGGGCACATCGACGCCGGCAAGCACGGCGAACAGGGTGAGCACCACGATCGCCACCAAAGGTGACGGCACCGCCGTCGTAATTCTGGGCAGTCCCACCACAATGACCAGGCCCACGGCCACGAGCGGGTACACCATCCACGGCACGCCGATCAGCTCGGGGAGCTGGGCCATGAACACCAGGAGCGCCAGGGCGTTGACGAAGCCCACCATCACCGAGCGCGGGATGAAGCGCATGAGCCGGGTGACGCCCAGGACCGCCAGCAGGATCTGGAAAACCCCGGCCAGGATCACCGCAGAGATCAGGTAGTCGAGGCCGTGGCTGCGCATCAGCGGCGCAATCACGAGTGCGACGGCGCCCGTGGCTGCCGAAATCATGGCTGGCCGGCCGCCCACAAAGGAGATGGTCACCGCCATGGTGAAGGAGGCGAACAGCCCGATCCGGGGATCGACGCCGGCGATCACCGAGAAGGCGATGGCCTCCGGAATCAGGGCCAGCGCCACCACGAGGCCTGCCAGTGCTTCGGTCTTGAGCCGGCGGGCAGAGCGGAGGGTGGCGCGGACCGACTGGAGCTGCTGCGGAGTGCCGGTCCGGGCGTCCGGGACGGTTCGTGCGGCCATTGCGTGGTCCAATCGTGCTGTCGAAGTGCGCGGCGGCTGCTTCGGTTTTCGTCCGGGATGGGCGGCGCGGCGTCACACCGGGAAATGAGGGGGCGCGGCTGCCCCTAACATTCTGGGGCATGCCGCAGGCCAACTGCTAAAATGGCGTGGTTGAAGGCGGCCTATAGCTGGTCCAGCCGGCGCCGTAACGCAAGTAGGGGACCACACATAAACATGACGGCAGGCGGTTCACACCTGAGCACTTCGGAGAGTTCCCCTGGCCCGTCCAAAAAGACGGCGGCCGCGGCGGAACTCCCGCGCTCAGTAGCGCCTGACTCCACCCACTCGCTGGCCAAGCGCCGGGCCTACATCGCCATCTGGCAGGGGTTCCTCGGCGCGCTGATGATGTTCGTGGGCTCGATCGGAACAGGCTGGATCGCCAACGGTTCACCCATGATCCGGCAGCCCGTGGTCATCGCGCTGCGGACCGAAGGCTGGGGCGTCACCCTGTCCACGGTCCTGCTGACGGTGGGGGCAATGCTCCTGATGCGCTCCTGGCTTCGGCTGGGGCAGAGGCTGGGTGACTGGAGCGGATCGTCCCTGCGCTCGGTGGTGATAGCCATCTCCGCCTGGTCCTTGCCCCTCCTGCTGGCCGTGCCCATCTTCTCCCGCGACGTCTACGCCTATACCGGCCAGGGCCGCCTGGTCCTGGAAGGCCAGAACCCCTACGCCGCCGGCATTTCCACCCTCAACAACTGGTTCTCGCTCGGCGCCGACCCGGCCTGGGCCGAAGCCCGGACGCCCTACGGACCGTACTTCCTGTGGCTTGCCCGCGGCGTGGTTGAACTGACCGGGGCGCAACCGGACGTCTCCGTCCTGCTGTTCCGCCTGCTCGCGGGCGGCGGGGTGGTCCTCTGCATCATCTACGTGCCCAAACTGGCCGAACTCCACGGCATCAACGGCGCCCGCGCACTCTGGATCGCGGTCGCCAACCCGCTGTTCCTCATCAGCTTCGTCGCCAGCGCCCACAACGACGCACTGATGGTTGGCCTCGCCGTCGCCGGCGTCTACTTCGCGGCGACCAAGCGCTACCTCATGGGCATCCTGCTGGTCACGGCGTCCATCGGAATCAAGCCGATCACCGTTCTGCTGCTCCCGTTCATCGGGGTCATGTGGGCCGGGCCGGGTGCCTCCTGGACCCGCAAGTTCCTCATTTGGGGCGCGACGGCGGGAATGAGTTTTGGCGTGCTGGCCGTCAGCGGGCTGCCGTACAACCTCGGGATGGGCTGGGTCTGGGCGATCATGGACCCGACGCCGGGTTACACCGGCTATTCGCCGTCAGGCTTCCTGGGGCAGCAGGTGGAGTTCCTCGGCAACGTGCTGGGGCTGCCCGGCGGAACGTTCGCCGACCTGCTGCGCACCGGCATGAAATGGACGGCCATTGCGTTGGTCCTGCTGCTGATGTTCCGCGGCGACTATTCGCGTGCGGTGCGCCGCATGGCATTGGCGTTCACCGCCGTCGTGATGCTTTCGCCCATCATCCAGCCCTGGTACATCCTCTGGTTCCTGCCGTTCCTGGCCGTCACAGGCATCCGCAACGACTGGCAGATCCGGAGCCTCTACGTCGGCGTCACGTTCTTTGTGGTGTTCGGTGCGCAGGACCAGCTCTCCGTCTGGTCCTTCGTGGAGCTGCCCATTGACGCGTCGTCGCTGGCGTTCGTGACGGCGCTGCTGTTCACCTTCTACCTGCTGTTCCTCGATGTCCACACGCGGAAGCTGCTGATCGAGGCCAAGCCCTCGGACTCTGCGCGGCGGGTTTGGCGCTGGGTACTGGCCCAGTGGCAGGGCCTCCGCACCCGCTGACCCGACAGAGCGGCTGCCTGGTGGCGGGGAATGCTAGTAAACGGAGCCTTCGAGCAGCTCGGAGAGCCTGCCGGCCGCCCGCCGCAGTTCAGGGACGCCCGCCTTCAGGCTTGCCTCGCTGGCGGCCTCGACCGGACTGGTGAGGGAAATGGATTCGCTGGGGCGCCCTGTCCTGTTCGGCACGGCGACGGCCACCGAAAGGACCCCCGTGGCCCGTTCGTCGGCGGAGTAGGCATAGTCGGCGCCGGGCTCGGGCAGCCGGGAGCGCAGTATTTCCGGGGTGAACGTGGACTTTTCCTGACCGGCGGCGATGGCTGCCGCGACTACCTGCCGGAGTTCGTCGTCAGAGGCTGAGGTGAGCAGGATCTTGCCGGCAGCGCCTGCTGAAAGAGGAAGCCGCTTGCCTAGCGGCAGGTCGTACCTCAGGGGGGCCTCGCCGTCGACGCGGGCCACCAGGATCCGCTCAAACCCAAGCCGTGTGTACAGCGATGCCGTGAGCCCGGTCTGCGATGCCACCTGCTGCAGGACGGGACGGGCGGCCACAACAAGGGGATCGTTCTCCAGGAAACTCCGGGCTGCCGGAAGGACGGCCGGCCCGATCCGGTAGGACTTGTCGGTCTGGCTGACCATCCCGAAGTCCTGGAGCACCCGCAGGATCCGCAGCGTGGTGGGCAGGCTCATGCCGCACGTCCTGGCCAGGTCGCTGAGCCGCTGGGGGCGCTCGGCCCGCTGGAGCTCTGCGAATACTTCCAGGGCCCGGGAGAGGGACCGCATGTTTGAGGCCTTCGGGCCGTCTTCCGCAGAGCCGCCCGAGTGGGTGGAGGTCGCCGTCGTCATCCTTTCATTCTATGTAAGTCCCTTGCGCTTGACAGTACCTGTGTCTGGTGTCACTATTTCTCTGTACGCAATATAGTTCCACTGTATGAAATGAATCAACGGACAGTTAGAAGGAACCGATGACAACGGAGTCACTGTTGACGAAACCCGGGCGCAAGATACGGGTTGCTCCCTCTGTGCTGACGGGCATTGGTGCGTTTGCCGCCGTCGGCGTCTACGTCCTGGTCAGCTCGGTGGAACTGGGCCTCTGGACGTCCCTGGGCCCCGGCCCGGGTTTGTTCCCGTTTGCCATGGGGGCAGTCCTTGCCGCCATGTCAGTCCTCTGGCTGAGCCAGGAACTCCGCCGCCCCAGCGAGACCGCCGAAGGCGTTGACCGGGGGCTGGTGATCGCGGTCGTGCTGAGCCTGACCATCCTCGCGGCGGTGATGGACCTCCTCGGGTTCCAGCTGAGCATGTTCCTGTTCCTGCTGTACCACCTGAAACTGCGCGGCCGCAGAACGTGGGTCTCTTCGCTGATCACGGCCCTCGCCGGAAGCGTCGGGGCCTATTACGCCTTCTACTACGGCCTGAACGTGTCGCTGCCAGTTTCCGCCTTTCCCGTGCTGAACACGATCGGACTCTAGACGTGGATACCCTCAACGAACTTATGGGCGGCTTCGCTGCCGCCATGACCTGGCAGAACCTGCTCTTCGCCTTCCTCGGCTGCCTCCTGGGCACCATCATCGGTGTCCTGCCCGGAATCGGCCCCGTCGCCGGCGTCGCACTGCTTATACCGCTCACGCTGAACCTCGATGCAACCGGCGCGATCATCATGCTCTGTGCCATCTTCTACGGCACCGCGTACGGCGGAACCATCACCAGCGTCCTGCTGAACACCCCGGGCGAAGCTGCTTCGGCGATCACCACGATCGACGGCTATGCCATGACGAAAATCGGCAAGGCCGGGGCTGCGCTGACCATCGCCGCCGTCGGATCCTTTGTCGGCGGAACCATCGCAACCATCGGCCTGGTGGCCGCCGCCAAACCCCTGGGGGAGCTGGGCCTGCTCGTGGGGCCGCCCGAATTCTTCGCCCTGATGGTCGTCGGCATCTCCCTGCTCGTCGCGCTCGCCGGCAAGTCCATGGTCAAGGCAGTCATCTCCGGCGCGCTCGGCCTGCTGATCGCCATGGTCGGCATCGACCCCGTCGCCGGTGCCCCGCGGTTCACCTTCGGCATGGACCGGCTCCTCGACGGCGTCAGCTTCGTCGCGGTGATCGTGGGTGTCTTCGGACTCTCGGAACTCCTTTCCTACCGCAAAGACACTGCCGCCCCCACGGTGCACGCCCCGAACCTGCGGTCACTGCTCCCCACCGGCACGGAATGGCGCCGGAGCGCGCCGGCGATGGCACGCGGCACCGGCATCGGCTTCGGCCTGGGCCTCATCCCGGGCATGACCGGATCCGTGTCATCCCTGCTGGCGTACGGTGCGGAAAAGAAATTCTCGCGCTTCCGCAGCCAGCTGGGCAAGGGCGCCATCGAAGGAGTGGCCGGCCCGGAAACAGCCAACAACGCCCATGCCAATGCCGCGCTGATTCCGCTCTTTACGCTCGGCATCCCTGCTTCACCAACGATCGCCGTTTTGATGGGAGCGTTCCTCCAGCAGGGCCTCACCCCGGGCCCCACACTGTTCACCGAACATTCCGAGATTGCCTGGGCGATCATCGCCAGCCTCTTCATCGGAAACCTCCTGCTGCTCCTGCTGAACGTCCCGCTGGTGGGACTGTGGGTCTCCATCCTGCGCGTGCCGTCCACGATCCTGACCGCCCTCATCCTGCTGTTCATGGTGATCGGCGCCTACACCATCAACTTCAGCGTCTTCGACGTCTTCGTGATGATCGGCTTCGGACTTCTCGGCCTGGCCCTGCGGCACCTGGAGATCCCGTTGGCACCCATGGTGCTGACCCTGGTCCTCGGCCCGCTCATGGAGCGTTCCCTGCGGGAGTCCCTCGAAATCTCACAGGGAGACTTCAGCATCTTCACCGGCCGCCCCATCTCCGCAGTCCTGATCGGCATCGGAATCCTGATTGTCTTCAGCCCGCTGCTCAAACTCCGGAAACCCAAAGCGCTCAACGAAGACCCCGAAACCTAAAGCCCGGCATCCACCCCTACTGCACCCAAACGCCCTTCAAAGGAGAAGAACCATGATGACCCGTTCCCGTATCGCGGCTGCCCTCGCAGCCGCAACCCTTATCGCCCTCACCGGCTGCGGCGCCAACGCCGGAGCCACGAACTCCGCCCCGGCCGGCGACTTCCCGAAAAAGGGGAAGTCCATTGACCTCGTCGTTTCCTTTTCCTCAGGTGGTGCGGTGGACACTGCCGCCCGGCTCATCCAGCCGATTCTGGAGAAAGAACTCGGCACCAACGTCGAGGTCATCAACAAGCCCGGTGCAGGTGGACAGATCGGCTACACCCAGCTCACCAGCGCCAAGGCCGACGGCTACACCATCGGTGCGACCGGTTCGCCATCGGTGGTGGTCTCACCCTTGGATCCGGCCCGCGGCGCCAAGTACACGCGCAGCAGCTTCCAGCCCCTCGGCCGGCAGGTCATCGACCCGGCCGTCATCGCCGTACAGCCTGACAGCCCGTACCAGACGCTGAAGGACCTCCTCGACGCGGCCAAGGCCAACCCGAAGTCCATGACCGCCAGCACCACCGGCCTGCAGACCGGCGAACACTTCGCACTGGCCCAGATCCAGGAAACCACCGGCGCCGAATTCGCCCCGGTCCACTTCTCCGAAGGCGCCTCACAGGCCACCACCGCATTCCTCGGCAAACACGTGGACGTCCTCGTGGCCAACGTCAGCGACGTGAACGACCTGGCCAAACAGGGCAAAGCCCGCGTCCTGGGCGTCATGACCTCGGAGCGGTCCCCGTCGCTGCCTGACGTCCCCACGTTCAAGGAATCAGGCTACGAGGTCGAAGCCGGCACGGCCCGCGGCTACTCCGCCCCGGCCGGCCTGCCCGAAGCCGTGGCCAAGAAACTTGAAGCCGCCATCCAGAAGGCCATCGAGGACGCCGCCGTCGTGAAGAAGATGAGCGACCTCGGCCTGCAGACCAGCTACCTTTCCGGCGCCGACTACGAGCAGTTCTGGGCCGGCCAGGAAGACGACTTCAAGAAAGTCCTCCCGCTGGTCCAGAAAAAAGACTAGCCCTCCCCTCAACGCCACCGACGAAAAGGCACCCTCATGACAACCCCCACAATCGACACCATGGACGCTGACTTTCCCCGGCCCACCAGGGACGTCGTCGAACGGCTCGCGAAGCTCCCTGCCGCCAACATCGGCGATGCCATGGACCGGCTTGGCGTCGCACACTCCGCGATCCAGGCCATCTGGCCAGGAGCCCGGCTTGCCGGGCCGGCTTTCACGGTCTGGACCAGGCCTGGTGACAACCAGGGCATCCACAAGGCCTTGGAGTGCGCCCGCCCCGGGGACGTCATTGTTGTCGCCGGCGCCGGAGACGAATCCCGCGCCCTCCTGGGGGAACTGATCGGCGAGCGGGCCATCAACCTCGGCATCGCCGGCTTCGCCCTCGACGGGGCAGCCCGCGACGCCGAAGCCCTCGCTGAGATCGGGATGCCGGTCTTCGCCCGCGCCACCACTCCCGCCGGCCCCTACAAGAACGGGCCCTTCCGCCTGGGCACGCCGATCTCCTTCGGCGGCGTCCCCGTCCTCCCGGGTGATGTCATCATCGGTGATCCGGACGGCGTCGTGGTCATCCCCCGGGAACAGGCAGAAGCAGTAGCCGACGCCGGCGAAGCAGTGTTCGCCGATGAAACCAACCGCCGGGCCGCCATCGTCGCGGCCCGTCACTGAGCAAGAAGGACGCGAACAGATGACAGCGTGCACCATCATTGGCCTGGGTGAAGCCGGGGCCACCTACGCCGCGGCCCTTGTTGCCGCAGGCCATACGGTCGCCGGGTTTGATCCCGTGGCGCCGTCCACTCCTGCAGGTGTCACCCGGGCAGCAACCGCCGCAGAAGCCTGTGCCGGGGCCGAGATCGTCCTGGTCCTGACCGGAGCGGCCGCGGCGCGAAGCGTAGCCCGGGAGTGCCTGCCGGTCCTGTCGGAAGGAAGCTGCTACGCAGACTTCACCTCATCCTCCCCGGGTGTGATGCAAGAGCTGGGCCAGCTGCCCAGCAAGGCCCACTTCGCCGACGTCGCCATCCTTGGACCGGTCTCCGCGCTCGGGGAAAAGACGCCCCTGATGGTGAGTGGACCGGGCGCCCGGGCGGTCGCCGGCCTGCTGGCGCCTCTGGGTATGGACGTGGAGATCGCCGAGGGGGAGCCCGGGGCAGCCATGGCCCATAAACTCCTCCGCAGCGTCCTGATGAAAGGCATGGCCTCGGTGGTTGTCGAGGCGGTCCAGGCAGGCAGGGCCGCGGGGCTCGAGCCGTGGATCCGTGGACAGATCGCCAGCCAACTGGCCGGAGACGGCCAGGCGGTCATCGACAGGTTCCTCACCGGCACGGCCAAGCATGCCTTGCGCCGCTCCAAGGAAATGCAGGACACCGCGAGCTACCTTTCCGATCTCGGAGTTCCGGCAGAGATGACCACCGCATCCGCAACAGCACTGACCCGGATTGCCCGGGAACCGGCACCCGCCTTGCGCTGACCCCGGGGTCGGGCACAATCATGGACAGGGGTCACTTGACCAACCACACGAACGGCATTCCGCCGACAGGAGCAGCAGCATGATCGGCATCTGGGCGCTCGGGGCCTACCTGACGGTCATCCTGCTGTGGACCACAGTGATCAAGCGCAGCGTCGGGGAGGCAATGATCCTCGGGTTCCTGGTGGTGCTCCCGTTCACCGGCGCCGCAGCGGGCCAGATCGGCTGGACGGCACTGTATTCGGCCATCACGGACGAGATCGTCTACGCCACTATGGCCTTCGTCTTTATGGGGTACCTGCTGGACCGGACCGGGGTGCTTGACCGGATGATCGACCTGCTGAACTCCCTGATCGGCGGTGTCAAAGGCGGACCGGCCTGGGTCTCCACCGTGGCATCGGCCGGCCTGGGCGGCGTGGTCCACAACCAGGCCGCCATCGCCGCGACCGTCGGTTCAGTCACCATTCCGTGGATGGAGAAGTCCCGGCTGGACAAGCCTTCGGCTGCGACGCTCGTCGCAGGCAACGCGGGAATGGGGATCACCTTCCCGTTCAGCGCCTCGATGTTCGTCCTCGTCGGATCCGCCACCGTCGGGCCGCTGCTGGACATCAACGCCTTGGTCCTGCCGCTGCTTTTTGGCGGGCTGTGGTGCTTCCTGCACCGCCTGATCGTGACGTGGCTGCTGGTCCGCAAAAGCGGAATGACCCCGCTGGACGCTGCCCACCGGTTGTCCGTCCGGACAGCGTTCGGGCGCGGGTGGGCCACCATGCTGCTGTTCGTCGTGGTGGCCATCCCGCTGGTCATCACCACCGGCGCCCTTGCCGACGCCCTGTCCGGCTGGACCGGGGCGGACGTCACCCGGGCGGTCAGCGTCATCGTCTGGATCCCGGTGGTCCTGATCATCACAGGGGCACTGCTGGGCAGGAAGAAGCTCCCGACAGCGGGACGCGCCTGGTGGGCGCTGCTCCAGAATTCCGCACCGCGCTTTGGCGTCGTCGGGGTCACAGTGGTCTTCGCCTTTGCCGGGGCTAACGCCCTCGCCGCCACGGGGCTGCCGAAGCAGATGACTGCACTGCTGAACGGAATGAACCTTCCTTTGTGGCTGCTCGCGATCCTGATCGGCCTGATCGTCATCGCCGTCGCGGCCCCGCTCTCCGCAACGGCGACGATGGCCGCCGTCGGCACTGTCGGCGTCGCAACGCTCGTGGCCGCTGGAGTGCCTGCAACCACGGCCGCGGTGGCGGTCCTGGTCTTCTCCTCCTGTGAGGCCGCGGTCCCGCCCGGTGGCGCACCCCTGTATGTGGCCTGCGGCATCGCCGACGTGGACCCCATCAAAACCTTCGCCCGGCTGCTCACGCACTACGCCCTGCCGCTGCTCGGCATCGGCGTCCTGATCATCCTCGGCATCCTGCCGATCTAAGGAACCCACAATCATGCATAAGACCCGAAGAGCCATCGAAGTCCTCTTCGTCCTGACCCTGGCAGCCCTCCTCGCGGGCGGCGTCGTCTTTGTGCTGGGGCAGGCCGTCGCCCTGATTCTTGGGCAGGGGAGCTGGCTGGCGTTCTTCAACGAAACCGTCAAGATCCCCATGTGCATCGCCGCCTCCGTCTGCGCAGTGGCCGGCTTCCTCCTCAGCTACAAACGCCGGCAGGACCAGGAACAGCCACAGGAAGCCAGGACCCTTTGACATCGCAACCGGGAACCTACCCGACCTTCGCCGGGCTGCTTGAACGTGAGGGCGTGCTGGCGGGAACGTCCTGGGGACTCTTCCCCGAACCGGACCGCGGGACGCCGTCGTTCATCACCGCGGAGACGGTGCTCGAAGCCAAGAACTGCATCAGGACCGGCGACGTCGTGGGCCTGGACTATCCGGCCGACGCCTTTGACCCCGGAATGTCGCTGAAACGCAGTGCGCCCCGCCACACCATCTACTCCTCCCATCCCGCCCACCGCGACGACTTCCTGGACGGCTACTACCTCCAGGGATCCAGCCAGATCGACGGGCTCAGGCACCGCCGGGCCGACGACATCGGCTTCTACGACGGCACCCCGGATGACCGGATCCGGGAAGGCACGCCGGACCTGGGCATCCAGGAATGGGCGGACCGTCCCATCGCCGGACGGGGAGTGCTGATCGACCTCGATGGCTACCGAACCGGCCAGGGCAGCCCCATCGACCACGGGGCCGGTGAACCGCTGGACCTCAACCTGATCAAGGCGGCCATTGAAGCCCAGTCCGTTAGCCTCCGGCAGGGCGACATCCTGATGCTTCACACCGGCTGGGCCGAGTGGTTCCTGGCCCTGGCCACCGCGGAAAAGCAGGAGGCCCGGGACCATCGCCGCGCCACAGGTGTCGCCCAGTCGCAGGAATTCATCGCCTGGGCCTGGGACAACCGCCTGTCCGTCATCGCGGCCGATACCTTCGCCGTCGAGTGCCTTCCCGTGGTGCCGGGAAGCCCTTTCATTGAGAGCGCCGTCAACGACCATGGGATGATGCACCAGCAGCTCCTCGCCAAACTGGGCATGCCCCTGGGCGAACTGTGGCGGCTGGGACCATTGGCGCGCCGCCTGCGGGGCACCGGCACCTGGGATGCCTTCGTCACCATCAAACCGCTGAATATCACCGGAGGCACCGGCTCACCCGCCAACGCCACGGCACTGACCTGATCCGGCGGGAAAACCGGCTCAGGCGAGGCGCTCGCCGGTCACACCGGCCAGGTGGTCCAGCAGCGTGTCCTGGAACTTCCGCTCGTGAACCGCAGGGTGCGCGTTCCGCCGGTGCTGGTGGTACCAGTAGCCGCCGCTCGTGAGCGCCTCCGGGTCATCGCTTGTGGCGAGCCATTCCTGGGTGAGGTGGCCGAGCCGCAGGTCGTCCGGAGCTCCGGGGCCGCCCATTTTGGTGGGCACCCAGCCGGGATCCACAGCGTTGCTGAGAACCTCAGGCCATAAACGCGCGACGGCGGCGCTGAGGGCAGTGACGTGGAGCTTGCTGTCGGAGTAGGTAGTAGTTCGTTGTGGCTGGCCGCTCTGCCCAGTGCTGCCCTGATCCCTGCCGGGCAGGGCGGTGCGGCCGCCGCGGTGCATGCCGCTGCTGACGTAGATCAGCCGGCGGGGGCGCCTGATGAGGGCGGTCAGCAGGTAGGGCGCGACGACGTTGACCTCGAAGATATGGGGGCCGTCAAACACGCCGGCGTTGTGGATCACCGCGTCCACGGGGCCGTGCCGGTTAACCTGGCCTGCGACGTCGCGCGTTTGCTCCATGTCCTGCAGGTCACCGGCCACGCCCAACGCGCCCCGGTCAAGAAGATCCTGCACCGCAGCCAGCCGCGCCGTACTGCGGGCATGCACAAGGACCTCATGGCCGTCGTCGATGAGGGTCAGTGCGGTAGCCCGGCCGAGTCCGTCGGCGGAGCCTGTGATGAAAACGCGCGCCATCTCTCCTCCTTCTCCCCAGCCAGTTTCGCACCACGCCTTCCTGGACAATCCACCGACACCGCCCGCGTCGCAACCCGGACCAATCCGGTTCTCCAGTACGGGAACAACGGCGGGGTGGTGTACGTTGCAGTCTCGTCAGAAAAGAAAATCAATTACGTCAGAAATGAGAATCACCCAAGTGGCAACCGATTACGACGAAGTCCGTTCCGACGTCAAGGAATCCCAGGACCGTTCCCTGGAGGCATTGCAGTCCGCGAACGCTCCGGATGCCCGCAGCGTCGTCAGCGAACTGGACCAGGCCGATGCGCTCGATGAAGGCATGACCCCCGGTGGAGAGATTGTCAACGAAGAGCTCATCGTTCAGGTCATTCCCCAGGCCGCCGACGAGTTCACCTGCTATTCCTGCTTCCTGGTCCGGCACAGGTCCCAGCTCGCGAGGGAGAGCAACGGCCACAAGTACTGCATCGAGTGTGAGGGCTGAGGCTCAGGCCGCCTTGGCCTCCGGCGCAACCCGGGTTTTCCGCCCCAGCTCCGCCGTGCGCTTCACCGACCACCACAGCAGCACCACCAGGAGCACATTGCGGGTGGTCAGGATGGCAGCCATCACGGGGTGCGCGTGGATGAGCGGCGTGTAGAACAGCGGGTAGATCACAAAGGTGGTGACCGCTATGCCCATCAGCAGGGCGGCCGGTACCTTCCAGCGGTCCCAGTCGTGCGTCAGGCCCGCGATGATCACCGGCGCCAGCCAGATGATGAACTGCGGTGAGCCGACCTTGTTGAACACAATGAAGGCGGTGGTCATCATGAGCGCACCCTCAAGGAACAGTTCCTCCCGCTCGGCGCCGCGGTTCAGCGCGCGGATCAGCAGCACCGCGGCCACCACCGCCGCGAGGATCAGCAGCGGCTGCATCAGGAAAGCCGCCACAGATGCGCCGGGGCCATAGACCTCGGTGGAGTTGATTGCCGTGTTGTCCGCCATCTTGGAGCCCGCAATATGGAACACGCTCAGCCACACCCACGGCGTGGAGAACGTGGCTTCGAGCTGCATGCCCCGCTCGCCCTGGTTGGTGAGGAAGTCCAGGATGTGCGGCAGGCCGCCGGTCAGCCAGGTACCCAGAGCGACGACGGCGGTCACCGCCACCCCGGAGGCAAGCACCTGCAGGCGCTTCCGGCTGGCAATGATGATGGGCACCAGGACGGCCGCGGGCGCCACCTTGATCCACGTGGCGATACTCAGCAGGACGCCGGCCACCACGGGGCGTTCGGCGGCGTAGAGCAGGGCAATCAGTACGATGGGCGCCGTGATGCCCTCCACGCGCGCGAAGCTGAGGTAACCCATGAAGACCGTGAAAAACAGCCACCACCAGGCCGGGGCAATGCCCCGCACCTTCCGCGGTCCGCGGGTCAGGAACGCGAGGCCGACGGCGTTGAGCGCTGTGATGATCAGGAACCAGGCCAGGAGGTACAGGTCAGGACCTGCGATGCCGGCGAGGAAGATCGGGATCTGTGCCAGCACGGGGTAGACCCAGGGGCTGATCTTGCCGTCCAGGCTGTCGGGGTTGTAGCCGTCCATGGCCCACTGGCGGTATTGCTCGGTGTCGCTGAACGTGTTGCCGCTGAGGAAGAAGGACGCCATCCAGCCCAGGAAGTACAGGTGGACCACCGCGAAGCCCCACCAGACACTGGACGGACGGGCGAACCAGTCCACCATGCGTGCGGGCAGGACGGTGCTGCGGACGCTGACCAGCCGGTCAAAGAACTTCGTGGAAATGTCAGGACTCCTTGAGCGCGGGGACCGGCACGGAAGTCTTTTTGCCCAGTGAATACAGGCGCCGTACCGACCACAGGAACAGGACCACCAGCAGGACATTCCGGATGGTCAGGACCCCGGCCATCAGCGGGTTGTTGTGGCTCAGGGCGTCATAGAACAGCGGGTAGATGAAGAACGTGGCCACGGCGATGGCGATCAGCATCGCCGCAGGGACCCGCCATTCGCGCCAGCTGTGCGCGAGACCGACCGCCACGGCAGGTGCCAGCCACACCATGAACTGCGGTGAGCCCACCTTGTTGAACACCACAAAAGCGGTGGCAAGCGTCAGGGCCCCGGCCAGCAGCAGTTCGGTGCGGTCAACGCCGCCGTCAGGCTGGCTGCTGCCGTTGATCTTGCCGTTGTGCAGCGCCCAGAACGTCAGGCCGGCCACCAGGAGCGCGGCCAGGATGAGGAGCGGCTGCATCAGGAAGGACATGACTGCCGTCCCGGGCCCGTCCACCTGCATGGAGTTGATGTCCGTGTTCATGTACATCCGGGAATCGCCGATATTCAGCACGGCAAGCCACAGCCACGGGGTGGTGAAGGTGGCCTCGAGCTGCATGCCCCTGTCACCCTGCTGGGTGAGGAAGTTAAGGAGCCTGGGCACCGTGCCAAGGACTGCGGCCAGGCCGACGACGGCGGCCGAGGTGACCACTCCGGCGAGGACCACCAGCAGCCGGTTCTTGACGACGGCGAAGAGCGCGAGCATGACGGCGGCCGGCCAGACCTTCATCCAGGTGCCGATGCTGAGGAGGATGGAGGCGATGAAGGGGCGCTGCACACCGTAGGCCAGGGCCACCAGCACAATCGGAGCTGTCAGGCCGTCAACGCGGGCGAAGCCGAGCCAGCCCAGGAGCAGGGTGAAGACCAGCCACCACCAGCCGGCGGGAATGGCGTCCTGGTTTCGGCCGCGATCCGTGAGCTTGAGCAGGCCCCAGCCGTTGAGCAGGCTGGTCATCAGCACCCAGAGGAAGAAGAACGGGCCGGGCCCGGCCAGGCCGGCAATGGCCATGGGGATCAGGGCAAGGATGGGGTAGACCCACGGACTGGGCCCGCCGCTGAGGTTTGCCTCGTTGAAACCGGCCAGCGCCCATTCGCGGTAGATGAAGGTATCGCTGAAGGCTTCGCCCCGCAAAGACAGCAGCGCTCCAAAGATCAGGAACCCCAGGTGCACGGCGATGTAGCCCACCAGCAGCCCCCGCGGCGTGTTAAGCCAGGACCGTGCGGACGCCGGGAGGATGACGTTGCGGATCCGGGTGAGCGTGCCGAAGAATGCGTCCGTGGAAATGGCGGAATCCTTGTCAAAGAGGGGCAGAACAGGTGCCGGATCCTGCCGCTGGGCTGGAACCGGGAGCCGGAAGGGTACGCGTACAGCCGCCTCCGCTATAGGTCAAGGGTAGTTGAATGTCGCCGGTGCCGAATAATCCTGCGGCCTTAGGCGGACTTGGAGTGACGGTACCGCTCGATCTGTTTGAGCCGCCGCAGGAGGCTGTCACGCCGCGGGTGCGGGACGACGCCCGGCGCTTCCGCGGTGAGGTCGATGTGCTTGGTGCCGTACTGCCAGAGCAGCAGATCATCCAGCAGGCGGTCCGGGCCGGGGGAGTAGCGGTGGTCCAGCGCCTTGCGGACCTCCGTGATCCGCTGGGCGCTGAGCAGGCCGGCCAACTGCACCGTCTGGTTCAGGCCGTGGGCCGCCATCAGTTCGGCCGCCCAGCCCCAGTCGTCATCCACTTTGCGGTCCACGTGCGGCAGCAGCGTGCGCCAGACGTCGCGGATCCGGTTGGGGGTGAGCTGCGCGGCGCCCTCGCCTTCCATGTCCCAGTAGCTGCGGACTTCCTCGTAGCGTTCGTGCAGGTCCGCAAAGGCACTTTCCACCGTTTCCAGCATGGCCGCGGTGGCGGTGAACTGGCGGTCGAAGTGCGGTGTCCAGGCGCGGGGGTCCTCGGCTTTGAAGCGGATGTCGTGCTCGATCTCACTCCAGGCATGCGCGAAGACCGTGCGGATCTGGCACTCGAAGAAGTAGCTGCCGTTGGGCTGGACGTCCGGGTTGAAGACCGACTGGTACTCCTTGACGGCCTCATTCTGGATGGTGCGCAGGATCAGGTGGCGGCTGGAGTAGCCGTACGTGCCGGACTCGATGGAGCCGATGTCCTTTTCCCGGTCCCCGCGGCAGTCGAACACCTGGCGCTGGCGTTTAATGATGTTTGCCACCAGGGCGTTCTCCGTGGGCAGCTTGGTGATGACGCGGACACCCACCATGTCGTTCAGGGTCCGGAACGGGTCCGGGAACTTCAGCACCGGCGGGCCGCCGGGCTCCAGCGGTTCCTCGATCCTTGAGATCTTCTCCCGGAACGACTCCACGGATTTGGTGCGGCCGGTGACGAACAGCGGCGTAACCTCTGTGTCCTTCAGCATGCCCCGGAGGATGTGCAGGACGTCGCGGGTGACCAGCTTCAGGGCAGGGCGGACGCGCTCGTAGACGGCAACGTTCTCCTCCACGGATTCCCGGAGGCTGATGTCCAGGCTGTCCCAGTTACTCGGCATGTTCCCAGCTTACGGCGGGGGTGTGACAGTGACGTGTGACCGCGACGCGTGACAGGGGAGGTGCCTCAGGGAAGGTGCGGACCGTGCCGCCTGCCCGCGGTGCGGTACGGTCGACTTCATGCGCAACGGACACGGCCCCGCCCCCGCCCCGGCCGTCCACCCCTCAGCCGGACACGCCGCCACAGATGGTGCCGGGCGCATCGTTGTGGTCGGATCCCTGAATGCGGACCTGACTGTTTACTGCGAGCGGCTTCCGCATCCGGGGGAGACGGTCCATGGCAGCGGATTCGCGCTCAGTCCCGGCGGCAAGAGCGCCAACCAGGCAGTGGCCGCCAGCCTGCTGGGCGGCGCCGTGAGCCTGGTCGGTGCCGTGGGCCACGACGCCAACGCTGACCTGCTGCTGTCCTCCGCCGCCGGTGCGGGAGTCGACGTCGGGCACGTCCGCAGAGCCGGCACGGAGACGGGCGTCGCGCTGATCTCTGTTGACGCCCACGGAGAAAACAGCATCATCATTTCAGCCGGTGCCAATGGCACCCTTTCGCCTGCGGATGTGGCAGCGGCAGCGGACGTCCTGGACGGCGCCGCCGTCGTCTGCCTCTGCCTGGAGGTCAGCATGGCCACGGTCCTGGCCGCCGCACAGGCAGGGCACGACGCCGGCGCAACTGTGCTGCTGAATCTTTCGCCTTACGCAGGGGTTCCGGCAGCCCTGATGGAACTGACCGACGTCCTGCTGGTCAACGCCCACGAGGCCGCACTCTTCCTCGGGGACGGCGCCTTCCCTGGGCCTGATGCCTCCGGTGCCGAGTGGGACAGCGTGCGGGCGCGGTTCGCTGAACGGGGGATCAGGCAGGCCGTGGTGACGTTGGGCTCCCGGGGATCGGTGGTGCTTGACTCCCTGGCGACGGGGGACAGGCGTTTGCTCCGGGTGTCCTCCCCCCAGGTGAAC
This sequence comes from Pseudarthrobacter cremeus, assembly GCF_051857465.1. Classification (NCBI taxonomy): domain Bacteria; kingdom Bacillati; phylum Actinomycetota; class Actinomycetes; order Micrococcales; family Micrococcaceae; genus Pseudarthrobacter; species Pseudarthrobacter cremeus. The sequence continues at coordinate 8,808 of NZ_JBPZHC010000003.1, read as the reverse complement.
ACCGTCGATACCACGGGCGCCGGTGACGCCTTCACCGGAGCTGTTGCCTTCCGGCTGGCGGCCGGCGCGGCGCTGGCCCATGCTGCTGCCTTCGCCTCCGTGGCGGCGGCCCTCGCCACCACACGCAAAGGGACACAGACGGCGTATCCGGAGGCGGCTGATGTACAAACGTTCTTCAAGAAAGGGCCACGATGACCACTGACCAGGACGCCCACGGTATGAGCCGGCGGCTCAAACGCGCGGTTCTGCTCGTCGCCGGGCTGAACCTCGCGTATTTCTTCGTCGAGTTCACGGTGGCGTTGGCGATCGGCTCGGTTTCCCTCTTTGCCGACAGCGTGGACTTCCTCGAAGACACCGCTATCAACCTGCTGATCTTCCTGGCGCTGGGCTGGTCACTGCACCGCCAAGCACTTGCAGGGAAGGCGATGGCCGTCTTCATCCTCGTACCGGCGTTGGCGGCGGCCTGGCAGGCCGTCATCAAGTTCACCAATCCGGAGCCCCCGGACCCCTTATCGCTGGTGGTGACGGCCGGCGGTGCGGTGATCGTGAACCTGGCATGTTCCCTGATCCTGGCCCGGTTCCGCCACCACGGCAGTTCCATGTCCAAGGCGGCATTCCTCTCCGCCCGCAATGACGTCCTGATCAATCTGGCCATCATCGCCATGGGTGTCCTGACCATCTGGACAGACTCCGGATGGCCCGATCTGGTGCTGGGCACCATCATCGTCCTCCTCAACATCCGCGCGGCAAAAGAGGTCTGGGAGGCAGCGGAGGAGGAACGGCTGGCCGCGAAGGCGCTGGCCGGGGAGGAAATCGACTGAACGGGCCTACTCCGCTTTCGGTCCGCTTTCGGCCGGCTGCGTGTCTGCTCGGCCGGTGAAGTGGTCCATGGTCCGGTTGATGCCCAGGAAATCCATCAGCCGGTCGAAGGCTGCGACAGGAAGGATCCGGGCCGCCGGAACCAGGTTGACCAGCGGCGGCAGGACCAGCTTTTCGCGGCCGGCCTCAATCCCGTCAAGGATCTTTGCCGCCACCTCTTCCTCCCTGAGGATGGGCAGCAGGAGCGGGAAGCGTGTCCGTACGCCGTCGAACATACCCGTATCGATGTAGTACGGGCACACCACCAGAGTCTTGACCCCGCTCCCGCCGCTTCGCAGTTCCGCGCGCAGCGACTCGTTGAACCCGAACGCGGCGAACTTGCTGGCGGAGTAGTCGGTCTGCCTGGCCACGCCCACCAGGCCCGCCGCGCTCGCGACGGTGACCACGGTGCCGCGGCCCCGGCTGGTCATCCCTGGCAGGAACGCCCGCGTCACCCAGTAGAGGGCCAGCACGTTGACGTTGAAGGTCCGTTCGATGTCCTCGTCGGCAGCGTCAAGAAGGAGGTGACCGCTGACAACGCCGGCATTGTTGATCAGCACATCAACGGGCCCCGCTTCGGCGGCCGCGGCTTTCACGGCCTCCTGATCCGCAATATTGACCGTCTGTGATTCCGCGGTCCCGCCCCCGGCGCGGATTTCATCGCGGACATTCCTGCCGCCGTCGGCCGCGAGGTCCCAGATCAGCACGCGGGCACCGCGGCGTGCGGCCAGCAGCGCCATGCGGCGGCCCAGTCCGCTCCCGCCGCCGGTGATGAGTACGGTGGTGCCGGACAGCTTGGTGCCTCTGGTCATGTCAGATCTCCTGGTGGTCGATTTGGCGGGGTAAGACGGGCGTTGCCGCGGGAACTCAGGCCGTTCAGGGGAACCGGCCCATGACCTTGACCGCTGCCTTCATGATCCGGGCATATTTCTCGTTCTTCATCCCCGGAGGTGGGCCCACCGGGAGCAGCCGCTGCAGGGAGACGGTCTGCGCCTCCGTGTATTTGAGGATGCCTTCGCGGCCGTGGCGCCGCCCGGTTCCGGATTCCTTCATGCCGCCTATCGGGGCATCATGGGAGGCCCAGGTGGCGGCGTACCCGTCATTGACATTGACCGTCCCGGCCAGCAGGCGCCGGCCCGTCGATGCGCCGTGCCGGGCAGACCAGACGCTGGCATTGAGCCCGTACTCGGAGTCGTTGGCCAAGGCCACGGCTTCGGCGTCGTCCTCCACGCGGTAGACCGCAACCACAGGCCCGAAGGTCTCCTCCCGCGCCAGGAGCATTTCGTCGGTCACGCCGGTGAGGATGGTGGGCTCGTAGAACAACGGACCGAGATCCGGCCGCCCGCGGCCGCCGGCGACGAGCCGCGCCCCCTTGGCAACCGCGTCCTGGACATGGGCAGTGACCGTCTCCAGCTGCTTGGTGCTGATCAGGGACCCCATCCCGATGTCCCAATCCCGCCCCGGGCCCAGGCGCACACGCCGGGTCTCGGCCGTGAAGGCGGCCAGGAACGGCTCGAAGATGTCGCGGTGGACGTAAATCCGCTCGATGCTGACGCACAGCTGGCCGGAGTTGGAAAAACACGCATGCACGGCGCCCCGGGCTGCCTTGGCAATGTCCGCGTCGGCGAGGACCAGCATGGGATTCTTCCCGCCAAGCTCCGCGGAGAACCCGATGAGCCGCCCGGCGCACTGCGTGGCCACCAGCTTTCCCGTGGCAGAGGAGCCCGTGAACATGAGGAAGTCGACGCGTTCGATGATGGCCGAACCCAGCAGCGGCCCTGGCCCGGTCACTATCTGGAAGAGGTCGTGGGGGAGCCCGGCCTCCCGCAACAGCTCCAGCGTGACCAGCGCCGTGAACGGGGTCTGCGAATCCGGTTTGACGACAACCGCGTTACCTGCCAGGAGGGCGGGAAGGGCGTCCGAAACGGCGAGGGTCAGCGGGTAGTTCCAGGGGCTGATGATGCCGACCACGCCCTTGGGCAGCCGGTACTCCACCGTGCTGGTCAGGAGGGGCGCAGCACCCCTGCGGCGGGCGGGCCGGAGGTACCGCGCTGCAGTCCGTGCGTAGTAGCTGGCCGTCAGGGCGACATCGGCGAGTTCCTCGAATGCACTGAGACGTGACTTTCCGCTTTCGGCCTGGACCATGTCCAGAACCTCCGTCTCCCGCTGCAGGAGCAGGCCCCGGAACCGCCGGATCACTGCGCGCCGCTCGTTGAGTGGAACGGCGGCCCACATGCGCTGCGCCGTTCGGGCACTCACGACGGCGGCATCGACGTCGTCCGTTGTGCAGACCGGAACCCCGCCCAGCAGGCTGCCGTCGAACGGAGCGTGCGATGGCTGGGTTGGCCGGCCCGGGGCGGCGGACACGAGGGCTGAAAGACGCACCGCGGCTGCTGGAATGCCGCGCTCATTGCTCTTGACAGCCGACGCCGGGCCGGGCTCCGTCCTGCTGGTCATGGTGCTTTCCCCTCATCCGGAAATAACACTTCTGAGCCTAGCCCCGGCACAGAAAAACTTCCGCCGGAAAGAATCCGGCGGAAGTTTTCCGGTCTGCTGCTGTTCAGCCGAGGCTGGCTGTCGGGTTTGTCTGGCGGAGGGTGGACGGCGTGAACCTGGCACCCGTATCCGGGAAGGACGGGACCTCAATCCGGGCGTGCTCGTGGACCTCCTGGACAGTGCGCCGGGTGTGCTCGGCGATCTCCTCCATGGTGGTCACCCACATGCCGTCCATGGACTTGACCCGTTCAATCAGCTTCTCCAGTGCCACTGCCTTGGAGGGCCGCCCCGAGATGAACGGATGGTTGGTCAGGACGAAGCAGCTTCCCTGGGCGTGGTGGGCCTCGGCCTCAAGGGTCCACATTTCCAGGACCTTCGCAGGGCTCTCGATGACGCCGCTGCCGGTCACCCCCGGGTAGAACGCGTACTGCTCCCAGTCGTCCAGGGCCCAGTCGACCGGGATTTCCACGATGTCCCTGCTGTCGCCCGGGGCGACGCTGAAGCGGTACGGTGCGTCGCCGTCGAGCAGGCTCGAATCGTAAAGGAAGCCGCGGTCCGCGAGCAGCGCGGGGGAATGCCAGTTCAGTTCCCACCACGGTGCCCGGTAGCCGACGGGCTCGACGCCGGCGGCCTTGGCGAGTGCCTCCAGCCCTCGGTCGATGTACCGGGCCTCCGTCCCGGCGTCGATGCCCTGCATCGGTTCGTGCAGGTAGCCGTGGTGCGCCACCTCGTGCCCGGCGTCCACAATGCGGCGGACGGTGTCCGGGTAGCACTCTGCGGTGAAGCCGGGGACGAAGAACGTGGCACGGATGTCCTGGCGCTGCAGGATCTGCAGCAGCCGCGGGACCGCCACCTTGGGCCCGTAGGACTGGTGGGTCATCAGGGACATCCGGCGCGTGCTCTTCGGATCGTGCGCGATGGTGCAGGATTCGGCGTCGACGTCGAAGGTGAAGGAAGCGGCTGCCTGTTTTCCTTCGGGCCAGGTGATGGGGTGGGCGGAGTCCGCGAATGCGTCAAAGGTCATGGTGTGGGTCCTCGTGTCAGGGTCCGGTGGTTCAGATTTCGGCGGGTGCGCTGGACCGGGTGGCGAAGCCCAGGTCGGCGGTCGCCTTGGCAACGGTGGCCGCCGGCAGTGCGGAGTCCAGGTGCCGGCGGTGGTACGCCGGGCCCAGGAGGGCGTAGCTGGCGGCGCTGGCCAGTCCGCCTGCGAGCCAGGAGAGGTCCCAGCCGCCCAGGGCTACGGCGATGGGGCCCTGCATGGCGGGAACCAGTCCGTACATGAACAGCCAGGTGGCGAAGATGCCCACCAGGAGGGAGACCACGCCGGCCCAGTTGACCACCGGGAGCCGCTTCGTGCCCACTGCGTCGAAGAGCCTTTCGGGGTTGCCCGGCCAGCGCTTGTCGAGCCAGAAGTAGTGGACCAGCATGACTCCGCCCCAGGCTGCCACCCAGGCCACGAGCCCGATGAGCCAGGCGTCCAGGACGGCGGCGAAGTCTTCCTGGAAGATGAAAAACACGACGGCGGCGAGCGAGAAGACGCCGACGAACAGGTTGAGTTTGCGGCGGCTGATGGTGATATCCAGCGCCTGGGTGGCCACCGAGAAGGTGTAGATGTTCAGGATGTTGGTGGCGATGGGTCCGTGCAGCACCATCAGCAGTACGGGCAGCGCCATGACTCCGAAGTTCTGGACGATGAGTTTTCCGGGGTCGATCTCACCGCTGTTGGTGGCCAGGCTGGCGCCGAGGACTCCGAGCCAGACGACGGGGATGAACTGGCCCAGCACTGAGGCCAGGTAGACCTTGCGCCTGGGAACTTCGGTGCTGACAAAACGGGAGTAGTCGGCGGCGTAGGTGAACCAGGTGATGCCCCAGCCGATGCCGATGGCGGTCATCACGGCGCTCATGGCCGCGATCCGGTCTGAGCCTTCGAGGATCTGACCGGCAGGGCCGGCGTAGCCCCAATCGATCTTCATGCCGAACCATGCCACTGCGGACATCACGGCCAGGATGATGATGGTGGGCGGCACGGTCCACTTTTCGAAGGCCGCGATGGCCTTGTAGCCGAACCAGGCGATGGCTACCTGTGCGGCCATGATGGCGGTGGCCACACCGATCTTCCAGGCGTAGTTGTGGGCTTCGGGATCAACCCAGCCCAGTGTTCCGAAGAGGGCCATGACCAGGTCCAGGATGATCCAGGTGTTGACCGCGCACCAGCCGATCACCAGGAGCGCCTGAATGGCTGCCGGGAGGTAGTTGCCGCGGCGTCCGAAGGCGGCGCGGGCAAGGACCATGCCGGTGGCACCGGTCTTCTGGCCGAGCAAAACGAAGCAGCCGAACAGCAGCATGCCGATCAGGTTCCCCAAAACCAGAACGGTGACCGTGTCGGCAAAGCCGAGGCCGAGATGGATGCCGAGTGCACCGAGGACCCAGTTAATGGGTGCAAGGTTCGCGCCGGCCCAGATCCAGAACTGACCTGAAACTTTGTGCGTGCGCTGGGACTCGGGAATGGGCTGAAGCCAGGCTTCACAGTCTTCGGTCGGCGTCATTGTCGACCCGGACTGTGTGGTGGAGAGGTTGTCTTGCATGGGGGAGCCTCCATGAGAAATAAGGGATAGATCCAGATTATGTGGCCCCCGCCACAACCACCATATACAATGTGTATTAAAATCTATGTTTCCACCTTACGGAGTGTCATGTCGATACGGTTGCTGGATGTTTTGAAACATTCCACCCTCACCCCTGCCGATCCCGTGATCCGCGCGGGGGCGGTGGAGGCAGCCGACACCCAGCTCCGGTGGATCCACTCCAGTGAGGTTCTGGACATCGCCCCGTTACTTGGCGGCGGGGAACTGCTTCTCACCGGCGGCCAGGCGCTGGCCTCGGCAACCGATAAAAGGCGGACCGGCTACATCTGGGAGCTGGCGGAACGCGGGGTGGCCGCGCTCGCGATAGAGACGGGGGCGGCGTTGCCCTCCATCCCGTCGTCGATGGTTTCGGCAGCGCAGGCCGCTGGCCTTCCGCTCGTGGAGCTTCGCAGGCAGGTGCCCTTTGTCGGTGTCATGGAAGCCATCAACTCACTGCTGGTGAGCGAATCCGCCGGCCAGTTGCAGCAGGCGGACCAGACCAGCCATGCGATGGCGGTGGAGTTGGCGCACGGCGGCAGCCTTGACCGGGTCCTGGCCGTGCTCGCGGACGCGACCGGTTCCGAAGTGGTCCTGACGTCCAACGCCGGGGTCACCCTTGCCAGCGCACTGCCCGCCGATCATGCTGATGAGCCCCAACCCGGGCAGCCCCCAAACGGCTCACCTGCCGGGGCCGGGCAGGATCACGTCCGCGACATCCATGTTGACGTCTCTGTTCGGGGCATACCTTCCGCGCGCCTCACCCTGTTCGTCCGCGGTGGGGCCGACGTGAACCTGGCCAGGATCGCGGGATCGCGCTCGGTGGACATCCTGGCGCTGGCCCTGCTGCAGCGGATGCCGCCCGGCCTCAAGGAGATGGCGGGTGCGGCACTGATCCGAGCCGTCGATTCCGGAACCCAGAACTGGCGGCTCCAGCAGCTCGCACCGGCCGCGGGCATCGCGGTGTACGCCCACCTTGTGGCAGTTGTTGTCCGTTCCGCCGGGTCCCGTCAGATCCGCACGAACGTGGAACACCTGCTGGACCGTGTGGGGCAGCACAGCGTCAGTTATGCGGACAATGCCGAGTTGCTTGCGCTGGTTGTCCTGCACCCGGACAACGTCCAGGACGACCGGAACGCCATCGTGGCCGGGCTGCAGTCGATTGCCGCGGCGGAAGGGATTGTCAGTGCGGTGGGGCCGGTGGCATCGGGAATCTCCACCGCACCGTGGTCCCTGACCGAGGCCCGGCTCACCTTGGAGCTTGCTGCCGACGGCGGGCCTGGCCGCGCCGGGCAGGGACAGTCCGGCGCGGCCATCGACGCCGAGGCCTTCGCCGTGGAACGGTTCGCCTTCCACTCCCTGGATGAAGGACTCCGGACCGACTTCGTCCGCCAGCAGCTGGGTGCGGTCCTTGACTACGATGACCAGCGCCGGTCCCTGCTGGTGGAGACGCTGAAGGTCTGGCTGGACTCAGGCTGCAACACCGCCCAGACTGCGCGGGAACTGCATCTGGAGCGCCAGTCGATGCACCAGCGCCTGCAGCGGATCTTCTCACTCTGCGGCGGCGACCCCCGCGGAACAGGCAGGCTGGCCGCGCTGCACCTCGCGACGAGGCTTGCGCAGCTGCCCCGCGCGGCCCGGGGGTGAACCTGGATTTGTTGGCGGTAGTGCCGTACGAGGACTGGTCCTATCCGCCGATGGCGCTCATGCTGCGGTCCGGCTGAACAAAATCTTCAGCGCCCAGGCCTGTGTGGTCCATGCCGTGTGCCCGGGGCTTCGCCCACATGGCCTCCCTCCACAGGCGCACCAGGTCGTCGTCGTCCGCGCCGGTCCGCAGTAGTCCCAGGAGGTCGAACTCGTCCCGCGAGAACAGGCAGCTCATGATCTTTCCCTCAGCGGTAATGCGGGTCCGACGGCAGTCTGAACAGAAGGGTTCACTCACGGAAGCGATGATCCCTACGGTTCCCAGAATCATTCCGGACGCTTCGCCGGTAGCCACATGTCGTCGTCGTACGTCAACGCGTTCGGCCGGTGCTCCGTCCCGCTGGCGGCGGTCCCGCTCGAGTACATAGTCCGTCGACAGCAGCGTGTGGATTTCTGCGGCCGTGATCATGTTGCTCGCAGTCCAGCCGCGTTCGGCATCAAGCGGCATTTGTCGTGCAGGGAGTCCAGGGAAACGTTGACCCTGGTAAGGCCGGCCTCTTTGAACGCCCGGGCCTTCTTCTCGAGCCCGACGCCGTTGGTGGTCATGGAGATGGGCAGCCGGGGGTGGCGTTCCCGCACCGCGGCGATGATGTCCACGAGGTCCGGCCGGATCAAAGGTTCGCCACCGGTGAGCCGGAGTTCCCTCACACCCAGTACGTCGACACCGATGCCCACGATTCTCTGGATCTCAGCTGACGTCATGACTGCTTCCTTCGGTAGCCACTGCATTCCGTCTGCCGGCATGCAGTAGGTGCAGCGAAGGTTGCATTTGTCTGTGACTGACAGCCGCAGGTCGGTTGCCTGGCGGCCAAAACGGTCCAGCAACCTCGAAGGCAATCCGGCCGGGAGTGAAACTGGTGCGGGCCCCTGATTGTTGTTTCTGGCCATGCGCAGTACCGGGATGCCCAGTTGAACGGTCATGGTTTAGCGGCTGATGCGGTGCGGCCGGTGCAGCCGCCGTCGTGGTCGTGGCGATGGGGCATGTAGTGACCTTTGCTGCTGCTGGGTGGGGGTGTGGGTGTGCCCCGGTGGCACGGGCTGGGGGCCGTGTGCCGCCGGGGCGGTGGTTGTTGGTGGTGGTGGTTTTAGTTTGTGTTTTGGTTTGTTGGGGTGGGTGTGATGGTGGGGA
>NZ_JBPZHC010000029.1:0-5776 GCF_051857465.1 Pseudarthrobacter cremeus | reverse complement strand
TGTGTCTGTTGTTTGAGAACTCAATAGTGTGCCAAGTTTGTTGATACCAATTGTTTTATTGATTGGTTGTTTTGGCCGGGCCCTGTCCATCCCGTGGATTGTGGTCTGGTTTTTACAGCTGGTTTCAAATTTTGCAGCCGTTTTGTCCCGTTTTCCCGGGGCTTGGTGGTTGTGTTCGTTTTTGTTTTACTTCAACGGAGAGTTTGATCCTGGCTCAGGATGAACGCTGGCGGCGTGCTTAACACATGCAAGTCGAACGATGATCCCAGCTTGCTGGGGGATTAGTGGCGAACGGGTGAGTAACACGTGAGTAACCTGCCCTTAACTCTGGGATAAGCCTGGGAAACTGGGTCTAATACCGGATATGACTCCTCATCGCATGGTGGGGGGTGGAAAGCTTTTTTGTGGTTTTGGATGGACTCGCGGCCTATCAGCTTGTTGGTGAGGTAATGGCTCACCAAGGCGACGACGGGTAGCCGGCCTGAGAGGGTGACCGGCCACACTGGGACTGAGACACGGCCCAGACTCCTACGGGAGGCAGCAGTGGGGAATATTGCACAATGGGCGCAAGCCTGATGCAGCGACGCCGCGTGAGGGATGACGGCCTTCGGGTTGTAAACCTCTTTCAGTAGGGAAGAAGCGAAAGTGACGGTACCTGCAGAAGAAGCGCCGGCTAACTACGTGCCAGCAGCCGCGGTAATACGTAGGGCGCAAGCGTTATCCGGAATTATTGGGCGTAAAGAGCTCGTAGGCGGTTTGTCGCGTCTGCCGTGAAAGTCCGGGGCTCAACTCCGGATCTGCGGTGGGTACGGGCAGACTAGAGTGATGTAGGGGAGACTGGAATTCCTGGTGTAGCGGTGAAATGCGCAGATATCAGGAGGAACACCGATGGCGAAGGCAGGTCTCTGGGCATTAACTGACGCTGAGGAGCGAAAGCATGGGGAGCGAACAGGATTAGATACCCTGGTAGTCCATGCCGTAAACGTTGGGCACTAGGTGTGGGGGACATTCCACGTTTTCCGCGCCGTAGCTAACGCATTAAGTGCCCCGCCTGGGGAGTACGGCCGCAAGGCTAAAACTCAAAGGAATTGACGGGGGCCCGCACAAGCGGCGGAGCATGCGGATTAATTCGATGCAACGCGAAGAACCTTACCAAGGCTTGACATGGACTGGAAATACCTGGAAACAGGTGCCCCGCTTGCGGTCGGTTCACAGGTGGTGCATGGTTGTCGTCAGCTCGTGTCGTGAGATGTTGGGTTAAGTCCCGCAACGAGCGCAACCCTCGTTCTATGTTGCCAGCGCGTTATGGCGGGGACTCATAGGAGACTGCCGGGGTCAACTCGGAGGAAGGTGGGGACGACGTCAAATCATCATGCCCCTTATGTCTTGGGCTTCACGCATGCTACAATGGCCGGTACAAAGGGTTGCGATACTGTGAGGTGGAGCTAATCCCAAAAAGCCGGTCTCAGTTCGGATTGGGGTCTGCAACTCGACCCCATGAAGTCGGAGTCGCTAGTAATCGCAGATCAGCAACGCTGCGGTGAATACGTTCCCGGGCCTTGTACACACCGCCCGTCAAGTCACGAAAGTTGGTAACACCCGAAGCCGGTGGCCTAACCCCTTGTGGGAGGGAGCTGTCGAAGGTGGGACTGGCGATTGGGACTAAGTCGTAACAAGGTAGCCGTACCGGAAGGTGCGGCTGGATCACCTCCTTTCTAAGGAGCACCTACAGTCACCTTGCCCCGTGTATGCGGGTGTGGAGGGGTTGTCAGGAGTATATGCCCGTTGCGCAGACGATTGTTCTGCGGCGGGTGCTCAAGGGTGGAATATCAACGAATAGGTGCCTGGTGGCACGGACCGGTTGTTAGTACGGACATTCCTTGTGGATGTCCTGGAAAGCGGCTGGTTCGGATTGCTGGGTAGTGTTTGGCACACTGTTGGGTCCTGAGGCAACAGGGCCGGGTTTTCCCGGTACTTGTTTGTTTCTGGTTTCCTGGCTGCACCGATCATGCATGTTTGGCCCTTTTGGGGGTTTTGTGTGTGGGGTGTGTGGTTTGGGGTTGTTGTTTGAGAACTACATAGTGGACGCGAGCATCTTTTATAAGAAGCAATTTCCAAGAATATGAACCTGGATCTGTCCGGGTGCTGTTGCTGTGGCCCTTGTGGTTGTGGTGGTGGTGTCCGGGTGGTTTTCGTGGTTCTCTCGAAAATTAGCGTAATTGATCTTTTGTGGTCAAGTTTTTAAGAGCACACGGTGGATGCCTTGGCATTAGGAGCCGAAGAAGGACGTAGGAATCTGCGATAAGCCTGGGGGAGTCGATAACCGGACTGTGATCCCAGGGTGTCCGAATGGGGAAACCCCGCCAGACGCGCGAGTGATCTGGTGACCCGCATCTGAACACATAGGGTGCGTGGAGGGAACGCGGGGAAGTGAAACATCTCAGTACCCGCAGGAAGAGAAAACAATAGTGATTCCGTTAGTAGTGGCGAGCGAACGCGGATCAGGCTAAACCGTTCCATGTGTGATAGCCGGCGGGCGTTGCATGGGCGGGGTTGTGGGACTTTCCGTATTGTCTCTGCCGGGACAGTGAGGTGTGATGTGCAGGCATAGGTGAACGGTCTTGAAAGGCCGGCCAGAGAGGGTGTGAGCCCCGTAACCGAAATGTTTTGTGCCGCCTGGAGAGTATCCCAAGTAGCACGGGGCCCGAGAAATCCCGTGCGAATCTGTCAGGACCACCTGATAAGCCTAAATACTCCCTAATGACCGATAGCGGACCAGTACCGTGAGGGAAAGGTGAAAAGTACCCCGGGAGGGGAGTGAAACAGTACCTGAAACCGTGTGCTTACAATCCGTCGGAGCAGCCTTGTAGTTGTGACGGCGTGCCTTTTGAAGAATGAGCCTGCGAGTTAGTGTTACGTCGCGAGGTTAACCCGTGTGGGGAAGCCGTAGCGAAAGCGAGTCTGAATAGGGCGTTGCAGTGGCGTGATCTAGACCCGAAGCGAAGTGATCTACCCATGGCCAGGTTGAAGCGACGGTAAGACGTCGTGGAGGACCGAACCCACTTCAGTTGAAAATGGAGGGGATGAGCTGTGGGTAGGGGTGAAAGGCCAATCAAACTTCGTGATAGCTGGTTCTCCCCGAAATGCATTTAGGTGCAGCGTTGCGTGTTTCTTACCGGAGGTAGAGCTACTGGATGGCTAATGGGCCCTACAAGGTTACTGACGTCAGCCAAACTCCGAATGCCGGTAAGTGAGAGCGCAGCAGTGAGACTGTGGGGGATAAGCTTCATAGTCGAGAGGGAAACAGCCCAGACCACCAACTAAGGCCCCTAAGCGTGTGCTAAGTGGGAAAGGATGTGGAGTTGCGAAGACAACCAGGAGGTTGGCTTAGAAGCAGCCATCCTTAAAAGAGTGCGTAATAGCTCACTGGTCAAGTGATTCCGCGCCGACAATGTAGCGGGGCTCAAGTACACCGCCGAAGTTGTGGATTTCAGATAGTAGCCAAGCCGCTCCCTTGTGGGGTTGGTTCAGGCGTCTGGAGTGGTAGGGGAGCGTCGTGTGGGCAGTGAAGTCGCGGTGTAAACCAGCGGTGGAGCCTACACGAGTGAGAATGCAGGCATGAGTAGCGAAAGACGGGTGAGAAACCCGTCCGCCGAATGATCAAGGGTTCCAGGGTCAAGCTAATCTGCCCTGGGTAAGTCGGGACCTAAGGCGAGGCCGACAGGCGTAGTCGATGGACAACGGGTTGATATTCCCGTACCGGCGAAAAACCGCCCATGCTGAACAGGGGATACTAACCGCCCGAAACCTGCCCGCCCACCCTTGTGGTGACGTGGGTTTTGGTGGAGCGCGGGACCTGATCCTGGGAGGCAAGCGTATTAACAGGTGTGACGCAGGAAGGTAGCCAAGCCGGGCGATGGTTGTCCCGGTCTAAGGATGTAGGGCGAACGGTAGGCAAATCCGCCGTTCATGATGCCTGAGATCTGATGGGACCCCCGTTTGGGGGGATTTGGTGATCCTATGCTGCCGAGAAAAGCATCGACGCGAGGTTTTAGCCGCCCGTACCCCAAACCGACACAGGTGATCAGGTAGAGAATACTAAGGCGATCGAGAGAATTATGGTTAAGGAACTCGGCAAAATGCCCCCGTAACTTCGGGAGAAGGGGGGCCCCAACCTTGATGGACACTTGCTGTCCGGAGGGGATCGGGGCCGCAGAGACCAGGGGGAAGCGACTGTTTACTAAAAACACAGGTCCGTGCGAAGTCGCAAGACGATGTATACGGACTGACTCCTGCCCGGTGCTGGAAGGTTAAGAGGACCGGTTAGCCTCACGGCGAAGCTGAGAATTCAAGCCCCAGTAAACGGCGGTGGTAACTATAACCATCCTAAGGTAGCGAAATTCCTTGTCGGGTAAGTTCCGACCTGCACGAATGGAGTAACGACTTCCCCGCTGTCTCAACCATAAACTCGGCGAAATTGCAGTACGAGTAAAGATGCTCGTTACGCGCAGCAGGACGGAAAGACCCCGAGACCTTTACTATAGTTTGGTATTGGTGTTCGGAGTGGCTTGTGTAGGATAGGTGGGAGACGTTGAAGCCCGGACGCCAGTTCGGGTGGAGTCATCGTTGAAATACCACTCTGGTCACTTTGGACATCTAACTTCGGCCCGTAATCCGGGTCAGGGACAGTGCCTGATGGGTAGTTTAACTGGGGCGGTTGCCTCCTAAAAAGTAACGGAGGCGCCCAAAGGTTCCCTCAGCCTGGTTGGCAATCAGGTGTCGAGTGTAAGTGCACAAGGGAGCTTGACTGTGAGAGAGACATCTCGAGCAGGGACGAAAGTCGGGACTAGTGATCCGGCGGTACATTGTGGAATGGCCGTCGCTCAACGGATAAAAGGTACCTCGGGGATAACAGGCTGATCTTGCCCAAGAGTCCATATCGACGGCATGGTTTGGCACCTCGATGTCGGCTCGTCGCATCCTGGGGCTGGAGTAGGTCCCAAGGGTTGGGCTGTTCGCCCATTAAAGCGGTACGCGAGCTGGGTTTAGAACGTCGTGAGACAGTTCGGTCCCTATCCGCTGCGCGCGCAGGAAATTTGAGAAGGGCTGTCCTTAGTACGAGAGGACCGGGACGGACGAACCTCTGGTGTGTCAGTTGTACTGCCAAGTGCACCGCTGATTAGCTACGTTCGGATGGGATAACCGCTGAAAGCATCTAAGCGGGAAGCTCGCTTCGAGATGAGATTTCCATACACCTTGTGTGTGAGAGGCCCCCAGCCAGACCACTGGGTTGATAGGCCGGATGTGGAAGCGAGGACTAACGACTCGTGAAGCTGACCGGTACTAATAGGCCGATAACTTACACCACACACCCTCTTCGTGAACGGATTCAAAAGACGTTCACACCATGAAGAGAGTAAAAAGATAACAAGACTGCTTGCGTCCACTATGTGGTTCCCAACCAACAAACCCGCCAGGGCACGTTGCATTGCGAACCAACAACTACATAACAACACCACAGCTCCAACAACAACTGGAGCCATGTTGTAACCACAGATTTCCCACCCCCCGGGCAACCCGGCACGGGTGCGGAGCAAGGGTTACGGCGGTCATAGCGTGGGGGAAACGCCCGGTCCCATTCCGAACCCGGAAGCTAAGACCCACAGCGCCGATGGTACTGCACCCGGGAGGGTGTGGGAGAGTAGGTCACCGCCGGAACATCATTCAAGGCCAGGCCCCGAACACGAAAGTGTCCGGGGCCTGACCCATTTAACAC
>NZ_JBPZHC010000028.1:0-5855 GCF_051857465.1 Pseudarthrobacter cremeus | reverse complement strand
GCTGTCGCGGCCGGTAAAGCCCCAGATCACAAAGGCGATGGCGATCGCGCCGGTGATTCCGAACGTGACCTTGTCCAGGGTGAGTTTGATGTTCCGGCGTGCCGAAACGGCCTGCTCGGTTTTAGCGGTGCGGAGCTCTTCCAGGATCTGTTCGTACTCTTCTGAATCCGGCAGGCCCTCTGCGCCTCCGTCCTCCGGATCCAGGACAGCAGGGTTGGTGTCTTCGTCCGTGGGGACATCAATGGCTGTTGAGGTGTTCCGCGTTCTTCCGCGTTTTCCGTTGGGCGGAATTGCTGCCAAAGAGTCCTCGGCAGCCGACTCCTCGGGGGTGGAGAGTTGTAAGTCACGGCTAATAGCCATGAGCGAATCCTTTGCTCGGCGAATAATGGGCTAACGGGTAAAACAGGACCTAAACGGGCGGAAGCCCCCGACCTTCCGCCCGCGCTACTCATTTACCCGGACTAGTTGCTGAGGTAGCCGTTCGGGTCCAGGACATACTTCGTGGCGGCTCCGGCGTCGAATTCCGCATACCCCCGTGGGGCATCCTGGAGCGGAATTGCCGTGGCGTTGACCGCCTTGGCGATATGGATCCGCTCATGCAGGATCGCCATCATCAGCTGCCGGTTGTACTTCATCACCGGGCACTGGCCGGTGGTGAAGGAGAGGGACTTCGCCCACCCGGTGCCCAGGGACAGGGACAGGCTGCCCTTCTGGGCCGCCACGTCCGCGGCACCTGGATCCCCGGTGACGTACAGGCCGGGAATGCCCACCGATCCGCCGGCGGCGGTGAGGTCCATCAGGGAATTGAGCACGGTGGCCGGCGCCTCCTGGGCCCCGGCGCCGTGTCCATGTCCACGGGCCTCGAAACCGACCGCGTCGATACCGGCGTCGACTTCCCGGACGCCGAGAAGCTGCTCGATCTGGTCAGCCGGATCGCCGTTTGCCACATTGACGGTTTCGCAGCCAAAGGACCGGGCCTGGGCCAGTCGATCCTCATTGAGATCCCCCACGATGACCACCGCGGCCCCCAGCAGTTGCGCGCTGGCCGCCGCGGCGAGCCCCACGGGCCCGGCGCCGGCAACATAGACGGTGGACCCGACGCCGACACCTGCCGTGACGGCTCCGTGGAATCCGGTGGGGAGGATGTCCGAGAGCATGGTCAGGTCCATGATCTTCTCCAGGGCCTGGTCACGGTCCGGGAACTTCAGCAGGTTCCAGTCTGCGTAGGGCACCAGGACGAATTCGGCCTGTCCGCCGACCCAGCCGCCCATGTCCACATAGCCGTAGGCAGAGCCGGGCCGGTCCGGGTTCACGTTCAGGCAGATCCCGGTCTTGCCCTCCTTGCAGTTCCGGCAGCGCCCGCAGGAGATGTTGAAGGGGACCGAGACGATGTCACCGACCTTGATGAATTCGACGTCGGGCCCGGTCTCGATGACTTCCCCGGTGATCTCGTGCCCCAGGACGAGCCCGGCCGGTGCAGTCGTGCGGCCCCGGACCATGTGCTGGTCCGAGCCGCAGATGTTGGTGCTCACGGTGCGCAGGATGACTCCGTGCGGGACCTTCCGGCCGACGTTGACGGGATTGACGCCGGGGCCGGCCTGCAGCTCAAAGGTGGGAAAAGGGGTATCGATGATTTCCACGATCCCCGGTGCCTTGTATGCAACGGCTTTGTTACCTGACATTGAATGGCTCCTATGGTTGGCGATTGACGCCTCACGGTGCAGCTGGTCGCAGCAGACACTCTGTGAGGAAGTTGTAGTCAGTTTCGTGAAGCAAGGTGGGTCAGTTGATACGTGCTGCTGGCGCGGCTAGGCATCGATGACCAAATCGGTGCGCGCAGTGGAGCAGCAGGGCAGGAACTTGCCTGCCTCGATTTCCCGTGCCCGGATACCGCCCTGGTGGTTCATCTCGACCTCCCCGGAAAGCTTGACGACCTTGCAGGAGCCGCACATGCCTTCCTTGCAGTTCGCGCCGATCCTGACGCCCGCACGCTGGGCCACCCCCAGGATGTGTTCGGCGGGGTCGATGCGTACGTTGATGCCGGTGCGCATGAAGGACAGGGTGAGGCTTCCCGTTCCGACCGTGTCGAAGCTCGAGGCATCGGGGGTCCCGGCCTCGGGCCTCACGTCGGAACGGCCGGCGGCCTCTTCTGGACAGGGCGCGTCCGGGTCGACGGTTTCCAGCGGCAGCCCCGTGGCCTTCAGGGTCCCCTCGTCGTTGTAGCCCGGCTCGTAGAGCCCGAACGCGGTGGGCTGGCTTTCGTAGTAGTCCTCGGCGGAAAGGGCGATTTCCTCGGCGATTTCCTCCGCAATGTCCCCTGCCAGCGCGACCTCGGCCTGGTATTCAAGGAGCGTCTGGCGGTCTCCCGAGAAGAATTCCATGTAGATGGAGGTGTCGTCGACGCCGACTTTCTGGAGGAGCCCGGTGGCGGTGTTCAGGTAACCCTCGGGGCCGCAGGCGTAGACCTGCCGGCCGTTGGCATCGGGGGCTACCTCGTCGAGCATGGCAGCCGTCAGCCTTCCGGTGAGCCCTTCCCACCCCTCGGGTTTGCTGCGGTCGCCCAGGGAGTAGAAGACCTTGACGCGTGAGTCCACGGAGGCGATGTACGCCAACTCCTTGTGGAAGGCAAAGTCCCCGGCCGCCGCTCCGTGGTAGAGCACCACGACATCGGCCTGCCCGGGCTGGGAGTGGATGGTCCGGACCATCGACATGAGGGGGGTGATGCCGGCGCCGGCGGCCAGGAAGAGGTACCGTGCCCGCCGGTCGGCGTCGGGAAGGTGGAACGCACCGACCGGTCCGAGCATGTCGAGAACGGTGCCGGGTTTGACGTTCCCGTGCACCCACGGCGAGACCTGTCCCGTGGGGTCACATTTGACTGTGATGTTGAAGGTCCACGGCTTGGTGGGCGAACTGGACAGCGAGTAGCTGCGGTCCACCGCGTCCTGGTCCTCGCCGTTCACGGGAAATGCGACGTTAACGTACTGGCCCGGACGGAACGCCAGCGGTGCACCGTCGCAGCGGCGGAACACGAAGGTCATCATGCCGCCCGCCTCCGGAACGGTCTCGACACATTCGGCCATGAACTCCTGCGGATGCCAGGGGCCCAATGCGCGGGCGGCCCGTGCGGGTGCCTCGGTGCTGCCCATCACCCTGTTCCACGGCATCTCAAGACCGCGGATGCGCTGTGGTTCCTGGATGGCCGTCTCAGCGAGGAGTTCAATCATGCCAAGTGCTCCTGCACGCGGTGCACGTACCAGTTGATGAACGCCTCGACCTGGTATTCGCTCTTCATGTACGGGCCGGGCTGGTAGGCGGGGCTGCCGGCGCCCTGCTGGCACAGCTCCACGAACGCCTTGTCCTGCAGGTTGGTCTGCTTCCAGGTGTAGGTGAGTTTCTCCAGATCGTAGTCGACGCCTTCCTCGGCGTCGTCAGCCACCAGCCAGGTGGTGCGGACCAGGGACTGGTGCTCATTGATGGGGAAGACTCCGAACGTGATGACGTGGTCACCCAGGAAGTGGAACCAGCTGTTGGGCTGCAGGTGCATCGAGCAGCGGCCCAGGCGGAAGTCCCGAAGGTCGCCGAGCAGCTTCTTGGAGAGCCTGCGGCCGTCAGCGGAGAACGATTCGCCTTCGCCGTCCAGGGATTCGCGCGAGATGCGGATACCGGCAATGCGGGTATCGAGTTCCTCCACCACCTCGTAGGGCAGGCCATAGCGGCGGCACCGCTCCTCGAGGGAGGACTGGGCTTCCTTGTTGCGGTCCCAGACCTCTTCAAGGTGGGCCGGGATGAGTCCCTCGGTCAGGCCCCACGTGGGGAAGAGCGAGCAGGCGAGTTCCGGGTGTCCGTCGCAGTGGTAGCACTCACGGTTGTTCTCCATGACGAGCTTCCAGTTGCCCTCTTCGATGATGTTCTGCTGGTAGGCAATCTTCGTCTTGGACAGATCGTGGGGGGCGAGGTAGGGCTCGAAAATCTTGGAGGTCTCGTCGAAGTCTGCGGGCGGTTCGTCAGCAATGCAGACGAAGATGAGCCCGGCAACCTCGCGGCCATGGGCGCGCTTGAGGGCAAAGCAGTTCTTGTCGAACTTGGCTTCGCCGGGGGCGGATGCGTGGATCAGGTTGCCCTCGGGGGAGTACGTCCAGGAGTGGTAGCCGCAGACCAGGTTTCCGGTGGAACCGGCAGCTTCGGTCAGGACGCGTGCACCGCGGTGGCGGCAGACGTTGTGCAGGACGTTGACGTCGCCCTCGTCGGTGCGCAGCACGATCAGGGAGTAGGGGCCGTAGTCGACCGTGATGTAGTCGCCCGGCTCCGGCAGCTCGGCAACGCTGCCGGCAAAGATCCAGTGCTGGCCGAAGATGGCCTCCATGTCGAGCTTGAAGATCGTCGGGTCGGTGTAGAAGGGGGCGTCGAGGGAATATCCCACGCGCCGGAACTCGAACAACCCGCTGATCTCCGCCAGCTGCTCTGCAGGCAATGATGAAGCGAGTTTTCCGCGTGAATTGAGGGGCAAGACTGGAACAGACATATGTTTCCTCCCGGGAGGCGTGGGTATGGATGCGATTCGTGGCAGCCACGGCTGGGTGGGTCCAGGCGGTGTTGTGGAAAACCTTGTAGTCATGAGATTAGGGATGATTGAACTGCAACAAAAGCGCAAGATTTCGGAGATAACAGTGCACAATGAGTGCATGATCGATCCACGCCTTATCACACTTCGGGTGTTTGCCCGGTGCGGCACTGTTGGCGCAACCGCGGAGCTCACGGGATATTCGCCCTCCGCCGTCTCCGCGCAATTGCGGGAGCTCCAGCGCGTGCTGGGAATGCAGCTGCTGACGAAGGACGGTCGAGGTGTGCGGCTGACCGCCACGGGCCGGTTTCTCGTGGCGGGCTCGGACACCCTCATTGCCGAATGGGAGAGCCTGCGCGCCGCGGCCATGGAGGCCGGCGACCAGGTGCCGTCCCGTTTTGGCCTCGGCGGATTCTCGACGGCGGCAGCCCAGCTGCTCGCGCCGCTGGCCGCCACCCTGCGCGCAACGCGCCCCCTGCTGGAGGTGCAGGTACTCGAGGCCAATCCGGCCCGCTGCTTCGACTTGTTGGTAGCCGAGCGGATCGACCTCGCGGTCATCGTCGCCATGCAGTCCGACACCTATGTTGAGAACGACCCCCGCTTCGAGCAGACCGTCCTGCTCGATGATCCCCTGGACGTGATCATTCCCGCCGACCATCCCCTGGCATCGCGGGAAACGGTGACGCTTGAAGAGCTGGCGTCGGAACCCTGGATCACCGAGGCCGCCGGGTCCACGTACCACTCCCTCTTCACCGCGGCGTTCACGGCAGTCGGGGTGACACCGCGGATTGCCCATGAGGCCGTTGAATGGGAAACCCAGATCGCCTTCGTTGGTGCGGGGCTGGGCGTGGGCCTGCTGCCGAGGCTGGCGCCCCTGCGTGGTGCCGAAAACGTGGTTCGGCTGCGCATTACCGGCAAAGGGAAGCCCGCGCGCCGCATTGTCGCTGCGGTGCGGAGGGGCAGCATCGCATCGCCACTTATCCAGGAGTCGCTCGGCATCCTGCAGGTCAGGGCCAACCGGATTCTCGCCGCTCGGCCCGAAGACGATCTCTGACATCGCATGGCGGGCTGCTGAACAAGCAGGCCAGGAACGTCCCGGAGACCGCTCATAACGCCATCCACGTGACCGTTTTATGCGGCTTTATGCGGCAATTGGTGTCACTGCTGCTGTGTGGGGGTGTGGGTGTGCCCCGGTGGCACGGGCTGGGGGCCGTGTGCCGCCGGGGCGGTGGTTGTTGGTGGTGGTGGTTTTAGTTTGTGTTTTGGTTTGTTGGGGTGGGTGTGATGGTGGGGA
>NZ_JBPZHC010000027.1:0-15906 GCF_051857465.1 Pseudarthrobacter cremeus | reverse complement strand
GGGTCACTCCGCGCCCGATTCCGGGGAAGGATCGGGCGCGGAGTGACCCCGCGGTGCATTAGGGTGGCGCTCCAGGCCGGTGACAAAAAACCGCCCGCCGACGGTGGTCGGCGGGCGGTTCCATTCAAGGCAGCGGCTCAGGCAGCAGGGGTCTGCAAGGTGTCAGACCCGGGTGAGCTCGTCGTCGTCGGCGGCTTCTGGCGCAGCGTCCGCGGCGGGGGCGTTCACTGCTTCATTCGCCGCGGCAAACTTTTCGTTGAGGCGTGAATGCCGCTGGCCGTAGGCGAAGTAGATCACGATGCCGATGACGAGCCAGCCGGCGAAGAAAATCCACGTCTCTACCGCGAGGTTGGTCATGAGGTACAAGCAGAGCACTGCCGAAACGACAGGGAGGACCTTGCCGAAAGGTACCCGGAAGGAGGGCTTCAGGTCCGGACGCTTCTTACGGAGCACCAGGATGCCCAGGCTCACCACGACAAACGCCGAGAGCGTGCCGATGTTGATCATTTCTTCCAGCAGATCCACATTGGTGAGCCCGGCCACCAGTGCAACCAGCGCACCGCAGAGGATCTGGAGGCGGACCGGCGTCGAACGCTTCTCACTGGTCTTGGACAGGGCACGCGGCAGCAGGCCGTCGCGGCTCATGGCCAGCACCACGCGGGACAGGCCCATCAGGAGCACCATGATCACGGTGGTGAGGCCAACCAGGGAGCCGAAGGCGATGACCTTGGCCGCAGTGGTGTTGCCCACGGCCTCGAAGGCTGTGGTGAGGGTGGGGTTCTCCGCTGCCGCGAGGTCCGTGTAGGACACCATTCCGGTGAGCGCGAGGGACACCAGGATGTAGAGCACCGTCACCACGGCGAGGCCGCCGAAGATGCCGCGCGGCAGGGTCTTCTGCGGGTTCTTGACTTCCTCAGCGGAGGTGGCCACGACGTCGAAGCCGATGAAGGCGAAGAAGACCAGGGCAGCGCCGGCGAAGATGCCCAGGGTGCCGTACTGTGCGGGCGCGGCACCGGTGAGGAAGCCGAAGAACGACTGCTTAAGGACATCCGCGCTGCCACCGGCGGTGGGAACAGCTGTGGGGATGAACGGGCTGTAGTTCTCGAATTTCACGTAGGTGAAGCCCACCACGATGACGAACAGGACGACGGCGATCTTGACCAGCGTGAAGATGTTTCCGACGCGGGCGGAGAGTTTGGTGCCGAGCACCAGGAGCACGGTGAAGACTGCAACGATCAGGAAGGCGCCCCAGTAGAGGTCCACGCCGCCGATGGACAGCGCCGGCGGGATGTCCGCTCCCATCAGCGCGAACACCTTGCTGAGGTAGATGCCCCAGTACTTGGCGATCACTGCCGCTGCGGTGAACAGTTCCAGGATGAGGTTCCAGCCGATGATCCAGGCGAGGAGCTCGCCCATGGTGGCGTAGGTGAAGACGTAGGCGGAGCCGGCGACCGGGATGGCGGTGGCGAATTCGGCGTAGCACATGATGGCCAGGGCGCAGGTGACGGCGGCAACCGCAAAGGAGACGGTGACGGCGGGGCCGGAAAAGTTGGCCGCAGCCTTGGCGCCGACCGAGAAGATACCTGCGCCGACAGCAACGGCAACGCCCATGATCATCAGGTCCCAGGTGCTGAGCGAACGCTTGAGCTTGCGTCCGGGCTCATCGGCGTCGGCCATGGACTGCTCGATGGATTTGGTCCGGAGAAGGTTCATAAGTAGTTCCACAATCCTGATTGTGTTGGAAACAGACTTATCGACTTTACGGTCCATCTACTGGACGGTCCCAATTGTTCCGCATGGTGAGATGGGCAGGTTGCCGAAGTTAATTGCGGTAATAAACCTTGGGGCCCTCCTTTCGGAGGGCCCCAAGGCCAAAGCGTCGAACCGGCTAGACGGGCCAGTCCATCAGCGTGGACCTGATGAGGAAGCGTTTGCCTTCGGGCGCCTCGACCGAAAACCCACTCCCCCGCCCGGTAACCACGTCCACCGCCAGGTGCGTGTGGCTCCAGTAGTTGAACTGCTCACGGGACATCCAGAACTCCAGCGGCTGCGGCTCGATCCCGTCCGAGATGTCGAACAGTCCCAGCAGGACGTCCGAGTCCCCGGTGATGAACTCCCCGGCGGGGTAGCACATCGGCGAGGACCCGTCGCAGCAGCCGCCGGACTGGTGGAACATCAGCGGACCGTGCTGAAGCCACAGTTTCCGCAGCAGTTCAACGGCCTCCGCGGTGAGCGCCACCCGGGAGAAGTTCTCCCCGGGCAGCGTCACTGCGGCGTCGAGCCTTTGCTGGGGCATCAGAACCTCAGCACCACGCGGCCGTCGATCTTGGCGTGCTTCATCTCGTCCAGGACGGCGTTGACCTCGCCGAGCCCGCGGACCGAGACCGTGGGGTGGATCTTGCCCTGGGCGTAGAAGTCCAGGGCTTCCTCAAGGTCCTGCCGGGTGCCCACGATGGAGCCGCGGACTGTCAGGCCCTTGAGCACAATCTCGAAGATGGGCGCCGGAAAGTCGCCCGGCGGCAGGCCGTTGAACACAATCGTCCCGCCCCGGCGTGCCATGCCGATGGCCTGTCCGAAGGCTGACGGGTGCACTGCTGTGACCAGGACGCCATGGCAACCTCCGGTTTCGCGCTGGATGACTTCTGCTGGATCTTCGTGCAGGGCGTTGACCGTCAACTCGGCCCCGTGGGCTTTGGCAAGGGCCAGTTTGTCGTCGGCAATGTCCACGGCGGCGACCCGCAGGCCCATCGCCACCGCGTACTGCACCGCGATGTGCCCCAGCCCGCCGATGCCGGAGATGGTGACCCACTGGCCCGGCTTGGCCTCGGTCATTTTCAGGCCCTTGTAGACCGTAACGCCGGCGCACAGCACCGGGGCGATCTCCACCGGGTCGGAGCCCGCCGGGATCCTGGCGGCAAACCGGGAATCCACCAGCATGTATTCGCCGAAGGAACCGTCGACGCTGTAGCCGGCGTTCTTCTGCACCTCGCAAAGCGTTTCCCATCCGGTGCGGCAGTACTGGCAGTCGCCGCACGCGGACCAGAGCCAGGCGTTGCCCACCAGATCGCCGACGGCGAGGTCAGTGACGCCCTCGCCGAGGGCCACCACTTCACCCACTCCCTCGTGGCCGGGAATGAAGGGCGGCGACGGCTTCACGGGCCAGTCACCCTCCGCCGCGTGGAGGTCGGTGTGGCAGACGCCGGTGGTGATGACCTTGACCAGCGCCTCCCCCGGCCCCGGGGTGGGGATGGCGAGTTCCTGGATCTGGAGGTCCTTGCCGAATTCGGTTACTACTGCTGCCTGCATTGTCGTCGTCATTGGCGAAATCCTTGCGTTGTTGTAGTGGTAAACAGGGGTGGGGGCGGCCCTGGGACCGCCCGCCCCCAGCCGGGCCTAGAAGAAGCCGAGCTTGTTTTCGTTATAGCTGACCAGCAGGTTCTTGGTCTGCTGGTAGTGGTCCAGCATCATGGAGTGGTTCTCACGTCCGATGCCTGAGGACTTGTAGCCGCCGAACGCGGCACCGGCCGGGTAGGCGTGGTAGTTGTTGACCCAGACGCGGCCGGCCTGGATCTCGCGGCCTGCGCGGTAGGCCACGTTGCCGTTGCGGGACCAGACACCGGCGCCGAGGCCGTAGAGGGTGTCGTTGGCGATCCCCATGGCGTCGTTGTAGTCGCTGAACCTGGTCACCGACACCACGGGGCCGAAGATCTCCTCCTGGAAGATCCGCATCTTGTTGTGGCCCTCGAAGATGGTGGGCTGGACGTAGTAGCCGCCGGCCAGGTCGCCGGGCAGCTCGGCGCGGGCGCCGCCGGTGAGCAGCTTGGCGCCCTCCTGCTTTCCGATGTCGATGTAGGAGAGGATTTTTTCCAGCTGGTCGTTGGAGGCCTGGGCACCCACCTGGGTTTCGGTGTCCAGCGGGTTGCCCTGGATCATCTTTTCCACCCGGGCCACGGCGTCGGCCATGAAGGACTCGTAGATGTCCTCCTGGACCAGCGCGCGGGACGGGCAGGTGCAGACCTCGCCCTGGTTGAACGCGAAGAGTGCGAAGCCTTCCTGTGCTTTGTCGTAGAAGGCGTCGTCGGACTCGGCAACATCGTTGAAGAAGATGTTGGGGCTCTTGCCGCCCAGTTCCAGGGTGACCGGGATCAGGTTCTGGCTGGCATACTGGCTGATCAGCCGGCCGGTGGTGGTTTCGCCGGTGAAGGCGATCTTGCGGATCCGCGGGCTGGATGCGAGGGGCTTGCCAGCCTCGACGCCGAAGCCGTTGACCACGTTCAGGACGCCTGCGGGGAGCAGGTCACCGATGAGCTCCATCAGGACCAGGATGGACGACGGCGTCTGCTCGGCGGGCTTGAGGACCACGGCGTTGCCGGCTGCGAGCGCCGGGGCGAGCTTCCAGACGGCCATCAGGATGGGGAAGTTCCAGGGGATGATCTGGCCGACGACGCCCAGCGGCTCGTGGTAGTGGTAGGCGGTGGTGTCGTCGTCGAGCTGCGACAGCCGGCCTTCCTGGGCGCGGACGGCGGAGGCGAAGTAGCGGAAGTGGTCCGCGGCGAGCGGCATGTCCGCGTTGAGGGTCTCGCGGATGGGTTTGCCGTTGTCCCAGGATTCGGCGACGGCCAGCATCTCCAGGTTTTCGTCGATCCGGTCCGCGATCCTGTTCAGGACCGCTGCGCGCTCGGCCACTGAGGTCTTGCCCCAGGACGGTGCAACCTTGTGCGCCGCGTCCAGCGCCAGTTCGATGTCCTCTGCGGTTCCCCGGGCCACTTCGCAGAAGGCCTTGCCGGTGACGGGGGTGATGTTCTCGAAGTACTGCCCCTTGACCGGGGCAACCCATTCGCCGCCGATGTAGTTCTCATAGCGGTCCTTGAACGTGACCTTCGAACCCTCGGTACCGGGCTGGGCGTAAACAGTCATTGCTAGCTCCTTTGCTGTGCATGAGGCGGCGCCTGATGCTGCGGCCGCCGTTGGATTCAGCGTAGGAGGGCAAAGGTTGCAGTCAGGTTGCAGGCATGTGAGCCAGCTCACTGGCGTGCAACTGATTCGTTTTAGGCGCTCAGTTCGGCTTCCAGCCGTTCAAGATCGGCGACGACGGCGGCCCGCTTGGGTGAGCGCGGCGGCAGGAGTTTGAGGGCGGCAAGCCGCACCCCGACGTCGTCCCTTGCCTCCGGGAGCTCCGCATACTTGAGCAGCGTCTCGGCGCTGCCGTCCGTGAGGACAGCCTCCCGCATGAGCGATGCCACACGCTCGCGGAGGTCGATGACGCCGGGCGCCTCGGACTTGGGCAGCAGTGCGCCGCGGTAGATTTCAAGGGCGATGCGGTGGGCGCCGCGCTGCAGGCAGCTGAGCACCTGGCCGCTGTCCGGGACCAGGTCCATGGCGAGTTTGTACGGCCGGGATTCGGGGACGGCGGCAGGGTTGAGCTGCTGGAGGACCTTGCGGAGCCTGACCATTTCGGCGCGGAGGGTCATGGTGGAGCCGTCGCCCGGGTAGAGGAGGACGCACAGCTCCTCGGCGCTCAGGCCGTCGTGGTGGGCGCTGAGCAGGGCCAGGATTTCGCTGTGCCGGGCGGAGAGGGCCACGGTTTTGCCTTCGATGCTGAGCAGGGCCTGGTCACGGCCAAGGAGCTGAAGGCTGTTGCGGTAGAGGCTGCCCTCCTTCGCACCCGAGCCGGCCCGGGCAGAACCGGCGCGCGCAGAACCGGAACCCGCAGCGGTACCGGTGTTCCGGCGTCGTGCGGGCCGGCTGGCGAGTGTGGCCGCGAGCTGGAGCCGTTCAACGCGGAGCTGTGCCTGCGCGGCGGCAACGGTGGCTTCGACGAGCGAGAGGGTGTGGGGTGCCACTGCGGCGGCCGTTCCCGTAATGTCCACAACGCCCAGCAGCGCGCCGGAATCCGGGTCATGGAACGGCACTGCGGTGCAGCTCCACGGGTGCACGGAGCGCTGGTAGTGCTCCGCCCCGGAAATCTGGATGCCCCGGCCCAGGGCCAGGGCGGTTCCTGGGGCGCTGGTGCCGACGGTGGCCTCGGACCAGTCGGCGCCGGGGACGAACATCATGCCTTCCGCGCGGCGCTGCATGCCGGGGTCACCTTCCACCCAGAGCAGCCGACCCACCTCGTCGCCCACAGCCACGAGCAGCCCGCTGTCGTGGCTGGGCTGGACCAGGAGTTTGTGGATTACGGGCATGATGCTGGCGAGCGGGTGCTGCCGGCGGTATTCCTCGAGCTCGTCCGCATCCATGGCCAGAGGGGCTTCGGGGTTGTCCGGGTTGGCCTTGAGGCTGGCAGACCGTTGCCAGGATTCCCTGATCAGTTTCCGCAGGCCGGGGATCTCCTGGGCGGCCGGGAACAGCAGGCCGCCGTCCAGCTGCTCGTGGCCGGCCAGGGCACCGCGTTGGAGCCGCCCTGCGGTGTCGTCGCCGGGGGCTGCGGGGTGGATCAGGTTCCTCATCGAACTCCCACTGTGTACTGCCTAAAAGTTTAGCCCCGGGAAATCCTGATCATGTCCTCGCGGGGCACAACCTTGATGCGTTCCCGGACCACGGATTCCTCGGCGTCCTGCGCCACCCATTCGGCACCGAGTGCTGCCTCATGGGCGTCGAGCTTGATCCAGCCTTCCCACGTGGTGTATTCGATGCCGCGTTCCTCCAGGAGGTGGATGATGGCCTGCGGATCGGGGTTTTCCGCGGGCGGCAACTGCAGCCGGTCCTCGAGCAGGAATCCGATGGTCTCCAGGGCGTCGCCCTTGGTGTGGCCGATCAGGCCCACGGGTCCGCGTTTGATCCAGCCCGTGGCATAGATGCCGGGAACAGGATTGCCGCCGGCGTCCAGGACGCGGCCGCCTTCGTTGGGGATGACGCCGCGTTTGGCATCGTATTCCAGCTCGTCCAGCGGTGAACCGTGGTAGCCGATGGCGCGGTACACGGCCTGGACGGGGTAGTCCACGAACTCGCCTGTCCCCTTGACGTTGCCGGTGCCGTCCAGCTCCATGCGCTCAAACTTGATGCCGGCCACCCGGCCCGACCCGCCGTCGTCGTAGATCTCCACCGGACTGTGCAGGAAGTGGAGGTGGAGGCGGCGGGAGGACGGCTGCTCGGACTCGGCATGCTCCTCCACCAGCCAGTTGGTGAGGGTGTTCACCATGGTCTTGATCTGGTTGTTGCTGCGGATGGCGTCATCGGAGGCTTCGTCGAACTCGAAGTCCTCCGGGTAGAGGACGATGTCCACGTCATTCATGTGGCTCAGTTCCCGCAGCTCCAGGGGCGTGAACTTCACCTGCGCGGGGCCCCTGCGGCCGAAGACGTGGACGTCCGTGACCGGGGAACCCTTCAGGCCCTGGTAGACGTTGTCCGGGATCTCGGTGGACAGGAGCTCTTCGGGGTGTTTGACCAGCATGCGGGCGACGTCGAGGGCCACGTTGCCGTTGCCGATCACCGCGATTTCCTTGGCATCGAGCGGCCATTCGCGCGGCACGTCCGGGTGGCCGTCGTACCAGGAGACGAAGTCCGCGCCGCCGTACGAGCCCTCAAGATCGATGCCGGGAATGGGCAGGTCCGCGTCCTTGATGGCGCCGGTGGAGAAAATCACGGCGTCGTAGAAGGCGCGGAAATCGTGCAGGGTCAGGTCTCTGCCGTAGGTGACGTTGCCCAGGAAGCGGATGTCGCCGCGGTCCAGGACCTTGTGCAGGGCGTTGACGATGCCCTTGATGCGCGGGTGGTCCGGGGCAACACCGTAGCGGATCAGGCCGTACGGCGCCGGGTAGGCCTCGAAAAGGTCGATGCTGACCTCGAAGTCGCCGTCCTTGACACCGTTGGACTTGGTGAGGATGTCCGCCGCATAAACTCCCGCCGGACCCGCACCCACAATGGCAACACGGAGCGGACGCTGGGAGGTGGTTTCGCCTGGGTTGGACACCGGGAGCCCTTCATCGTGGGGAGGTTGCGCCGGGGAGCGCACAGTGCGGGTTGCGCACAGTGTCCCATTCTAATTGTCGGCAGGCCCTCCGGGGCGAGCTGTGACGCGGGCCTCAGCCGCTTTTCTCAAGCGGGACAACATCACCTTCGCGGTACAGAAGTGCCCTGAGTTCGGATTCGGCGGAGTCCACCCTCCTGGGGTCGATGGTTTCCCCCGCGGCGAAGTGGTCCAGCACGCGGGGATCCACGTAGCTTTTGCGGGCGATGGTGGGAGTGTTCCCCAGCACCTCGGAAGCGTCCTGCATGGCCTGGCTGATGGCTCTTTTCCGTTTGGCTGTGGTTCTCTGCGTGCCGGTGCGGGCCAGGCTGGCGGCGGCGGAGACAGTGCCGTGCAGGGTGCGGAAGTCCTTCGCGGTGAAGTCCGAGCCGGTCCGCTCCTTCACGTACGCATTGATGTCTGCGCTGGTGACCGGCCGCCAGGATCTGCCCTCCTTGTACGCCAGGAGCCTGGCATTGCCACCCCTCCGTTTGAGCCCGCGCACCAGGGCGGCGAGATCGGCGTCGCGGATTTCCGATTCCCAGTCCTTGCCGCTCTTGGCGGGGAACCTCAGCAGGATGCTGTCCTTGCGCACCTGGACGTGGGCGCACAGGAGGGTGGCCAGTCCATGGCTGCCGTTCTCGTTGGTGTACCGCTCGGACCCCACCCGCAGCGACCCGCTGTCCAGCATCCGGAACGCTGCCGCGAGGACCCGCTCGCGCGGGAAACCCTCGCTGCGCAGGTCCATGGTGACCTTCCGGCGGGCGGCAGGAAGGGATTCTGCCAGCTGGAGGGACCTGTCGAACTTCAGCCGGTCCTTCCGTTCACGCCATTCCGGATGGTAGATGTACTGCCGCCGGCCGACGGCGTCCAGCCCCGTGGCCTGGATGTGTCCGTTTTCGAACGGGGCAATCCAGACGTCCGTCCAGGCCGGCGGAATTCCGATGGCCTCGAGCCGCTCCCGGATGGGGCCCGGCGGCAGTGTGGAACCGTCCAGGTCCCGGTAGCTGAAGCCCTTTCCGGCGGCCACGCGGCGGTAGCCCCGGCCGGAGGCGTTGCTGCGCCGCAGCCTCATGGTGCGGCCTTCTGCAGGGTCAGACATGTCATGAAAGCAAGCCTACTGACTATCTGGCGGAATAGGCCCCCAGAGCATGATGTTATGGGAAGCGTGCCTACTCCCCGCGAAGCCAGCTCCCCGACTAAGACCACCGTACCGACGGGTGGGGCCAGTGAGGCCGGCCCGGCCAGGAAAGCGGGAACCAAGGCACCCGGGGCCAAGGCCCCCGGACTGAAATCCGTTGACAAAGAGACGACGGCGGGAATCGCCTTCGGCTTCGGGGCCTACGGCCTGTGGGGACTGCTCCCGCTGTACTTCTTCGCGCTGATGCCGGCCGGGCCTGTGGAGATCGTGGCCAACCGCGTGGTGTGGTCTCTGGTCTTCTGCGTTCTCCTGATTACTGTCACCCGGTCCTGGCCTGCCCTGGCCACGGCGTTCCGTGACCGGTCGGTGTTCTGGACCCTGGCGCTGGCCGCCGTCCTCATCGCCGTCAACTGGCTGACCTACACGTACAGCGTGACCACCGGGCAGGCCGTCGAAGCGTCACTGGGCTACTTCATCAATCCCCTGGTGTCCGTCCTCCTGGGCGTGTTCATCCTGAAGGAGAGATTGCGTCCGCTCCAGTGGGCCGCCGTCGGCATCGGCTTTATTGCCGTGGGCGTGCTCACCGTCAGCTACGGCAAACTGCCATGGATCGCACTGACGCTGGCCGTCAGCTTCGGGCTGTACGGGTTCGTGAAGAACCGCGTGGGGCCAAAGGTGGACGCGGTGACCAGCCTCAGCGTGGAGACGATGGTGCTCGCTCCCGTCGCAGCGGCAACCATGGTGTTCCTTGGCATGAGCGGCGCCGCCACGCTGACCAGCCAGGGCGCGGGGCACTTCTGGCTGCTTCTGGCCTCGGGTGTGCTGACCGCAGTGCCCCTGCTGTTCTTCGGCGCCTCCGCGCGGCGGCTGCCCCTGACCACCATCGGGCTGTTGCAGTACGTTGCCCCGGTGCTGCAGTTCATCGTGGCGCTGGTGGTTTTCCGGGAAGCCATGACCACGGAGCGCTGGATCGGCTTCGGCGTGGTGTGGCTGGCGCTGCTGGTGCTCACCGTGGACATGCTCCGCGCGACACGCAGGAATTCTGTGGCGAAGAAGCGGGCGCAGACTGCCCCTCACTCATAACGCGGTTTTTCGTCATCAAGGCGGGAGGTCCCCTTCAGCGCTGCCCTGGCCTCCTCGACGAGGCTTCGAACGATGTCCCGGGCCGGCCTGATGTCAGCAATGAGACCGGCGGACTGCCCCGTAAAGGGCACGAAGCGCTCCATGTTCTGCTGCTGGATGGCCGCCATGATTTCTCCCTGGAGACGCGAACGCTCAGCAGCGGCAACTGAGCGCTGCCCTTGCCAGTGCTCAACAAAAGACGTTTCAAGGGCCCGCGGAACAACATCGAAGGCGCCGTTGCCGGGCTTGTCGAAGATGTCATCCCACACCTCCACTTTCACGGCGTCCTGAGAGGCGGCAGCCACAATGGCGCGTTTCCATGTGTCGCTGACCGAGGCCTCTTCCGCGGCGACAAACCGCGTACCAATGTTCGCTCCCTGCGCGCCAAGGACCAGCGCGGCGGCCAGACCCCTGCCGTCGGCGATGCCGCCGGCAGCCAGCACCGGAAGCGGACCCACTGCGTCCACCACCTGGGGGACAAGCGCCAGTGTCGAAATCCTGCCGCCGAACCCGCCGGCCTCGGATCCTTGGGCGATGATCACGTCCACCCCGCTGTCAGCGGCCAGAATCGCCTGTTCGACGGTATGCACCTGCTGAATGAAGAGGGCATCGCCCGCATGTGCGCGCGCCGGCAGATCCCCTGGTTCACCCAGTGCGAGGGAAATAACTGGTGAATGCAGCTCAAGGGCGATCTCGAACGACTCCGGATGCTGTTGCAGCCAGGGCTGGGTGAAATTGACCGCGAACGGACGGTCGGTCATGGAGCGCAGGAGAGCCAGTTGCTGCCGGAGGTCTTCGGCGGAACGGACGGCTCCGCCCAGGGTACCGAGGGCGCCGGCGTTGGACACCGCCGCTGCCAGTTCGGAGCCACTGCCAAAAGGACCCATGCCCGCCTGGACAATGGGGAATTCCACGCCGAGGAGTTCGCAAAAAGGTGTCCGCAGCATCTCATTCCTGTCCGAGGGAGGAGCTTTGCTGAGTCCGATTTTACGCCCGGCGACGTCAATCTGTCCGAGGGACGTCGCCGGGTGCAGGCGGCCGGTTTCTAGGCGTTCGCCTTGATGGCGTGGGCCAGAACGTCCAGGCCGTCGTTGAGCAGCTCGTCGGTCATCACCAGCGGGGGCAGCAGGCGGATGACGTTCCCGTATGTGCCGCACGTGAGGATGATGACGCCCTCGTTGAGGCAGGCGGCAACGACATTCTTGGTCAGTTCCGGGTCGGGTTCCTTGGTGCCGGCGTGGACCAGTTCGATGGCCAGCATGGCGCCGCGGCCGCGGATGTCGCCAATGACGCCTGTACCGGAACCTGCGAGTTTGGCCTGGAGTTCCCGGAGCCGGCCGGTGGCCAGTTCCTCGATGTGGCGGGCGCGGCCGGCAAGGTGGTACTCCTCCATGGACCCGATCGCGGCAAGGGCGGCGGCGCAGGCCACCGGATTGCCGCCGTAGGTGCCGCCCAGGCCGCCCGGGTGGACGGCGTCGAGCAGGTCGGCCCGGCCGGTAATCGCGGACAGCGGCATGCCGCCGGCGATCCCCTTGGCCATGGCGATGATGTCCGGGACCACGCCTTCGTGGTTGACGGCGAACCACTCGCCGGTGCGGCAGAAGCCGGTCTGGACCTCGTCGGCGATGAAGACGATGCCCTTCTCCTTGGCCCAGTCGGCCAGTGCCGGCAGGAAGCCTTCGGCGGGGACGATGAAGCCGCCTTCTCCCTGGATCGGTTCGATGACGATGGCGGCAACGGATTCGCCGCCGATCTGCTTTTCGATCATGGTGATGGCGCGCCTGGCGGCCTCCGCGCCGGTGATCGAGGGGTTTTCCTCGCGGTACGGGTAGCTCATGGGCGCGCGGTAGACCTCGGGCGCGAACGGGCCGAAGCTGCCGGCGGGACCCGCCTTGTAGGGCATGGCCTTGGCGGTGAGTGCCATGGTCAGGTTGGTGCGGCCGTGATAGGCGTGGTCGAAGGCGACGACGGCGTCCCGGCCGGTTGCCAGGCGGGCCACCTTGATGGCGTTCTCCACGGCCTCGGCGCCGGAGTTGAACAGCACGGTGCGCTTCTCGTGAGTGCCCGGGGTCAGGCGGTTGAGCTGCTCGGCGAGGGCAACATAGCTTTCGTACGGCGTGATCATGAAGCAGGTGTGGGTGAAGTGCTCCACCGCTTCCTTGACGGCCCCGACGACGGCGGGATCGGACGCGCCCACGCTGGTCACCGCGATGCCCGAGCCGAGGTCGATGAAGGAGTTGCCGTCGACGTCGTGGATGATGCCGCCGTCGGCGTCGGCAACGTAGACCGGGACACTGGAGGCGACGCCGGCTGCGACAACTGCCTTGCGTCGTTCGGTCAGGGCGATGGACTTGGGCCCCGGGAAGTCGGCCTGGACGCGGCGCTTCTGCTCCAGCCGGTAGGTGATTTCGCTTGCGGTGGTGGTCATGGCGGGCTCTTTCTTGGCTGGGTGTGTGGGGTTTACGCGTCGAGCGCAGACATGACGTGCTTGATCCGGGTGTAGTCCTCCACGCCGTACATGGAGAGGTCCTTGCCGTAGCCGGACTGCTTGAAACCGCCGTGGGGCATTTCGGCGGTGAGCAGGATGTGGGTGTTGATCCAGACGGCGCCGAAGTCCAGGTCGCGGCTCATCCGCATTGCCGTGCCGTGGTCCGAGGTCCAGACGCTGGAGGCCAGGGCGTAGTCGACGTCGTTCGCCAGTTCGAGCGCTTCGGCTTCGGAGGCGAACTTCTGCACGGTGATGACCGGGCCGAACGTTTCCTTCTGCACGATGTCGTCCGTCTGCTTGGCGCCGGTGACAATGGTGGGTTCGAAGAAGAAGCCCTTCTCCCCCGCCCGGTGCCCGCCCGTGACGATGTGGCAGTTCTCCGGAAGGTGCTCCACCACAGAGGTCACGGCGTTGAAGTGGTTCACGTTGTTCAGCGGGCCGAAGTAGTTCTCGGCGTCGTTCTGTGAACCGGTGTGCAGGGTCCTGGTGTGTTCCACCATGGCGGCAACTACGTCGTCGTGCACTGAGTCCTCCACCAGCACGCGGGTGATGGCGGTGCAGTCCTGGCCGGCGTTGAAGAACGCAAACTCGGCGATCGCGGCGGCGCTCTTCTTGATGTCAGCGTCCTTGAACACGATGGCCGGGGCCTTGCCGCCGAGCTCCAGGTGGGCGCGCTTGAGCCCCTTCGCGGCACCGGATGCCACGGCGATGCCGGCCCGGACCGAACCGGTGATGGAGACAAGGCCGGGAATTTTGTGGTCCACCATCATGGCGCCGGTTTCACCGGTTCCCAGCACAACGTTCAGAACGCCGGCCGGCAGGATTTCGCCGGCCAGGCGGGCGAGCACCAAGGTGGATTCCGGCGTGGTGTCGGAGGGCTTGAGGACCACCGTGTTGCCGGCCGCCAAGGCTGGGCCGATCTTCCAGATGGCCATCAGGAACGGGTAGTTCCACGGCGCCACCTGCGCCACCACACCGATGGGTTCACGCCGCACGTACGAGGTGTGGCCCTCGAAGTATTCACCGGCCGACTTGCCTTCGAGGATGCGGGCGGCACCGGCGAAGAAGCGGAGCTGGTCGGCGCCGGCAGCCACCTCCTCGGAGGCGATGAGTGAGCGCACCTGGCCGGTGTTGCGGTGCTGGGCCTCGACGAGTTCGTCACTGTGGGCTTCGACGGCGTCGGCGAGCTTGAGCAGCATCAGCTGACGCTGGCCGGGGGTGATGTGCTTCCAGGTTTTGAAGGCATCCTTGGCAGCGTTCATGGCGGCATCGACGTCGGCCTGGACGGAGACAGGCGACTTCGCCACCACCTCGCCGTTGGTGGGATTGACGATGTCCAGCACGGCCGTTCCCGCGGGGGTGACAAACTCACCGTTGATGAAATTCTGTAAGGTCTGAACCACGGCGTACAACCTCTTTCCTAAGGGTCATCAGCTGCGAAGCGGATGCATGGGGCTGCTTCGAGCCTATGCCAGTGCCCGCACCCAAGGAATAGGCACCTGCACACCCGCCACTGAATTGTTTAGTGCGTTTGGCCAGCGCCGGATATCCTGTGCAGATGGCCATTTCCCTCGCTGCCCTGGTGGGTGTGCACTCCCTCCACCTGTCCAAGGCAGGCCTTGCCGAGACCACCTGGCACCACGACATCAACTGGGTGGCGGTGACCGAACTCGAGGACCCGCAGCGCTTCCTCAACGGCGGCGAACTGGTGCTCACCACCGGCTTGCGCCTGCGGTCCGCGTTCGAGCAGCGGCGGTTCGTCCGGCAGGTCCAGCGCGCCGGCGCGGTGGGCATCGGATTCGGGATCGGACTGACCCACGACGCCGTCCCGCCGGCCCTGCTTGCCGAAGCCAACCGGTGGGGACTGCCCATCGTCGAAGTCCCGTACGAAACCCCTTTCATCGCCATCGGCAAACTGGTGGCGGACGCCCAGTCGGCCGACCACTTCGCCAAACTGGAGCGCCTCATAGCGGGCCACCAGATCCTGGCCAGGGCATTGCTCACCGGCGGCGGCCTCGCCGAACTGCTGAAACAGCTCGGCGGCATGCTGCGGACCGACATTGCCCTCACCCAGTTCACCGCACTGCTGTACAACAGCACCAAGGGCCACCCCACCGCCGATGCGTGGGCTTCCTACCCGGTTCCCACGGGGCGCCGGGATGCCTGCACCCTCTGGGTCCGCCTCCCGTTCGAGGATTCCGGCATCATCGGGTACGCCCAGAACCTGATCAGCGTGGAACTGAACAACATGGTCAAGCAACGCCAGGCCCAGCGTGCCCTCTGCGGCCAGGTCCTCGGCGACGTCATCCAGGGTTCCCTCGAAACCAGTGAAGCCCAGCGCCGGCTGGCGGGCGTGGGGGTCAACAGCACCCGGAAGAACGTGGTCCTGCTGGCCGTGTCGGCCGCCCATCACAAGGCACTGGTGAGCACCTCGGTGCCGCAGCCGCTGGAGAACGCGGTGGCCGCCGTCGTCGGGAAGGACCTCGTGGTGGTGATTAACGACGACGGCGGCGGGGCGCCTGCGCTCGCCCGGAAACTCAGCGACCACCTGGCCGAGGCCGGGATCCACGCGACGATCGGCATCGGCGGCGCCTACACCAAACCGAACGGCCTGCGCTGGAGCTACTTCGAGGCACGGGACGCCGCCAGGCACGGCCTGCCGGTGAACGAGCCCGAACGGCTGAGCCTGACTTCGCTGCTGCTGGCCAGCGAGGACGTCCCGCTGGCCGACATGGCCCACGAATCCCTGGACCCGCTGCGCGCCTTCGATTCAGCCCATGGCGCGGAGCTGATGAACACGCTGGAAAGTTACCTGAACAACAACGGCTCCGTGGCCGCCGTCGCCGAGGCCCTGACCCTGCACCGCAACACCGTGCGGTACCGGCTGGCGCAGATCACTGAGCTGACCGGCTACGACCCCGCAGTCACGGCGGACAGGGTGCAGCTGTGGCTGGCCCTTGCTGTGGCCCGGCTCGGCGGCCGGCAGCCCTGACCCCTGCACCCCTCACAAACAG
Source organism: Pseudarthrobacter cremeus (assembly GCF_051857465.1). NCBI lineage: Bacteria > Bacillati > Actinomycetota > Actinomycetes > Micrococcales > Micrococcaceae > Pseudarthrobacter > Pseudarthrobacter cremeus. The sequence goes on along the minus strand of NZ_JBPZHC010000027.1, from coordinate 193 downwards.
CAACCCTCACACCTACAACACTCCCAAACAGCAACGCGGGGTCATTTAACGCCCAAAACCGGGCCCGGAGAGGGCGTTAAGTGACTGTGAGGATTTTGGTGGCTGGTCTGGGACTGGCTGGCAGAGTGGTGTTTGGCCGCTCAGCCTCGTGGATGTGACTCATTAAGTGACTGGCCCCCGGTGCAAGGGGTGT
>NZ_JBPZHC010000026.1:0-19251 GCF_051857465.1 Pseudarthrobacter cremeus | reverse complement strand
GGGCAACCGCGACCACGTCACGGCGGAACTCTTCGGGAAAGGCCTTGGGCATGATGAACATCCTTCCACCCGCGAGGTTAATCCTCACAGATCAGGAGTCAACCAAACCTTCAGCAGTCCCAAACGTTGTTAGAGTCCAGAAATGACGAATGACCTCACCGCTGAAGCCCAGAGACTTACTGAAGTGTGCCGGTCCATCTTTGGCGATGAGTCTCGGTGGAGAACAGCAGATGGCTACCCAGAAAGCTTGGCCCTCTCAATCATCGACTCCATCTACTCCACTGGCTCGAAGTACAGAGCTGTCGTCAACGTAGTGAATGCCTATCGGGCTTACAGAAAAACCCAGGGTGGAGATGCCGACCGGGACGGCACCAGCGAACTGATACAGACTTTCAAAGAGGCTGGTGGTAGTGCGGGGTGGGCTGAACTCGTCAACAACCGGAAACCGGCACACACGAAGAAAAGCGCTCCACTCAAGGCAGCGGTCATCCGCATGGCTGCCGAGCGGCTGGAGGGGGAAGATCTTCAGATCACCACGCAGGATGAACTGCGAGCCGCGTATGCCAACAAGGAGAGCCGAAAGAACTTGAAGGACGCCTGGTTGGGCTTGCCCAGCCAGAGGTCAGGAGTGACTTACAACTACCTGCTTATCCTGGCCGGCTTTCAGTCGATAAAGCCCGACCGCATGGTTATCCGCTTTGTGGCCAAGCATACGGGGCTCGATACGAAGAAGCTGACGCCTATGGAGACGGTCGAGCTGATCACGCAGGTTGCTGAGCTCTACCCGACGCGGCCCAGGCGCCTCGATCACGTGATCTGGCGCCATGTTTCAGGCCGTGAGGTCTTCCGGAAAGATGAAGTGACTTCTATCGGGGACGAGTCAGCAAGGTGACGGGAAGTGTGGGTCGAAACGCATGCATGCCAAACAAGGCACATCGCAAGGCTTGTACGCATCAGGTAATTTGGTACGGTTAATAGTCTGAACTAGATCGTCCTGTGGGTCATAGCAAATGCCAATACGCCATGACACCCCGGCTTTCTTAACTTCATGCCGCTGACGGACGCGTTTTCGGTTTTAGTATGGGCTATGACCTCCGTAGGACGCTCTGACCGTGCAAAGTTCCAAGGCGAACTTGAACATCTGATGAATGTCCTTACGGTTGAATACGGAACTAAGAACTTTCTGAGTCAAGAAGAAGTGGGTCAGGCAGGAACTCTTGTTCTCGAAGGTTGGGCCGATCAGACGGCGACCCTCACTTGGGACGATGATCTGAAGTGGTCTATTCAGGTAACCAGGAATGGTTCCACTCGTGAAAGTAAAGAGGGGACCTTCCCCGAAAAGGATTTCTGGTACGCAGTGGTGAGTGCCGCGCACATCATCAATATACGACCAAGCATGAAGGTTGAGCGCCCCAACAAGGCGCTGGACATCATATTGAAATCAGCTGCGATAGCGGCGCTCCTCATCGCACTCAAAGTCGGTGCTGTTTCCTTTGCTAATAAGGCACCGGTCGCCCAAGGTTTAACCACGGCGCAAGAGCTATTTGCGTCTTTTGGTTTTGACGGTTGGTTGAATGTGACATTAGGAACTGCACTGAACACGCCGGTCGTCAGCCTCCTATTCTTGGCCGTTTCCTTCTACTGGATCTACCGTAGAACCGCATCCGATTTCAGGTTCAGCACCGATAAGGCTAGCACAAGAGTCATGTTCTCCTTGTTTATGTGGGCGCTCCCGTTGGCCTTCGCCATTCTGATTGCCGAGTGGGCTGACAGGATTCTTATAGTCGTAGCAGCAGGAGTCATTCTGTGGGCGGATAGCTTATTCTCTGACAAACCACGGCGCTTGAGACAGTGGAGGAAGTCAGGATCGCGTGTTGAGAATAGCCCGGATCTGATAGCCCTTGCTTGCTACTATGAGTGGCCGGATGAATTCCGTACAACCCTTGACCAAATGGGCTCTCGCCTAGCGAGGGATTCAGAGCATCTGGAAGCAACGCTTTTCAGGGAGCGTGACGATGTATATAGCAACAAGGAGTTTGGAGATCTGTACGCTCGTACTGAGGCCTTAAATTTTGTGCTTCGGCAGGAGGTTCTACGGTTGCAGCGGGGCCGAGTTCAGTCTATGGAGCAAATGCTCTGGAGGCGCCGGGTGATGACCAAGGTCCGTGACTTTGGCATGGGGCTCGCGCAAACACCTATATATTGGTTTATCACACCCGTACTTGCTGGACTGTTGATCATCGATGTGCGTCCTTGGATGCCGCCTCTATGTTTTGAGGATCAGGGTAACAGGATGACCGTTTACGAAGTTCAGGGCGTTCCTCCTCGCTACCTAATTGATTCCACGAGAGCAATACTCTATTCGAGTTTCACTGGGACCGAAAAGTTGACACAGGGTGAGTGTCAGATACCGCCTCCGTAGCATGCGTTAGTTCTTTAGAAGGTTTGCAATCGTCGCCCCACGCCTAAGCCAGCACCCACTCGATCGCGGCTAATTCTGCTGTAGATGGCGAATCGCTGTTTCTGATATTCAGTTCTGCGCATGAGTCTGAAGCCTCCGGGATACCCCGTCAATATTTTTGACGAGGCGTCAAGTAGTGCACCGCACGGTGCTGGTCAGTGCAGTGGGAGGCACTCAGTTAGAAGAGGCGCTCGGATCGATCCGGCGATTGAGCAGGTTGGGGACTGCCAGGTGACCGCCAGAGTTACTCCGGCTCTAGCAGGGTTGCCTTGGACCAGGCGGAAATCTATCTCCGAGCCGAGCAAAGGGTCCGTCGCTGCAACCTCTTGACAGGTTAAGCAACAGTTCGGCGGACAGGTGAGGCCCCGTCCGGCCTTCCGTCGGCCGGTGCCCATGCTAGGCAGTCGGCTGCACGTATGAAGTATGCTTCCGGCCACGGCGTGCCGGGCATAACCTGGGCGGGGTCGGGCGATATGAGCAGGACAGATCCAGGCCAGAGCGGCTCCGGCAATGCCTCTATCCAGGCCGACTGAACATGGCTGAAGCGGTTCCATCTGATGGTGACCCAGGACCCGGTGGGCTGTATTGCATCAACGCTGAGAAGCGTTACCTCTGCGGTGGTCCCACTTGCCAGCTTGGCCTTGTCGAACGTCTTCCATCTTTCCGTTGCGTCGAAAAGCCAGGTATTGCGTTGGTTGACCCGTTTCCGCCACAGCGCGCCAAAAAGCAACGCAGCCGCCAGGAGGAGACCGCCAACAACTACTTGCCACAAGGAGGGAGGTTCGGCCACAACGACAAATACAAGAAAAAGGACGAGGGCAACCAGAACAACTGCGCTGGCCCATACCAGCCCAGGTGTCACAACTCTGGGTTTCACCGTCGGGTTTGCGACCATCGTCATGCCTCTTCATCCAGCTTAAAGCTGCCAGCCAGCGCTGGTAAGGACGACTTGCTGGGAATGAGCCATGTTCTCGGAACTGAGACTTGGCGTAAGCGTATTTAGGCCATTCATAGCGGCGTCGATTGCGCCTTGAAGTCTTTCCCTTTGACCCCGTTGTTCCCATTCATGGTCGGAGGGTGGCGCTCCCAGCGGCAGGAGAGAGTCCGAGATCCCCCACCTATCCCTGAACAAGGCGATTTCTCCAACCAGTTGCCCGGAACTTTCGCCGCTGTCGAGGGAATCAATCAGGCGGCCTTTCCACTCAAAATCCTCCGACAAAGCGGCCATGATAACGGTGCCCGTCCGCTTCCGTATACGTTCGCGAACCTGCTCCACCATCTCCGCTAAGTCGGAGCGTGATATTGCCAGCGCCTCGTCCAAAGGGCTCGGTGTCGCCGTCGGCATTCCCCCTAAAGAGCGGCGCAACCGCATGCTGAGCACAGCTGCGGGATCGTCTGCCCCTGCGGTGTCTCGGAATGTCTGCTCCACGACACGTTCAGCGCCCTGACTGCTGACGGCTGTGGCTTTGCGCCACGCTGCAACGGCGGCGCCCCACGAAGGTGACTGTTCGAGTTCAAGTGAGGAGCCGTCGTCGTGCTTGTTCAAGCATTGCTTAAGACCTTGGGCAGATGCTATCTGCGCCAGGTAGTCATACTCCGCGTACAGCCGCTCAAGGCTATCCGACTTCCTGCGCTCCGCTTCGCGGACCTCATGGGCGGTCCGCTCGGCACCTTCCGCAGCCAGGACCTCGCCCAGAATGCTTCGCCATGACAGCTGCAGGGAGGGATCAACGGCGGGATGATCAGAGTCATCACCTTCGCTGACGTAGGCAAAGTTGCCGGAGCGGCCCCGGGTCATGCTTACGTAGAGGAGCTCGCGGGTGAGCCGGCCGTTGGTCACTACCGTGTGGCCGGTGTCGACGGTGATGCCCTGGGAGCGGTGTGCGGTGGTTGCGTAGCCCAACTCAACACTCGATTCGAGGTACGTACGGGGGAGTACGACCGCCGCTCCTGTCTCCCGCCGTACCGCAAGAAGCGAGCCGTCCCGCCTGTTGATGCTTTCGACGTCGAACAGGGTTCCATTCCGGACGAAGTCACCCTGACTGTCGATGAGCATGCGGTTATTTGCGCGAGCAATGATGGTGTCGCCGGAACCGGCGCACAGACCACCGTTGAGGAGGACGCTCAGTTCGGGGTCTACCCGACCCTGGGCCACGAGGTCGGCTTGGGCGCGCTCGTTGAGCATGCCGACGGTGTCATTGTCGGCTGCGATGAGGATGGATGACTTGCCCGCCAACATATCGGCCTGCCAGGCCAGGTATGCCTGGTCGACCATGTCCAAGTAGGTGCCGTGCCTGATCCGTCGGTGCTGTTCATAATCCTGGATGGCTGAGAAGTCTCCCTTCCGGAGCTTCAGTGACGACGCACCCTCCCACTTTTCATGGAATCTCCAGATGCTGCTGAGCCGGGTGGTCTTTCCTTGCCGGTCTAGCCATGCGAGCACACCGCCGGCGTCGATCGCGTCCAGCTGGCCCGGATCACCCACCAAGAGGATCTTCGCCCTGGCTTCCTGTGCCTGTTGGACGAGGGCAGCTAACTGGAAGGTGGAAACCATGGAAGCTTCGTCGATGATGACGAGCTGATCCGAGCGGAAGCACCACTGCTGCTGGGTTGCAGCGAGCCGGGCAGCTTCCTGCGAGAGTGCGAGGGACCGGCGCTCGCCGACATGGGCGCTCCCAAGACGGGCCTGAACGTCGAAGAAGCGCCCAGCCCGTGAACTCGCCCCGCTGCCCACCGACTCATGCAACCACTTCGCCACGTTCTCGGTGGCCATAGCGAGTTCGCGGCCCAGCACTTCCGCACTTGCCGCCGCTGGGGCAAGCCCTATGACGCTGCCGGCGCCGTGCTCCGCTTCCCATATCGCCTTGACCGCGCTCAGGGTCGTGGTCTTTCCCGTGCCGGCCGGGCCGACGATGGCGTCGAGGCGATTGCCGCTGAGGAGGACGTTGGCGATGGAGGCGCGCTGATCGGAGTGCAGCTCCGGCTTGTCGGCCTCTCGGACCCGCTCGAGCGAATTCATGATGACGTCCGCGCGGGCGACAGGACCGCCGTCGTCGTTCCTTGCCATCATGATGACGTCCTCGCAGGCGAGCGTGGAGGTGTCTGTGTAGAGGCGCGTTCCGTGGAAGTCGAAGACGCTGCCTTGCCTGAACCGAAGGTCCGGCCCGGCATCTGGCGCAGCGGCGTACCGGTACTCGTTCAGCGGCACGGACTGATGCTCGGCGGCGGTGGCGACGGCATCCATCAGTGCATTCCGGTCTGAAGCAGAGCGGCAACGGATCTGAGCGCAAACCCTTTCGGCCTCGGCGAGGAGGTTCCAGTGGTTCCAGGTTGAACGTTTGCCGGCTACACGTTCACGGGTCAGGGTGGCGACGCCGCCGATCCAATCAGGGGAGAAGTCGCTTGAGGCAAAGGGGGAAATCCGGGACCGGTCGATGGTGGCCGCGAGGACGTCGTCTGGGTGGAAGCCCTTGGCGATCGCTCGTGCCCGCCATTGGTGTGAGAGTTCATGGAGAGGTGTGGGCAGCTCGGCCTTTGGGATACGGGTGGTTAGTGTTGCCTGCTGACGTAGCTTGATGATCGTTGCTGAAGTTGGGGGATTACCGTGCTCCGTGACCCATTCCGCCACGAGGCGGTCAGTTTCCATATTGATGAGGCGGGAGCGGTTCGAAAACTCTCTGATGAGTTCTTCAACTATGCCAGTGAGCTGTTGGCTGGGATTGAGGGTGCTGGTGACGGGGTTGCGGATATCGGTGTCGCTTCCCAACTGCCGGTGGAGTGCGTCAAAGAGGAGTCCGTTGTAGTGTTCGCTGGCGGCGACGGCGGCCTTGTACAGGGTGCGGGAGTCGAGGGTGACCCAAGCGCCGTCGGTGATGCGCTGGATACGGTTGGCGATGACCAGGTGGGTGTGGAGCTGCGGGTCAGCGGTGCGTGATTCCCAGTGGTCGAAGGCAGCGGCGATGGCGCCCATTGTGCCGAGGCGGGCCACGCCGTTCCGTCCGGCGCGGGTATGGATGACGTTCTCTTCGAGCCAGGCAAGAGTTTGCTCGACGGCGTCGTGATGGGTTCGCAGGATGCGATCCTGGGTGCTGCGAGGGCTTAGGGCCCATAGGACGGACACCGATTTTGGCACGCTGAAGGTCAGGTCAAACCCGACGACGGCGTGTCTGATGGTGGGTCGGCCTGTCCCGTTGTCGACGGCGGTGGGGTGGCTGTGCGGGCGGCCCAGCGGCCCGCCTGTGTCGGGGTGGACTGCTAGGTCGAAGACTGCTTTCGCATCTGTTTCGGAGACGGGCTCAGCGGCGGTTCTGTTGATTCCTTTGAGTCCGCTGCCTATCCAGCGGCCTTCCGGCGTGCCGGCTTTCATGTAGTAGGTGGTGGCATCCGGGGGAGAAGAGGGTAGGTCGTCCATCATCGTCGTCTTGAAGAGGTAGCGCAGGCCTGATTGCGCAGAGAGCCGCGCGATCGACATCGTCACAGCCTCGGCGCTCCAGCTTCGCGCTTCGTAGGATGCCATCCACGGCTCCGGAGGATTTCGAGAGTCTTTTGATCGAGGGCGACGCCCTTTGCCTGGGCAAGGGAGACTAGCCACGCCGAGATGTGCGCAAGATCCTGAACGTTGATCCTTTGCGCGCGTTTGAGGCGACCGACATCTGACTGGAGAAGGTTGTTCCTCACTCGTTGTTCGGAATTCTCCGCTTCGAGACGATCGATCTCGCAGGCTTGAGACCTGAGCTTGGACTGAAGTACTTCCCGGTGCCGCTGGCAGGTTCTTTCTTTCGACTCTAATTGCCGCTTCGTTGCTTTCAGTTGGGCGTGGAGGTCAGCAGCCAAGGAATCCGTCTTTGAGGTGAGGGCAGGGCGAGCACGAGTCCGACGTCGACGATCACGCTGTCTGTTGCCACAGCGCGTTGAGCAGAAGCGCTGTGTCCTGCGGGCGGGCTGGAAGTGTTCAGTGCACTCTTCGCATTGCTTGATGGTCACGGTTGTTCATCTGCATGAGGGCAGCTCTCGACATGACCAGACGTGTCGGAGTGCTCACGCTGATGGCCTTGGATGCCAGAGGTGTGAGGAGCTGATGCGGTGATAGATCGTGGCAGAAAGGAGGGAGCACATGGAGCTGTGCGCTCTACCTTGGGTCGTGGGCAAGGTTGCTTGCTGCCCGAAGGTTCGAAGCGGTTTGTAGTCGAAAGATTGGAAACGGCTGTTGCGTGAGAATTGGTGGTTACCGGGTCGCAGGCTCACTGCAACCACCCTAAATCCTGCCGACGTCAAATGTGGCTGGAGAGCTGCAACCGGATTTTGTCGGCAATTGGCCGCGGGCGAGCGGCGGCAGAACCGGTCCGGACAAGCTGACGAAGTCGACTAATTAACGGTCCACGGTGTCCGGTCTGGGTCTATGAATTCCCCGAGGCATTGTCAGCAAACCAGAGATCGCGCTCTACTCTGACAGGTTGCGCCTGGCTGCCTGACGTCAGGTTGAGGTGTGCACTAACCGGAGCCAGTAATGGGATATCGCGAGTCATGTTCGCTGTTCTTCATCGACTTCTGTTCGCACAGGTGGTACGCCGGCTAAGTCCGTCAGGAGTTTGAGAGTTCCTGGGTACTCCGCGTGCGTCATTGGGATTGGTCTAACGCCGACGAGAGCGAGCCTCGACTTTTCTTCCTGGTACCAAACCTGCCGCTGCTGATCTGTCTTCATTTCAGTCGGTGGACTAACAAAGGCGTAGTGGAACCAGAGCGCCTTCCGGAATTCACGAAGCTGCTTAAGCTGGTAACCATCAGTGAATGAGCTGCCGAGGAAAAGGCAAGACAGTGCGGTGTTGTTCCAGTAAAGGTCATGAACTTCGCGGGTCAGTGAGTTGCTTTCATTATATTTCTGTTTGTAGCTCTGTTCGCTGAAAACCAGGTCAGCGAGTTGCGCGACGTCGCCGATACCGGGTACGGGCGGATCGGGGGCTATGGGGAGGCGGGGAATCCAGCCATGAGCGTGCCAAATAGGCGTTACGTCCCTGGTGTCGCGCGACACCCGGGTTGGGTGTATCTGTCCCCTAAAGCTAGCCCACACAGTTACTCCGAGAAAGTAGTAGCGGAAGGCCGCTTCCAGCAAGTCATCAAAGTTATAGGTCAGGATGGCAGCCAATCCAGGCGTCCCTGACCCGACGGGTGAGTATCCCATCTGAACGATTGCACGGTGAAGGTCCGTGGGCGCCTTGGTCTGCCAGGCGCCACGGCCAAGTCCATTGTGACCATAGATCACCTCGCGGATAAGTTGCGCAAAAGCTGGTCCCGAAGCATCTTCCAGGGTTTCGCTGGCAGCCATCAAGTCCTCAGTACGGCATGGGCCGGGGCCGCCCAGCCTTTCGTGCACCTCGGATAATTCTGTGCGGCGGTCGGGGAAGTGGTCCATGCCCATCGCTAGGCAGCGGCGGACCAACTCCTGCCAACCTGGCAAGCCAGCAGCGCAACTTACGCCAGCGCCGCAGACGAGAACAAGCCGTCCCTGCCGAAGGAGGTTGGATACGATGGACAGATCAGCGACTCCTTCAGCGGGGCCCAGCTTTGACCGGAAGTCTGCATCAATCTGGCTAAAGTACGACGAGATTTGGTTGTACGAGCCGCGGGACGCCAACATGCGCATGGCGGCATCCAAATGGACAAGGACGCCCACGTAATCCTGCTCGAAGTAGTCGTACAGCCGCGCGGTATTCATCTTGCGCACTGCGTCCCGAATTATCTCGTCACGCTCGAGCGGATCGTTCGGAAGCCGGTGTGCATCGGACTGCATAGGAGCACCCCCTGAAGCAAAGTTGATGGTTGAGTCAGCACAAGTCGGCAAGAGCTGACCACCGGTGGCAGGTCCCTTATAAGTTCGGTTCCCAAGGTCCCTTCCGGAACTGGGCCTCCTCGGGCCCAGGCCATCGTGGAATTGTTACACCGATAACAATGAGCGGGCCCCTCTCACCGGCTCGGAACTGAAACTGGGTGCCAACAGGGATCGTCAGGGAGAGCCCTGGACTCAGATGAACCACTTCTCCGGTGCCCTGCTGCGCCCGCCACATCTCCCCGGCACCGGAAACTACGTACCAAATCTCTTCGACAGTGCGATGCTCGGTGGTTCGTGAAACTTTCCCGGCCGACAAGCGGAACTCGGCCATGCCACAACTTTGCAATTGAGCCAGAATCCGCACTTCGGATCCGTCCGGAGCAGTGTCATCAAAGTCGGTCGACGCCAAACGGCTAGTGCAATCGGACCGTCGATCTGCCGCCTCAGGGCTACGCCGAGACGGCGCTCCCTGGGTTTCTCGGTTCTGCATTTCTCTCTCCCGTAGCATGAAATACGTTTGTCAGCGTGCCGCTGCGATAGCTGAGACGATGGCGTGAGCTACTTCGGGATGAACAATGTCTCCGTGATGCCCAATGAATCCGTCAGCCTGGAGGTTGTAGATTTTTCCTCCTTCGAAGTCGTACTTGTCTTGGACGGCCAGAAGTGACGTGGCGGTGGCCTCAGGAGTATGTTGGGCGCCGTTTCGGCCCAGACCCCCAAAACGGGAATCCTTATCGCCGAGCCAGGCAGCGTCGTCTCCTGTTATCCTAGATGCGATGGGATATGCCAGACCCACCGCTCTATCGTTGACGGTGTGGCTGATGAGTGCCGGACCGCGAACGAGCTTGTCCGCGACTACCCGGCGAAAGGCTCCCGTCCTACCTTCTTCTTCGGCATCGAAGTTCACGGCGAAGGCGTTATGTGAAAAGGCGGCCTGCAGCAGCACTATGGTATGAACCGTCAACGCCGCGCTGGCGTCAGAGCCCCTGGCTGCGGTTGTCACCAGCCGAGCTCCGAATGAGTGGCCGACGAGGTGGATTTTCAGGTTGCTGCGGATGTCGCGGAGTTGACGAAGTAGGGCGTTCACACCTTCGCCTACGGTTCCGGCCCGTTCCTTCATGAGGTAATAGGTTGAGTAGTTGAGCAGATTTCTTGCGGCGGATTTGATGCCGGTAAAGAAATCTCCAAGCCCGGCCGCCCCGCCCTGTTCACCTAGTCCATCCGTGTTCACCTCAAGTTCTGCCCGGTCGCGTGGGGGGACGTCCACGGGCATTGGTTTAGCAAGCCGGTCCATCAGATCGCGTCCATCGAGGGTGAAGAACATTTGGGAGGTATCTGCCTCTGTTATTTCCTTCTGGGGGTTTGGTAGGACGGATCGGATGAGGTCCGCAAATTTGGCCTGTGCTTTGGGGCTGTCTTCAAGGTCGGGAATCAGGGCTTTCGCCGTGTCGAGTTTCGCCTGAGTGTCCGGGCTGGCAGTCGCTTCCCGCAAATTGTTGATCTGTTCGATGAGTACAGCATCCGAAATGGCGTTGGTCAGTCCTGCAGCGGGACTAGCGACGATCTCGGTGTCGGCAAACTTTTTGGACGGCCATAGGACGGCGAGGACCGCAAAGTCGGCCGGAGTTCCTGCTACGCGGGCAGCTGTTAATTCCGCTCGCACTTCGCTCAGCAATCCACAATAGAGTTGTCGGGCCTCTTCCTCGTCGTTGTTCCATCCATGGGCGAGAACGATGAGTTCGGTCGCCGGCGCCCCCGTGTGGATATGGTTCTTCAGTGCATCTGCCTGAGCGGGTACCGCGATTTGACCGTGTTCATTGAATTGCACTTCGTAGTATGGAAATCTGGACACGTCCGTCATTTTTGCTCCTCCTTATACGGATTGGATGGCACGCATGAGATCGACAATGCCGTGTCCTTGAAAGTTCCGGTCACGCTTCAGGTCGGTTGCGGAGGAAAGGAAGATGTCTTTGATCTCCTCAGTCTTTCCGATGAACTCGCTACGCACTGAGAGGAAGGCGGCTATGACGCCGGAGACATGCGGGGCAGCCATGCTGGTACCGCTGTCCTCCACGTAGTCACACGCTTGTTTGAATTTCCCCTCGGCTTTTCTTCTGGCCTCACCGGCCGCACAGGAGAGGATCTTTTCGCCTGGTGCGACAACATCAGGTTTCAGGCGCCCGTCACCTGTTGGGCCTTTGGATGAAAAGTAGGAAACGCCGTATGTATGGGGGCTTTCCCGATGAGTGGACCCTACAGTTATGGCCCGTTCGGCATTCCCGGGGTCATTGATGGTCAGGTCCAGGCCTGCGGACACCATGCCTTTGAATTTGTCATTGTTGAAGCCGTACCCGGTATTGCCGGCTGCGACGACAACAACCACACCGGAGCGCGCAAGAAGGTCGACCTCAACACACAGCGGACTTTGCCCGCAGGCGAACCACTCGGGTTCAAACTCATACCCGACACTTAGATTTACACCATGGATCTGAATATTGCGACCGTACGCGTTTAGTTGCTGTATCTGTTCAAGGGCGGCAATTATCTGACTGACCTTGCCCTGGCCATTCGCATCGAGCACTTTTAGGCTGACGAGCTTGCATTTGGGCGCCATGCCGGTGATCGAGGAAAGGGATAGCGCGTCGTATGTGACCTCTCCCTCTTGGTCACGGCGCTTTGCGGCAGCACGTATTCGAGCGCGCGCAGGCTTGGTTGTTTCCTTGACTGCAGCCGATTTTTCCAGCGAGGCAGCCACGGGGGCAGCTGCATTGACCACGGCAGCTTCTTCTACGGTGGCTGTTTCCTTGCCTAATTTCAGTTTTACATGGTCCCCTTTAAACAAGCCTCCGGCGATGATTCCGGCCACATGGGTGCCGTGCCCGAACTCGTCTGAGAGCGCCGTGCCTGACTTTGTGAAATTCCAGTGGTCCAGGGGTTTCTGGAGCTTCAGATTCTGGTACTTGATGAAGTGTGGGTGGTGTTCGTCAATGCCTGAATCGACGACCGCCCAGACGACATTCTCACCGAATGCCGAAAACGAGATGCGAGCCGCATCGGCCTTTACAGTACTGACGGACTTATAGGTCAGCTTGCTGACCGCAAAGTCAGGCCAAATTCTAAAGATCAGTCGCTTGCTGGGTGAATGCTGGGCTTGCTGTTCGTCCAGCTCAACGAGTTTGCTGATGACATGTGGTTCCAGCTGCGCCACCACATACTGGCTCTTCATCGGACTGATGGGATCAACTCCCTGCCCGGCTTTGTTGACGCCTATTTGCAGTGCTACTTCAATGAGTTCGCCAAGGTCCTCGACTGCCCCGTTGCGGCCTCTCTCGTATGCAAGATTGACGTCGATCATGACATCCAGAATGGGGGGATTGTAATCGCGCGCTTCCTCCGGCTTCGATCCTTCAAATTTCCACTTATCCAGCCATGGCTTCATCGTTCTCAGAAGTGGAACAGCTATTACGGTTTTATCGAGTACTTCCGGAGTGAACCCACGCGTGTCCCTTGGGTCGGAATCCGGCAACTCGTCGCCTGGGGTTCCTTCGCTGGCAGGTTCTGATGTATGTTCCATAATCTGACCCTTTTCTTGCGGTACTTCTGTCTGCCTACTGGTTTTGACGAAACCGCTTTCATTTATTTACGTGACCCGTGGGCTTGTAGAGACAGCTATAAGGTCATGGAAAACCCAGTCGGAATGGCTGTTCTTCCTGCTTCTGACGAGGCGATGGTGACCTCTCACGGTCCCCTAGGTCCGCTGTATTACTTCAGGAGAGAACTCTTGAGGTACTGCAAGACGAAATCGGTCGGAAGCAGTTGGGGCCGCCTCGATCGTCTTGGCTCTCCCACGCATACATGGCTTTGAGTGTGAAGCTCACTGATTGATCTGTGTTTGTATCCACCTTCGTGCCTATCAATCGAAGAACCTCTGAACTGAAAGGTCCAGATCAGGCCATACTTGGTCATCCCCCGTTACTACAGCGTTACTGGAAAGTCAGGTCGATTGTTTCTCGGGGTTCGTTCGCTGGCCCGAAGCTGCTATGAGATTACTCGCGGGGAAGCGGAGGTCCCGGGGTCAAGGAGTACGAGTAGGCGTCATCGAATAAGCTGCGAATTTCGCCAAGAGGGACTGTCACTTCGACCTCCAAAGAAGTTGATTTTGGCGTTGTCCAAATCCTTGACTCCCAGCCTACAGAGGCGGCAACAGTGTCGAACGGTCCTTCAGTCTCTTCGCGCAAAGGAGAGCAATCGCAACTGTATTTGGCTCCGCCAATAAGGAGACGCGCCCCAGCTGGCATCGGAGGCAAAACCCCCATGAGCCGCGTTCACAACCTCAGTGGGAAATACTTCAAGCCCCTATGGGACGAAATGCTAGCTCGTGCCGCCGTGATGGCAATGGACGGCCGAAGCAGGGAGGAGCATCAGGCAAACATTGCGGAATGGGTGCGGGAGACGATTGACAGGATGTATCCCGAGCCCGCGTCCATGCCTCCTGAGCCGAAGGAACCCGGCATCTTCGGTTCCTATAGGAAGTACCGACAGAAGATGAGCCTTTATTACAATTCCTACGACCCGCAGTATCACGCACGAAACGACGTTAGGTTCTGGCTGAGGGAGTGCTCGGACTGGGTCCTTAGCGATGTCAAACATGAACTCCGTCGGCCCGTCGCAAGCGTGCCGCTCGCCTCAGCGGCCGTTGTTGACCGGGGCGCCTTACCTTGGACCCCACAGGGAGGCAGGCCAGAACCGATGGCCTCGTGCTCTCCGCGACAGGCCGAGTACCTTGCCAAGGCCTGGATGGAGTACCTGGGCGCTACTGGATGCAAAGTCTCTCAGGCCACGCGGGACGGCGGCGTCGACGTTGAAAGCGACAACTTCGTCGGAGAAGTTAAGCACCACGCCGATCCCGTCTCCCCTGGTATTGTCCGCCAGATTGTCGGCGTTGGCTCCATCGAAGGCAAGATCCCTTTGGTCTTCTCGCTGAGCGGGTATTGGGAGGCGGCGCTAGAGGTCGGCCGAGGGGGTGGCGCTGCGCTCTTCAAATACAACTTCCAGCAGGGGACGCTTTACGGCGCTTCCCCCACTGGAGAAAAGGCGTTGAAGCTGGGACTTCGAAGCCTAAGTGGTTAGGTAAAACCTCCACTGATCGCCAATGCAGTGCCTTTGGCAAACCGCACCTGGGTGGCACCGAAGCGGCCATACTCACTCACGTGGGGATTCGGGCCGAAATCCCCCAGATCCAGCATCGTCATCTCACTCCGGCGAATAACAGACTTTAATCGCAACCGAATCACGGAACAGGGGCAGCCAGAGCTTGCTGCCGGCCGCGTATTCACGGTCGACGAGATCGTCGATATAGTCGAAAAGCGGTTGCAGTTCCGCCTTGGTGAACCCCCGCCGAGCTGCCGGGACAGCGTCATCGGTCGTGTGCCTGAGCGTGCTCCATTCAAAGCAGATCTGGCTTGGAATATCGCCGAAAGTGTGTTCGCAGAACTCATCCCATCCATAGCCAGGATCTGCGTCGTGAGCCCGCGGGCAAGCATCTGCGCCCGCCAGCCATCCAGCATGGCCGCTAAACCCGCTCGTAGGCCCTAAACAGCCCGACATCTGGATCCACCAGCATCCGCGGGACGAAAGCCGGAGCGGCGCCACTCACTACAGCCCCTAAACCATGGAAACATGCATTAGATGCAGGAAACCTATAGGGACCTGCCACAAGTGCACGCTGACGTGCGGAAACATCGAATTCGTCACGGAACGGGCGTTCTCGCAGCCACTTCTACCCCCGTAGTTTGACGGCCGATAATGACCTTATGTAAAGTAGCCTGCCCAATTGCATTCGATGATCATTTGTGACTGGCAAAAGCACTTATAGCGCACCTTGGCAGTCCCTTCGCGACGGCGACGATTTCGTTGACCTCGTCAGGCTGACGGAGGACAATAAGGTTCTCGAGTGCCCGAGTGGAGCCTGCACGGAAATAGTTTGTCTTAGGGCAAGGGTATGGACACCAAACACGACAGCGTCGCACAAAGCGATGCCCGATTCCTGGAATCGAGGCGAGATGGGTGTCGGTCCATCAGCAAGGGCGGCCGCGTGGCACGCTTTCTTCGCCGAGCCTGCCAGCCGGACGCTGGGCGCGGCCCTGAAGGCTGAGGGTGATACTCAACGCGCATTCTTTGAGATCGAGTCCCACATCGATGGCATGTACCGGGCGCTAGAGCTCGAGCGTGCCATTCCCGGCGGACCTAGCGGATCTGCGGCGGCCGTCATGGCGCACCTGAGGAGATTAGAAGTTGCCGTAGCGCCTTACCGGGCGGCGCTTGGTCCCTGCCAGAACGACCTTGCTCTCACTCTACTTAGAGCCATTCGCCGGTCAGGATGCCTCTCGCTCGTACTGGGAGCTGGCGTGACCGTGGATGCCGTGCCGGCGGGGCCCTCCTGGGCTGCTCTGGTCCAGCAGCTCTTGACGACAGTATTACGACGCGGACGACCAGCCTCAAAGGCGCAGCTCCGGTCATCGTCAGGCACTATGCCGCGTCTGGAGCCTAACGGCGCAGTGATCTTCGGTCCCGGCGACTTCTCAATGAGTGCATCGCTCTTCCAACAGTCCGTAACAGCGCTATCCGCTCCCGACGTGAGAAAGGCTGAGGACATCCTCAGAAAGATTCGCAAGGAATCAGCCTCGACAGAGGACCTGAAGCACGGTATGCAACTGTGCTCGGACCTGCTCGGGCAGTCACTGTTCACTGATGTGACCGGAATCCTGTACGGCGGCGACCGACAGCCCGGTCCCATCCATCGCTCCATAGCTGCCGTGGCCGCCTCCCGGAGCGCCGGTGGAAGCCGCTCGGGCAGCGGCTGGGAAGCCATAGTCACGTACAACTTCGATGACCTGATGGGCGAGGCGCTGGACGCAGCTGGGATCGCACGTTGTGCATACGTCCAAACAACGCACGGTGTGGCAGGTGATCCCAACACGCAGGCTCGTGCCACGGGGGCAAATGCAGTACATCAACGGATCTACCATCTGCATGGGTACACGCCGCGTAAGCTTTTCCGGATCACCGACACGACGTTCACTTTCTCCACGGCCCAGTACGCGAGCACCTACAACGGCGCGAACACGGGGATCATCGGCGAGGTATTCGCTCTATATCTAGCTAGACCGGTATCACGAGCCCTGTACATAGGCTGCTCATTTCAAGACGAAGCAATGAATGACCTGTTACGCAACGCGGCACAAGCCCTTCCGGGTCGCTTCCACTACGCCTTAATACGGTGGAGCGGAAGCAGAGGCTTCCGAAGCGCGTCGACTGCCAAGCTAGCAAGCGCCGCCGCTCCATACTTGGCAATGGGAGTTCGCCCCATCTGGTTCGACCGTTTCGCCGACATTCCCGCCCTTATTGGGCGACTGGCATAAGTCCGTCAAACCCTTCAATTTGGAGGCTCGGCTGTGATATTTGCTGACGTTGATTTCAGCCGGTCAACGCGCAGATGATCGAGCTGTACTGGTCTATCGGCAGAAGTATCGATCGCACCGCAACCACACACCCGCAGCTCGAGGAAATCCAGCCCCCACTAGGCACAAAAAACGGGGGCACACCACCGCCCCGTTACCTTTTTCGTAGCCCGTTCCTGTTGCAGGATGAGGGTGTGCTGGCCTGCTGGCCCCGGCATGATTGCCGCCCCCAGTCGTCAATGATCCGGGGGGTGTTGTCACCGGGGTCCGGTAGGTGCCGGAGAGACCGCTAATAGAGGCAGGACAGATTGGGATCGTCGTGCGTAACGTGGATGCCGGGCTCTGACACCGCGGACAGTCCAGCACGGGTATCAGCTGCTGCGACTGGGAGGTACAGGTGATCGGAAACCACCAAAGCATTGATGTCTTTATCGGCCTGGACGTCGGCAAGGGCGAGCACCACGCCGTTGCCGTGGACCGGGCGGGGAAGAAGCTCTTCGACAAGGCTTTGCCCAACGACGAGGTCAGGCTGCGCGAGATCCTTGACTCTTTGAACAAGCACGGCAGTATCCTGCTCGTGGTTGACCAGCCCGCGACGATCGGTGCGTTACCGGTCGCGGTTGCCCAGGCCGCCGGTGTCACCGTCGGGTACCTGCCCGGCCTGGCGATGCGCCGGATCGCGGACCTGCACCCCGGCGAGGCGAAAACCGACGCCCGGGACTCGTTCATCATCGCCGAAGCGGCCCGGACCATGCCCCACACCCTGCGCTCCATCCAGATCGCCGACGAACAGCTCGCGGAACTGACCATGCTCTGCGGTTTCGATGATGACCTGGCCAAACAGGCCACCGCGACGTCGAACCGGATCCGGGGCTTGCTGACCCAGATCCACCCGGCATCGGAGCGTGTCCTTGGCCCGCGTCTGGACCACCCTGCCGTGCTGGATCTACTGAGGACCCGGCCGACCCCCGAAGCCCTCCGCCATGCCAGCCGGCGCCGGATCGGGAACCGGCTCAAGAAGCTTGCACCCCGGATGGGTGAACGCCTTGCCGGCGAGATCATCGCCGCCTTGGACCAGCAAACGGTCACAGTCATCGGGACGAACGCGGCCACGATCGTGCTGCCCCAGCTGGCCCGGATGCTTGCCGACATCCGCGAATCACGGGACACCGTCTTCACCCAGGTCGAAGCCCTCGTGGAGGCCCACCCTCTTCACCCGGTCCTGACGTCACTCCCGGCGGTCGGCGTCAGGACCGCAGCACGGATCCTCACCGAGATCGTCGGCAAAGACTTCGCCTCCGCAGGTCACTTGGCCTCTTACGCGGGCCTGGCACCGGTGACCTGGCGATCCGGGACGTCCATCCGCGGCGACCACCCATCGCGGAAGGGAAACAAGATCCTCAAGAGAGCCCTGTTCCTCTCAGCCTTCGCTGCGTTGAAAGATCCTTTATCGAGGGCCTATTACGACCGGAAACGAGCCGAAGGCAAACGCCACAACCAAGCCCTCATCGCCCTTGCCCGCCGCCGCTGCGACACGCTCTTCGCCATGCTCAGAGACGGCACCTTCTACGAACCACGAACACCCTCAGTCGCTTGACGAAAACCATAGAGGCACCCCCCAAAAAACAAACCAAACAACACAAACAAACCTTGCATTCATCACCCCCAGCACCGCCGCCGTAGGAGGGCGCCAGCAGCGCGGGGAGGCCGGCCCGCGGCGGGGCAGCCACACCACCGGGAACAGCAACGGCCACCAGCTCGGGGACGCCCCCGGCAGCAGGCAGGCACGCGACCTCCAGAACGGCCCCGCCGGCAGCACGGAGGCAGCACTGGAACTCCAGGGTCAGTAAGGGGGGGACTGTCCGATAAACGGTGTGTGGGGTCCGGCCGGTTTTCATTAGTGGATGGTTCTTTCGAACCGGCCGGCGAAGCTGATTGCGAACGCGTTCAGCGCCGGCTTCCACCTCATCACCCAGCGTGCCCGACCACCGCCGGTTGGATCAAGGGACCTGGTGACGAGGTACAGGCATTTCAGGGCGGCGGTTTCGTTCGGAAAGTGCCCGCGGGCCCTCACCGCCCTTCGGTAGCGTGCGTTGATCGACTCGATTGCGTTCGTTGTGCAGATCACTCGCCGGATCTCCACGTCGTACTCCAGGAACGGCACGAATTCAGCCCATGAGGCTTCCCAGAGCCGTACGATGGCCGGATATCGCTGCCCCCACTCGGCGGTGAACTCGGCGAACCGGTCCTTTGCCGCTTGCTCGGACGGGGCCGTGTAGACCGGTTTGAGCGACTTGACGATACCGTCGCGGTGCTGGCGTCCGGCGTAGCGGAAGCTGTTGCGGATCAGGTGCACGTTATGCCGACGTCGGCATAACGTTCATTATGCCGACGTCCGGATTATGCCGATGTGGCCTCCGGTTCCGTGGCGGGACAGGGATTTTCTGCTGGCGGGGTCGGCATAATCAGAGGGCCTCGAGCCAGGCTATGAGGCTTTCGGGGGC
>NZ_JBPZHC010000025.1:0-22548 GCF_051857465.1 Pseudarthrobacter cremeus | reverse complement strand
TTGCAGAAGAACGTGCTGAACCGGAAACGATGGGAAACCCGCCAAGAATTACGCTTGGCCATCACCACCTGGATCGAGCGAACCTACCACCGCCGGCGACGGCAAAAAGCCCTCGGTAAACTAACCCCGATCGAGTTTGAGACAATCAACAACATGGCGCTAGCCGCCTAAAAACTATCAACCCCACGAGTCAACCAAAACGTGGGCAGTCCCCTTTTCTACGGCGCTGCTCTCCGAAGACGCGGCTGACCATATGAAGGCTGGACCACCGGATATTCGGTCTACCGCTCGCGATGCCGCGTACTACATGCTCGACCTACGCACCGAGATTCTCGGCGAGACGGGCCGCCGTCAGGCGACGTTCGATTGGCCCCGCGGGGACCGGTACCTGTTGCAGCCGCGCGGCCTGTGGATGACTTTTGGTCCAATCGCAAGCTCGCATCAGTGCCGGTCTAGGTCGCCCTCGAGAGCGGCTAGACGCTCTTGGTCTCGACGAACCGCGACGGCGGCGGCGACAGTGGCCCCTGAGCTAATCGCCTCCGGCGGGATCGGCCGCAACGCGATAGCTTTGGCAGCGGCCTCGGAAACAGCCCAAGCCTCTTGGCCTTTGCGCTCCATGGGATCAATTCTAAGTGTGGTCTCTGCCACGCGCTGACGCGTTCACGTTTCTGATCATCCGCGCCTGTCCCCTCTCGGGTGCTAGTGGCTTGATCTGCTCACACCAGCGGACCGACCTGGGCCCTCGGGCCGCTCGCGGAGACTGCCCTTCCCACTATCTGACTCGGAGCAAGACTGTGGAGTGCCAGGTGCGCCGTCGGCTCCCTAATAACTGCTCTTATCACCGTATGGTCCCGGAAGTCATCCAGTACCATGGCAGCCCTATGCCATGCAGCGTGCAGTGCGCACGTTCATGGGGGAAGGAACGTTCTGGCCAAGCTTCCAGCTCAGGGATGGAGTGTTCAACGAGCCCGTGCTGCGGCTGTTCGAGCAGGCTTTTGAGCTGAAGATCCCGCACAACGTGTTCGCCGCCTGGATGGTCAGCGTGTTGCCTGCGCCGGCCAGCTCCCGGCCCGTGGACATGCTCGACAATATGCCGTTGCTCCAGGACGCCCTGGCTGCCTTCGCCGACCGGTACCGGCCCGTCGAGAAGCGCCGCTGACCCGGCTTACGGACATAGCCAAGCTATATTTGGTGCAAATCCCGGAATCCTGCCGCTCGACGGAATACACCCCTGAGGGTAGGCAGCCTGGTCGCGGGCCGTACCGGAGATGATTCAGGGGAAACCACATTTGCGACGTGAATCCGAAAATGCACAGGATCAGCTGAGTGCCCGACAGATCAAGCAATGAACGATCTCCCCGGCGATGCCCAAGCAGGCGAGCATCTGAAGCGAACGGCACTACGCGACTTTGGACCAGCCCCTGAGCAAAGCGATGACGGCCGCTGGAAACACGCTTTACACAAATTCAGCCTCCCGCCTGACGATACTCCGGTCCCGGTCCTGCTCAGATACGCCCTCAGTCTGGTCGGACTGAAGCCCGGCGGCCCGGGCGAGAAGGTCGCATGGTGGGTGAATTTCACTTTTGAGGACATACCCTGCACCCTCGCCCATGAGAAGTTCGGCGTCCGCCTGTACCTCCGGACCGACCAACCTGCAGAGGAAGCGCGGAAGATCTACGAGCGCATCGTCAAAAAGCTCCGCGGAACCGCCAGGACTGTGGAGCGGTTGATTCTGGACGCCGCACCGGACATCCTCGGCAAAGGCGATGCCACCGCCCTCAACCAGCACCACGCCCTACGGCGCGCTTATGAGTACTTCCGGGAGCGGGCCGAGAAACCTGGGCACATCCAAGACGAGCTCCAGACCGGAGAGAGCAATGGCGGCCAGTGGAGCTCATTCAAGAGCGGCAAGATCCAGATGGAGCTAAACGCGTTCCACGACATGATCGCCGCCATCTCGGCATTTCTCAGCCTCCTCGAGCATGACCTCGTCCTGGCGCTCCCGTTCGCCGGCTTCGATCCGGAAGTCGACAATGTCACCGACCTCATCGGCGCGCGCTGGGGCGACAAGTGGGATCGGGTGGTCGGCAAGACCGCCGAGGCTCTTGAGTTCCGAAGCCGGCTTACCGAGGTTGTTGAGAGGTGGAGGAAACCCTACTCCCACGGCGGCTTCGAGAAAGGCCATGGGGCGACCCTCTGGTTGCATATGCCTGGCGTGGGAGCGGCCGTGCCCGTCGGGCTGACGCGGGTCCGGGACAGCCCGCACTTCTCGTTCATCGGTGGCCGCGAGTCCGACATCGCCGGTGTCTTCGCCCTTTTCGATGAAATCGAACCCTGGTTGAGCATTATGCTGCCGGAAGCCATGCAGTGGATCGACTCGGGCTTGGCCGTCCGCTACGACGACGAGTTCGGGTCACTGTTTGCCCTGTCCAAAGCGGAAAAGAGCTTCGACAGCTTCCTGGAGTACCACGAATACCGCCAGGAACAGATAGACAATGTGGACTACTAGCGCGTATTCAAATCCCAAGAATAAGCGGCGTGCCGTCTTACCGTAAGAAATAGTCGATACCAGCCGATGGCCCCCCATATTCGGCTGGTACTGACTACTACTTAATGTGCTGCCTGGTACTTCTCGAGAATCTCCTGCTGGATACGACCGCGGGCGTTCACCTTGAGTCCTTTATCCAAAGCCCACATCCGAACTGCTTTGGTGTTCACCCCGGAGCCGCCGGCTTTGCGTCCCGCCGGACGTCCACGGCCGCCGGATACCTTGCGTCCGGCATTGGCAAAGCGTTCCAAGGCTGAACGCAGCTCGTTGGCGTGAGCCTCATTCAGATCAATTTCGTATTCAAACCCGTCAAGGCCGAACGTGATGGTTTCATTGGCTTCCGAGCCATCAAGGTCGTCGGAAAGAATTACCACTGTTTTCTGGGCCATGAATTAAGGCTATCAGTTTATCGAGCGAGTGAACGGCCTATCGGCCGGGGCGCTCCAGAAGCGGGAGCTCCCGGCTCAAGAATGGTCCTGCAATGACGAGGCACTTGCCTTTGCGGGGCCCCGGCCTTGGACGCTGATGTCGAATTTCAACTGTTCAGCTATGCAGCCGCACCATATTCCGTGGAATCAAGGCGGCTATATCACTGATCTCCTCCGCCAAGTCAGTGCTTAGACGGTAACCATCGGCTTTACGGGTCAGGAATTTGATCGCAGCAGTCTTGCGTCTAACCTTCGTGGTCTCCTTCAACCATTCGTGGTAGGAGTTCAGTTCAAGCGCCAATTCCTTCTTCCGGCCGCCAAAGTCTTGCTCGTACTCATACACCTTTTCGGCGATCCTGCGGTTTGCCAAGGGAAAAACATATGCAGTCAAAAGGGAGGGATTTACGTCGCCGAGGCCCGCATCGGCGAGAATGCGCGGAGCGAGTATGCCACGTTTATTTTTGGATTCGGCGCGATACTCCGGAGAATGAACCAAGGCTGCCGCCGCGTCGGCAATATACCGGCGCTCCCTCTCCAGGCTTTTCTGATGCTCAGCGTCTTCACCGGCGTCGGACTCCGACTGGGCCGCGTACAGCTCGCTCAGGAACGAGCCAGTCCATTCCGTTTGCGCGTGCCAAACATAGGCAAGGCCCTGGGAGACCCATGTTATCGAGACACCCTCCGTTGAACCGTGGTGCGGTTGAGCCCGGGCAACAACTTGCTTCACTGCGTCAGGCAGGTCCTCGTCATCACCAACCAGTTCGGCCACAAGCCCATGCAGATCAAAGGGCACTGCACTGACACTTACAAATGACGCTCCCACCCGGGCGGCGAAATGCACCACTTCAGTGGCGGAAAGTCGTTTTCCGTCCAGTGCCACGTATTTTCACCTTCGAATTTCGCTCCCGGGAGAGCCAACCGAGCTGCCTCCGCGGCCTGGGTTGGAATACTGGCGGCGACATCAGCCAATTCGGCCGAGGTGTAGGTGAAAGTCATGGTCAAATACTAAGAGACGCGTCAGACACTATTTTCAGATTCAGACGGTTAGGGTATGGCATCTCCTCTTCCATCTCCCTCTGGCTGGGAATGCCCGCAGCGAGGCAACACATAGGATAGCCCGGTGACTGACGAACCAAATCGCCCCCGGTTTCTGACCTTGGCCCAGGTCGCCGACGAGTTGAACGTGAAGCAAAGCCTCGTTCAAGGTCTCATCAGGACGGGGGAGTTGCGTGCTTTTCAGGTCGGTGGAAGGGGCATGTGGCGCATTGGCCGCCAGGACGTTGAAGACTACATCGCCCAGGCCTACCAGCGCACCGCTTATCGCGTCGCGGCCGGTGATCTCGAAGATGGGGGCTGAATCTGAGGGTCAAGAGTAGCTAGTCCTCTTGACCTGGCAGCCAGAGACTCGCACGGGACCAGCGGCAGTATTGTTCTTCTCAGTGAGCTGCGCCCCATCAATTGAACAGTGCGTCGAGCGTCAATGACAGTCCCTCGTCTGGGCGATGTGAGACAGGGCCTGCTCAATCCGCTCTGCCGTGGGCTTATCGCGGTCGCCATCCACCAGGACCGTGCCCGCAAAGGAAAATGGAGCGTCCTCGCGAACGCGTTCCAAGACACGGACGAAGCGCCTGTCCGCGGTCAGGAACAGGTCACAGTCCACCAAGTAGGACGCCTGCTGAGCGTCGCCCGGATTGCCAGAGCCGAGCTTGGCTGTCAACTGCACGAAATCGACTGCCCAGTTCAGCCAATTCCGAGGGACGTCGACAGCGTTGGCCTCATCCAACCACATGTGCACGAAGCTCTCCGGGCTGGAGCGCAGCTTCCCGAGGTCAATCCAAGGCTCGATCCAGTCGGTCAAGGTGCGGTCCTCGCCCGTGATGCGGGCTCGAGGGCCGACCACCACCAGCTGGTGCCAGGTCAAGTGAGCGAGCCTGAGTCGCCACAGGGCCCTGGGGGAGCCGTCCCATCCAGGCAGCTTCCCGAGAAGGGAAGACATGTCCAACTCGGGATCATCCTTTGCGTGAAGTTCGGTGAGGTCGCCCGGCTTGAACTTCTCTTCCCTCATCTCTGTGCTGTTCTGCTTCTGTCCTGCAACGATGTGATCCCTCATGGGGGCCTGGCCCTCATGATGCTCATGCAGAGCCGTCGAGTCCTCCAGGGCCTGCCTCCAGATCTTCTTCAACCAGAAGGTCCGGAGACGTTCCACCTCGGCGCGGTCAGGAATCCGGCGAAGCCATTCCGGATGCGTGCGTCTGATGAGCTCTACGACTTCCTCAGCGAACAGATCCGCCTCGGTGCGAACGCGCGTTCTCCTAGGACCCCTGGCAAGGCCGGCCACCAATCTTCTGCGGACGTCCTCGGACCCGATGCCGACGATCTCCAGCAGTGTGCTGGGTAAGACCTGCGCCTGCAGGTCCAGTTCTTCGAGGAGAGTCTCCAACCGGGGAAGTGACCCGTCATCCAGCGTGGACCACAGGTTCGTGTCGAGGACGATTTGCGTGTTTTGGGTCGGCATTCTTCAACCATAGTGCTGCCATTACGTGATGCGTTCGACCTTGCGCTTGTCCTCGTCCGTCAGGGGCGTCGCGGGTAACCAGCTGGCATAATCGTATCCTTTAAAACTCGCCGAACGCGGTCGGTGAGATGCTGTGCCCATCCCTTCGCCATCTCACTCGATCGAGATTTCCCCGTAAAAAAGGGGGCTCATCGGGAACACGGTATGTTGTGGTCGTTGAGCACGGTGCTCCCTCCGGCCCATCGGGTCCCGCACGTAGGGCACACGATGTGCCACTCCTCCGTGCCGGGGAACTCGATCATCGAGCCGACGTTCTCCCCGCTGGACGGACACCAGCGATTCATGTCCTCCTCTTTCTGAAGGATCGCCTCCTGCATCCTGCCAAAGTCCGAATCGTCGCCGTTGCTCGTCATAGTGAGAACCCTACGCCGGACCTCCGACAGTAACTGCCTGCCATCGCGCGGGCCTCCCCACGGTTGCGTGAGGCGGAACAGTTCGCTGCTGGGCGTCGAAGCGCGAAGGCACACTCTCCACAAACGAGCGTCTGCGACTCAGCTCTGGCAGCGGGTCTGTATTCCTGTCGTAACGCAGGACACGCCGACATCTTCGGTCTCTCAGAAGTGGTTTGTCGCAAACGCTGGATAAAATGAGAGACAAGGTCGACGAGGCGTCGACCCCGGGCTTGTTCAACACTGACGCTTTTGAGCCCTGAGCTCTCAGACGCCGAACATCGGAGCTCTCCACCGAAAGATCGTGGAGAGACATGGACATCGGCTATGCGCGCGTCTCGCGCATCGACCAGATTCTGGACCGCCAGCTCAATGAGCTTCAGGACGCTGGCTGCGAACGGATATTCACCGAGAAGGCCTCAGGCAGCAAGGACTCCAAGCGACCCGAGTTCGATCTCTGCCTCCGGATGCTTCGCCCAGGCGATCGGCTCGTTGTCACCGAGCTTTCGCGCCTCGGCCGGCACACCGGCGAACTCGCGAACCTCGACGAGGCGCTGCAAGAGCGCAGCGTCGGTCTCCGGATCCTCAATCTCGATCTCGACACCACGACGCCTTCGGGCAAGCTGATCTTCACCGTCATCGCCGCAGTGGCACAGATGGAGCGCGAACTCCTCATCGAACGGACCCGATCCGGTCTCGCCGCTGCCCGTGCCCAGGGGCGAGTCGGCGGTCGCAGGCGCACGGTTACCGACAAGCAGATCGCCAAGGCACAAGTCCTTTACGACGAACACCGATTCACGATGGCTGAGATCGCGCGACTCTGCGAGACCAGTCCCGCGACGCTCTACAGGTACCTGAACATTGGAGCCGACCAGTGACGGGCTCTGGCGCTTCAGTCCAGCTGGGCGGGGCCGTGTGGCTGACTTGAGGGGCACGTCCAGTCTGTGGACTGCACCGGTGCCCCGCCAGGCGCTGGACCAGATGTTCAGGGCTGCACGCGCGCCGCCGCACACCACGCACGAAGGAGGCGATCGCACAAACGAACTGAAGGAGAGCATCATGCGTAACACCAGTACGACCAAGACCAAGACCAAGACGACTATTGCCTGTTGGGCCGCCGGAATCGGTTTGGCCGCCGGCCTCGTCGCTTGTTCCGGAGGACCGGGCCCCAGCGGCGAGTAATTTCGGGCCGACTTCCATGCGTGACCTGGGCAAACGCACGTGCGGAACTTTTGCGGAACTCGCCTGCGTGGCAGTTCCGCAGGGGTTTCCGCAAAAGTTCCGCATCGCTGATCGGCCACGATCAGCGCCCCCAGTCGCGTCAGGCCTCGGGCGTCTTGTCGCCGCCTAGCGATCCCTTGCCGGTGATCAAAGCGCCTGCAATGGCTGTTGCTCCTGCGATGGCGAGCCCCCTGAGCACCGGCTTGCCCTTCTCCCAGGTGACCGGCCCGCCTTCGGCGAGGGCGTTCTTCACCTGCTCGACCTCCAGCAACGCTGCCCGCCACTGCTTTGCCGTGATGTCGTCCCAGTCGATCTCGAGACCGAGCGCGTCATAGAGATTCTTAACCGAGCCTCGAGACTCTTTGATCGTGCCGAGCACCCTAGGCGACTTCTTGGGGTGCCCCACCACGTTCTTATTGGCCCTCTCGGCGCTGGCCGTCATCTGGCCCATCAGATCGGCGACACCGTCGGACAGCTCGATGATCGCCTCTCGCCGGTCCTCCTGGATCGCCCGGCGCTTGGCGTCGAGTTTGCTCGGAGCGATCATCGCCGTGTGCTCCAGTTCGAGCGCAGAGAACTCGTCCAGGGCGGTGAAGCAGCGCGCGATCACTCCAACCCACAGCTCGACCTGCTTCTTCAACTCCGGCAGGTGGGCGTCGAGGTCTCCGACGCGCTTGTGCTGCTCCATGTCTGCAGCGACGCCGCGCAGCTTCTCGACCGCCGTGGACTGGATCTCCCGGATCCTCTGCGGAGCGCCGGCGATCTTGTCCCACTCCTGTGTGTCGACCTCGCCCTGAATCCGCAGGAACGTCTGAGCGGAGCGGAGATGCCGCTCAACTCCCCTCAGAGGACCGAGAACCTCGTCGCGCTGGCCGCGGAGCACTTTATCGATCTTTGCGTCCAAGGACTCCAGCAGAGCCCGCAGCTGCTCGGCCTCGGCTTGGCTAGCAGCCTGCGCAAGCCCGCCGGCGACGCCGGAGAGCATACCGGGGTTCGTGAGCCTTGCACCTGTCGAGGTGCTGATCTTCAGCCACTGCTTGATGTCGCCGGGGCGGCCCGCCATTGCGTAGGCCACGCCGGGGACGTCGGTCTCAGTGAGCCCGAACTCCTTGATCGCCTGGGCCGACTCCTCAGTGAGTTTGACCCACAACCCCGATTCCGCGACTTCGTCCGCGATTGTTTGGGTCACTTCTGAGGCAGTGCGGAGTATCGGCACGAGCTGCTGGGAGGTGATCACCCTGGCACGTTCCAGCAGGCCAGCCGAGCGCATGAACCCCTCTACAGCACGTTTGCTGCTTCCGACGACGAGGAGGTTCTCCCCGTCTCGCATCAGCTCTACCTCGTCGGCCGGCTCAACCGTGTCGTCAGGCTCTTCGCTCATCTTCGAAGGGTATCTGGGAGTGTGCTGATGCAGCGAGTGCGTTCCGCAGCCCGGCACACCTCAGAGGTGGTGAAAGTCCTTCCAATACTCCCGCCAGCACCCACGTCCGGCAGTCCAACGGCGGGCGACCGGACGCGGACCGGCCTAGCTGCGCTCCTTCGACGATCCGACCGGAACATTCTGCACGGGGACCGATAGCTTTCGGGCATCGTTGCGCGGGGAGTCCTCCAGTCCGTCGTATCCATATTGAAGGTCTGCGACCGGAACTCGCATGAACTTTACATGTCCGGGCAATACAAACGCCCTCCACTCCGACGCATGGCTGGCCAGCGCGGCATCCCCCTCGTGACAAGCGTTGAGCTCCACAACAAGGAACAAGCTCAGCCGTGGGCCGAAGGGGCGTAGGGCTGTACGAGAGGCCGCAGTCGGCTCGATGCGCTCGGCACTGGATCGGTTACAGTCGCTCAATGAGCAATGCCGAGAGCCTCCAGATCGTCAGCAGGATGCCCGTGCGCAAGCGCAGGTACTGGTACTCCGCCTACGAGGACTCTTCCGACTTTGAGATGCCGTGGTGGCGGGACAAGTACGAGAGTGAGCCATCGACTGAGGACCACTGGGTGGCTATCGTGCTTCGCGAACGAGAAGTCGCGCGGTGCAAGTACGTCATGACAGGTCCCCGCGCTGACACTGTCCTCGGTGACCTTCCGCACGGGCAGCTCGACATCCTCGCGTTCGAAGTCGCCGTCTCTATGCGCCGCAAGGGCATCGGCCGCGCGGCCGTTCAAGCCATCCGGAATCAGAACCCGCTGCCGCGCCTGACTGCCCTGAACGACGGCGTCGAATCGAGGAAGTTCTGGGACGGCATCGGCTGGATTAGGCACGAGCCCGCCCACGCCATCCTCAGGGGCGTCGAACGCGTGACCTACTCCGAGCCCTGAGGCTCGGGGTGGGAGCACGATGCGCATTTGATTATGGGCCCCGTAAGCCGCGACGTTTGGGGTAGCGGCGCAGGCGAATCTCGGACGATCCTCGAACGGGCGGCGGCTCGCTGCGGAACGCGAAGGGCTTGGAGGAAGCGGTTTCAACGCTGGCTGCGCTCAGGTTTCGAACGGGGTTCCTCGCTTGCGGGAGCAGTTCGTCCGCACGCTGTCTTTGGCAGACCGGATTGCATGGCTGCTCGTCCCTGTCAGCGGGGCCAACGAGGCGGCTTGGACGCGCCACATGGCTCACATATAGCGCAAACCTTGGCCTCCATTTTCCCGTCTAATCACTGTGCCAATCCGCTCGCCGTCTAGGGAAGAGCGGCGAGACTGCGGCCCGGACCGCATGACGCGCTTTCCGGCCGTCTGCGCAGCACGTCCTGCGGCATATCCTGATCGTGTGGAGATGACCGGACCCGCGCGGAAGCGCCTCCGAGCAGGCCACCGCTCCGAAAGGGGTGGCATCAATGCGGTGCGCGCACTGCTGGAGCGCCATGACCTGGTCGTCGACGAAGTCGACGGCCGCCGCGACTACGGCCGCGATCTCAACGTTGATGTGACCCAGGACTCCGAAATTACGGGCGGCATCATCGGTGTGCAGGTCAAAGGGGGAAAGACCTTCCATAGGCATGGTCAGTGGGTCATTCCGGCGACGCCGACGGACTGGCAGTATTGGCGTTCGTCGACCGTTCCCATCATCGGCATGGTGCACGATCCAGACACCGCTGCGATCAGCTGGATCAACCTCTCTGAAGTCGCCCGCAGCAGTGTTCAAATCGACGGGTTCAGCGGCCGCCGCAGTCCGATGAGGCGGCCGAAGTGGTCGTCACGGAAGTGCTCGATGACGCCAGTTTCGTTCGCTTCCTGAACGGGGTGGAGGCCTACCTCGCCGCGACCGCCGAGTCGGCCCACTTGCTCCTGGTCGACTCCGACGACGACCTTCGACGGCGCGGCATCTTCAACTGCTGGACGCTCGGCCGTCGCAATTTACGGCCGCTGATCCTCTTGCGACGGCTGCTCCCGTGGATGACGGGCCGGAGCCTGCTCGGGATCGCCGTGCTGGCACACGCCACCCCACATC
This sequence comes from Pseudarthrobacter cremeus, assembly GCF_051857465.1. Taxonomy (NCBI): domain Bacteria; kingdom Bacillati; phylum Actinomycetota; class Actinomycetes; order Micrococcales; family Micrococcaceae; genus Pseudarthrobacter; species Pseudarthrobacter cremeus. Next base: position 11,945 of record NZ_JBPZHC010000025.1, on the reverse strand, counting down.
CCGACATCTTCCGGACGCAGCGGAACTGGATTCCTCGACTCATCGAGAATGAGGTGCGTGCGGCCCTGCGGTGGTCCGCTGACGAGCTGGCGACGCTTGTGAACGCGGTGGAGACGATGGACGCGGCGGCTCGGATTGGCAGCGCGGTGGCGTCGGGCAGAGCCTTTGGTCGATTATGGTGGTCGACCCGGATCTGTGCCAGAAGCTGCCGGGCGCTGTACGGATCTGCGTGAATGCGGGGCAGCTGCGGGCGGCACTCCGTCTGGTGATCTGCTACCAGTACTTGGCCGACGACCCGGTAGCCATCGTGGACGCGATGATAAAGGAGCACCCGACTCTCGCCCATGATGAGATGGCCGGGTACCTCGTGGAACATGTGCATGAGTGGGGACGACTCGACGTTTACTGAGCGCCCGAACAGGCCTGTCGCCGATCTCATCTCTGGCCCGGCCGCGATGAACAAGGTGCGAGCAACAGATCCGGGACGCGCGGCGTGGCGGCTGACGCCGGCAGCGTTCCCGTTCCGGCCTTTGCCAGAAGTCTTGTCAGATCGCCCAGTCCTGGCAAAGCAAAAGGCCCCGGTTCCCTTGTTTTCAAGGGAACCGGGGCCTTTCTCATTGGCGGTGACGGTGGGATTTGAACCCACTGTGGCCCCGGAGTTCATGACACCTGGTCCAGCTCCGGAACAGCCATTCCGTGAGGCCGACGGTTGGAAGGCTATCATTTCAACCGTGAATCTGTCCTTGTAGCGGGCTGAGGGCAACGGGATCATCCTAGGCCTCAGATACAAGATGACCTTTCAACGGACTGCTCGCTACCAAGCCCCTGTCTCTTTCCTGTCCGGAGTCATTGCACACCTGCTGCTCTTGCAGCTTGTGAGAGGTTGACCGCTAGTGAAGTCATGTCGCTCCGTCCCGCAACTTCCATGAACCCGTGAGCTCTTCTGCTCACACCATGGAACACAACGGACGGAGCACCAATGTTTTTTGCAGCGGTGGACCCGGGGATTACCCCGAACGCAAGCTTTCCTTTCCTGGAATCGCTCAAACAGATCGGCGGCGGCATCCTGGTCGGCGCCTTCATCATCATTGCCATCGTGGCCATCATCGGTGCCGCGATGCTGCTGGCCGGCAAACTTAGCCAATCATCACGCCTTGCCTCCGGAGGTGGCGTGATCCTCCTTTGGACGGGCCCCGTCGCTGCCATACTCGGCGGCATCAACGGCTACATCCTCTGGTCGCAGACAGCCTTTCCTCTCGGGTTTTAACTCATGCCTGTTGAGTGCGATCTCAATGGATGGTGGCCGCCCGGCTGCGGTTTGGTTTCACAAGCGAACGACAACGCGTTTGGCGCAGTCACGTCTCTCTTCGCCAACATCCTCCAAAGCATGGCGTCCTGGCTTTGGGCCTTCATTACTGGCGCCTTCACCGTGTCGAACGTCGATGACTCCCAATGGCTCTCCATCAAAGGCCTAACGAGCTGGTGGGTGGTCGTCATGATGACGCCGCTCGTCGTCGTGATGATCCTCCAGGTCCTGTCGGGCCTGGTCAGTCAGCAGCCGAGACGCATCGGCCGCGCGCTGCTCGGCGGAGCTGCCGCCATCCCACTCGTCGGGGCTGCCGTGTATCTCGTCCGGCAACTGACGCGGGCGAGTGACTTAGCCTCAGCCGCGCTGCTCGAATCCATCGGTTCGGACCCTTACCTCGTGTTCATGAGGCTTTTCGGATTTGAACGGGCACCAGAAGGAAGTGGTCGGGAATGGAACTTGGTCTCGCTTGCGCCTGGAACGACAGGGGGCCCAGCCGGCGCCGTCGTCGTTACGGTGATGGCAGTCATTGTCGTGTGGATTCTTGCCTTCATCCTGATGTGCTCAATGATCTTCCGCTCCTTTGCACTCGTCGTCTTGGCGGCCGTCGCGCCGGTGGCCCTGATGCTTCTGCCCTGGGACAAGACCAAGTCCTGGGCACGCCGCTGGTGCGAGGTGGTCATTGCCCTGGTGTTGGCAAAACCCTTAGCCGCAACGGTATTGGCCGTTGCAGTGAAGCTCTTTGCGGAGTCAAAGTCCTTTGCCGGCTTGGCAGCCGGAACGGTGGGTATGGCCCTTGCCTGCGGCGCGCCCTTGATGGCCTTGCGCTTGGTTAGCTTCGCGGGTGGGGAACTTGCGGCAGCGGCCCAAACGGCCGGTGGCGGCCACGTCCTGTCGCGGAGCAGCAGCGTGGCGGCTCGCCAAATCAGTCGGCAGACAGGTGGTCGCCTAACTCTTGCTGGCTTGGTGAATCGTTCGGCCATGACCCGGCCAGTCAGCTCAAGCCGTAACCTCTTCCCGACACAAGTGCTGGCACCCGCTGTCCGGTCCGGCGTGCCGTCGCCCCAGGGTGACGGGAGCCAGTTGGCCCTGAGAACCGCGCCCTCTACCGGAGGCCGGAACACCCTGAGGTCGCAGCAGGGCTTAGTGCGCATAGACCCTCACGAAAACACCAGTACCGCCCCGGCATCCGCCCGGCAGGGTCCACTCGGAGATACCGAACGGCGAGCGCAGCCCGAAGCGAGCGCACCTGCCCCTTCGAGAGTGCGGCCTCCGAAACCCCGTCCGCCAATAATTGACCCTCCGAACGGAGGTACCCCACATGTCTGAAGATGCGCGCGCCCTTGAGGCCGTCAAATTCCCTAGATACGAGCGCCGAGGGTTCTTCCTCGGTCTGAAGTGGTACCAGTTGCTGATCGTCGTAGGGGGAGGGGCTGTTGCCATCGTGGCTTCCGCGAGCAGTGGGCCGGTCGGCCTGTTCTCCTCCGGCCCCCTGTGGCTTGGACTTATGCTGCTTGGGCTCCTCCAGTATTCCCGCATCCCTTATCCGGTATGGGCGAAACAACTCATTGTGTTCTTTTACCGGGTGGCAGCAGGCCAGACGCGTTTCCTCGCAAAGCCCGCAACTCCACAGCTTGCCGGGCGGATCGCCCTCCCGGGTGGTCTAGGCAATCTGGAGATTCGGACAACTGCCCGCGGTGAATGCTTCTTGGTGGACCGCCACGGGAGGGAGGCAATCGCGGTGTTGCGCTGCAGCACGAGGTCTTTTGCACTCTTGGACGCAGACGATAAAGCATGGGCGGTCCAAGCCTGGTCGCGTGTGCAAGCCGGCATGGCCCAGCGGCCAGGCGTGGCCAGGGTCGCGGTCCAGGATTACACCGTGCCCTATCCGTCGTCGGCGCTCTGGGAGTTCTACAAGGACAACGCCGTCACGGCCCAAACCGGAGAGAAGAATGCGTGGGGACAACGCGCCTATGAGGACTTGCTGGGGGCGGCGGGGGCAACCATGAGCCATGAGCTCCTGGTAGCCGTTGTCCTGGACACAAGCAAGGCTCGACGGCGGATCAAGGAGTCGGGCGGGGGACGGGTAGGCCTGGAGCGCGTCCTGCGGCTGGAAGTCGAGGCAATGAAAACGTCGCTCGGTACCCACAGCGTGAAGGTAGAGGAGTGGATTGGGGAACCGGGATTGCTGGGGATCATTCGTGGCGCATTCGACCCGGCTGCTTTGCCGGCTGCCAAAGCGTCGGTGGCGGCAGCCTCGCCGTCGGACGAGCAGGCAAATGAGGAGATGGACACCCTCCACCGCCATGGCCCGATGGCCGTTGTGGAACACTGGACGTACCTGCGGACGGACACCGGTTTTCATCAGACTTTCTGGATTGCTGAATGGCCGCGCCAGAAAGTGTTCCCGGGCTTCCTGCACCCGCTGATCTACGTGGGCGAATTCCGGCACACGTTCACGGAAGTCATACGGGCAGTGCCTACCGCAGAAGCCCTCCGTGACATCCGCTCCGCACAGGAGGCACATGAGACTCGCCGCCGCATCAACGCCCGCTTCGACAGGCCACTTACCCGTGAGCAAAAGGCCGAGGAAGAAGAAGTAATCCAGAGGGAGGAAGAGATCGTCGCCGGCCATGGTGACGTCCGCCCGGCTGCCTACATCACCGTCACGGCGACCACGCTGGAGGACCTGGCAAGGCATCGCCAGGAACTTGAGTCCGCTGCGGCCGGAGCTTTTGTTGAGCTTCGGCTTCTCTACGGACAGCAATGGGCCGCGTTTGTTGCCGGTGGTCTGCCGCTTGGAAGGGGACTGCGTTGAAGCAGGCATCAATGAGCTTCGAGTACCTACCGTCCGGAAAAAACCGAACGGAACGGAAAGCACGACGGCGGCCCGCACCACCCGCTGCAAGGTGGGCGAGTGCCGCGGTAGGGGACACCCGGCACGGCCCCCAGGGCTTTCGCCTCGCGGGTGACTGGGGGAGCAACGAGCCGAACTCCCTGCGGGGTCCACATCGCTTGCGGCCCGCGCCCCACCGGGCTTCGACCATGACGTTTGCGGCCGCCTACCCATTCCTTACTGAGTCGGGGCTGGGGCACGAGGGAACCTACATCGGCACCGACGTGTTCGGATCCGGGGCTTTCTCTTACGATCCATGGATCCTGTACGACAAGGGGATCATCAGCGGGCCTTCCATTGTTGTTATTGGGACAGTCGGCACCGGCAAGTCCATGTGCGGCAAGTCGCTCGTGACGCGGTCAATCACCCTAGGGCGAAAGGCAGCCGTCGCGTCTGATCCCAAGGGCGAGTGGGTTGCAGTAGCGGAGGCTGTTGGCGGCAAGGTCATTTCCATAGGCCCGGGTCGCCCTGCAAGGGTGAATCCCCTCGACGCCGGTCCCCGTTCCACTGCCCTTACCGAGGCCCAGTGGCAAGCGGTGGTGAGGCAACGGCGTCGGTATCTCCTTGGGGCCTTGGTCTCGCTCATGCGGCAGGGCACGCCCCTTCGCCCAGTGGAGCACACAGCCCTGGACATCGCCCTAATGGAAACCATGGCCGAAAACACAAACCCAACCCTGCCAATGGTGCTGGACCACCTCCTCAAGCCGTCGAAGGAGATGACCGCCCTAGTCGGCTCAGACGGAGCAACCGCCGTCAGCCATTCCCTGCGACGTACCGTGTCCGGTGATCTCGAGGGCATGTTCGATGCGCCATCCACTGTGGCCTTCGACGCTGACGCACCCATGATGGTGATGGATACCTCAGCACTGATCGGAGCGTCCGAGCAGGCCCTTTCGCTGGCCGCGGCCTGCGGCGCCACATGGCTGGAAGCCGCAATTACCAATCCCGACGGCGGAAAACGGCTTGTCGTGTACGACGAGGGGTGGCGGATGCTCGCAGATCCGTACATGTTGGCAAAGATGAGCGAGCAGTGGCGGCTCGCCCGAACCTACGGGATCGCAAACCTGCTCATCATGCACAAGGTCGCCGACCTCAACGAGATCGGTGACAGCACCAGTGGACACAGACAGAAAGCCCTGGGCCTGCTGACTGAAGCTGATACGCGGGTCATTTACCGCCAGAAACACGACGCGATGCGCCTGACCAAGGAAGCGCTCGGCCTGACCGAAGCTGAATGCGAGCACGTTGAGAACCTTCCGAAGGGCGTCGGGCTTTGGAAAGTGGGCAACCGCTCCTTCATCGTTGCCAACCGGGTGACCACTGACGAGCTTGCTGTTTTCGGGACAGACGACAGGATGCTGTGAGGAGGCCGGGCAGCGCACGGGCTGCAAGCGACAACCCTTTGGTTACCGCTGGGCTTGTCGCCGCTGCAGCCTACATAAGTCTTTGCGCAGTGGTGCAGGCAGCAGCGCACGTGGCCGGCTCTTGGCAGTGCGGCACCATGCCGCCGCCGCCCTTCAACCCTGCCGCCGCCGTCGGACTCATCGCCAACAGAATGGAATGGATCATTGTTCGCCGGGCTGATTGTGTGTTTGGCACAGACAGCGTCTGGTGGGTTCTCGCCCCGGCTCTACTGCTGGTGGCTGCGCTCGCCGTCGGTGCGGTGGGCCTTTGGCGGCGATGGAAGCAATCGGGGGGTTGGCTGCGCCAAGACATCCTGAACCGCGACGGCGTTGCCCGCCGTGCGGAGATTCTTCACGACTTTGGGGCGAGAGCCGTGCGGAAACGGGGGAAGTTCACCCGGCCCGGACTTGTGAACCCTACTGTGCAGGACGTCTCGTGGACGCTGGGCCGCTCCCGGGGCGTCACCGTTCATGTCTCCACGGAGGAATCGATGGTCATCCAAGGTGCGCCGCGATCCGGCAAGGGCTTGTACGTCGTCATCAACGCCATTCTTGATGCTCCCGGTGCCGTCGTCACGACATCCACGCGAGCTGACAACTTGGTGGTGACGATGAGGGCGCGGGCCTCCGGTGGGCGACCGGTGACAGTCTTTGACCCGCAGGGTATGTCGGGGATTCCGACGTCGCTTCGTTGGTCGCCTGTGCGCGGCTGTGAAGACCCGGACATCGCGACCCGGCGGGCATTGGTCATTACCGCGGACACCGAGATGAAAGGGGAGAACGCAGCGTGGCAGAAGCGCTCGCTGATAGTTCTTCAGTGCTTGCTGCATGCAGCGGCGCTGTGCGGCGAGGGAGTGGCGGCATTCCGGCGCTGGTCATCCAGCCCGGTATTGGCGCGGGAGGCGCTCGAGGTTCTGGGCAGCCCTGGGGCGGCGCTGGGTTGGCAGGCAGACCTAATGGGGATCCTGGAGGACGATCCGCGGAATACTTCTAACTCGTGGATCGGCGTTTCGGCGGCGGTGGCACCTCTCTCATCGCCCAAGGTGCTGGCCGCGCTGAATCCCCAGGACGCATCCGAAGAGTTCGATCCGAAAGCCTTCATCCGGGAACGGGGGACTCTGTATCTCATCGGCACTCGGGCGGGGGCAGCAGCTGCCGGGTCTTATCTATCGGCCCTGATCGATGACATTGACAATGCAGCCCGTGAGATGGCCTTTGTGTCACCAGGCGGGCGGCTTGAGCCACCGCTTTCCCTAGTACTGGACGAGATTGCGAACCTCGCCCCATGGCCCGGGCTGCCTGTGGCGCTGTCCGACGGCGGTGGAATTGGGATCTCAACACTGGTTGTTCTGCAGTCCCTATCCCAGGCCCGCTCGGGCTGGTCCATTGACGAGGCATCGACTATTTGGGACTCGGCGATCATCAAGGTGATATTTGGAGGCGGATCCGATGAACGCGATCTTCGCTCCCTTGCCGGGTTGCTGGGAGAGAGGAGCCTCACCCTCACCACGCGGTCCTGGTCTTCCGCTGGCAGGCAGGACGGCGAGCAGATACGCGAAAGCCCAGTGATCGCCCTGGACGAGATCCGGCGCCTGCCTGCCGGCACGGCTTTGATGCTTGGGCGGCGGACTCGACCGATCCTGCTTGACCTACTCGAGTGGCACAAGCGTAAGGACGCAGGGGAGCTGCGCCGCTTGAAGGCAGAAATGGAGCACATCTTGGCCGACGGGCACAGGGAGCGTCAGCGTAAGACAGAAGGGCCGCCGGATGCGCAGCCATGACGAGACCGAGGAGTTCGATGTCCCATCCGCGGGCTCCTTCGGGGACGACGAGATCACCGCGCAGCTGTTTCGATCCGCTTTTGGTGCTTCAGCGGCTTCCAAGAGCGTGACCCGCCGTTGGCGGGACATGACGCCGGAGCAGTCCCAGGAAAGCTGGGGCGCTCTTTTCTCATGGGTGAGATGGCTTGTCTCGACTTATCAACTGACGACGTCGGTCGTTCCCGACTGCTGGTGGCGTCACCCCGAGATTGTGGCTGAGTTGTATGCGCTTCACCGCGCTGAGCTTGCCTCCTACACCCAAGATGACCCGGGCTTCGGCCCGCTTGCCTTTCACGAAAGGCTCCCGCACGCCGTCGAACGCTTGCGGATGCATACCAGGACTGCCGGATGCGTTGGGCTGCAGGCACACAAGGAGCCTGCGCCTCGAATCCTGTCTGGTGATGACCCTGACTTTGTTGAGTGGCGGAAGGCTGCTCATCAACTGGTTGCTGACTTCTGAGTCATGTCGCTCTTGAGGTGCTTAACCATGAACAGGTGTCTGCGCAGCGTTGCTGCGGTCCAAGAAGCATGAAGGGTGGCTGTCGTGGCCGCTACACCTGAAGTTCCATCTAGCACTTTGCCTGACCAGAGCTCTCCGGAAGCCGGCGTCGGCGCTCGCCGTATGCCGCCCGAGGAGCGAATCGCCTCATTGATGGATGGCCTGCACTCGATCCTGGAGGAGGCGGTCGAGTCACCTTCACATTGGCAGGTTCTGCTTGATGCCTCAGCCAATTTGTGGCGGTACTCAGGTGGCAACGTCGCTTTGCTCATGATGCAGATGGCGCAGCGGGGCACGGACGAGCCGACGCTCGTCGCAGGGTACAAGGAATGGGAACGACACGGCCGCACTGTCCTCCGTGGCGAGCAAGCCCTGTGGGTCATTGCACCTCGGACTGCCCGCGTGCAGCAGATGCTGCTGCCCGACGGTACGCGCCAGCGCATTCCTCTCGGCGACAAACTTCCTAAGGGCGCTATCGACGAGGGGAAGAAGACCCTCATCACGGGTTGGCGCGGCCAGGCAGTCTTCGACGTTTCGCAGACCCAGGGAACTCCGCTGCTGGTTCCCAGGCCGAGTGATGCCCCGACCTTCGACGCGCCGCACCTATGGAAGTCGCTGGCTCGTGTTGCCCGCACGCACGGCTTCTCGATCCAGGTCACCGATGCGCAGTTCGGGCTGACGAGCGGCTTCACTGACTTCGCACAGCGCCACGTTCAAGTGGGCGGCTGGCTCAACGCAGAGGAGCGCGTCGCCGTCCTGGCACACGAGCTCGGCCATGTCCTGCTGCACGGGCCCGACGACAAAGTGGGAAAGCTGTATGGAAGCAGCGTTGACCACCGCGGCCTTGCCGAAGTAGAGGCCGAATCTGTGGCGTACACGATCCTCAAGGCTCATGGAATCGACCGGGGCCCGCAGTCTGCAAGCTACCTGTCTGGCTGGGCTGACGCAGTCATTGAGGCTGAGCATTCAGCTTCGAATAACGACTCCTCTCGCGGGCAGCCTCCTTCCCGCGTGGACATAGCGAAGTCAGTCCTGGGCCGGGTCACGGAGGCCAGCAAAGAGATTCTTGAAGTAACTGATCCTCCGGGTACCGGTGGAAAGGTCCCTGCGGCTGAAGCTGCTCCTAGGGTCCATGGCCAGGAGACCTATGCGGGCATGGAGCAGCAGGGTGCGCCGTCGCGAGGGCTGGAGATCTCGGGCCCATAGAGCATCCACCAACTGTTAGACGGGAGAGCCCCGTCTACGAATGAAAGGGCAGAAGATATGAGCACAAAGATTCCGGTCAACATTGTTGGCAATCTCGTTGCGGACCCCGAGCTCACGTATGGGGAGTCCGGTGTCGCACACGCCAAACTCCGGGTTGCTGTGAACCAGCGGATTCAGGGAGCAGATGGCTCATGGCAGGACGGAGAGCCTGTTTTCCACAATGTCTCGGCGTTCCGGGCGCTCGCAGAGAATGCTTCGAACTCCTTGAAGAAGGGCGACCCCGTGACGGTGTCGGGTGAACTCGAGTTCCGTGCCTTCGAAAAGGACGGGGAGAAGCGCGAAGCGCGCCGCATTGTGGCTGAAACCATCGGCCCTGACCTCCGCTTTGGCACGGCTGCTTACCACCGTTCTCCACGTGCCGCGGCTGGTCCAGAAGCTGCAATGGGAGCCGGTCTGCAGGCGGCTCCTGAAGCAGCCCAACCCGCCTACAGCATCGCCACGAAGGGGCCGGTGGCAGTGCCCCCTTTAGGCGGGCCGGCGCGGAATGAGATAAGCCTGTGACTGCTGGTCCGGACGTTAGCTCCTGAACAGGGGTGGCGTTGTTCCGGTCCGTTACAGCCAAAATGAAGTGGTGTCCGGTCTGGTCCTCTTGGGGGCCAGGCCGTCCTGCGTGCGCTCAGGCGTCGACCAGTTCACTTATAGCCTGCTACTGCCCTTCCACTCTTCCGGCTGCACACGTTTGATGCTCGAGGACTGCGCCCACCCCATGTGGTATTTGCCGGAAGAATCCAGCCATTCGATAAGACCGTACTTGTGCGTCCACCCGACAGCTTTGCCATAGATACCGCCGACGTAGACCAGTGGACACCCGAACTTCGGGAATTCCCGGATAGGTGCAGGGTCATCTATGGGCCGGCTTGCCTCAGCCTCCATACGAGCGATCATGCGCTCAACATCTTCAGGGGAGCCGGACTTGATCACGAGGACAACTATAGAACATACGTTCGAATGTGGCCTGCCTGCTCGCCCGCTCCAAATGTCTGCACAGATCCTCAGGAATTGGACTTGGAGCTTCACATCGAACTGAAACATAAGTTGCATTCAGTGTCGCCGGGAAGGCTGCTCCTGTTCTGACAACCAGATGTGTTAAGCAGTTGTGGTGCATGGGGACCCTCAAGGTAGGCCGGCTGGCGTTCGCGGTCTCCTTCTGGGGGCCGTCGGTGCCCGCAAAGCTGATGCCTGCGCATCATCCGTCCGCCAACGCGGGACGTCGGCGACCCAGGCCGCGGATGTGGCAGCTGTCGGTTGATTCTGCGGCGTGCCGCTCTCTCCAGCCCAAGTCCACCTGCTGAAGCGGCCGTCTTGCTTGAGCTCGCACGACTCGGTCGCCACCACGATCGTGGACTCGGCTCAGGTCTGCCAGGTCCCGGCTTCGACTCATGCGCTCAGCGGGGTGTCCTCTTCCTTGACGAGGCGTCAAATCTAGGACATACCACGGTCAACGTCTGCGGCCGGTTCGTCCGTTCCGTTCGATAGCGTTGATCCCATGCGCGCCATCGACCTTGAAGCCAGAGTTATTACTGCAGTAGATCGGATACGTGATGGTCAGCATGTGGAAGACGACCTCATCGAATGTAAGCGGTCCTGGCCGCAGGAACACAAGGCACGCCAGCTAGCAGGAAGCTTGAACCGCGCGGGTGGTGATCCAGTCATTTACATCATCGGTATCGATGAGAAGACGGGCGCAGTTCACGATGTATCGGACACGGACATCCTGGACTGGTGGAACCAGATTGTTCCCCAGTTTGATCACACGCCGCCCGAGCTAATCCGCCACCTCAACGTACAGATAGGCGAAGGCGGAGAGCATGTAGTTGCCGTTGCGGTGGCTTCTGATCGGGCGCCCTACGTCGTGAAAGTTGGGAAGGGCAACCAGGTGCTGGAAGTGCCGATGCGTGAGGGCACCGGCACCAGAAGCGCCCGGCGTGACGAGTTGCTTCGCATGCTCATACCGGCAGTTCGCCTGCCCCAAGTTCTAGTTCTGGATGCGTATCTTCGCGCTGATTACTATCCGGCTGCTAAAGGTGGCAGCAGCGAGCGGATGCACGTTGGTGGACAATTGCGTCTGTACGTGGAGCATAACGGGGACCGCATCATTACTCTGCCTGCACACGGAATGAGGGGCCAACTAACCATAGGTAGCGATGAGTTTGATCTGGCCGTTTCACCTCCGGGGGAGGAAGCCAGCGTTCCCACGGGCCCATCACACTTTAGATTCAAGAGGCCGAGTGATGGCATCATCCTCGACGCACCTCGTGCAGTGCCACTAGGGCTGACCGTGCGGGATATGCAACCCGAGCACGCTGCTCTTTTCGGAAGCGCTGACGAACTGGAAGTAGACGTGGCACTTGAAGTCTTGCATGCCGTCAAGTCTCTGAAGTTCAAGATTGTGTTACACCGAGACCGGGAGAGCAATCTAGGCAAGGACGGGGTTGTTGATGGTGTATTCACCCAAAGCTTCTCGCCTGGAAATTGGGCCTTTAAGCACGCGGGTGTACCGTTCGATGAGTGACCCTCAATCTCCTGATGCAGGTGCGAGTTCGGGACTGCCCACGTTTTGGTTGACTCGTGGGGTTGATAGTTTTTAGGCGGCTAGCGCCATGTTGTTGATTGTCTCAAACTCGATCGGGGGTAGTTTACCGAGGGCTTTTTGCCGTCGCCGGCGGTGGTAGGTTCGCTCGATCCAGGTGGTGATGGCCAAGCGTAATTCTTGGCGGGTTTCCCATCGTTTCCGGTTCAGCACGTTCTTCTGCAA
>NZ_JBPZHC010000024.1:0-24412 GCF_051857465.1 Pseudarthrobacter cremeus | reverse complement strand
ACTCCGCGCCCGATCCTTCCCCGGAATCGGGCGCGGAGTGACCCCGCGTTGCAGTAGTTGCCCTTCTTTGTGTGCACGGCGCGCCCGTTAGGTAACACTTACTGACACCGCCGTCTGGGAGCTGTAACAATGTGATTCGTGTGGTTGACCTCACATTAGAGTTGGTTCAAACTTAAATTCGAACGCCTGTTCGAATCTCGAACAACCGGGCGTAGGGTGAGCTTAGGCCCGCGCCATGTGCACATAGGAGTGAACATGAAACGTCGTATTTTCGCAGCCCTGGCCGCTGCATCGGTCTTCGGCCTTGCCGCCTGCGGAAGTGGTTCGCCAAGTTCCACCGGCGGCGGCACGGGTTCCGGCGCGGCCACGGGCGACGCGACGCTTACGAAGGTCAGCGTCGGCGTCATTCCGATCGTGGACTGCGCGCCGATCTTTCTGGGCGCCAAGCAGGGCTTCTTCAAGGATGAGGGACTGCAGCTTGATATCCAGACGGCCACCGGCGGCGCAGCGATCGTCCCGGGGATTGTCAGCGGCAGCTTCGACTTCGCCTTCTCGAACCTCATTTCAGTCATGGTCGCCAAGGACAAGGGTCTGGACCTGAAGTTCGTCGCCAACGGCGCCTCCACCACCGGAGAAAAGGGCAAGGACATTGGCGGCGTCGTCGTCCCTGCCGGATCGGGCATCAAGTCAGCGAAGGATCTTGCGGGGAAGACCGTTTCCGTAAACAACCTGTCCAATATCGGCGACACCACGATCAAATCGGTCATCGAAAAGGACGGCGGCAATCCCAGCGGCGTGAAGTTCGTTGAGGTTGCTTTCCCGGACGCACCGGCCGCCCTGGCCAACAAGCAGGTGGAGGCAGCGTGGATCCTCGAGCCCTTCCTGTCCAAGGCAGTAGCTGAAGGCGGAACGATCGTCTCCTCGAACTTCGTGGAGATGAGCCCCGAACTGGACATCGCCGGCTACTTCACCAAGGCGGATACCATCGCGGGCAAAGCGGAGCTGACGGCGAAATTCACCCGCGCGATGAACAAGTCCCTGGAGTACTCCCAGGCACACCCGCAGGAAGTCCGCGACATCGTGGGCACCTATACCAAGATCGACGAGGCAACCCGCGCGAAGATGATCCTGCCGCGCTACCGCGTTGAGTTCAACAAGGATGCCTTCAAGACCCTGGGTGAGGCCGCCGCCAAGTACGGCACGCTGACCAAGGCGCCGAGCGCGGACGATCTCCTCCCGTGAGACTGAAAACACCAACCTCCGGTGGCGCCGCACCCGGCGTGGAGCGGCGCCGCAGGAAGCCCAGCGGGATTCCAACCAGGCAACTGCTCGGCGTCGCGGGGATCATCGGGTTCCTGGTTACGTGGGAACTTATCCCCCGGCTTGGACTTATCGATCAGCGGTATCTGCCGCCGGCCAGCGAGGTCATCGCCGCCCTGGCTGTCGATTTCGGGCTCACCGCTTTCTGGGTTTCGGTTGGCGAGACCATGAAAGCCTGGTTCTTTGGCCTGGTCATCGCTGTCGCCCTGGCGGTGCTGGCCGGCTTCATCATCGGCTCCAGCGACTTCCTCCGGAAGGCCACCAACTCCACGGTTGAATTCCTGCGCCCCATCCCGTCCGTGGCACTGATTCCGCTCGCCGTGCTGCTCTTCGGCGTGAAGATCGAGTCCTCCCTGATGCTGATTACCTACGCAGCCTTCTGGCAGGTCCTGATCCAGGTCCTCTACGGTGTGGCCGATGTGGACATGGTGGCCAACAACACCGCCAAGACGTACGGCCTGGGTCGGATGGCCCGGATCCGCTACGTCGTTTTCCCCACGGCACTGCCCTACCTGATGACCGGCGTCCGGCTTGCGGCAACGGTGGCGCTGGTCCTGGCCATCACGGCGGAGCTGGTGATCGGCTCGCCGGGTCTTGGCCGCGAAATCGCCCTCGCGCAGTCAGGCGGCGCCATCTCCGGCATGTACGCCCTGGTCCTCGCCACCGGCCTGATCGGCGTTTTGATCAACGTGCTGATGCGGTTCATCGAGAAGAAAACGCTGTCCTGGCACCCGTCCGTCCGTTCGGAGGTGATCGTGTGAAAAGTCTGAAGACTCTCGGCTACATAGTGGGCCTGCCGGTGCTGCTGGTCCTGGTCTGGTGGGCTTCAACGCTGGGGAAGCCCAACTTCTTCGTCCCCACTCCTGCCAACCTGGTCGAAACATTCGGTGAAGTCTGGTTCGGGAACCGTTTCTTCAGCGACGTGCTGCCCAGCCTGGGACGGCTCCTGGTGGGCGTCATTGCCGCCATCATCATCGGCGTCGTCGGCGGCGTCCTGATCGGATCGATCAAGTGGCTCCGGGCCCTGCTGGAGCCCACGCTGGAATTCTTCCGGGCCGTCCCGCCCCCTGTCCTGGTCCCGGTCCTGATGCTGCTAATGGGCATCACCGACGCCATGAAGGTGGTTGTCATCATCTCCGGCTGCGTCTGGCCGGTGCTGCTGAACACCATTGAAGGTGTCCGCGCTGTTGACCCGGTGCTCTCCGACTCCACCCACACGTACGGGATCAGTGGCTGGGCCCGGGTCCGTTACCTGGTGCTGCCGTCCGCCAGTCCGCAGATCCTGGCCGGCGTGCGCCAGTCATTGTCCCTTGGGCTGATCCTGATGGTCATCTCCGAAATGTTTGCCTCTTCCTCCGGACTGGGCTTCACCATCGTCCAGTTCCAGCGGTCCTTCGCCATCCCGGAAATGTGGTCCGGAATCGTGGTTCTCGGACTGCTGGGCGTGGCCATGTCATTCATCTTCCAGTGGGCCGAGCGGAACATCCTGCGCTGGTACCACGGCCAGAAAGAGGTAGAAAATGCAGCCTGACCCAACTCAAGGAAGCCCGGAGCCGATGCTCTCCGTCCGCGGCCTGAAGAAGGTTTACCAGACCGACGGCGGCGACGTCGAAGCCGTCCGGAACCTGACTTTCGATCTCCGTGCGGGCGAGCTGGCCTGTCTGGTGGGCCCGTCAGGCTCCGGTAAGACCACCCTCCTGAAATGTATCTCCGGGCTGATGGCCCCGACCGAAGGCGAAGTGCTGCTGGACGGAAAGCGCGTGGTGGGGCCGCCGAAGAAGATGGCAGTGGTGTTCCAGGAATACGGCCGCTCTCTGTTCCCGTGGATGCGGGTCCGCGACAATGTGGAGCTGCCCCTGAAGAACCAGGGCATGCACAAGGCGGAGCGTGACCGGATCGTCGACGAAGCGTTGGAGGCCGTAGGCCTGTCACACGTTCCGCGGTCCTATCCCTGGCAGCTCTCCGGCGGAATGCAGCAGCGCGTGGCAATCGCCCGGGCCATCGCCTATCAGCCCGAAGTCCTGCTGATGGACGAACCGTTCGCCGCAGTGGACGCCCAGACCCGTGCGGACCTGGAGGACCTGATCCGGGTGGTCTGGAAGAAGTTCGGCGTGACCGTGCTCTTCGTGACCCACGACATCGACGAATCCGTCTACCTTGGCGAGCGGGTCATCATCCTCTCCAGCTCCCCGACCGTAATCCAGGAGGACATCGTGATTGACCTCCCGGAGGGGCGCGACCAGTTGGAGACCCGTTCGCTGCCGCGGTTCACCGAGCTGCGGCACCACGTCTACGAGCAGATCCAGCTGGCCAAGAAGGGCCACCGCCCAGCCGCTGCCAGCAGCTCCCCGGCCAGCGCGTCGACGGCAGGAACTCCAGTGGCAGGCACGCCTGCGTCCGGCTCGACGACGGCCTGAGCAGTAAGCGCCCGGCTGTCCTGACCCAGGCAGCCGGGCAACTCAACCGGGGAAAGCCTGCCGGGCAAACCTGCCGCGGGCAAACCTGCCGGGCAAACTTAACCCTTGGCCCGTCACGGAGCCGCGTGCCGGCCCACCCACTCCACCAGTGGCCGCAGCTTGTCCCAACGCGCCGCGATCTCCTGTACCGCAGCCGGCGTTGCGGCCCACTCAGGCTGGCCCAGCTCGACGCCCGCGGACAGCGACTTATGCTTGAGCAGCTCAGCCCGCGGATGGTCCCGGTCAAAGCCACGCGGCACGGTCTTGAGCTTCTCACCCTCCACCGCGAAGCCGGCAGCAGCTACGCCGTCAACTATTTGCCGCAGGGACTCGCCTGTCCCGGACGCGTCGACGGAGTTCCGGAAGCGTGCAAGCTGGGCCGGGGTGTGGGAGTGGTATCCGCCGCCCACCAGGAGCCCGTCTGCGCTGACCTGGATGTAGTACCCGACACCCTCCTGAGCCGAGGCGAAAGCTCCCTGCGCGGTCTTGTAGGGGGACTTGTCCGGTGAGAACCTGACATCCCGGTTGGGCCGGAAGATCTTCGCCGGGCCGAACCGGGGTTCCAGCTCCGCCAGCAGGGCCGTGAGCGGATCCCGGACCAGGCTGATGTAGCTGTCCTTGTGCTCCAGCCACCACTCCCGGTTGTTGTTGTCCTCAAGCTCCGCATAGAACGCGAAGGCCCCTGGGGGAATGCCTAGGAAAGTAGTCATGGTGTGATCCTAGGGATCACAGGCAGCGCCAGCCAGAGCGGCCCGCACCTATGTGGAAATCTCCGACGTGACGTGCCCGGAACGCAGCGCACCCGGAACGCTGGACGGCGGACGCAAAACTCCGGAACGCAGGACACCCCGCCACGGATAACCGTGGCGGGGTGTCGGATGTGCTGGCTCGAAGGCCGGACAGGGATTAGCCGATTTTGTTGGCTGCTTCGGCGTCGGAGTCGGCGGCGGGAGCCGCGCCCAGGTTCGCGCGCAGCTTTGCGCCGAGTTCGGCGTCAACGTTGGTCCAGTACTGGATGGCGCGTTCTTTGATTTCGGGGGTCTTCACACCGCCGACAGCACCGGTGATGGTGTCGAGCAGACGGGCCTTGGCGCCGTCGTCGAACACCTCGCGGTACAGGGTGCCGGCCTGGCCGAAGTCGCCGTCCTCGGCGTGCAGGGAGTGCGCGGACAGCGTGAGCTCGCCGTCGTTCTCCCAGCCACCGGCGGGGGAAGCCGGCTCAAGAGCGGCCGGGCCGCCCACGGAGTTGGGGGCGTAGACCGGAACGGACGGGGCGTTGAAGTGGTAACGTCCGGCGCCGTCCTGGCTGTAGTTGTTGACCTGGTTTTTGGGCAGGTTCACGGGGAGCTGGGCGTGGTTGGTGCCCACGCGGTAGCGGTGTGCATCGGCGTAGGAGAAGATGCGGGCCTGCAGCATCTTGTCCGGTGAGGCGGCGATGCCCGGGACGAAGTTCGAGGGCGCGAAGGTGGCCTGCTCGATCTGCGCGAAGTAGTTCTCCGGGTTCCGGGTCAGTTCCATGGTGCCGACGTGGATCAGCGGGTAGTCCGCGTGCGGCCAGACCTTGGTGAGGTCGAACGGGTTGAACCGGTAGGTTTTGGCGTCCTCGTAGGGCATGACCTGGACGTGCAGTTCCCAGGACGGGAAGTTCCCGGCAGCGATGTTTTCGGAGAGGTCGCGGATGTAGAAGTCCGCGTCCGAGCCGGCGAGTTCTTCGGCCTGGTCACCGGTGATGGACTTGACGCCCTGGTTGGACTTGAAGTGGTACTTGACCCAGAAACGCTCGCCCTCGGCGTTGATCCACTGGTAGGTGTGCGAGCCGTAGCCCTGCATTTCCCGCCAGGAGGCCGGCAGGCCGCGGTCGCCCATGAGCCAGGTGACCTGGTGCGCGGACTCGGGGGACAGGGTCCAGAAGTCCCACTGCATGTCCGCGTCGCGCAGGTGCGTGCCCGGGAGGCGCTTCTGGGAGTGGATGAAGTCCGGGAACTTGATGCCGTCGCGGATGAAGAAGACCGGGGTGTTGTTGCCCACGAGGTCGTAGTTGCCCTCGGAGGTGTAGAACTTCACGGCGAAACCGCGGGGATCGCGCCAGGTGTCCGGGGAACCGGCCTCACCGGCGACCGAGGAGAACCGGATCAGCATCTCGGTCTCAACACCGGGCTGCAGGAACGCGGCCTTGGTGTACTTGGAGACATCCGTGGTGGTCCTGAACGTACCG
Organism: Pseudarthrobacter cremeus; assembly: GCF_051857465.1. Classification (NCBI taxonomy): domain Bacteria; kingdom Bacillati; phylum Actinomycetota; class Actinomycetes; order Micrococcales; family Micrococcaceae; genus Pseudarthrobacter; species Pseudarthrobacter cremeus. Next base: position 18,421 of record NZ_JBPZHC010000024.1, on the reverse strand, counting down.
AACGCGCCGCCGCCCTTGGCATGCACCACACGCTCCGGCACCCGCTCCCGGTTGAACTGGGCAAGCTTTTCGATCAGGTAGTGATCAGTGAGGATGATGGCACCGTCGGCGCCGACGGCCTGGGAATGCGCGTCGGACGTGACCGGCGCACCTGACTGGGTGGTTGAAATGACAGTCAATTGTTCTCCTATTACTCGATTACTTGTGAGGGACGTTCAGAAGGAAGTTTTTGGGACTGCTGGCAGTCCTGGCAGATGCCCTGGTACATCACATCGGCAATCTGGATGGTCATCGGCCTGGCGTTTTCATCCCAGTGCGGGGTGAGGCAGGGGGCGTGCCCGACAGCGCACTCGACGTCCTCAACGCGGCCGCAGCTGATGCAGATGGCGTGGTGGTGGTTGTCGCCGACGCGCGTCTCGTACAGGGCGGGCGAATGCGGCGGCTCGAAGCGGCGCAGCATGTGCAGGTCCGTCAGGTCACCCAGGACCACGTACACAGACTGTGCAGTCAGTTCGGGGAGCTCGGCACGCGCGGCGGCCAGGATGCTCTCCGCGGGGGAATGCGGATGATGTTCGACGGCAGCCAGCACGGCGAGCCGCTGTTTGGTCACCCGGCGGCCGTGGGCACGCAGGGCAGCAGCCCATGCGTCGTGGCCGCCAAAGTTCTCCGTCATGGCTCCATTGAAGCACTTATTATGAACTCATCACAATAAGGCTTGGCTAACCTCCGGAAGCTTGAGCAGCAGTTCCAAGGGATTGACCGGCTCGCCCACCGAGCGGCCCAGGGCATGGATCTCCAGCCGGGGACCTGCGGCATCGGCAGCTATGCAGCTGAGCCCGCTGACCCCGAGGCGCGTGACCAGGCCCGGCAGGGCAGCGGCCGCTGCCAGCAAATCAGCCGGGGCGATGTGCGGAGTGCCGGAATCCGTTGCCAGCATGGTGTGCCGCGGCCCGACGTTGGGTTCCGGTGACCAGGACAGGACCGCCGGCAGGTCATTCGGCGGCGCCTCCACGCCCGCGTCCCGCCTCGCAGCCTCCACGTCCGCCTCCCGGCCCGCGGCCTCTCGGTTCGCGGCTTCCGGCTCCGCAGCAGCCGCCCGCGCCAAGGCCGAGCGCCGCAGCGCAGCCCGGAGGCCGTCGTCGTACTTAACAAGTTCACTGGCCGCCACCGGCAGCCGGCGCTGGGCAGGAAGGCGCAACTGCCCGCCGGGGCTGACGGTCTCGCCGTCCCAGCGGCCGAACAGATGGAACGTTGGCGTGGAGGATTCCACTTCAGGCTCGCCGATCGCTGAGCCGATGGGGTGCCACTGATGCGCAAAAACCACGGCGAAGCCCGTGGCGCCCAGTACCTCAGCCAGGGCCCGGCGGGCGGCACCCGCACACACCAGCCAGTCCGCGGCGGACCGCAGGTCGAAGGCAATGGCCGGGTTGCTCAGCCGGATGAGGAGATGGCCGGCGGTCAGGGCCGTCCGGGGCCGGGCCACTTCCCAGATGTCCGATGCGTAAAGCAACCGTCTGGACAGATTCATAAGCCAACTCCTTCCCCGCCTGAGGATACCAAGCGAGTGACAAAAGGTGTGACGGATGTGGCCACTAGGGTTGCAGGGTGGGGAAACTGCTGGCCGATATCACACCGCTCAAGGAAAGCCCTGCCTTCCGCCGGCTCTGGCTGGGCTCCGCAGTTTCCGCCGTCGGCAGCCAGCTCACCCTGGTGGCCGTCAGCCTGGAGGTCTACCGGCTCACCCAGGACAGCTTCTATGTGGGCCTGCTGGGTGTCTTTGCCCTCGTGCCGCTCATGTTCGGAGGCCTGTTGGGCGGGTCCATCGCCGACTCGCACGACCGCCGCGCCGTTGCCCTCCTTGCCACTTCCGTCCTCTGGCTGACCACGGGCCTGATCGCCCTCCAGTCCTGGCTCCAGCTCGGAAACGTCTGGGTGCTCTACCTGCTCGTGGCGCTGCAAAGCGGCGCCCAGGCCATCAATCAGCCGGCACGCAGCGCCATCATCCCCGTGCTCATCCGCAAGGAACTGCTGCCTGCCGCCAACGCGCTCAGCATGGTTTCCTTCGGGCTGGCCATGACGGTGGGACCGCTCCTGGCCGGCGTGCTGGTGGCCTGGGTGGGCTTCGGCTGGACGTACACCATCGACTTCATCAGTTTCGCTTTTGTGCTGTGGGCTGTGTTCCGGCTGCCGTCCATGCCGCCTTCGGGCAGTGCGGGGCGGGCCGGCATCAGGTCTGTCATTGAGGGCTTCCGGTTCCTGGGCACCCGGCCCAACCTTCGGATGACGTTCATCATCGACCTCGTGGCCATGATCCTTGCACAGCCGCGGGCGCTCATGCCGGCCATCGGTGCGGTGATGATCGGCGGCGGCGAGTCCACGGTGGGAATCCTGCTCGCTTCCACCGCGGTGGGTGCGTTCCTGGCCGGGCTCTTTTCCGGGCCCCTGGGCCGTGTCCGGTGGCAGGGGAGTGCCGTGGTGTGGTCCGTGATGGGCTGGGGCTCGTCGATCGCCGGCTTCGGTGCGGTGGTGCTTCTGGCCGGAAGAACGGGCGACGGCGGCGTTACGGTCTGGCTGGTACCGGCGGCTTTGTGCTGTGCCCTGGCCGGGATCGCGGACTCCATCAGCGCCGTCTTCCGGCACACCATCCTGCAGGCGGCCACCCCTGACCACCTGCGCGGACGGCTCCAGGGGGTCTTCATCGTGGTGGTGGCCGGCGGCCCGCGCGTGGGTGACCTGCTGGCGGGCGCCGGGACTAAAATTCTGAGTGAGGGCTGGGTGCTGCTGCTCGGCGGGATTCTGTGCACCGCCGTCGCATGGCTGGCGGCGCAGCTGCAGCCGGGCTTCAGGAAGTACGATGCCCATAACCCGGTGCCTTAGGACCGGCCACAGGAGACGGAGGAGCCGACGTGCACAAGCATTACAACGGCCTCAAGACTGCGGCGCTCTTCGGCGCCCTCTGGGCAGTGCTTCTTGGACTGGGCGGCCTGATCGGGCTGAACACCCGCAGTTCGGCGCCTATCTGGATCATGTCCCTCATCGGTGTGGCCACCACGGCCTACGGCTACTGGAACAGCGACAAGATCGCCATCCGCTCCATGCAGGCCTACCCCGTTACGGAGGCCCAGGCGCCCCAGCTCTACCAGATCGTCCGCGAGCTTTCCGTCCGGGCCAACCAGCCGATGCCCCGCATCTACCTCTCGCCCACCATGAACCCGAACGCGTTTGCCACCGGCCGCAACCCCCGGAATGCCGCGGTCTGCTGCACCGAAGGGATCCTGCAGCTGCTGGATGCCCGGGAGCTGCGCGGGGTCCTGGGGCATGAGCTGATGCATGTGTACAACCGGGACATCCTTACCTCGTCCGTGGCGGCCGCGGTGGCCGGCGTGATCACGTCCGTGGGCCAGATGCTGCTGTTCTTCGGCGGCGGCGACCGCCGCAACTCCAACCCGCTGGCCATGCTGGCCATGGCCCTGCTCGCGCCGTTTGCCGCCTCCCTGATCCAGCTCGCCATCACCCGGACCCGGGAGTACGACGCCGACGAGGACGGTTCACAGCTGACCGGGGACCCGCTGGCGCTCGCCTCAGCCCTGCGCAAGATTGAGCAGGGGGTGCGGATCGCTCCGCTCCCGCAGGAGCAGAAGCTGGTCAACACCTCGCACCTGATGATCGCCAACCCGTTCCGCGGCGGCGGCATGACCAGGCTGTTCGCCACGCACCCGCCCATGCAGGACCGGATTGTCCGGCTCGAACGGATGGCCGGCCGCCCGCTGACCTAGCGTCCCGTCGTCGGGCGTTCCCTGAGCAGGTGACGCACAAATCCGCCCTCGACGCACAAAGACGCCGGCGCTACCCGAATCATGGTAGCGCCGGCGTCTCTAAGCAGCGGCAAATATTATGCGCGTCGAAAACGGCCGGGCGCGGCTAGCTGCGGAAGTTGACGAACTGCAGGTCAGCCTCGTCAAAGTCCTTCAGCAAGGCCATCACCGACTGCAGGTCATCGCGGGACTTGGACGAGACGCGGAGTTCGTCGCCCTGGATCTGGGACTTGACGCCCTTGGGACCCTCGTCGCGGATCAGCTTGTTGATCTTCTTGGCCAGATCCTGCTCGATGCCTTCCTTGATGGTGGCTTCCAGCCGGAATTCCTTGCCGGACGCGTACGGCTCGCCGGTGTCAAGGGACTTCAGCGAGATGCCGCGGCGAATCAGCTTGGACTGGAGCACGTCCAGGACTGCCAGGACGCGTTCTTCCGAGTTGGCCTTCATCAGGATCTTTTCGCCGCTGAAATCGACCTCGGCGCCGACGCCCTTGAAGTCGTAACGCTGGACCAGTTCCTTCTGCGCCTGGTTCAGTGCGTTGGCCACTTCCTGCTTGTCCACTTTGCTTACGACGTCGAACGTTGACTCGCCTGCCATGACTCTCCTTACGTTGATGGGTACCCTGACATGCCTCTGCAGGGCGGGGATCTCTGTATTCCAGCCTAATACGGATCCGCAGCCGCGCTGCAGTGGATGAGGCGCCGTTGCGGATTCACAGTTCCCTCCTAGCGGACGCACTGCGGGAACGAAGCCGGGCCGGGGAGAGTTGGAGCAGTTGAAAAGCAGTCCGAAAGGGAAAGCAATGCACCGCGAAGCCGTCCGCTACGTCACCCGAACAACCTCTGCCGCCGCCGGAGCAGTTGCCACCGCAGCCACCTCGGTTGCCGCAGCGGCAATCGCCGCCTCCATTATTTTCAGTCCTGTCCCGGACGCCTCTGCCCGCATGGACGGCGTGAGCGAGGACCTGCTCCGGGCCGTCCAGCTGAACCAGATCACCGAGGAGCAGGCGGTGAAGTTCGAGGCCAGGCTCGCCGGACGGATACTGGGCGAGGTGTAATTTCCCTCTGTTCCGCGGAATTGAGGGGCTTTCCGGGCCGTTTTCGACTGCCTTCCGCGCCGATTCGATTCTTCGGCAGAAGTTCTGTAAAGTTGTCTTGCCCGCGGTTACTGGAAGCGGAACGGCCCGGAAACGGACGTTCTGAACACTGCAGCCGGGGGTGATCTTCTTTTGAAGTTCGGCAGATTACCCGAGCGGCCAAAGGGGGCTGACTGTAAATCAGCTGGCAACGCCTACGGGGGTTCGAATCCCTCATCTGCCACCCAATGAAAAGGCTCCGGAACCACCAGGTTCCGGAGCTTTTTTGTGCCCAAAAACAGTAGCAAACCGTCGTCGACATCGGAGTTGGCTGCGGCGTAGGCTGGCAGCATCGGCGCACGAGCCCCGGTGCCCTGCGTCGATACCTCAATCGATGAAGGAGGACCAATGAGTGCTGTACGTGAATTCATGACTACCGATGCAAGGTGTATTAAGGAAAACCAGTCTCTCGTAGATGCCGCCAAGATGATGCAGGATCTGGACTGCGGATCACTGCCGATCTGCGGGGACGATGGCAAGCTGAAGGGCATGATCACCGACCGTGACATCGTGCTCAAGTGCGTCGCCGCCGGCCGCGATCCGCGCGAAGTACTGGCCCGCGACCTCGCCTCAGGCAAACCGCACTGGGTGGACGCCGACGCGAATGTTGATGCCGCCATCGAGCTGATGGAGCGGCACCAGGTACGCCGGCTCCCGGTCATTGCCGACCACAAGCTGGTCGGGATCATCAGCCAGGGCGACATCGCGCGCAACTACTCCGAAGCGCGTGTGGGCGAACTGGTGGAGCACATTTCGGAACGCCATTCGGTGTAGTCGGATCAGACCCGACGGAAACCAGCGCCACGGAGTCCGCTCCGTGGCGCTGGCCTGTGCTGAGAGGGAGTCAGTTCAGCGCGATCAGGAGCATCTGGCTGGTGCCCGGGATGCAGGTCTGCAGGATGGCCCTGGGAAAACCGCCGAAGACCCGGATGACGTCGTTGGTGGTCCCGGGGTTAGGTACCTGGCCTCGCGCCGTGGCGGTGAACGTCCCGTAGCCCGGGATGCTGACCGTTTCGCCCACGCCGATCCCCGAGAAGCGGGCCCAGCCGCCGCAGAAATCGTGCTCCGTGATGAAGAGTGAATAACCGTCGTTGGGTGTGTAGTGGATCGGCCCGATGCACGCGTCCACCATGGACTGACCGCCGGCACCTGCCACGTAAATGGTCCGGACTGCAGGTGCCGCCTGGACAACCGGTGCCGGTGCCGGCGCGGGCGAAACTGCAGCCGGTGCCGCAGCGGCTGTGGCCGGCGCGGAGGCAGGAGCCGCGACGGCGGGCCCGCTCAGCTTCAGGATCTGGCCGGGGACGATGATGCTGTAGGCGCCCAGGCCATTGGCCGCGAGCATCGCATTCATGTCCACTCCGAACCTGGCCGCGATCCCGCCGACGGTATCGCCGGGCGCCACCGTGTAGGTGTTCGCGTCAGGAGCAGGAGCAGGAGCAGGGGCGGGAGCAGGTTCAGGGGCGGGCGCCGGTGGGGGAGGAGCTGCCGGTGTAGCGGCGGCCTCTGCGGGGGTCGGCGCAGCCTGGCCTGCGGCCGGCTGGATTGGGCCCCCGGACGGGTCGTCCAACGGCACTGCCACCAGCGGCCGTGCGACGGCCACAACTGGTGCTGCCGCCGTCGTACTTGTCTCTGCGGGCGGGGGAATCTCGGCCGCACGGGGCGGTCCCGCAATGGCTCCCACGGCGACGGCGGAGGCGACTGCCGCGATGGCCATTCCGGCCCACAACCGGTTACTGACGGGATTGCGCACTGGTGTGAGGTCTGCCCGCGGGATATCGGTTTCGAAGTTTCGGTGGGGTGGTTCGGTCGTATTTACGGTCAACTGATTCATGGGGTTGCCCATCGCAGGTCGGCCCAGTCAACGGCACAGCGGTGTAAGTCCGCTAAATGCCAGGTTGCAGGACGGATCGGGGTGTGATGCGCAAACGCAGTCCCGGCCGTGACCGGACCGCGCACGGATGCGCACGATGGGAGTCGTCCGCATACCCAGAAGATACGGAAACTCCACTATGAAGCGGCATCACCCACCCCAGCTCGGAGGATGCGCCAGCAACTTATTCGGCCCTAGGAACTCCGAGTCTAGGAAACGGGAACGGGCCCGGCACGAGTAGGCGTTACCCGAATTTCCCCGCGGAATACTTGGCCGCGGGCCGCCGTCTACTCAACCCCTGGCGTGACTACCTGCTTACATACCCGCAGGTCAGAGGCTGCGGCGTTCCTTCAGCCTGGAGATCTCGCGCCACTCGGCAATCTCCTGCCGCAGCGGCGCGATCCCCTTCCGGGTCAGGGTGATGGCGGTGGGTTTACCTGCGATGTTACCGCCGGGTAACATTAGGGAATGCACCTCCTCCTGCGAACTGTCCTGATGCTCTTCACCTCCGCCCGCCGTAAGGCGCTCACCATCTGGGACACTTCGTCCCTGCCGCTGAAGGTGCTGCCCACGGACATCGACATCGCCATGCACGTCAACAACGGCATGTACTTTTCCCTGATGGACCTGGGCCGTTTCGATCTCATGGTCCGCAGCGGCGTCTGGAAAACCATGCGGCGGCGCGGCTGGAGTCCGGTGGCCGCAGGGGAGACCATCGCCTTCCGGAAATCGCTGCAGCTGTGGCAGGACTACACCATAGAGACCAGGATCATCGGCCTGGACGCCAAGGCCATCTACTTCGAGCAGCGCATGGTGGCCGACGGCGAAATTTACGCCCGTGCCTATATCGCCACCCGCCTGGTCAGCAAGGGCAAACCGGTCAGCCAGGAGGACATCCTGCGTGAGTTCGGCCAGCCCCCGGCAGGACTCGAACTCCCCGCCTGGATCCACGAATGGCGTGAAACAAACGCCCTCCCCGGCAGCCGCACGCCGGCGCCACACGTCTGGGAAGAAGTGGCGGACCGGACCTAGGCGCCCACATCCCTGCGGCTCAAAGCAAACACAGCCAGTACCACCAGGCCCGCCGAGATGCCCCAGAGCCATCCGGCCGCCGCCCAATCCGCACCGTTTGCTACGGGCGAATTGCCGTAGGCCCAGTGGTAAGGGCTGAAGTTCAGCAGCCACTCCACGTCCTTGCTTTGACGTCCTACGGCGTTGAAGACGTAGCCCAGCACTCCCACCGCGGCGCCGGCGGCGAGGCCATAGGTTCGCCGCCCGGTGATGGCGCCCACGCACAGGGCGGCTGTTCCGCTCAGGAGGGCCAGCCCGGCAAAAAGAACGGCAGCGCCGAACAGGTTCTCCGGCTGGATGTCCAGCTTTGCCGAATCGTTGAGCAGCCGGACCAGGGTGAAGACGAGGGCCGCCAGCAGGACCACCTTCAGCAGCAGGGCGAGGGCCCGTTCGAGCACCACCTGGCTGCGCGTCACACCATGGGCGAGCGTGAGTTCAAGCTGGCCGGACTCCTCGTCCCCGCCTACCGCGGCGGCGCCCCAGGAGACGGAAGCAATGGTCATCAGCAGGAACCCGATCAGTCCGAACAGGGCCGCCTGGGTGTAGCCGGGCCCGCTGGCGATCTGGTCGTAATTCAAGGCCTTGGTCATTTCCGCCGGCAGCGCGTTGATCATCTGCTGCATCTGATCGCTCCCGCCGAGGGAAGGGTAGAGCGGCAGGTAGAGGAAGATCGCGGCGGCCAGCCCGGCCGCCCAGCCCACGGTGGAGCGCCAGGTGTCAAAGAAGGCGCGGCGGAACAGCGGCAGCACGGTAGTCATTTCGCCACCGCCTGCGGGCTCGAGTACATCTTCAGGACGGATTCCTCCAGATCGGGCTCCTCCAGGACCAGTTCCTTTAACTCCAGCATCCCCAGGGCCCGGACAAGCGGCTGGATGTCCCCCTCGAGAGTGGCAGCGAGGGTGACACCGTCACCGGACTCAAGCACCTCCACATGTCCGACCCCGGGCACGGCCCCCAGCAGCGCCGCGGCGTCGTGCGCTGAAATCCCCTGCGCGGTAAGCCGCATCCGCCGGACTGCGGCGTCACGCAGCGCGCTGACTGACTCCACGGTGATGATCCGGCCGTCGCGCAGGATGGCCACGGTGTCCGCGGTCTGCTGGACTTCGCTCAGGACGTGGGAACTGAGGAAGATGGTCTGGCCCTTGTGCCGGGCTTCGCGGACCATCGCGTGGAACTCCTGCTGGACCAGCGGATCCAGGCCACTCGTGGGCTCGTCCAGGACCAGCAGTTCAGGGTCGTGCATAAACGCCTGCAGCAGCCCGAGTTTCTGCTTGTTGCCCTTGGAAAGTTTCCTGGTGTGCCGGTCCAGGTCCAGCCCCAGCCGCTCGGCCAGTTCATCGATCCTGCCAGGAGCCACGGGGCCGCTGATCGCCGCATAGTGGTCCAGGAGCCTGCGTCCAGTGACGCGGCCTTCGAGGAACAGTTCGCCGGGAAGGTATCCGATCCTGCGGCGGAGTTCCGGGCCCCCCGCCCGCGGGTCCACGCCCAGGACGCGGATTTCCCCCGATGAGGGGCGGATGATGTCCAGCAGGCAGCGCATGGTGGTGGTTTTGCCTGCGCCGTTGGGGCCGATCACGCCGAAGACCGATCCGGCCTCGACGGCGAAATCGATGCCATGGAGAACCTCACGCCGGCCGAATTTCTTGGTGAGCGACCTGGCTGAAATTGCAGCGGTCATGCACCCTCCTTGACCCGTGTCCAGCGGCTGATGAGCCCAAGGGTAAGCTCCCTGGGGCCGCCTGTACACGGACTTTCATCCTTATTCCCGATGACGCGTGAAGCGAACAGGGGGCCCTGGCCGCGACATCGGCCGCACGCTCGCGTACCGTTGAACCCATGGCTACCGTAGACATCACAGGTGAACAGTTCGCATCGACCATCGAGGGCAATGACATTGTCCTGGTGGACTTCTGGGCTGAGTGGTGCGGTCCCTGCAAGCAGTTCGGGCCCACCTACAAGGCAGTATCGGAGAAGCACTCCGACGTCCTGTTCGCGAAGGTGGACACCGAGGCCGAGCAGCAGCTCGCCGCCGAAGCCGGAATAACGTCCATCCCCACGCTGATGGCGTTCCGCGAAAAGGTCCTGGTGTTCTCGCAGCCCGGCGCCCTGAACGCCCAGCAGCTCGAACAGGTGGTTGACGCCGTCAAGGCCCTGGACATGGACGAGGTCCACGCCCACGTGGCGCGCTCGCAGGCGGAAGCCGCGGCTGCCGGCCAGCCGGGCGGACCGCAGGACTGACTTTCCTTAAAGCAACGCGGGGTCACTTTTCGCCCAATAACTTCGGTTCTTCGGGCGAAAAGTGACCCCGCGTTGGTGTTTGCGGACGTCTACAGCCGTTCGATTTTCACCGGCTCGGCCAGCAACGCGCTGAGGGACTCATTCAGGTCCTGGACGGCCGTGCCCTTGGAGTGCTTCTCCAGGTCCTCCTCGGACGCCCACTGCTCGGTCAGGACCAGCTTCTCTTCGGTGGCCTCGGTCAGCTCGTAGCGGATGCAGCCGGGCTCGTTCACCACCTCGTCAATGGCGATTTCCAGGGCGAGCTTCACGCGGAAGAACTCGCCCTCGTTGGGGATGAATGTTGCCAAAAGGTCGATGGGTGCAGTCATGGATTTCACAATACCGGGGAGCGCAGGGTGTAGCGTGCCATCATGCGCGCTTACACAGCCGGGGACACTGACGTCCCGCTGCTCGAAGAGACCATCGGGACGAACTTTGAGCGGGTGGTGGCCCGGTTTCCCTTCCATGACGCGCTGATCGAGGCGGCGGCGGTGGCTGGCGCCGATGCCCGCCGGTGGAGCTACACCAAGATGAACGACGACGTCGACCGCCTCGCGCGTGCGCTCCTCGCCTTGGGTGTTGCCAAGGGTGACCGGGTGGGTATCTGGAGCCCGAACTGCGCGGAGTGGACCATCCTGCAGTACGCCACCGCCAAGGCCGGCGCCATCCTGGTGAACGTGAATCCCGCGTACCGCAGCCACGAGCTGGAGTTTGTGGTGCGGCAGAACGGCATGCGGATGCTGGTGGCTGCGCCGTCGGACCGCACCGCCGACTACGTGGGTATGTCGCGCCAGGCGCTGGCAACCTGTCCGGATCTCCGGGAACTGGTGTTCCTGCCGGACTCCGGCACGGAGGGGCTCGACGCCGGGGTCCCCCAAAGCGACCAGGAGCTGACGTACGCCGAGCTGCTTAAGCGGGCCGACGACGTCGGGCATTCCGGCTTGAAGGCGCGGATGGCCGAACTGGACCCCCGCGACCCCGTCAACCTCCAGTACACCTCCGGGACCACCGGCTTCCCAAAAGGTGCCACGCTGACCCACCACAACATCCTGAACAACGGCTACTCGATCGGCGAGCTGCTGGGCTACACGGAGCATGACCGGGTGGTCATCCCGGTGCCGTTCTACCACTGCTTCGGGATGGTCATCGGGAACCTTGCCGCGCTCAGCCACGGGGCCGCCACCATCATTCCGGGCCGCGGCTTCAATCCTGCGGCTGCGCTGGAGGCCGTGCAGGACTTCCGCGGAACCTCCCTCTACGGTGTCCCCACCATGTTCATCGCCGAGCTGGCCCTGCCTGACTTCGCCTCCTACGATCTGTCAACGCTCCGGACCGGCGTGATGGCGGGCTCGCTGTGCCCCATTGAGGTGATGAACCGGGTCATCTCCGAGATGAACATGTTGGATGTGGCCATCTGTTATGGCATGACCGAGACATCGCCGGTGTCCACCATGACCCGCGACGGCGACACGCTCCAGCAGCGCACGGAGACGGTTGGCCGCACCATGCCGCGGCTGGAAAACCAGGTTGTGGATCCGGCGTCGGGCGAAGTGCTGGAGCGCGGCCGGATCGGCGAACTCTGCACCCGCGGCTACTCGGTGATGCAGGGCTACTGGGACCAGCCTGACAAGACGGCCGAGGCCATTGATGCTGAGGGCTGGATGCATACCGGCGACCTGGCCCGGATGGATGAGGACGGCTACGTGGTGATCGAGGGCCGGATCAAGGACATGGTGATCCGCGGCGGCGAGAACATCTACCCGCGCGAGGTCGAGGAGTTCCTGTTCAGCCACCCCTCCATCCAGGACGTGCAGGTGATCGGTGTGCCGGACGCCAAGTATGGCGAGGAACTGATGGCCTGCATCATCCTCAAGCCCGGCGCGGAACCGCTGGACGCGGCCGCCGTCGCCGAATTCTGCCGCGGACAGCTGGCACATTACAAGATCCCGCGGTACGTGGATATCCGCGAGAGCTTCCCCATGACGGTTTCCGGGAAGATCCGCAAGGTTCAGATGCGCGAGGAAGCGGTGGCCCGGCTCAGCCTCTGACCACCAATGCAACCTGCCTAAAGCAACGCGGGGTCACTTCCTGCCCGATAATCGGGGTTTATCGGGCGCGGAGTGACCCCGCGTTGCCGGCTCTGGGGCTGTCCTGTGGATAACTTCTGAAGGGAATCCCGCCAGGGTGCAGACTTGGTGCCATGGTTACGGCGAAGCCACTTCCCGAGGAGCTCTCGAAGCTTCCTTTTACGGTCTACCAGGCACAGGCGCTGGAAGTTGCACCAAACCGCCTGCGGGCCAAGGACCTGGTTGGTGCAGGGCGGCTGATCCGGACGCACGCGGGCCGGGACCTTTCCCTGATGGATCGTGCACGCGTGCTCTGCGCTGCTACTCCTGGCGCCTGGGTGTCCCACGAGACAGCGGCTGCTTTCTTCGATCTAGGCCTTCCGCCCTGGCTGGACCAAGAGCCGCGCTTCCACCTCAGCAAGCCGCATGGATTGCCCAGGGTGCGGCGGGCCGGCGTCATCGGCCACCGGGTGCACGTGGTTCCCGGCGAAGTCGTGGACATCGACGGGATCCGGGTGAGCGGGCCCGCACGGACGTGGCTTGACCTGGCCCACGAGCTCCCGCTGCGGTATGTCGTGGCCATGGGAGACCAACTGATCCGCGTTCCCCGGCCGGAGCTGGAGTTCCGCAGCACGCCGTTCGCCTTCAAAGAAGGTCTGTGCCTGCTGATCCGGCAGCATCCGAACATGAAAGGCGTCGAAAAGGCGCGGCTGGCGCTGGATGAGATGCGGGTGGGGTCGGATTCGTTCCCGGAAACGTTCCTTCGGCTGGCGCTCGCGGACGCGCACCTGCCTGAACCCGAATTGCAGCTCCGTCTTGATCCCGACGATCCGTGGTCGCCCGCAGCCGACCTTGGTTTTCGAAAACACCGGATCGCAGTGCAGTACGACGGCGAGCATCACCGGTCGAGGGAACAGCAGTCGCGTGATAACCGCCGCGACGAATTCTTCATCAACGCCGGATGGTCCTATTTCAAACCGAACGCGGACGATCTCGCCGAGGATTTTCAGGGCCTCATTGCCAGAATCAAACGGGCACGCCGCCGCTTAACACCAACGCGGGGTCACTCCCGGCCCGATAATCGAGGTTTATCGGGCTTGGAGTGACCCCGCGTTGCAGTGTTATTCGGGCTGGTTGCCGGCGGCGCCGTTGATGGTGAACGGGGTGGAGACCCCCTCGTACATCAGGTGGGCGACGAGCCCGTCCACAGCGTGGGGGAGGGTGTGGCAGTGGTCGCTCCAGATGCCCGGGTTGTCGGCCACGAAGGCTACATCGTAGGACTCGCCGGGGTGGACGTCGAGCGAGTCGACCCACCAGGGACTCCCGGATGCCGGCACGCCGTCGCGTGAAAGGACGACGACATGGTGGCCGTGCAGGTGCATCGGATGCACCTCGCCCGTCTCGTTGACGATGCGCATCGCCACGACGTTGCCCTCGCGGACATGGAACATCGGGACATCGGGGAAAAGCTGTCCGTTGATGGTCCAGAAGTTGCCGGGACGCCCGTCGATCAGGCCGTAGCGCCGTCCGATCACGTAATCGAACGCCAGGTCCGGCGCCGCTGCGTCGAATCCGAGCGGTGCGGGTGTGCTGTAGGTCAGCAGGTCAAGCGTCCCGGCGGGCTGCCGCGCTGCCGGTGCGGTCACCGCCGGATCGCCGATGGATATGCTCCTGGCCCCGCCGACGTGGAGGCGCACCGAGCCCTGCGAAGGGACCTGCGAGGTGACGTCCAAACGCCCGCCCGCGGGGATCCGCACCGTCCGGCCCTCGACGGCGGCCGGGTGGTTAACCTCGTGCCCGTCAGTTGCCACAACCCGGAAGGCCCCGGCGGACCAGACAGCGGCCGTGCCCTGGTCCGTGTTGATGATGCGGGTGCGCACCGTGGAACCGGGGGCAGCGGCCACGTGTTCGTCCTGGACCCGCCCGTTGAGCGTGTGCTGGCCCCCGTAAACGTGCAGGAGCGCGATAACTTCCGTCTCGGCGTCGTTCGCTGACGGCCCGGGAGGTTCGATCACGACGGCACCGAGCAGCCCGCGCTCAACCTGCTCATGGGACACCTGGTGGGAGTGGTACCAGTAGGTCCCCGCATCCGCTGCGACGAACCGATAAACGTGGTGGCCTCCCGCCGGAACAGCGTCCTGCGTGATGCCCGCTACCCCGTCCTCCGCGTTCGGCACATCGATGCCATGCCAGTGCAGGGTGGCGCCGGCGGCGACCGACTCGTTAATGAAGGCCACCTCCACGAGATCTCCCTGCCGCGCCCGGATGGTGGGGCCCGGGGAGGTGCCGTTGAGCGTGTACCCATCAACCGGACGCCCGCCAGGAACGTCGATGGTCTGCTGGCGGGCGACGAGCTTGACGCGGACATCAGGATTCCGAAGCGGGTCCGCGATCAGCCCGGTCAGGCTGACCGCGCTGACCTGACCGGGAGCGCCGGGAGCGCCGGAGCCGGAGCCGGTGCCGGAACCGGCGCCGGCGCCCGAGCCATGGACGTGGCCGGTGTTTCCGCTGCCCATGTCCATGACCGAGTACTCGCCCAGCAGAGTGGATCCCCATCCCAGCGCGCCCAGTCCCAGGGCGCCGGTCACCACCATGCCGACGGCGATGCGCCCGAGGAGTTCACGTCGCGACTGCATTTGAGGCATGTTCCACAGCCTTGGCTGCCGTGGGGTGGCTGACGCGCCGCGCTGCGTACACGGCGGAAAGGAACACTGCCAGTGCGTTCGCGCCGTGGATCAGGCCGAGGTAGGGCATGTCCGTGATCGAGTATCCAAGGGTGATCTGCAGCGCCACAACGCCAAGCACGACGGCGGCCCACAGACGTGCGCCCTGCATTTTCACGAAGAACGCCACCACAAGCAAAGCGAGGGCGGCGAGCGGGATGACCATCCCGCCCACGATGGCGTGGATCGGGAAGCCAAGTTCTCCGGTGAAGGTCGTCGTCTGGCGGCTCTCCACGAGTGCCTTGTCGATGACGCCGCCATCCTGGATGTAGTGCGCCATCCCGCCGAGGCCGAAGGCGATCGACGCGGCCTGGACGGCGACACCGCCGGCGATGATCCAGGCGATGATCGAGTAGGTCCTGCGCATGATGTCCTCCTGTTCGTGCGGATGCCGTTCGATGGCATCCGCTGGACATCACGTTAGGAGGGCTTCGGACGGCCCGTAACGGGGGAGTCCAGCACGGTTCAATGGGGGCCAGCCGCCAGGGAAGGTGGGGGAGACCCCCTCCCTGTAACCGCCCAATAGGCGGATCATGAAACTGTGCTCCGAAGATGGGGATTGCTTGCCACGCTGGCTCCGATCGGGACGGCGGCGCTGTTGTATGTCGTCATTGTCCGGGGATTCATTGATTCAACAGCGGATCACGCCCTCGCCTGGCCGCTGCTCGGTGTGCTCCCCACGTTTGTGTTCGGAATGTGGCTGCTCACGGTCTCGCTGTCCCGTTCAGCCATCTTCATCGCCCTGGCGTCTACCGCGATGGCGGTCGGATCGGCGTATGAATCGTTCGTGCAGCGGAACGCCGGGTTGATCCATGAGCCATGGTTTCCGCTTTTCAACACCATAGGTCTGACAGCGGATGAAGTATCAACTGCCGGTTTCCTGATCATGTTCGCCACTTATCCCACCGGCATTCCGGAACGGAGGTGGCAGCGGATCGCCGTCGGGTTCCTGTGGGTGCCGGTGCTGGTGGGGCCACTGACCCTGTTGACAACCCGGCACGTCGTCATGCCCGCCTACACCGGCATCGCCGGCGAAGCTGTTGCAAATCCGTACGCAGTGTCCTCGCTGGAGTGGGCCGCCCCGGCGGTGCATTACTTCATCTACCAGCCGTGGCCGAGCGTCATGCTGGGGCTTGGCGTGCTCTACTCGCGGGCGCTCTTCAGTGAAGCCGAAGTCCGTGCACGCATGCGCGTGGTGACCTGGGTGGTCACGGCGTCCCTTGCCGCCTTTATCCTGTGGACGTTCGTCCCGCCGCCTTGGGCCAACGCGGTCGCGGTGGCAGTCTTCGCGTCGCTCATCGCCATTCCTGTCGCGGCCATCCACGGCATCCTCCGGTATGGAGCCTTTGATATCGCACCGGGTGACCGCGGGCGGCTTACTGCCCGCTCGTCCAATCTCCTGATCACGGTTTTGTACGGGATCGGGACCGCGACGCCGGCCGTGTTGTTCGCCGACAGACTGACGGTCGTTGGCGCGATCCTGCTCACCACCGTCTTCGCCATCTGCCTGCTGCCGTTGCGCAGCTGGCTGGGGAACTGGATCCAGCGCGCCATCTTCGGCGACCGGGACCGCCAGCTGACGGTTCTCAGCCAGCTTGGCCGCCAACTCGAGCAGTCCGTCGAGCCGGGCGACCTGCTGACGCGGCTGGCTGAAGCCGTGCGTTTTGGTCTTGACGCCAGTTGGGTGCGCATCCGGCTGGCAGGACCCGACGGCGGCCTCGCCGAGTCGCCGAAGGGTGTGGCCGGGGAAGTGACGGGGGAGCCGGTGGACTCGTGCGTCCTTGCGCGGGCAGACGAAACCCTGGGGCGCATCGAGGTGGGCCCCCGCAGGCGCGGGGACTACAGCGACGCCGAACGGGCCTTGTTGCGGACAGTCGCCGGCCAAGCCGCAGCGTCTGTGGCCAATGTGCGGCTCAGCTCCCAACTCGCCGAGCAACTCAACGATCTGACGGCGTCCCGCGAACGCCTGGTTGCTGCCCAGGACGACGAGAGGAAGCGCCTGGAGCGCGACCTGCACGATGGAATCCAGCAGAATGTCGTGGCCCAGATTGCCGGGCTCCGGCTTGCCCGGAACCGCCTCCAGCGGGGTCAGCTCACGCCGGGCGAGCTGACCGGACTCCAGGAACAGGCCCGGGAAACCCTGACCGACCTCCGCGAGCTGGCACACGGCATCCACCCGCCCGTGCTGAGCGATAACGGCCTCGTGGCTGCCATCGAGTCCAGCGTGGCGCGGTTTCCGATCCCACTGACCGTGAAAGCGGACGACGGCATGCGGGCAGAGCGTTTCCCGGAGGACGTGGAAACAACGGCGTACTACGTCGTGCGGGAGGCGCTCGCCAACACGGCCAAGCACGCGCACGCGACCCTCGCCTCCGTCGGGCTGGAGCGGAAGGACGGTCACCTGCAGATCGCTATCACCGACGACGGCTGCGGCATCGGCCCACTCCCGCCGGCGATCTCCGGGGGCCTGGCGAACATCCGCGACCGGGTGGCGGCTTTGCGGGGTACTGTCAACGTCTCGGGCCACGACCCGTCCGGCACCACCGTGCTGGTGGACCTCCCCGTGGAGCGGCAGGAGCACCGGAGTGGATGAACAGGCTGTGCTGCGGGTGGTCATCGCCGAGGACAACTACCTCGTCCGCGAGGGGATCCGGCGTCTGCTGGAGGACTCCGGCGAGATCGACGTCGTCGCATGCACGGGCAACGCCGCTGAACTGCTGGATGCCGTCCGGCGGTTCTCTCCGGATGCTGTCCTTACGGATATCCGGATGCCGCCAGGCCACCACATGGAGGGGATCGAGGCGGCGCGTGTGATCCGGGCCGCGCACCCGGACACGGGCGTGGTGGTGCTCTCCCAGCACGCCGACCAGAGCTATGCGCTCGCGCTCTTCGCCGATGGCTCAGCGGGACTGGGCTATCTGCTGAAGGACCGTATCGGCGACCTCGAGGACCTGGTCCATGCGCTCCGGGAGGTACGCGCGGGCGGTTCGGTCATCGACCCGCAAATCGTGGATACGCTGGTCCGGCGCCGCAGTGCGGCGGCGGCCAACCCACTCGCCGACTTGTCCCAGCGGGAACTGGACGTCCTGCGGGAGATGGCACAGGGAAAGACGAACGCGGGCATCGAGCAGGCGCTCTACCTGTCCTCCTCCACTGTGGAAAAGCATGTCAACGCCATCTTCACCAAACTCCGCCTCCCGGCGTCGGGAGTCCACCGCAGGGTGGCGGCCGTGCTCGCCTTCCTGCAGAGGAACGGCGAGGACTCGGCGGACCGGAAAGACGGGACCTGAGGCCCGCCCCTACTGCAACGCGGGGTCACTCCTTGCCCGATAATTGAGCTCAAAGTCAATGGGTCGTTGCAACTTTGGGGCTAGGCTGCGGCGGCGATGAGTTGGCGCATACGTTGTTTGGGGGTCTCGAGGTTCAGTGTGGGGCGTGGCCGGTTGTTGAGTTTGTTGGC
>NZ_JBPZHC010000023.1:0-25887 GCF_051857465.1 Pseudarthrobacter cremeus | reverse complement strand
CCAACAAACTCAACAACCGGCCACGCCCCACACTGAACCTCGAGACCCCCAAACAACGTATGCGCCAACTCATCGCCGCCGCAGCCTAGCCCCAAAGTTGCAACGACCCATTGACTTTGAGGGTCGGAATCGGGCGCGGAGTGACCCCGCGTTGCTTTAGGCGGTGAGGATAAGCGGTGGGGACTAGTGAGCCACCGGCACGTAACGCTTGATGGAGGCTTCCAGTTCGGCCTCGGCGGCGGCGCGGTCGCCCCAGCCCTCGGCCTTGACCCACTTGCCCGGCTCCAGGTCCTTGTAGCGGGTGAAGAAGTGCTCGATTTCCTTGATCAGGAATTCGCTGACGTCGCTGACTTCCTGGATGTGGTCGAAGCGGGCGTCAACAGGGACGCACAGGACCTTGGCGTCGCCGCCGCCGTCGTCGGTCATGTTGAAAACGCCGATGGGGCGGGATTCGACGATGACGCCGGGGTGCAGATCGAAGTCCTGCAGGAGCACCAGTGCATCCAGCGGGTCGCCGTCCTCGCCCAGGGTGTTTTCGAAGAACCCGTAGTGGGTGGGGTACTGCATGGAGGTGAAGAGGACGCGGTCCAGGCGGACGCGGCCGGTCTCGTGGTCAACTTCGTACTTGACGCGGGACCCCTTGGGGATCTCGATTGTCACGTCATGCTTCATGGAATGCTCCTCGGCAATTGCAGGGGTTCGCGGCACAGAAGACGAACCGCAAAAGGAGTGTCGGTGCCGCCGACTATTATTGAGGATATAGCGAGAGGCCCAGGTTTCAGGAACTGGCAAGGATATTTCAGGACTTGAGGACCAGCACCAGCATGAAGGAAACAGCGGCCACGGACGTGTCCAAGGATGCGTCCCCGCGCAGGTCCCACCCCGGGCTGCGGGCGTTGCCCACCGCGCTGCTCCTTGCTTTGATCGTCATCCTGACCGTCCCCGCCGGCCTGCTGATCGCCCCGGCCTTCGTGGGTCCGCCGCCCGCGGCGGTGCCGGAAACACCGGCCTGGCAGCAGGCTCCCACGGCACTTTCCGCCCGGCAGGGCCTGTCCCCTTTGCAGGATTCAGCGCCGGTGCCGCTTGGGTCCGCTGTCACCGCGCAGCTTGACTCCGCTTTGAAGCCCGACGGCGGCGGCACCTTTACGGGGCTGGTCCAGGATGCACTCACCGGCCAGGTCCTGTTTGACCGCGGGGGGCCGGAGAACCGGATCCCCGCCTCCAACATGAAACTGCTCACGGCTGTTGCCGCACTGCGCGCCATGGGGCCCGGGCACCGGTTCAGCACCAGGGTACTGGCAGGTCCCAGCCCGGATCAGGTGGTACTGGCCGGCGGCGGCGATGTCCTCCTCGGAGCCGGCGGGTCAGCGCCGGATCAGGTGATGGGCCACGCCGGGCTCGCTTCCCTTGCCGCGGCCACGGTGGCCGCGCTCAAAGATTCGCAACCGGCCGGCGGGCTCAAGGTCCTGGTGGACGATTCCCTGTTCAGCGGCCCGTCCCTGAACCCGGCCTGGGAGCAGGGAGACGTTGCCGCAGGCGAGGTTGCGCCGTTATTCCCCATCGCATTGAACTCGGCGCGTTTCGATCCCGCCGTTACGACCGGCCCGCGTCCGCAGGATTCTGCCATCACGGCAGGGGAGGCGTTCGCCGCCCAGCTCAAGGCGGCGGGTTTCGCTGCGGGACTCACGGTGGCCCCCGGCGTCGAGCGCTATTCACCCGGCGGAACCGGGGGAGCGGCGGCGGAAGCGCTACCGGTGGTTCTGGCCGAGGTGCGGTCCGCCACTGTAAGCGAGCAGGTGGACCTGATGCTGCAGTCCTCGGACAACTACCTGGCTGAGGTGCTGGGCAGGATGGCGTCGGCAGCTTCCGGCGGCCCGGCCAGCAATGAGGGTGCCACTGTTGCTGTCCGTGCCCGGCTCGAGGAGCTGGGTATCCCGACGGCCGGCATGAGTCTCGCCGACGTGTCAGGGCTGGCGCTGGCTAACCAGGTCTCCGCCCGCCAGTTCGCCGAGGTGGTGCGTGCCATCACCACCGGTCCGGACACCAGGCTGCGCGCCGCCCTGGACGGATTTCCGGTGGCAGGCCTGACCGGAACCCTGGACGAACGTTACTCAGGCGAGGCCACGGTCCGCGGTGCCGGCCTGGTGCGGGCCAAGACCGGAACACTGAACTCGGTGATCGCGCTCAGCGGCTATGTGGTGGATGCGGACGGCCGCCTGCTGGTCTTCTCCTTCATCGGCAACGGGCTGACACCGGGAGCAGCCGGAAACAGGGAAGCCCTGGACCGTGCAGCCACGGCGCTCGCTGCCTGCGGCTGCCGGTAGCTGTGGTGCCCAGGACGGCGGCCATTACGACGGCGGCCAGCACGGACCTCCAACCCGTGCCTGGCCCGACGGTCAGGGGAGCAATGGGACGGTACGGGATCATGGCGTCTCCTCTAAGTGGCTTGGGCGGGACAGGGCTTTCGGCATCCTGTGGGCCGCCTGTGAAAGGTGTGGGCGTTCGCCGGTCAGCGAACTTAAGGGCTATCCGCCGCCCGCTGTGATCTGATGGGAACCATGGAGTCCACTGCACGTGATTCGTCAGCACCGGCAACATCCAGCCCCGCCCAGGCCCTGATTAACTGGGACCTCGCAGCTTCCACCGCGGCCCGGCTGGCTTCGGCGGGTCCAACCCTGAATACAGGGGAAATTAACGACGCCGTGGACAGCCTGCGCCGCCTCGCGGATGCCTCGGTGCCGCACGTCCACGAGATCACCGGCCTGGAAGCGGCAAGGGACCTCCGGGACTCGTCCGTCCTGGTGGTGGACCGGGCAAACTGGGCCAAGGCGAATACGCAGAGCTTCGCCGTGATGCTCAAGCCCGCCATGGAAAAGATGCTCGCCAGCCGCCGCGGCACCCTCAGCCCCGCGGCCGCCAGCGTCAGCGGAGCCATCACCGGCAGCCAGCTGGGTGCGGTCCTGGCGTTCCTGTCCAGCAAGGTTTTGGGCCAGTACGATCCGTTTGCCGCGCTCGCGGAAGGTTCCAAAGCCCCGGCGGCAGGGCGGCTGCTGCTGGTGGCGCCCAACATCGTCGCAGTCGAGCGTGAGCTCAACGTCGCACCGGAGGATTTCCGTCTCTGGGTCTGCCTGCATGAGCAGACGCACCGTGTGCAGTTCGCGGCGGCGCCGTGGCTCCGCCACCACATGCTCGAGCAGATCGACGACCTCAGCGGCCACCTGCTGGGAAACGTTGACACGCTCATGGAACGTGCCTCCGCGGCCGCCCGGTCCCTCAAGGACCGCAGCGCCAACGGCAACACACCGGGCCGTGGCGCCATCCTGGACCTGCTGCAGAACCCGGAGGAAAAGGCTGCCATCTCCCATCTGACGGCAGTGATGAGCCTTTTGGAGGGCCACGCCAACGTGGTCATGGACGGGGTCGACGCCAGCATCGTCCCGTCGGTGAAGACCATCCGGCAGCGCTTCACGGACCGGGGCAAGGACCGCGGGGTGATGGAGAAATTCATCCGCAACCTGCTGGGCCTGGACGCCAAGATGCGGCAGTACTCCGACGGCGCCAAGTTTGTCCGCGCAGTGGTGGACGTAGCGGGCATGGAAGGCTTCAACCGGGTGTGGGAGTCCGCTGACCACCTTCCCACCGAACCCGAGATCCATGATGCCAAGCTGTGGCTTGACCGGATGGGCCTGTAGTTGCCTGAGGCCCGCTCAAACTTTCATAGCGGACGACGACGGCCCGGCAGGCTGGCGCCCGTCGTCGGCACTGCGCGTAAAGCACTCCAGAACGCCCTTGCAGAGGCGGGCTATCCCGCACATGTGCTGGTGGCGTGCAGCGGGGGACCGGACTCGCTGGCCCTCGCCTCCGTGGCGGCGTATTTCGCCCGGCGCGGGCACGTGGACGGCCACCCCATCACGGTCGGGGCGGTGGTGGTGGACCACCAGCTCCAGGACGGCTCTGCCGGGGTGGCTGCCCGGACATCCCGCACCCTGAAGGAACTCGGGCTCGCTCCGGTGGTGGTCCGGACCGTCGTGGTGGCACCCACCGGCATGGGCCCGGAAGCCGCCGCGCGGGACGCACGCCACGCAGCGCTGGAGGCGGAAGCCCACGAACAGGGCGCCGACGCAATCCTCCTCGGCCACACCCTGGACGACCAGGCCGAGCAGGTCCTCCTCGGCCTCGCCCGCGGGTCCGGCACCCGCTCCCTCGCCGGCATGCGGCCCGCCCGCGGCATGTTGCTGAGGCCTTTCCTGGGCCTCCGGCGCGCTGACACCCTGGCGGTCTGCGCTGCCGAGGAACTCGAACCCTGGCACGATCCCAGCAACGCGGATCCCGCTTTTGCCCGTTCGCGGACCCGGGTGGAGGTCCTGCCGCTGCTGGAGGAAAAACTCGGCCCCGGAGTGGCGGAATCACTTGCCCGGACGGCGTCCATCCTGCAGCTGGACGCCGACTACCTCGAGGAGGTGGCTAACAGCACATTCGCTGCCCTGGTGGAGCGTTCCGGGCGGGAACTGAGCCTCCCGGAAGACGCCCTGGGCGCACTTGCCCCGGCCATCAGGTTCCGGGTGATCGCCAAGGCAGCCGCCGACGTCGGGGGCCAGCAGCCCAGCTACCAGCGCCTCCTCGCTGCCGAAGCGCTGCTTCGGCGGCAGGGATCCGCCGGTCCGGTGGAGCTACCCGGCGGCGTGAGCGTGTACCGGCTCTCGCTGGCGCAGCGTGCAGAACCCGACGTCGGGGGCCTGGCCGCAGCGGACGCCCGCCGGCCCGGGGACGGGACTCCTGTTCCCCGCGAAGGTGCCCGCTGTGGGAAGCTAGTATTCCGGCCTCAACAACCGCCCAAAAATTAGTCGCATCCCGCATCTACACAGGAGCCATTGGTGGATTCAAACGACGTCCAGGCAGATCTCAAGCACGTTCTCTACACCAAGGAACAGATCCAACAGCGGATCGGTGAACTCGCTGCCCAGATCGACAAGGACTACGAAGGCCGCGATCTGCTGATCGTTGGCGTCCTCAAAGGTGCGGTGATGGTCATGGCAGACCTCGCCCGCGCGCTCCACAGCCATGTCTCCATGGACTGGATGGCAGTTTCCTCCTACGGTTCCGGCACCCAGTCCTCAGGGGTTGTCCGCATCCTCAAGGACCTGGATACCGACCTGATGGGCAAGGACGTCCTGATCGTCGAGGACATCATTGACTCCGGCCTGACACTGTCCTGGCTGAAGACCAACCTCGAATCCCGCGGCACCGCGTCGGTGGAGATCTGCACCGCCTTCCGCAAGCCCGCGGCCACCAAGGTCAAGATCGACGTCAAGTATGTCGGTTACGACATCCCGAGCGAATTCGTAGTGGGCTACGGCCTGGACTACGCCGAGAAGTACCGCAACCTGGACTTCGTGGGCACGCTCGCCCCGCACGTCTACGAGTAACCCGCTCCCGTGCCGCCGGCCATGGCTGCGCACCGGTCCCGCTACGCCCAGAGGGAACTTTTGGGCGGCTCCATGCGTGAATTACACCGGACGGTGTATAGCTAGAAGCTGACGCAGCACCATCACGTGCGCAGACCACTCGCCGTGCAGCACTACCAGGAGGGACGGGGCCAGCCCCCGAACAAGATGAAAGCTAAGAGTTTCTTCAAGGGCCCGGGTATCTGGATCGTTGTTGTGATCGCCATGCTCCTCGTGGCCTTTGCAACGCTGGCTCCCGGCGGTGCGGCACGTATCGACACCGATAAAGGCCTGCAGCTCCTCGCCGACGGCGGCAAGGTGGAGCAGGCAAAAATCTTCGACGGCGAAAACCGCGTTGACCTGGTCCTGAAGGACAACCTGACCGTGGACGGCCAGGACAAGGGCAAGAGCGTCCAGTTCTTCTTCGTTGACGCCCGCGCCGCCGACGTCGTCAAGGCCGTCACCGCCGCCAAGCCCGCCAACGGCTACACCGACCAGCCGATCGAAAGCAACTGGTTCTCAGGCCTGCTTTCGCTCCTGATCCCCGTGATCCTTCTTGGCGCACTGTTCTGGTTCCTGATGACCCGCATGCAGGGCGGCGGCTCGAAGATCATGCAGTTCGGCAAGTCCAAGGCCAAGATGGTCAACAAGGACATGCCGCAGGTGACCTTCGTCGACGTTGCCGGTGCCGACGAGGCAGTGGAGGAACTCCAGGAGATCAAGGAATTCCTGCAGGAACCCGCGAAATTCCAGGCTGTCGGCGCCAAGATCCCCAAGGGCGTGCTGCTCTACGGCCCTCCCGGAACCGGCAAGACCCTCCTGGCCCGCGCCGTCGCCGGGGAGGCCGGGGTTCCCTTCTTCTCCATCTCCGGTTCCGACTTCGTGGAAATGTTTGTCGGCGTTGGCGCCTCCCGCGTCCGCGACCTTTTTGAGCAGGCAAAGGCGAACTCGCCGGCCATTATCTTCGTTGACGAGATCGACGCCGTTGGCCGCCACCGCGGCGCCGGCATCGGCGGCGGCAACGACGAACGCGAGCAGACCCTGAACCAGCTGCTGGTTGAGATGGACGGCTTCGACGTCAAGACCAACGTCATCCTGATCGCAGCGACCAACCGTCCGGACGTCCTGGACCCGGCCCTCCTGCGGCCGGGCCGTTTCGACCGCCAGATCACGGTTGAGGCACCGGACCTGATCGGCCGCGACCAGATCCTCCAGGTGCACGCCAAGGGCAAGCCGATGGCGCCCGGCGTTGACCTCAAGAGCGTGGCCAAGAAGACCCCCGGCTATACGGGTGCCGACCTCGCCAACGTGCTCAACGAAGCCGCGCTGCTGACGGCGCGCTCCAACGCCAACCTCATCGACGACCGCGCCCTGGACGAGGCGATCGACCGTGTCATGGCCGGCCCGCAGAAACGCAGCCGCGTCATGAAGGAACACGAGCGCAAGATCACCGCCTACCACGAAGGCGGCCACGCCCTGGTGGCGGCGGCCCTGCGGAACTCCGCGCCGGTCACCAAGATCACCATCCTGCCCCGCGGCCGCGCCCTGGGCTACACCATGGTGGTGCCGGATAACGACAAATACTCCGTAACCCGCAACGAACTGCTGGACCAGATGGCCTACGCCATGGGCGGCCGGGTAGCCGAGGAGATTGTGTTCCACGACCCCTCCACCGGCGCATCCAACGACATCGAAAAGGCCACCGCCACGGCCCGCAAGATGGTCACCGAGTACGGCATGAGCGAACGGGTGGGAGCTGTCCGTCTCGGGCAGGGCGGCGGCGAGCCGTTCCTGGGCCGCGATGCCGGGCACGAACGCAACTACTCCGACCAGATCGCCTACGTGGTGGATGAGGAAGTGCGTCGCCTGATCGACCAGGCGCATGACGAGGCCTATGCCATCCTGACCGAAAACCGCGACGTCCTGGACCAGTTGGCCCTGGAACTCCTGGAACGGGAAACCCTGAACCAGGCGGAGATTGCGGACATCTTCACCGAAATCCGCAAGCGTGACTTCCGCGAGGTGTGGCTGTCCAAGGAAACCCGTCCTGTGCAGCAGGCCGGCCCGGTGGAATCCCGCCAGGAAAAGGCCGAACGGGAAGCCCAGGAAGAGGCAAAGCACGCCCGCCTCGAGGAGCCGCTGGACGCCCAGCCGCCGCACCCCCAGGGTGTGCCGGAGGACGCTCCGTTCCAGGGCGGCATCCCCGACTCGGGGCCCGAAGCCCTGCGCGGCTAAGCTTTCTCCTGTGACTCACTTCGACGACGACGACGCCCACGACTCCGCCATGCACCCCGGGGAGGGTGGATCCCACCACAAGAAGCACGAAAAAGTGGACCGGCCGCGGATCGAAGCCGCCGTCCGCGAAATCCTGCTGGCCATCGGTGAAGATCCGGACCGGGGCGGCCTCGTGGACACCCCCAAGCGGGTAGCCAAGGCCTACGCCGAGGTCTTCGCCGGGCTGCACCATAATCCCGCGGACGTCCTCTCCACCACCTTTGACCTGGACCACGAGGAACTGGTCCTGGTCAAGGACATTCCCTTCTATTCCACGTGCGAGCATCACCTGGTGCCGTTCCACGGGGTGGCCCACGTGGGCTACATCCCCTCACATGACGGAAAAGTGACCGGGCTGAGCAAGCTGGCCCGGCTGGTGGACATTTATGCCCGCCGTCCGCAGGTGCAGGAGCGCCTCACCACCGAAATCGTCGAAGCGATGGTCACCCACCTCAAACCCCGTGGTGCGATCGTCGTTGTTGAATGCGAACACATGTGCATGTCAATGCGCGGTGTCCGCAAGCCCGGAGCAAAGACCGTCACCAGTGCGGTCCGCGGGCAGCTCCATGACCCGGCCACCCGTGCCGAAGCCATGAGCCTCATCCTCGGAAGGTAACAATCAGACCATGGACTCACTCGCAGCAGCCCCGGGAACCGGGCCGGCAACATCGCCGCTGCCCATCCTGCGCAAACCGCGCCCGGCCGCCAGGTTCGCAGACCTGCCCACGGACCGCACCCTGGTCATGGGTATCCTCAACGTCACTCCGGATTCCTTCAGCGACGGCGGTAAGCACGCCACCGCGGACACCGCCATCGCGGCGGGCCTGCGGATGTTCTACGCCGGGGCGGACATCATCGACGTCGGCGGTGAATCGACACGTCCGGGTGCCGAAGACGTGAGCCCGAAGGAAGAACAGCGCCGGGTGGTCCCGGTCATCCAGGCCCTGGTCAAGGCCGGTGCGCTGGTCAGCATCGACACCACCCACGCTTCCACGGCCGCGGCGGCGTTGGCAGCCGGTGCCGCCATCATCAATGACGTCTCAGGCCTGACCATCGAGCCCGAGATGGCGGAGCTGGTGGCTTCGTCCAAAGCTCCGTACGTGCTCACCCACCGCCGGGGCGACGCCCGCACCATGAATTCGCTGGCCGATTACCAGGACGTCGCCGCCGAGGTCGTGGCGGAGCTCGCCGGTGTTCGTGACAAGCTCTACGCAGCCGGCGTCAGCCCGGACCAGATCATTGTGGACCCGGGCCTGGGCTTCGCCAAGAACGACGCCCAGAACTGGGAACTCCTGCAGAACCTCGACCAGCTGGACAGCCTGGGGCACAAGGTCCTGGTGGCCGCCTCCCGCAAGCGCTTCCTCGGGACACTCCTCACGGTCGCCGGAAAGTCCGCGGCCCCGGAAGAACGCGACGCCGCCACGGCCGCGATTACCGCCATCAGCGCCTACCGTGGCGCCTGGGCGGTCCGCGTGCACGACGTCGGACCAAGCCTTGACGCCGTCAAGGTCGCCTCACGCTTGGCTGCTGCACACACAAACCACTAGGGCCGGGGAACCCATGGACAGGATTACGCTGAGCGGTGTCACCGCCGTCGGCCATCACGGCGTGTTTGATTTTGAACGCCGCGAGGGCCAGCCGTTTGTCGTGGACGCCGTGCTGCACCTGGACTTCACCAAAGCCGCGGAATCCGACGACGTCCGGGACACCGCGCACTACGGTGAGGTGGCGGAACGGATCAAGGACTGGATCACCGGGGAGCCGCTGAACCTGATCGAGGCCCTGGCCGTCCGGATCGCCGATTCCCTGCTGAGCGACTTCAACGTCCGGGCCGTGGACATCACCGTCCACAAACCCCAGGCCCCCATCGAGGTCCCCTTCGGCGATGTGGCCGTCAGCGTGCACCGGACCCGGCAGCAGGATGTCCAAACAGCTGATGCCCCGATAAACGGGGAGCAGCCATGAGCGGTTACACCAAGGCAGTGCTTGCCCTCGGCAGCAACCTGGGCGAACGGAACGACACCCTGTCCGAAGCAGTCGCGGACCTGGTGGACCCGCCGGAGGTGCGGCTGCTCGCCGTTTCCCCCGTAGTCCAGACCAAGGCCGTTGGCGGCCCGGCCGGCCAGCCGGACTTCCTGAACATGGTCATCACCGTTGAAACAACGCTGGACCCCGCAGGACTGCTGAAGCACTGCCAGGCAGTGGAAAACAAGCACCACCGCGTCCGGGAAGTGCGCTGGGGGCCGCGCACGCTCGACGTCGACATCATCACCTACGGCGACGTCACCAGCGACGACCCCGCCCTTACCCTCCCGCACCCTTTGGCGGCCCAGCGCGCCTTTGTCCTGTACCCCTGGTCCCTTATTGAGCCGGCGGCCACCTTGAACGGCGAACGCATCAGCGTCCTCGCCGCCCGTGCGTCCGACTTTGACGATCTTGCCCCGTTTGACGGTTTCGGCGACTACGACGGCGTCCCCACAGCCGGGGCGGTGGAGTAGCCGTGAAGCCCATCAATCCGTTCCGTCTGATGCTGATCGGCCTGGTCATGGCCGTCGCCGGCTGGTCTGCCACGGTGGTGACCAGCCGGTACAGCCTGGCCACCCCCGTCCTTCCGGCCACGGCGCTGGCTTCCATGGGGGTGATCGTTGCCATCACCCTCATTCTTGGCATCCGGATCCTCAGGTGGCGCAACAGCAACCGCGACGCCGCCAAGAAGAAGACGCCACTGAATCCGATCCTGGCTGCCCGGACCCTGGTGCTGGCCCAGGCGTGCGCGTACGCGGGCACCGTCCTGCTCGGCTGGCACGCCGGGATCTTCCTGGACCAGTTGCGGATCTGGAACCTCCGCAGCGACCAGAGCATCACCTGGGTGGCGGTCGCGATGGCCGGCGGTGGCCTGGTGATGATTGTGGTTGGCCTGCTGGTGGAGAAGTTCTGCAAGATCCCGCCCGAGGACACCGAAACGCCCGGCGAGGGCAAACGGAGCCCCCGGGGTGAAGCCGCAGGGGAAGGCGAATATGCGTACCGAGGCGATTGATCCCCCCGGCATCAGCTGGCAGCGGGTCTCGCCGAAGTACATCACCGTGCGGCTGGTCGAGTGGGCCATCGCCAATCTGGCAGCCGTGTTGATCCTGTCCCTCCCCCTGGTGCTTGTTCTCCTGGGCTGGTGGGAGTGGCCGCCGCTCTGGCTGGCCATCACCGTCCCGGCCGTGACACTGGTCCTGGCGCTGTGGCGGCTCGCGCTGATCCCGCGCCAGGTGCGGGCCATCGGCTACGCCGAGCGGGACGATGACCTGCTGGTCCGCGGCGGCATCTTCTTCCAGCGGACCCTGGCGGTCCCGTACGGGCGGATGCAGTACGTGGACATCGCGGTGGGACCGGTGGAGCGCGGGCTGGGGCTTTGCACCCTCAAACTGCACACTGCCGCGCCCGGGACCAACGCGCTGATCCCCGGGCTTCCCTCCGCGGAGGGGGCCCGCCTGCGCGAGCAGCTCGCCGCGCGGGGCGAAGCCAGGCTGGCAGGACTGTGACCGCAGACGTTCCGGAGCCCGGCGCGCCTGCAGTGCTTCCGGAAACGCCCGACGCCGGGTGGCTGCGGGTCCACCCTGCTTCGCCTTTCGTGCGCGGCTGGCTGGCGCTGGCGGCCATTGGCTTTTTCTTCGGCCGGGACATTTTCGAACGGATGCTGCAGGGCCGGCCTGTATTCGAAGAAGACTTCGCCGGCAGGGCGCCCTGGCTTGTGGCAGCCGGCGGCGTGGTGCTGCTGGCCACCGTGGCCGGTTTCATCCTCGAGTGGTATTTCACGAAGTACCAGGTTTCCGGAGGCTACGTCCGGGTGAACTCCGGCTTCCTCTTCCGCCAGCAACGGCAGGCCCGGCTGGACCGGGTCCAGGCCATCGACATCGTCCAGCCGCTCCTGGCCAGGATCTTCGGGCTGGCCGAGCTCAAGTTCGAGGTTGCGGACGCCGGTGAATCCGCTGTGCGCCTGGCGTTCCTGCGGATGGACGATGCCCGGCAGCTTCGGGCCGACATCCTGGCGCGCGCTGCCGGAGTGGTCCAGGACCCCGGACGCCCGCAGGAACCCGCCCCGGAAGCGCCGGAACATCAGGTCCTGTCAGTGCCGCCGTCGCGCCTTATCGGGTCGCTGCTCCTGAGCGAGCAAAGCTTTTTTGTGGTGCTGGGCGGCGTCGCCTCCGTGATCCTGTCCGCCGTGACGGAGAACCGCGGCTTCTACTTCTACCTGATTCCCGCGGCACTGGGACTGGCAGCCAGCTACTGGGGCTCCTTCAACAAGGGCTACAACTTCACCGCCGCCATTTCCCCGGACGGGATCCGGCTGCGGTACGGGCTCCTGGACACCCAGGCCCAGACGCTCCCGCCCGGCAGGATCCAGGCCCTGAAAGTGGCCCAGTCGCCGCTGTGGCGGGTCTTCGGCTGGTACCGGATCCAGGTCAACGTGGCCGGGTACGGCGCACTGGGCAGCAACGGCGAGGTGTCATCGCGCACCACACTGCTGCCGGTAGGCAGGCTGCCTGAGGTGATGAGCATGCTCTCGCTGGTGCTCTCGGACCCGGGCACGGCGGAACCCGGAAGGATTTTCGCGGCCGGCCTCAGCGGGCTGGATTCCGACGGCGGTTTTGTCACCACCCCGCGGCGCGGCAGACTGCTGGCACCGCTGGGTTGGCGCCGCAACGGATTCACGGCCACGGACACCGCCCTGTTGATCCGCTCAGGCCGTTGGTGGCGGCAGCTGGTGGTGGTGCCGCACCAGCGGACCCAGTCCCTGGCGTTGCACCAGGGTCCGCTCGCGCGGCGGTTCAGGCTGGCGGACCTCGTCCTGCACACCACGGCGGGGCCGGTGTCGCCGAGGCTGATCCAGGCCGGCCTTGATGAAGCACGCACCCTTTTCGATGAGCAGGCAGCCCGGGCCCGCCTGGCCCGCAAGCGCCAGACCACCGAACATTGGCTGGCGCAGGTGGTGGAGCCGCTCCAAACCGCCGTGCCGGTGGCGGAGGCGACCGAAACCCCGGCGGACGCCCTGGCGGCACCCGCCGTTGAGTCGGCTGGATCAGGCAGCACCCCGTCCCTCACACCCCAACAGGAAGGCCCGCAACGTGGCTAAGCCCGGACGCCTTGGCGTCGGAATCATTGGTGCCGGCAAAGTGGGCGCCGTCCTTGGCGCGGCTTTGCGCGCTGCCGAGCACGCCGTCGTCGGGGTTTCAGCGGTGTCCGACGCCAGCCGCGAACGCGCGGAGGCGTTGCTGCCCGGCGTGCCGGTCCTGGAGATCCAGGACATCGTTGAGCGCTCCCAACTGGTGCTGCTCGCTGTGCCGGACGACGCCCTGGCCGGTCTGGTTGACGGACTGGCGAAACTCGGTGCCTGGCAGCCGGGGCAGATCGTGGCCCACACGTCAGGCCGGTTCGGGGTGGGGGTTCTCCGTCCGGTCCGGGCGGCGGGGTCGATTCCGCTGGCCCTGCACCCGGCCATGACGTTCACGGGGATGAGCCTGGACCTCGCCCGCCTGCTTGACTGCACGTTCGGGGTCACCGCGGATGCCGCGATGCTGCCCATCGCCCAGGCCCTCGTCGTGGAGATGGGTGCTGAGCCGGTGGCCATTGCCGAAGCGGACCGCACCCTGTACCACGCTGCCCTTGCCCACGGCTCCAACCATCTGGTCACCCTGGTGGCGCAGGCGTCCCAGCTGCTGCGGGACGTGGGCGTGGAGGCGCCCGAACGGATGCTTGGACCGCTGCTGCGCGCCACACTGGAAAACGCACTGGCCTCCGGTGAATCGGCGCTGACCGGGCCGGTGGCCCGTGGCGACGTGGGTACCGTGCAGGCACACGCCGAGGCGCTTCGCGAGTACGACGCCGGCGCGCACAGCGATGTGCTGGAGGCTTATCTCGCCATGGCCCGCGCCACCGCCCGGCGGGCGGAAAGCCGCGGGCTGCTCAAGGCCGACCAGCTGGGTGCAATCCGGGCTGCCCTGGAAGAAGGAAACTGACATGGCCATACAACTGGTGACAACGGCGGCGGAGCTTCGGGACGCGGGTGCCCGGCTGCTGGTGCAGAAACAGGGCCGCTCACAGGGCCTCGTGCCCACCATGGGCGCGCTCCACGAGGGGCATGCCACATTGGCGCGGACCGCCGTCGAACAGAACGACGTGGTGGTGGCATCCATCTTCGTGAACCCGCTGCAGTTCGGTGATGCCGTGGACCTGGACCGGTACCCGCGGACACTAGATGCCGATTTGGCCCTGCTGGAAGAGCAGGGCGTGGACCTGGTATTCGCTCCGGCCGTGGAGGAGGTCTATCCCGGTGGCCAGCCTCTGGTGCGCGTAAGCGCAGGCGCCCTGGGGGAGAAGTGGGAAGGGGCATCCCGGCCGGGTCATTTCGACGGCGCCCTGACCGTGGTTGCCAAACTGCTCCACTACGGCACCCCGGGTGCCGGGTTGCCGCCGTCGGGCGCGTTCGTTTCGGGCGGCAGTGGGGGACTGCCCTCTTACCGCGCCTATTTCGGGCAAAAGGACGCGCAGCAGCTGGCACTGGTCAGGCGGATGGTGGCAGACTTGAATTTCCCTGTCGACATCGTGGCGGTGCCCACCGTGCGTTCGGAAGACGGGCTGGCTCTTTCCAGCCGCAACCGGTTCCTCTCAGCTGAGCAGCGTGAAGCAGCCCTGGTGCTCTCGCGGGCGCTGCGGCTGGTGGAGGAACGCGCGAACGCGCACGAACCGCTGGATCCGGATTCAGTGCGGGCACTCGTTGAATCACAGCCGCAGCTTGAACTGGACTATTTTGACGTGGTGGATCCGCGTACCTTGGAGCCGCTCGCCGAAAACTGCCGGAAGGTGCCGTTCCGCGGTGAGGGCCTGGCGATCATCGCGGCCAAGGTGGGGCCGGTCCGGCTGATAGACAACGTGCCGCTCAGCTCCTGATCCCTGTTCGAGGATCGGCTCTTCCGGTATGCTGAAATTGTTGCCCCGGACCCTGGCATCGCCCTATTTGGCGTACTCCAGGAGGAACACTCAACCACGGGCACCCCGTACCTCACCTCTGAATCCCCCTCGGCTTTTGTGTTGCCCGGCTCTCGCCTGTCCAACGCAGCCGCATGCATGGCGGGCCGCCCGCCTGCACCCCTTATTCCCCTGGCCCTCCCGGCCCTGCATCCCCCAGGAGCGAATCCATGATCCGCACAGTAGAAGACGGACTGTCTTACCTCGTCAAAGTCCATGACGCGTCCGCCTTGGACGACTATCTCAATTCGGCTGTTGACCTGGCCCGCCAGCACGCAGCAGTCACCGGCTTGTGCGGGATCCTCGTGACCCGCCATGCGTACGACACCTACACCGTGGCGGTCAGTGAGACCGTACCTTTCGGCGAGACCCGTGAACGGCAGGACCCTTAGGCGGAGGCCTTGATGGTTTACCTAGAAAGCACATTCCGAGTCCTTCCCCGCCCAGCGGAACGCGCTGCAGGGGAAGGCGCTCTGCAGGAAAACACTGTAGTGGCGGGCGCTGGAGCCAATGACGCCGCAGTGGGCGGCCTGGCCGTGGAAGGGGTTCCGGCCGGCGGATTCACGCCGATCGGCTGGCAGGCCCGCGAGATCATCGACTCCATCCTCGACGACACGTCGCCGGAATTGGCCGAGGTCCATTGGCGTCTGCGCCGAAGCCTGGCCGCCCACCCGGGCTCTCCGGAACAGGCCCTCCTGGCCCACCTCATGGAAACCTCGGAACTGGTTAATCACGGAGCCGGTTAAGCACCGAACTGGTTATTCACGGAACTGGCTAATGCAGACGTCCGGAACCGGCGCAGCCCTGACGCCCGGTTCGCTGTGCCCGGCGTCAGGGCCTTTACCGGCGACCCCGAAAGGCGGCAGTGGGTATCCTTGAAGTGACGACTCCGCCGTTCCGGTTCAGCCTGCAGCCGGTCCTCTCACAGCGGGATGATTCAGGGATCAGAGGCTCACCATGGAAAGTGCACCAGGCATGGTCGCGGGTGAGGACGACGTATGTGCCCCCTATCTGGCCAAGCTGCCCGTAACGGGTGCCGCGGTGTCCCTGTTCGGGGGGTCGGCCGCCGAAACCCTGGTCTCGGCCACCGACGACCTGGCCGCACGCCTGGACGAACTGCAGTTCAACCTCGGCGAAGGCCCGCGGTGGCGCGCACTGCAAACCCGGTTGCCCGTGCTGGTCCCCGACGCCCAGTCCGCGGCAGACCATGGATGGCCAATGTTCCACAGGGCGATCCAGGGGACGAAGGCAGCTGCACTGTTTGTCTTTCCGTTGTCAGTCGGCGCGGTGGACCTGGGGGTCGTTGAGCTGTACCGCGCCTCACCCGGAAACCTGAGCCGATCAGGCCAGGCGACGGCGTCGGTGCTTGCCGGACAGACCTCCTGGTACCTTCTGCGCAAGATCCTCAACCTCAGTTCCCCGGAGACCGATCCGGTTCTTGAACCGGCGCTGATGTCCCGGCGGGAGATCCACCAGGCCACCGGAATGGTTCTGGCGCAGTCCGGTGCCACGGCGGCCGAGTCGTTGCTCCTGTTGCGGGCGTACGCCTTTGCCCATGACCTCACGTTGAAGGAGACAGCCGCTTCTGTGCTCGAGGGCCGCCTCAGCTTTGACCCCGCCAACGGTGGGCCGGGCGGACGTACCCTGCAGTAAAATAGCGCCATGGGAATCAGTACGCGCGCCGAGCGCGTCAGCGTGGCGTTCGTGAAGATCACGGACACGCTCGTGGCCGACTACGACGTCGTGGACCTTCTCCATACCCTCGTGGAGGAGTCTGTGGGCCTGCTGGACGTAGCAGCCGCGGGCTTGCTCCTGGCTGATCCCAGCGGGGAACTTCAGGTTGTGGCATCCACCAGCGAGGAAAGCCGGCTCGTGGAAATCCTGCAGCTCCGGGCAGGGGCCGGCCCCTGCGTTGAGTGCTACCTCACCGGGAAGGCAGTGGAGGTGGAGAGCGTCGCCAACCTTGCTCACTGGCAGGAGTTCCGCGAGGCCGCGCTCTCCCAGGGCTTCCGCTCGGTTCATGCTGTGCCAATGCGGGTTCATGGCAGGATCATCGGGGCGATGGGCCTCTTCGGGGACCAGGAGGGTGCCCTGAGCGCAGAAGACGCGGCGATCGGGCAGGCGCTCGCGGACGTGGCAACGATCAGCATTATGCAGGAGCGGACCATTCGGGAAGCGGTGCTGGTCAATGAGCAGCTTCAGCGCGCATTGAACACCCGGGTCCTGATCGAACAGGCGAAGGGCGTCATCGCCCATACCGCCGGAGTGGACATGGATGAAGCGTTCAACCGCCTCCGCAGCCATGCCCGCGCCAACAGCCAGAGCCTTCACATGACCGCCCGGCACATCGTGGACCGCAGCCTGACCCTGTAAGGCCGAAGTTAACCTCGTGCTGTGACCTCCGACTGCTTACTGCGTACTGCTTACTGCGACGACCCGCCCTGGGGATCGCGGTTAATCATCAGCTGCTGCAGGAGCGCGCGTTCCGGCCGGCCGGGGTTCCGTGCCACGCACCGGCGCAGCCTGGCCCTGGCCAGCTCCTCGCCCGGGGCGGTTCCTGCCAGCACCTCATCGATGATTTCCTGGGCCTGCCACCGGAGGGATTCCCGGGCGAACTGCCGGACTTCCGCGGAAGCAGCCGCACCTTCAATCCACGGATCGGACTCTTCGCAGGGTATGAATTCGAACACTCGCTCTGCTGACATCGGGGCCTCCTTGCACCAGGCCGGCGGATTCCTGATGGGTCCCTCGGCGTCGAAGCACTGCGCTGGAAAATAGAATACCGCGAGTAAGACCGGTCTGTCTCCCTTGAGGGGTAAACTGTTCGTACGATGAATCAAGGTGCAGAGCCCGGGCAAACCCCTGCTGAAATCCAGGTAGTGGCGTCGCTTCACCCTGCCGATTCCCGGAGCCGGATTCTCGCCGTGGCCTACGATCTTTTCTCCCGCCGGGGCGTGCGGGACGTCGGCGTCAACGAGCTGATCGAGCGCTCAGGCGTGGCCAAGGCAACCTTTTACCGGCATTTCCCTTCGAAGGATTCACTCGTTCTGGCCTTCCTGGCGCAGCGGGACCAGCTCTGGACCGTAGAAGCCATCGTCAGCCAGGCCAGGCTGCGCGGCACCACCCCCACCGAACAGCTGCTGGCCATCTTTGACGTCTTTGGTGACTGGTTCGTCCGCGACGACTTTGAGGCCTGCTCATTCATTAACGTCCTGCTGGAAATGGGCCCCGCACATCCCCTCGGTCAAGCCAGCATCGATTACCTGGCAAAGATCCGGGGTCATGTGCAGGCCCTCGCTGTGGAAGCGGGGCTGCAGCGCACCGAGGACTTCTCCCGGTCCTGGCACATCCTGATGAAGGGCTCCATCGTCTCGGCCTCCGAGGGCGACACCGGAGCGGCGAAGCGGGCCCAGCAGATGGCCGGTTGGCTCATCGAGCACCACCGCAGCTGAAGCCACATAGTCAGCTTGCTTATCACTTGATGCTTTCCTAGGCTGAATGAGTCAGACACTCAACTCTTGAGGCAGCCCTGTGCCCGGTCAACGCGCGCCAGGTCCGCCCCCCGAAGGAGGAAAAATGTCAGAGCACAGCATCGCAGGCAAGAAGGTTGCATTCCTGTTGACCGACGGCGTCGAGCAGGTCGAGCTCACCAGCCCATGGCAGGCAGTAAAGGAAGCCGGCGGCGAACCCACCCTGGTGGCCCTTTCAGGCGGCCGGCTGCAGGGCTTCAACGGCACGGACAAGGGCGATACGTTCACCGTGGACCTTACGGTGGCGGAGGCCAATGCGTCGGACTTCGACGCCCTGGTACTCCCCGGCGGGGTAGTGAACGCCGATCATCTTCGCGTGGACAAGGATGCCCAGGACTTCACACGCAACTTCTTCGAACAGCACAAACCTGTAGCCGCCATTTGCCACGGACCGTGGCTGCTGATCGACGCCGGCGTGATCCGGGGCCGCAACGTGACCTCGTACCACACGCTCCAGACCGACCTGAAGAACGCGGGCGCCAACTGGAGCGATGAGGAAGTGGTGGTGGACCAGGGCCTCGTGACCAGCCGCAGCCCCAAGGACCTTCCCGCCTTCAACAGCAAGGTGGTTGAGGAGATCTCCGAAGGCCGGCACGCGGGCCAGACCGCCTAGTTCAACAAGCCGGTTCCGATGTCCCTGCCGATCCGGCGAAGCAATGCCGCTGAAAATCCGGGGTCTTTCGAAGAGTCCCGATCCGTGTATTCGGCCAGCGTGTACACCTTGGCCAGGGACATCTCCGGCCAGCTCTCCCGGGGCAGGAGCGAGCGGCCTGCCACGGCAATGATCGGCCGGACCCCTGCCCGCCGCGCCACTGCGGCTGGAAGCTTTCCCGCCAGCGTTTGCTCGTCGATGCTCCCCTCCCCGGTAATCACCACGTCGCAGTTGTCCTTGCGTGTGTTGAAATCCAGCAGGTCCAGGAAGTAATCCGCCCCGGACACCTGCCTTGCCCCAAGCAGAAGGCAGGCGAAGCCGATCCCTCCGGCACTGCCGGCCCCTTCATGTCCGGCCAGGTCAGCGGCTTTGGTGAATCCGGCTTCGCCCAGCTTGCTGACAAGGTGGCTCAATCCCAGTTCCAGTGCGGCGACGTCCTCAGGCGTCGCCCCTTTCTGGGGACCGAAGACCGCCGGCGCCCCCTGGAAGCCCAACAGGGGGTTGTGCACGTCGCTTGCAAGGACCAGTTCAGTGTCGGCCAGTTCCGGAAGTGCGGTGCACCGGACGGAATCGATCCGGGCGAGGGCACGGCCGCTGCCGTAGAGCTGGCGGCCGTCGGCATCGCGGAAGCTGAATCCCAGCGCCGTGAGCATGCCCATGCCGCCATCGGTGCTGGCGCTGCCGCCCAGTGCAAGGACGATCCGGGCCGGGTTGAGGCTAAGGGCGAAGAGGATGGCCTCACCGAAGCCCCTGCTTGAAGCGTTCAGCGGCTCGGGCTTTCCCTCCGGCAGCAAGCCGAGCCCGCAGGTGTTGGCCACCTCGACGAGGGCTGTGACGCCGTCGAACGCGATGCCTGCCCGGACGTGCTGCCCGGTGGGTCCGGCAACCGTGTAGGTGCGCCGGGTGAAGCCGGAGGTGACGGCGGCGTCCACGCTGCCGTCACCCCCGTCCGCCAGGGGCAGCAGTTCGCAGTGGACCGACCCGGGTCCGCCGGAGGAGCCTGCGGCGGAACGGAGTCCGGCGGCCAGCGCATCGGCTACCTCGTTGGCGGTGAGGCTGCCTTTGAACTTGTCGGGTGCGATGAGGGCCCGGACGGTTTTCGGGGCGGTGGTGGTCATGTCAGCTGGATTCCGAGTAGGCGGGGCGTCGCTCAGCGGGGTGCTTGGGCGTGTGGTGGCCGTATTCGGCCGGATCGTCGTCGATGTCGGTGACCCCGTCCAGGTGGATTGGATCCTCGGTGGGCATGGGTTCCACAACCTCGCCGTTGAAGACCCGGCGGGCACGGTCCGCGTCCAGGGTGCGGTCCCACCAGGCGATGAAGAGGGTGGCAACGGCGTTGCCGGTGAAGTTCACCAGGGCACGGCATTCGGACATGAACTTGTCGATGCCGAAGATGAGCATGATGCCGGCGGCCGGGATGGTACCGATCGTGGTCAGCGTGGCCGTCAGGGCGATGAAACCACCGCCGGCCACTCCGGCAGCGCCCTTGGAGGTGAGCAGCATGACGGCGAGCAGGCCCAGCTGCTGGCCGATGGTGAGGTCGGTGTTCGTGGCCTGGGCGATGTAGAGGGCGGCCAGGGAGAGGTAGATCGCGGCGCCGTCGAGGTTGAAGCTGTAGCCGGTGGGCACAACCAGTCCGACGGTTTCCTTTTTCACGCCTGCGTGTTCAAGCTTGCGCATCAGGCCGGGCAGGGCGGGTTCGGCGGTGGACGTGCCAAGGATGAGCATGTACTCCTCCTTGAGATGGCGGATCATCTTGAAGATGTTCAGCTTCAGGAAGGCCATGACGGAGCCGAGGACCACCACCACGAACAGGATCGAGGTGATGTAGAAGAGGGCGATCAGGCCACCCATGCTGGTCAGGGAGGACACGCCGTACTTTCCGACGGCGAAGGCCATGGCCCCGAAGGCGCCGATCGGGGCGGCTTTCATGATGAAGCCCAGGATCTTGAACATCACGCCGGTCAGCCGCTGCACGCCGTCCAGGACCGGGGCGCCCACTTTGCCCATGGCGTTCAGTGCGATGCCGAAGACGACGGCGATGAAGATGATCTGCAGGATGTCGCCTTCAACGAACGGGCCCACGATGCTGTTGGGGATGATGTGGGTGAGGAACTGCCACCATTCCTGTTTCGCGCCGGCGTCGATGAGCTTGGCGGCCGAGTCCGAGGTCTTGATGGAGCCGGCGTCGGCGTTGACGCCGTCACCCAGGCGGAAGACGTTGATGGCCACCAGACCGAAGATCATGGCGAAGATGGTGCCGACCTGGAAGTACGTCAGGGCTTTCAGGCCGGTCATCCCGACCTTCTTCAGGTCCGCGACGCTGGCGATGCCGCCCACGATGGTCAGGAACACGATGGGGCCGATGAGCATCTTCATGGAGTTCACGAAGGTGGTTCCGATCGGTTCCATCGCGATGCCGAAGGCCGGCGCGAGCCAGCCCACCAGGATGCCGATGAGAATGGCGGTCAGTACCCAGAAGTACAACTGCCGGTACCAACGCGTCTTGGGGGTCCGGGCCGTTTTCTTGGCCGGCGCTGCCGCGCCGGCGGTGGTGCTGTGATCCATAATTCCTACCTCGTTGTGGAACGCGGAGGTCCCTTCCCGGCACTCGCAAGCTCGTGTCGGGGCCCTTGGGACGCCGCTTATGGTTGGGGGCTTTCGGGGGTGACGTACGACGGCGGCCGGCTGGCCGCCGTCGTACGTTTAAGTCAGACGGCCGCCAGGGTGCGGGTGAGGGCCGTGATGATGGCTTCGGTGACGTCATCGGTGGTGGCTTCGCCGCCGACGTCGCGGGTCAGGTGCCCAGCGGCGGTGGTCTGCTCGATGGCTGCTTCAACCAGGCGGGCTTCCTCATGCAGGCCGAAGTGGTCCAGCATGAGCGCAGCGCTGGCGATGGCGCCAATGGGGTTGCTGATGCCCTTGCCTGCGATATCAGGGGCGGAGCCGTGGACCGGTTCGAACATGGACGGGAAGCGGCGTTCGGGGTTCAGGTTGGCACTGGCCGCCAGCCCCAGGCTGCCGGCCAGTGCCGAACCGAGGTCGGAGAGGATGTCTGCGTTCAGGTTGGAAGCGACCACCACCGACAGGTCCTCCGGCTTGAGGATGAACTTGGCGCTCATCGCGTCCACCAGCACGCTTTCCGTCTGTACGTCCGGGTAGTCCAGTGCGACGCGGTTGAAGACCTCGTCCCACAGGACCATGCCGTACTGCTGGGCGTTGGACTTGGTCACGGAGGAAACCTTCTTGACCGTGCGGGTCCGGGCCAGGTCGAACGCAAAGCGCATGATCCGCTCGCAGCCCTTCTCGGTGAACAGTGCTGTCTGCAGGGCCACCTCGTTGCCGGGGCCGCGGCCGCTCAGGTTTCGGCCGCCGAGCCCGGCGTATTCTCCTTCGCTGTTTTCGCGGACCACTACCCAGTCGAGCTCGGTGTTGTCAGCTTTGCGCAGCGGGGACTGGATGCCGGGGAGGAACTTCACCGGGCGGATGTTGGCCCACTGGTCGAAGTTCTGCGTGATGTTCAGCCGCAGGCCCCACAGGCTGATGTGGTCCGGTACGTTCTCCCAGCCAACCGCGCCGAAGTAGATGGCGTCGAAGTCCTTCAGGGTTTCCAGGCCTTGGGGATCCATCATCTGGCCGGTCTTTTCGTAGTAGCCGCAGCCCCAGGGGAACTCGGTCCAGTCGAAGGCGAACTTGCCGCCGGAGTTCCCTGCCAGTGCGTCCAGGACGCGGCGCCCGGCCGAGACGACTTCCTTGCCCACACCGTCTGCAGGGATCGACGCGATGCTGAATTTCCGGGTGGCGCTCATGTGCCTACCTCCTCGTTGAGTTTGTTGGCAGTGAACCTGTCATGCGGGTCACACTGTTCTTCCTCCACAAGTAGACGGGCTGCCGCCACGGGGCGTCCAAGACCAAGATCCGATCCGGCAGATAGGTTCAGCCTATTGGTCAGCCGTCGCGGGATCGGGTTGGCCTTGGGTGTGAAGCCCGGCCACCTTCAGGAACGCCCTCGCCGCCGGGGTCAGGTCTTCCTTCCGGCTCAGGATGGCCACATCCAGGTGCGAGACCGGTTCGATCAGCAGCGTCCGCAGCCCGGCCTTGTGTGCGGTGGGCGCCCACGACGACGGCATCACGGCATGGCCGACGCCGGCGAGGACCAGCGGGAGGATGGAGGTCCGGTGGGCCACCTCCACCACAATCTCGGTGTTCACCCCGTGGGCCAGTGCGTCGTCGACGAGCCAGCGCATCAGGGATCCGCGCTGGCTGGCGATCAGCCGGTGCCCGCCCAGGTCCTCGCGCTGGATGGACGTCCCTGCGCTGAAGGTGTCTGCCTGCGGATTGACGATAAGGATCAGCGGCTGGCGTTCCAGTTCCAGGACCTGAACGCCCGGCACCCGGATGGGGGAGGACGAGCCGGCGAGCCCGATCTCCGAGCTGCCGCTGCGGACGGACTCGATGACGTCCTCCGGCGTGAACGCCGCGTCCACGTTGAGCCGGACCGAAGGGTGCAGCCGGGTGAACCGCGCGATCATCGAGGTCAGCGGCTCGATCCCGGGCGAGGGCATGGTGACGATGTCCAGCCGGCCGCTGCGGACACCGGCCAGCGCCTGCACCGCTGACTGCGCGGCGTCCAGGTCCCTCATGACCAGCCGGGCGGGACCAACCAGTTCCCTGCCTGCTTCGCTGAGGACCGCCCGGCGGCCGATGCGGTGGAAGAGCGGCACGCCGAGTTCCTTCTCCAGGCCGGCGATGGTTTGCGACAACGACGGCTGGGCAATGAGCAGGTGTTCAGCCGCCCGGTTGAAGCCGTCATGGTCAACAACGGCCAGGAAATACTTCAGTTTCCGGGTGTCCACGCCCCATAGCCTACGCCGGGCCAGGAAAAATGCCGTGCGGAGGAATTACTCCGGCCGGTAGAGTGTTTGAATCTGCAGCGACGATGCTCGCGCGCCACTTCATTCTTAAGCTTGCGCCACTCATTTCAAACTCCCTGAGGGAACACCCATGTCTACAGAAGTCTCTTCGAACGCTGCCGGCCAGCCCGGCCAGCCTGCGCAGCCCGCGGCGCCGAAGCTCTCCGCGCCGGAGAAAATGTCCCGTGAATCGGTGACGATCATCGCCACCCTGCTTGTGGCGACATTCGTGGTGATCCTCAACGAAACCATCATGAACGTTGCGCTGCAGCGGCTGATGGTGGACCTGGGCGTGGACGCGCCCACGGTTCAGTGGCTCTCCACCGGCTTCATGCTCACCATGGCCGTGGTCATACCCACTACCGGCTTCATCCTCCAGAGCCTCTCCACGCGTGCCGTGTTCATGCTTGCCATGGGACTGTTCGCCAGCGGCACCGCACTCGCAGCGATCGCGCCGGGCTTCGAAATCCTGCTGCTGGCGCGCATCGTCCAGGCCGGCGGCACGGCCATCATGCTGCCCCTGCTGATGACCACCATCCTCACCCTTGTCCCGCTGGCCAGGCGCGGTGCCGTCATGGGCAACGTCAGCATCGCCATTTCAGTCGCTCCGGCCATGGGGCCAACCGTCTCCGGCCTGATCCTGGAGCACTTCACCTGGCGCTTCATGTTCGTCTTCGTCCTGCCAGTGGCACTGGCCGCCCTCGCCCTCGGCGCCAAATACCTGACCAACATCGGCGAAACGGAGAAGACCAAGCTCGACTTCTTCTCGGTCCTCCTCACCGTTCCGGCCTTCGGCGGCCTGGTCTACGGTCTTAGCCAGATCGGCGGCGGACACGGCGGCCAGGCCGGTCCCGGCGCGGTAGCCATTGCGGCGCTCGTCATCGGCGTTGCCAGCCTGGCGGTCTTTGTCCTGCGCCAGGTCCGGCTGCAGAAGGCCGAGGCTCCTTTGCTGGACCTCCGGGCCTTCAAATTCCGCATGTTCACCGTCTCGGTGCTGCTGATGGTGGTGGCCATGATGGCGCTTTTCGGCGGCGTCATTCTGCTGCCGCTGTACCTGCAGGAAATCCGCGGCCTGGGTTCCCTGGAAACCGGCCTGGTTCTGCTCCCGGGCGGCTTGGCCATGGGCCTGCTGGGTCCGGTCATCGGGCGGCTCTTCGACAGGATCGGCCCCCTGCCGCTCACTGTGACCGGATCAGTGCTGATGGTGCTCGCCCTGTGGCAGTTCTCCACGCTCGACGCCGGCACTGCGGTGTGGTGGATCGTCACCCTTCACGTGGGGCTCAGTTTTGGGCTGGCGCTGCTGTTCACCCCGGCGTTCACCACGGGCCTGAACCCGCTGCCGCCGCATCTGTACTCGCACGGTTCGGCGATCATGAGCACCACGCAGCAGGTTGCCGGCGCTGCAGGCACCGCCCTGCTGGTGTCCATCTTCGCCGTGGTCTCTGCCGCATCAGGCCTTGTGGCGGGGATGAGTGCCGCTTTCCTGACGGCGACCGTCATAGCCCTTGCCGCCGTCGTGCTTTCCGCGATGATGCGCAAGACCGAAGGTGCAGCCCCGGGTCACGGACCCGCCCACTAGCCCACACCCCAAGGCCCACTCCCCACTCCCAGACCAACGCGGGGTCACTTCTGGCTCCTCCAGCGCCCCGTTTCGGGCGTTAAGTGACTGTGAGGATTTTGGTGGCTGGTCTGGGACTGGCTGGCAGAGTGGTGTTTGGCCGCTCAGCCTCGTGGATGTGACTCATTAAGTGACTGGCCCCGGTGCAAGGGGTGTCTTTGAGTGGGATCTGTCCATCCGCGAGGTTGGCGGCCGGCACCACCCGGCCCACCTCGGTAACTTGATCAGAAGGTTGTCCGCCCCGTGGGGGCGTGGCTCGTCACAGTGTTGTTCCGAAGTGACCTCTACCCGGACTGGTACCGGCCGTGTACGGCCCTGGCCATATCCGCGAGTAGAGGAAGGTGCCAGAACCGCCATGACTATCGTTGCGCATTCCCGCCCTTTTGTCGTCGGCGTCGATACGCACGCCAAAAACCATGTCTACGCCATCATCGCCGGCAAC
>NZ_JBPZHC010000022.1:0-31135 GCF_051857465.1 Pseudarthrobacter cremeus | reverse complement strand
ACGCACTTATAGCGGAACTTGAACCGGCGGACAGATCACAGGGAAGACAGCACCCGCAGGCACGTCAGTTTGCAAGTGGGTCACACCGGTTCAAGACCAGTTCCAGTATTACCGTTTGCAAGGCCTGGAATGCAGTTCGAGTCCCACCTCGGGCACGCATGACCCCTCGTCAGAGGGGTTTTTGCTTTAATGTGTGGACAATTGACCCTTCGCGGGTCCCTCTGACACTGTCCGCTGTCTGGGCCTGGCGCCGCGGTGGCCTGTTCGGTTGTGTAGGTGGCGGGGTCAGGGTCCTGGCCCTGTGGGCCCGCTGAATGCTGGGATCTAGGCTATGTGGCTTCCTTTCTTGCTGTTTGCGTGGCCAGATGGGGGCCTTCACTCGTTCATCGTCAAGAGTTGTGGTGACGACATGACCAAGACTATTTTTCTTGAAGGATGCTTCTCGGATACCTGCCTCCGGCGAGCCACTTAAGTTCGCTCATTGCGTGTTT
This sequence comes from Pseudarthrobacter cremeus, assembly GCF_051857465.1. Lineage (NCBI taxonomy): Bacteria > Bacillati > Actinomycetota > Actinomycetes > Micrococcales > Micrococcaceae > Pseudarthrobacter > Pseudarthrobacter cremeus. The sequence continues at coordinate 30,644 of NZ_JBPZHC010000022.1, read as the reverse complement.
GTCCGGCCAAAGGGAGTGCGCACATTGTGCACACCTTTGTGCACGGGCGGCTTCTGACCTGCATTTTGGTCCCTTCCTTCTGGCTCTGACGACACCAGTTCATCCAGGTCTCTGGTGCAGGCGACATGACTTTGCGCCCAAGACCCGCGGTTCCTAGGACGTTCAGGTGTCAGCGGCACGTCTCATGCCGTACCTGTGGCCGGCGTACGATCCGTCGGCAGGGTGCAGGTGTGTGGGATCAGGGCTCCCCTTCCGGCGGCGGTCCTGATTTCGTGATCCGTCCTGGCCGGTCCGTAGTGGACGCGCGCCTTTCGTTTTGCTCCTATGCACGGGGTCACTGCCGTTCCTGGTCGGAAGGGCGTCACGCTCAGACCTTTGCCGAATACGACCGGCTGCGGCGCCCCTCAGGTCCGGGCCGGCCACCGACGGTCATTCCGCTGAACGGGGCGACGAGCACGTCGGTGGCGCTGGCGGCGCTGACAGCGCGGTCGGCCATTGCCGACACCGGATGTGTCTGTCAGATGTGTGCGTCGTTCTGATAAACGGAGTCGCCGCTGGGTTGAGGGTCCAGAGTGCAACTTGGGGGATCGGGAGCGGTTCAGAGTTTCGTGAGGAAATAAGCGACGGGGGAGCGCCGAGCGAAAATTTGGATCGTGAGCGGCGCGTAGCCCTCTGGTTGCGTGGAGGACCTACCCAGCGATGAAGGGGATCAGAACGACAACTGTGACATCAAGCCGAACGTCTCCGGCGAACCCTTGACCTGGCATCTATGGGGGACGCCCATATCCTGCCAGGTGTCGCGGTGCCGCCAAGCACGAGTCAGGTGTCAGGATGCAGTTTAAGAGATTGCCCGTCCTCGTCAGAAAAGAAGAATTCAACTCTATTCGGACGTCCCCAGGACACCTGGCTGAAGTCAGAGTGGGTGTGCCCTAACTGGATGAAATTAGCGCCCGTGATGGAGACCGTCTAGTGGCATGGCACCGTACCAATCCGGCTTTAGGTTCAACGGCGAAACCGTCGACCAGGAGGTGGTCCTCGCCGTCGTCATGGTCGGGGAGGTCAATAGCCGGAGCGCTGTATGTTGACAACATAACCGCAGAAGACGGCGAGCAACTGCGCTGGGCTGCCGGTCAGGCCGCTGGCGTGGTGACCAAGTCCAGTTCGTGCGTTTGCCCATACGGCACCGTCGTAGAAAGGGCGACTGTAAATCTGGCGTAGTGATGTCGGGTAACGAGCACACCACAGGCTTTTTCGACCTTTGCCGCCTGAATAGCGGTCCCCAGCGCTAGCATGAGCTGGGTTTCCTTGTCGGCACGGTCCTGGACTAGTAGATCAGCGATGATTGTTTGCATGGTTCTATCCCTTCGATTAGTCGTAAAGACCGGCGTTGTTCACATCAGGGCCGCAGTTTGACAAAAGGGGCTCTGGCGGAGGGCGCCAAGTCAAGCACAAGGGTCCAGAGGGTCTGCGTTTCGCCGAGTTGTGGCACGGGTTCCCCTTGCTCAAGGTAACGAAATGGCATGGGATCGTCGGCTGGCCGCCACCAACCACTTATTGGCGCAGGGTCACCGCTTGTGGCAGTGGCACGGAAGTCGCGGTGATGGTGCATGGGCTGATTTGCGGCTGGCATCACGGCCTCTAGGTTCCTTTCAGGGCGTCGCGGTCGTGTAGAACAGAGGACTTAATCTCTTTCCCTATCTGGCTGGCAGGGAACGCCACACCTGAACTGCCCGGTGTGGCGTTTTAGATCCACTTGTGGCAAAGCGCTTGGTCCCTCACCGGCTAATCCCCAGATTTCAGTCCGTTTCCGGTCCGTTGCAGTAGTGGCAGCCCTCTTCGCAGCCGTCCACCTGGTCGACCGTGTTAGGGACCAGAAGGCCTATTTCGCGGCGCGGTTTGCTGGAGTCTGCCGAGAAAGACGTATGTACCGAATGAAGGGACGCGTTGTTAGCACCGAGCGCAACGTTGCCGCACCTGCAAACGGCAGTGAACATGGCTGCAGCGATCCTTAGGCTGGAAGATCCGGACCAATTCCGGGCCATAGTGTTTGCCGGGCCGCCGAGCGGGAAGGCAACTCCACGCTCCGCAATGCCGGTTACGTTTGCGCGTGAGCGGGAACCCATCCGTGACCCCGTGGTTGTTTCACGTTCCTTACTCTGAGCTTGCTGATAAAGATTGCTTTTCATCAAGAGTCCTTTGAGTTCGACGACCAGGGCGATCGCTCATGGATGAGGTGTGCGGTTCGGTCGTGTCGGTCCGCGTAGTGCACGGCCGCAGCATCTGCGTCCCGCCTGGTCTAGGTGCCGTATCAGCTACGCGCGGTGTAGGGGTCGGCGATGCCGATGTACTGAGTGGTGGTGTATTCGGCGATGCCTTCGGAACCGCCTTCCCTGCCGAGTCCGGATTGCTTGACGCCGCCGAAGGGCGCGGCGGCGTTGGAGATGACGCCGGCGTTGAAGCCGACCATGCCGAATTCGATCTGTTCGGCCACCCGCAGCAGCCGGTTGAAGTCCCGGCTGTAGAGGTAGGACGCGAGGCCGTATTCGCTGGCGTTGGCGAGCCGGATGGCGTCCGCTTCATTGGCGAAGGTGGTGATGGGGGCGACGGGGCCGAAGATTTCCTGACGGAGGATCGCGGCGTCATTGGGCACGTTGGCCAGGACGGTGGGCGGGTAGAAGTACCCGGGCCCGTCCACGGGGGAGCCCCCGGTGAGGGCGGTGGCGCCGGCCTCGACGGCGGCGGTCACCAGCGCGTGCACATCGTCGCGGGCGCCGGCGTCGATGAGGGGCCCGACCTGGGTTGCGGGGTCGGTGCCGCGGCCGGTGGTCAGGGCGCCCATGGCGGCGGCGAACTTGGCCGTGAACTCCTGGGCCACGGATTCCTGGACCAGGAACCGGTTGGCGGCGGTGCAGGCCTCGCCCATGTTCCGCATCTTGGCCGCCATGGCCCCGTCGACGGCGGCGTCCAGGTCGGCGTCCTCGAAGACGATGAAGGGGGCGTTGCCGCCGAGCTCCATGGAGGTCCGCAGCACGTTCTGTGCGGCGTCGGCCATGAGGCGTTTGCCCACCGGGGTGGAGCCGGTGAAGGAGACCTTCCGCAGCCGCGAATCGGCCAGCAACGACCCCGAAATCCCGGACGCTGACGAGGAGGAGACGACGTTCAGGACTCCGGCGGGCAGGCCGGCGTCGAGCATGGTCTGGGCGAAGTACTGTGCGGTGAGCGGGGTGAGTTTGGCGGGTTTGAGGACCATGGTGCAGCCGGCGGCGATGGCGGGGGCGACCTTGCGGGTGGCCATGGCCAGCGGGAAGTTCCACGGCGTGATCAGCAGGCACGGGCCGACGGGTTTGTGCTGGACGAGGATCTTGTTTTTGCCCTCGGGGGTGGTGAGGTAGCGACCGTAATCCCGGATCGTCTCTTCGGAGAACCAGCGCAGGAACTCGGCACCGTAGGTCACCTCACCGCGGGCTTCGGCCAGGGGTTTGCCCATCTCCAGGGTCATCAGCAGCGCGAAATCCCCGGCGCGTTCGGTCACCAGGTCAAAGGCCCGCCGCAGGATCTCGGCGCGTTCCCGGGGTGCGGTCCGCGCCCAGGACGCCTGGACCGTGTCCGCGGCGTCGAGCGCCGCGACGGCGTCAGCGCTGGTGGCCGAGGCGAGGGTGGCGAGCACCTCCCCGGTGGCGGGATCGTGCACCTCGAACGTGCCGCCGTCGGACGCGTCCACCCACTGCCCGCCGATCAACAAACCTGTAGGGATAGAGGCAAGGAGGTCAGCCTCACGCTGGCGTGAGACAGCAGCCGGTTCAACGAGGGCAGTAGTCATGAAGATTCCTAAAAAAGGTAGGTGGCGGTGATAGCGCGCCACGAGGGTGGAGGGCTATCACCGTCCTGTGGGTGATTAGCTCAATGGGCTCAAGCGCCGGAGGCGCGACTGGCCACTTCGGTCTTGTGGTGGCGGGACGTACTCCATCCCAGTCATGTCGTGCGGTCCCTGATAAAGGCAGCGATCTGGTCGACTGTTTGTTCTCCACGGGGAATACGTCCCGCGGAGGTGAGCAATCCGTGGGCGTACCCGGGCAGGTGCTGGTACTGGACCTCCGTGCCTGCCCGGGCCAGGGCGGCGGCGTAGTTTGCCCCCTCGTCCACCAGCGGGTCGTTGTCCACAGTGATCACGTAGGCCGGTGGCAGCCCTGCGGGGAGCTGGGCTAGGGAAGGACTGATCTCCGGTGCTGCGCGGTCTACGTCCTTTGGCAGGTAGTGGTCAGCGAACCAGCCGATGGTGTCGGCAACCAGAGGGAAGCCCTCGGTGACTCTTTTGTAGGAGGGCGAGGACATGGTCAGATCCACCATGGGGTACATGAGGACCTGGGCCGCTACAGGCAGTGGATCTGTGGTCGTGGCGTTCTCATTGGCCAGGACTGCGGCCAATTGTCCTCCCGCGCTGTCACCGACCAGCACGACCTGGGTTACTGCCAGGCCATGCTCGTTGCCTGCATCGAGCAACCAGTGCATTGCCACGCGGCTGTCGTCAATCGCAGCCGGGTAGGGGTTCTCCGGGGCAAGCCGGTAGTCCACAGCAATGACCGGCAGGTTCGTGCGGGAGGCCAAGCGACGGCACAGTCCGTCATGAGTTGAGAGGCTGCCCATGACCCACCCCCCGCCATGGAAAAACAGCACGGCGGGGGTGGGCCCTCCGACGGTGCGGGGGTCATAGACCCGCACCGTGAAACCAGCCAGGCTGAAGTCAGTGACCGACGCCAGCGGATCAGCGCTAAGGCCGTTGGCCGCGCAACCGTTCTCGTAGAGCTCGCGCACATGCTTTACGGAGTAGGAGTGAAACGGGCGTCCACCGGAGGCACGGAAGTTCTGCAGCACCTCTGCAGCCTCCGGCGCTATGGGCCTGCCGCTGAACGGGTCGTTTGTGGTCACTTTCCGGGTCCGGATTCGGCCAGCTGCAGGTAGTCCTCGAGCTGGAGGTGGTGAGTGTGGGACCGGTATTCTTCGACGGTTCCCGACCAGTTGTTGATGACGCGGCCGTCCTCGTTCTTGTACCAGGAGGAGCACTCAGAGGAGAACGCGGACTTCTGGAGTTCTTCCTGAACGTGTGCGTTGAACGTCTCAACGACCGAACGGTCCACTTCCAGGAACCTTGATTCATCGGCTGCGATGTACTGCACGGCCTGCGCGATGTAGCGGTGCTGGGCCTCCAGCATGGATACGACCGAGTTGTGGTTGAGGTTGGTGTTGGGCCCGTAGACCAGGAACAGGTTGGGGAAGTTGTCGACGGTGATGCCCAGGTAGGCTTCGGGGGCGTTGCCCCACCGCTCGTCGAGGCCGATTCCGTCGCGCCCGGTGACACGCATGGATCCCATGAAGGCGTGGCTCATAAACCCGGTGGCGTAGATGATGACATCAAACTCGTGCTCGACGCCGTCAGCGGTGCGGAGGCCGCGCGGAGTGAGTTCCGTGATTGTCTCTGTCACGAGATCTACGTTCTCGCGGGTCAGGGCGGGGTAGAAATCATCGCTGCGCAGGATCCGCTTGCAGCCGAAGTCGTAGTCGGGAGTGAGCTTGGCCCGCAGTTCAGGGTCGGACACCTGGGTTTCGAGGTGCTGGCGGGCCAGTTCAACTCCTTCTTCGGACGCTGCGGTGTGGCGGCGGGTGCGTTCGAATCCGGCTTCGCGGAATTCGTGGATCTCCTGACGCAGCTGACGGTAGGTGTCCGGGTCTTCCTGGAAGCGGGCGCTCTCTTCTTCCGTGAAGATGTACTGGTCGCGGGCGAGAATGTAATTGGCTGAGCGCTGAAATACTGTCAGGTTCGATGCGATCTTGGCAACCTCGGGCACGTACTGAACAGCAGTTGCGGCGGACCCAATGGATGCGACGCGCTTGCCGGTCAGGTCAAGGTCGTGCCGCCACTTGGCGGAGTGGAACGCCGCGCCTTCGAATGTTTCGGTGCCGGGGAAGTTGGGGATGTTCGGTTCGTTCAGCTGGCCCCAGGCAGCCACCACGGAACGGGTCAGGAACTGCGAGCCGTCGGCGGTGTGCACGGTCCAGAGACGGCGGTCCTGATCCCATTCAGTCGCGGTGATGTTCTGGCCGAAGCGGATGTGCTTACCGAGCCCGAATTCCTCAACCATGGAACGCAGGTAGCCCTGGAGTTCCTCCTGGCCGGCAAACATGCGGGAAACCTTGAGGTTCAGGAAGTAGCTGTAGCAGTACACAAGCGCCTGGGTGTCGCATGCGGCGCCGGGATAGGTGTTCTCACGCCATACCCCTCCCACATCGTTGCCGCGCTCGAGGATCAGGAAGTCGTCTATGCCTTCCTGGACGAACTGGGCTCCCTGGCCGAGGCCGCCGAAACCGGCGCCGATGATGATCGCGCTGTAAATGTGGTCATTTGTGGAGGTCATGATGTTCTCTCTTCGGAGCTGAAAATGTGGGGTGGTCAGGAAAAGGTGATGATTTGGCGCAGTGCGTGGCCGCCATCGAGGGTGTCCATGGCGCGGTTGATCTCTTCCAGCGGGATGGTGTCTGAGACCAGGCCTTCAACGGCAAGCTGGCCCGATCGCCAGAGTTGTTCGTAGATCGGGATGTCATGTTCCGGGACCGCCGAGCCGAGGTAGCTGCCCACGATCGACCGCGCCTCCGCCGTAAGGGTCAGCGGGTCGATGTTGATTGACTGGCCCGGTGCGGGCAGTCCGACGGTGACGGTAATGCCGCCCGGCTTTGTCAGTGCGACCGCTGCTTCCAGAGCGCGCGGATGTCCTGCCGCTTCGATGACGGCGTCGAACTTTTCGCCGCGCTCCAGGGCCTCAGCAGAAGTAAAGGCGTCGGTTGCACCGAGGTTTCGCGCGGCTTCCAGCTTGGCCGGCAAAGTATCGATACCGATGACGTGTTCGACTCCGGTGGCAATAGCCGTAATGAGCGCAGCCATGCCTACTCCGCCGAGACCGACGATGGCTACCCGTGCGGAAGGTCCAGGCTTGGCGACGTTGAGGATGGCTCCTCCTCCGGTGAGCAGTGCGCACCCGAGCAAAGCCGCTATGTGCGCCGGAACGTCCGCGCCCACGGGCACCACGGAACGGCGTGAGACCACTGCATAGGTGGCGAAGGCGGAGACCCCGAGGTGGTGTTGGACGGGCTGACCCGCGCGGGAGAGTCTGCGGTAGCCGCCCAGCAGGGTGCCTTCCGTATTGGAAGCGCTGCCCTGCGAGCACGGGGTTTTGCCCTTGGAGTTGCATCCTGCACATTCTCCGCAGCGGGGGAGGAAGGTCATGACGACGCGCTGGCCCACGGAGATGTCATTGACACCCTCGCCCAGTTCCTCCACGATGCCGGCTGCCTCGTGGCCGAGCAGCATCGGGACCGGCCGCGGCCGGTTGCCGTTGACTACGGAAAGGTCGGAGTGGCATACGCCGGCTGCCTCGATGCGGACCAGGATCTCGCCCGTGCCGGGTCCTTCAAGTTCAAGGTTTTCCACATGGAAGGGATGGGTATCAGCGTAGGGCCGCTCTGCCCCGATGGTCTCTAGTACCGCCCCGCGTATGGTCCTGGTAGTGATTGTCTTTGCAATGGAGTTCGTATCTTGGATGGTCACGATTGTCCTCTCAGTAGTGCGGTGGAGCTGTGCAGAGGGAAGGCCTTTGAAGGAGGGAGCGTGCGCCGCCGCTCACCATCTGGGGCGCCGGCTCGCGTTGTTCTCACCGTTCATCCTTCAGCGGGGAACTCATCCCCTCAGGGTTGGTTCCTCCGACGACGGACTATCCATTGAGAGTAGGCAGGCCGGACATTCACGTCACGATGCAGAAAGTCATGATTTGCACTTTCCTTTGTAGGAAACGTCAAAAGACTGCTTGTCGGTGGGGTTTGTACCGCGGCTGGCGCAGGTCGCCCATGCGAAGAATGGATTAGTGAGTGCGCGGATTTGCTGCGACGCGCTTCAGCCTCACCGCAATACTTGCCCGCTAAGCTTTAGGCGATGCCTGAGAGCGGCCTCGGAGGGCGAGCCAGAGTTGGGCGGCTACGTCGGGGTCATCCAGGTCAATCCCCAACAGTTCTTTAGCCTGGGCGATTCGATAACGAACTGAGTTCCGGTGCACTCCGAGGTCGCGGCCGGCGGCCTCCCATTGGCCGCGATGGGCCAGGTAGGCGCGGACCGTTTCAAGGAGCTGTCCTGCGTGGGAGGTTAGTTCATCCACCCATTCATCTGCCGGTAGGTCGAGGCCGTGCCCGACGCGGATCAGCTGTCCTGCGGGTGCGGCGGCAGCGGCCTCGGCCACCTGTGCTCCAATTTCGTGCAGGCGCCGGAGAGGCATCGGGCCGCCCCATGCACCGCGGACACCTTTCGGCAGCCGTGGATAGGGGCTCGATGCTGACTGCAGCACAAAGGTGACACCGGAACGTTCGAGTACCAGCCCGGTCAGAGCGGGCTGGGCAGAAAGTTGTTCGGTATCGGGCAGGACCGCGACGAAAGCTGTTTCGGGTAGCGGATCGGAGTCCATTTGCTTTGCCAGAAGTCGCGCTGCGTCGTCATGTCCTTCCAGGACCAGCGCCGCCAGCATGCCCTCAGCCCGGCGGCGCTCTGCTGCGGCGCGGCGTTGTCCGGCTGCCCTGGCGGCCAAGAGCGTGGATGCGGTAAGGAACAAGTGTCGCTCGGCGGCAGCCAGCTGCCCGCTTCGACCCAAGGCCAGATACCCGGAAGCGGCCGGACCGTCAGATACCGGGTAGAGCGAAGCAACACCGGATGCCAGCTGAATATTGCCGGTGGCGCCTCGGCGGGCGTTCCGCAGGATGGCAGATTCCCGTGTGAGTTCGACCAGCAGTCCTGGCGGTAGTTCTGCACCACTGGCGGCGGATGATGGAGTACCGTCACCTTCGGGCAGGTAGGCCACCCAGGTTCCCAGGGCGCGTGACAATTCGCGGACGATCTCCGGTTCCGCGTCATCCTGCGCGGCCGCTCTCGTCAACGCCACCTGAAGCCCCAATAGAGCAGTGAGTTCGGCTTCGCCGCCTTGCCTGACGAGTTCCCAGTAAGCGCGTGATACGGCCAGGAAGGGAGACTCCCTGGGAATGGTCAAAAGGGGAAGACCGGCTTCAATGCAAGCGGCCCGCAACTCGTCCGGCACCATGGCATGGCCTGAGCCCAGGCCAAGACCCAGGGCAGCAACATGACCCTTTACCAGCCGCTGCACATAGTTTGTGGCGGCCTCCTGACGTGCTTCTCCGTCCAGGCCGGTGAGCTGCAGCCCGACGGTGAGGAGAAGTTCGCCGCCGTAGAGGAACATCGTCGGATCCTCCAGCTCGGAGACGTGCACGCCCGTGAGTTCAACGCGCGGGAGCGGTATGGGCCAATAGGGCGCGAGGTCGCGCTTTGCAGCCTCGACAAGCCTTGCGAGGGTGATCATGGGTAAAAGCATAGATGACCGGACTTTGTACGCTTAGACCGAACCGGAAATATATTTGGATGTATTGTCCAACGACAGCGTCATCGTACTGTCCCTATGGTGGACTTCACCACACGAGGAGGACCTATGACTGTCACATCAGAACTCGCCGCAAACCAGGCCAACGATCCGGCCAGCGTTAAAGCCACCGCCCGCCGCCTGCTCACCGAACTTCCGGGACCGCGTTCCCGCGAGCTGGAGACCGAACGCCGCCAGCACGTCACCGACGCATTCGGTATTGTCATGCCCGTTTACATCGACCACGCGCAGGATGCGCTGCTCGTGGACGTTGACGGAAACCATCTCATCGACTTCGCCTCAGGTATTGCCGTGACGAGTGTTGGTGCCGCGAACCCGCAGGTGGCCAAGCGTGCCGCCGCCCAACTGGAGCGGTTCACCCACACCTGCTTCATGGTGACCGAATACGCGTCGTTCGTCGAGGTCTGCCGGTGGCTCAACGAACACACCCCCGGCGACTTCGAAAAGCGGACCGCTCTGTTCACTACCGGAGCGGAAGCGGTTGAAAACGCCATCAAAGTGGCCCGCGCCGCCACACGACGCCCCAACGTTCTCGTCTTCGACGAGGCCTACCACGGGCGGACCCAGCTCACCATGGCGATGACGGCTAAAGAAAACCCGTACCGACTCAACTTCGGACCCCTGCCGGGCTCGGTTTTCCGCGGACCGACCGCCCCGGCGCACACCTCTCCTGACGGGCCCGGTAAGGCGCTGGAACAGATCGAAGCGCTTCTTGCCGAAAACGGTGCGGACACCTTCGCGGCCATGGTCATCGAACCGATCCAGGGCGAGGGTGGCTTTATTGTTCAGGCCCCCGGGTTCCTCCAAGGTCTTCGGGAGATCGCTACGCGCCACGGCATCGTTCTGGTCATCGACGAGATCCAGGCAGGCATGGGCCGGACCGGCACCCTGTTCGCGTCTGAGCACGATGGTATTGCCGGCGACATCACACTGACCGCTAAGGCACTTGGCGGCGGCCTGCCGCTTTCGGCCGCTACCGGCCGCGCTGAGCTCATGAACGCTGTCCACCCCGGTGGTCTTGGCGGAACGTACGCTGGCAACCCCGTGGCCTGTGAAGCCGCTCTGGCCGTGTTCGAGCTCCTTGAAGACGGCGCGCTCCTGCAGAACGCCGTTGCCATCGAAACTGCGGTGCGGCGTCGTCTGGAGCCGCTCGTCAAGTTGGACGGTGTCGCGGACGTTCGCGGCAGGGGCGCGATGATGGCGATCGAGTTCAGCGACGCCTCCGGACCCCGCAAAGACCTCGCCACCACGGCAGCGAAGGCAGCCAACGCCCATGGTGTCCTAACTCTTACCTGCGGAACCAACGGAAATATCATCCGGCTGCTGCCTCCGCTCGTTATCGAAGCCGATGTCCTTGACGAGGGCTTGGCGGTACTGGAGGCATCCGTTCGGGCGGCACTGTCATGAGTTTCCGGGGGTGGACCGGGCGGGGTGAGTTATGAGGTCGGGACCGGGATCCGGCGCGCCGCTTGAGGGGATTGTCGTCGCCGACTTCTCCCGCGTGCTTGCCGGTCCGCTCGCGACCATGACCCTGGCTGATCTCGGTGCCCGGGTCATCAAGGTGGAGCGGCCCGGAACCGGAGATGACACGAGGGAATGGGCTCCGCCTTCCTCCAAGACGGGTGGGACCTACTTCGAAAGCGTTAATCGGAATAAGGAATCCGTCACTCTTGACCTGACGGACCCCGAGCACCTGGAGCTTGCCCGGGAACTGGCACGCCGCGCCGACGTATTGGTGGAGAACTTCAAACCCGGCGGGCTCGCCAAACTGGGGCTGGGCTATGAATCCCTGGCTCAGGAGAACCCAGGCCTGGTGTACGCATCGATTTCGGGTTTCGGCTCCGACGGCGGACGCGATTTGCCCGGGTACGACTTCATAGTTCAGGCCGTCGGGGGACTGATGAGTATTACGGGGGACCCTCAGGGCGACGCGTACAAAGTGGGTGTGGCACTGGTCGATGTCCTGACAGCGAAAGATGCCACGATCGGCATCCTCGCCGCCCTTGCAGAACGCAACTCCACAGGTCGGGGAAGACGGATCGAGGTGAATCTTCTCTCAAGCCTGCAGGGCGCCCTTGCCAACCAAGGCCAGGCCTACCTCGGTGCCGGCGTTACTCCTACGCGGCTGGGCAATGACCACCCTTCCATCGTCCCGTACCAGCTTCTTGCCACCGGGGATGACCCGCTGGCCGTTGCCGTGGGTAATGACTCGCAGTTCGCCAAGCTCTGCCGCGCTATCGGAAATCCGCAGCTGGCGGCTGATCCGCGGTTCATAACCAATTCAGCGCGGGTAAGGAATCGGCGGGAACTGGTCCAACTGCTGGAAACCGGCCTCGCGGGCGCCGGAGCGACGGCATGGCAGGAGCAGCTTGTTTCAGTGGGAGTCCCGGCAGGCCGTGTCGCCGGCATCGGTGAAGGCATCGCATACGCCCAGTCACTGGGCTTGGAACCGACCATCCAGGTCCATGACAAGGACGGTAACGTTACCGGCCGCCAAATCCGCCACCCGATCACATGGACGCCAGCGCTGCCACCGCGCACCCAAGCACCACCGGCCCTCGGTGAGCACACCGGGGAGGTGCTGGAATGGCTGCGGCATCACCCCCACAGCAAGACGTTTACCTACACCCCTGACAGCTCCGCCCATTCCCAAGATCACTTATGCCCAGGAGGGACCGCATCATGACTCTTGCTCCTAGTTCGGCCGACATCGAGGCTGCTGCTGCACCCGACCCCTCGGACCTGATCTCCTTCGACTCTCTCCTCACGGCTGAGGAGACCGCACTGCGCGACCGGGTCCGGACCTACGTTCGAGACGAGATCAAACCGAACATCGCCACGTGGTACGAAGAAGCGCGGTTCCCCCTGGAAATCGTCCCCGACCTAGCCGAACTTGGCCTGCTGGGCATGCATTTGAAAGGTTACGGCTGCGCTGGCGGAACGGCGGTGGACTACGGGCTCGCCGCTGCTGAACTCGAGGCCGGCGACTCAGGCATACGTACCTTCGTCTCCGTCCAAGGCTCCCTGGCCATGTCTGCCATCTCCAAGCACGGCTCAGAGGAGCAGAAGCAGGAGTGGCTTCCACAGATGGCAGCCGGCACGGCCATCGGATGTTTCGGTCTCACCGAACCCACCGCCGGGTCGGACCCTTCCGCCATGTCGACCTATGCCCGCCGCGACGGCAGGGACTGGATATTGACCGGGGCTAAACGTTGGATCGGGCTCGCCAACGTGGCACAGGTGGCAGTGATCTGGGCCCAGACGGACACCGGCATCCGCGGCTTCGTCGTACCAACCAAAACGCCCGGCTTCACCGCCACACCGATCGAGCCCAAGCTGTCAATGCGTGCATCTGTTCAGTGTGAAATCACTCTGGCCGATGTGCGGCTTCCTGCCGACGCGGTCCTGCCAAACGTCACTGGACTCCGCGGGCCTTTCACCTGCCTCAACGAGGCGCGATATGGCATTGCCTGGGGAACCATGGGAGCCGCGCGTGACGCCTTCGAAGACGCCCTGGACTACTCCAAAAATCGGCTGCAGTTTGACCGGCCGTTGGCCGGCTATCAGTTGACTCAGCAAAAGCTCGTGAACATGGCGTTGGAAATCAACAAGGGCTTTCTTCTGGCCCTGCACCTGGGACGACTCAAGGATGCCGGAAAACTGCAGAACCATCAGATTAGCGTGGGCAAGTTGAACAACTGCCGCGAAGCCATCGAAATCTGTCGCGAAGCGCGCACAATCCTTGGCGGCAACGGGATAACGCTCGAACACTCGCCCCTTCGCCACGCGAACAACCTCGAGTCGGTGCGTACCTACGAGGGCACCGACGAGGTCCACACCCTCATCCTTGGCCAGAAGCTAACGGGTATAGGAGCCTTTCGGTGAGTGCCGCCGTTGATGCGCCAGCCACATCCGGCACCGCCCCCGGTGCCACGGGGACGGTGCAGCTCGGACTCCTCATAGACGGAGACTGGGTCTCAGGCAACGGCGGCCACCTCACCTCTGTCAATCCCAGCCGTCCTGCGCAGATCGTCGCCGAAGGCGGCACCGCCGTCCTTGCCGATGTCGACAGGGCCGCCCTGGCAGCGCGAGGCTCCCAGCGGGCCTGGAGCCGGACCCCGATGCACGAACGGGGCGCCGTCCTGTCCCGAGCCGCAGCAGCCCTCGAGTCGCAAGCCGACGCGCTTGGCCTCGAACTTTCCCGCGAAGAAGGCAAGACCCTCGCTGAGGGCAGGGCAGAGGTGCTGCGTGCAGCCCAAATCCTTAGCTACTTCTCAGCCGAAGGTGACCGCGTGGCGGGAGAGCACTTCGCTTCGCCCCGCCGCGGTGAACGCATCCTGGTCACCCGTAAACCGCTGGGCGTAGTGGGCATCGTCACCCCGTTCAATTTTCCAATCGCCATCCCGGCATGGAAGATCGCTCCAGCCCTGGTCCACGGAAACGCGGTGGTCTGGAAGCCCGCTTCCACCGTCCCGTTGCTCGCCATGCGTTTTGCCGAAGCACTCCTAAACGCCGGCCTTCCGGCAGGGCTACTCAACCTTGTCATTGGTCCAGGATCTCTCGGCACTGCCCTTGTTCAGAACGCCGGCGTGGACGCCATGTCCTTCACCGGCTCCTCAGGGGTCGGACGCGCACTTGCCGCCCAGGCCGCCGTCAGGGGAATCCCCCTGCAAGGCGAAATGGGAGGCAAAAACGCAGCCCTGGTTCTGGCCGATGCTGATCTGGACCTAGCCTCCGAGCAGGTGCTTCTCGGCGCGTTCCGCTCCACAGGCCAGAAATGCACCGCAACCTCACGGCTCATCCTCGCGGACACCATCGCCGACGTATTCCTCGAGCGCCTCACAATCCGGCTCGGCAGTTGGCAGACCGGGGACCCAGTGGACCCAGAAACACAGATGGGACCGGTGATCAACGAGGCGGCCCGCAGGTCAATCACGAGCAGAATCAACGCAGCCGTAGCGGACGGCGCCGTAGCCATCGCCGGAACATCCGCCGAGAATCCCTATGCCGGTACTCACGGCGCCTTCATGGCCCCGACCGTGCTCGCGCTCCCCGCTGGCCAGGCCGGATCAACCAACCCCGTCTGGCGAGAAGAACTCTTTGGCCCCGTACTGGCGGTCCGCCGGGCCGCGACCACCGAGGAAGCATTCGGGATGGCCGAAGAGTCCGAGTTCGGCCTCTCCGCAGCGTTGTTCACCCGTGACCTCGCCACAGCATTGGAAGCTGTCGAAGCCCTCGATGTGGGCATTCTTCACCTCAACTCGGAATCGGCGGGTTCCGATCCTCATGTGCCCTTTGGCGGATCAAAGAAGAGCAGCTTCGGTCCCAAGGAGCAGGGCGGCGCGGCCAAGGACTTCTATACACACACGACAACGGTCTACCTCCGCGGGTAGGAACGGAAGCAGGATCAGATGTCTCACACTCTTTCAAAAACGGCTGGCCCCGCAGCGGTATTAGCCGCAAACGCAGGGCAGCCAAAAAACATCCAAACCTTCGGCGTCGTTGGCGCGGGTCTCATGGCACGCCAGCTCGTCCTGCTGGTCGCTGACAAACTCCGCATCCCAGTCCTCATCAGCGATCTTTCCACCGACCGGGTGTCCGCAGCCCTCCACCGAATGCGCGGACACCTTGACCGGCAGGAGGCCAGAGGCAAGCTCCGACCCGGCGAGGCAGCCGAAATCGCCGGGCTAATTCGAGGCACCACCGATCCGTCGAAGTTCAGCGGGTGTGACGCCGCGATCGAGGCGGTCTCCGAGGACCAAAGGACTAAACGGAGCGTCTTCCGACAGCTCGAGGATCACATCGAGCCGGACGCCCTGCTGCTCACCAACACTTCCTCGCTCTCCGTCACTGACATGGCGCGAGGTCTCAACCATCCAGGCAGGGTGCTTGGGTTCCACTTCTTCAATCCAGTCGCCGTCCTCCCTCTCGTCGAGTTGGTCCGGACCCCCCTCTCATCCGAAATCGCTCTCGCCACCGCCTGGAGCCTCGCCGGGGCTCTCGGCAAGACGGCCATAGCCGTCGCTGACGCGCCCGGCTTCGTCGTGAACCGGCTCCTCACGCGCCTCTTCAGCGAAATACTGGCTGAAATCGACAGAGGTGGCGACCCCGTCACCGTCGACCGTTCCCTCGCACCGTGGGGTCTGCCCATGACGCCCCTTCAGCTGATCGGCTACATAGGCCCCACAGTGCAACAGCACATCTGTGACACACTGCACCGTGCATACCCAGACCGCTTCGGCCGGTCAGCTTCTCTCACGGCAGTCGTAAAAACCGGGCTGCCGGGCTTCTTCGACGAAAACGGCAAGGTTCCGCTCGAGGCACTGATCCTGTCCGCGGAGCCGCATGGCGTGGACCCCGACCGGGTACGGCTGCGGGTCCGCCGCGCCCTGGCCCAAGAAGCCCAGCTCCTGCTCGACGAAGGCGTCGTCGCAACCTGGGATGACATCAACCGCTGCATGACGCTCGGCGCCAACTTCCCGACAGGTGGTCTGACACGCCTCCTAGAGACGTGACCTGCACAACCGTTCAAAAAATAGAGGATGGCCAGTGGACGTAGTCTCGGGCCGTCTCCACCAACCAGACTTGGGAGCACTTTCAGTGCAAACAGAATCAAATCTCCGACTACCAGATCCAAGGGATGTCGTTATAGTCGGCGCAGCCCGTACTGCGCAGGGACGACTGCTGGGCCAGCTGGCATCACTTTCCGCCGTCGAGCTGGGTGGAGCGGCCATCTCCGACGCCCTTGCACGAGCGGGCGTCCCGGCAGATGCCGTCGATGCCGTCATCATGGGCCAAGTTCTCCAGTCAGGCACTGGACAAAACCCGGCCAGGCAGAGCGCGGTGGCCGCGGGAATTCCACTGAGCGCTCCCGCCGTGACAGTGAACAAAGTGTGCCTCTCGGGACTGTCGGCCATAATCGAGGCCGCCCGCATGCTGCGACTTGGCGACGCAGCCGTCGTCGTGGCCGGCGGCCAGGAATCGATGAGCCAGGCCCCCCGCCTTGTCGCAGGCACCCGGACCGGGAATGCGTACGGAGCGCTCACTCTGATGGACGCAGCCGCCCAGGACGGACTAACGGATGCCTTCGACCACGAGGCCATGGGCCTGGCTACTGACCGTGCCAACTCGGCGCTAGGCATTTCGCGGGCATCCCAAGATGCCGCCGCCGTCACCTCGCACCTGCGGGCGTCCGCGGCGCAGAACTCTGGAGTGTGGGCCCAGGAAATCGTCCCAGTGAAGGTGCGCACACGAAAGGGCGTCCTCGAAATCAGCGAGGACGAAGGCATCCGCCCCGATGCTTCACAGGAGTCGCTGGCCCGACTACGGTCCTCGTTCTCCCCGGATGGGACGGTGACGGCAGGAAACGCCTCACCTTTGACCGATGGGGCCGCCGCCGTTGTGCTTACCACCCGGGCGACAGCCCATACGCATGGGTGGAATGTCCTTGCAGTTCTGCGGTCACACGGACAAATCGCCGGACCCGACACGTCCTTGCCGGACAAGCCCGCAAAGGCGATCCGCGCAGCCCTCTCGCGCGAAGGCTGGACAGCCGATGACCTCGACCTGATCGAGATCAATGAAGCCTTCGCCTCCGTTACGTTGCATTCCGGAGACCTGCTCGGTGTGTCTGAGGACCGGATAAACATTAACGGCGGCGCCGTCGCCATCGGACACCCAATCGGTGCTTCGGGAGCCCGGCTGGTGGTTACTGCCGTGCACGAACTCATCCGCCGCGAAACGGGTCGGGCCGCCGTTGCACTTTGCGGAGGCGGGGGCCAGGGCGACGCCCTGCTCCTGGAACGCTGATGTTCGAGCAGTGGCACACCGCCACACGTCTCCGCCTAGCAGGAGAGTGGCAGGACCATGTGGGCGACATCGTAGAGATCCGCTCCAACGAGCGCGTTGTTCGCCGGGGCATCGTCGAAGAAGAAATGCCGGACGGTTCAGGCCTATGGTTATCGGCCGATGCCGCTGACCGCCGGGAGTACTTCCACAAAGATCTCGGCTACGAGCTTTGGATCTAGTCCAGGGGAGACAGCCCTTGACCGGCTCAGGAGCAGCGCCCCGTGAAACATCACCTTTGCACACTCCACGGCTTCGCACCTCCAAACCTGGAATCTCATCTGATCCTGCGCCGGCATTGAAGTCCCTCGCTGGCTCTTGCTGCCGCTCGGACAGAGGTGGCCGTCTGCGCCCATTTTTGCGCGCTGGTGGAAACCCAACCTGTAACCCCGTCCCGATGATCGCTCCGGTCACGAGCATGCCTGCACATTACGGGGGCTCGTGGCCGCTGAAGCGCTGGGGGCCGGATTGGGATTCATTTTCACGGACAGCCTGCGGGCCTTTCTGTGGAATCCTCGCAGAAGGAACAGGCGTCTCGAATCACACCTATAGTCGTGGCGTCAGTCGTCTCTTCGTGCTTCCGTGGGTTCTATCGGCTCCATACGCGAAAGGGCGCGGCGGGCCAAGGTGAGACGGGGCCACTCACCCTTTCCTGGCTGCGGGCAAAACGTTCATCCAGCCGGGATCCCACGTCCTGGGGGCAAGCGCGGCTGCTTCCGCTGGCTTACTCAGCCAAAGCCCCACATTCCCGGTTGGCCATCGCCGCTGCGGCGGTGCGGAACCCACGGGCTTGTCGGCACGTACCTTGGACTTGTCATCGTCGCCGCAGCCACTGCTGTCTTCCATGTCGTAGCCGGATGCCCGGCCGGACAGGCCTGGGCCTGGTGAGCGTCACCATTGTCGTCCACTACACGATCGAAACTTGTTATCACGCGCTCCTACGGCCTGACCACGGTCTCATTCCCGCCGCTAAGGCTCTTGGGTACGCAGCGCGTCGCACCGGAGCACCCCCAAGTGCTCGTCGCCGTATGCCGCGTGGAGACAACGGCCGACACAACCGTAGCGATTGGTGTTCTTGACTTCTCGGAGACGATGGCAAATACCTGTGATTCAGCGGCCGCTACTACGTAGATCAAACCCAGCTAGCAGCGACACGACACGGTGTTGAACGCTGGTTCTGCATGCGCGGTCCCGCACGTCTCGTGGAGGCCCGACAGTTCTACTGTCGGCTCTGACTTTTGTGTGACCTTCTGTGCGTCGAGTCGACTGGCCACCGGTTGGAGTGCTCCTGCTGACTTGCTGAGCTTACCCACCCGGACTGCTGGACACCGGCACCCGACGGGGAAGGACCAAGCGACTCTTCAGGGGACTGGAGGCGCCGGGAGCTGTTCTTGCTCTGAACGAGGATCCTGCTTTTCATTACCTTTTCTCTTCTCTAGATTTGTGAATGGAAGGGGCGGCGGCGAGCCTTCGAACATCAGGACTGAGTGCTTTGGGAGTCCGCTTCTATTAACGGTGGCGCGGAGCGAACGAGGGTCCATACAGTCTCGGAGCCATGCAGCGGTGGCATGACTTCTCCTTGCTGGAGGTAACGGATGGGCAGGGTAGCACTCTCGGGTCCCCACCAGCCACTACAAGGCGCGTGGTGCCCTGTTCTTGCGTTGATAGTTGAACTGTTCGAGCGGTTCACCTGAAGCTGCAGCACGGATGCCCCTTTTTTCGGCGTGGTCCTGACAATGAAGGCCTGAGCGTGAATGCGGGGTGGAGAATCAGGCTGTCCCATGATCGTAGGGAAGGCCTTAACGCGAGTCACCGTACACTTCGTCAAGACTTCGGCTTTTGTCTGTACTGATCGCCGAAACAGCCATCTCCGCTTTCCCGGGTCCTTGATAGAGTCCTTCAAGCAGGGTTTGAGATGAACCCGGACACGTTCCATCCAGTCCGGAAGTGACTGCGTTCAAATCTTGGGGGCCTGCACTCCCGCCTGGCCCCGTGGCACTGCCCTCACAGGGCTCAGGAACGACTGTGGTCGTCACTTCAGCGAGGCCCACTTAGATGTCGGATGATTGGACTTCGCGAGCACCAGGCCCGACTCGTTTATGTCCTGCTCAGCGGGCGATACTCATGGAACCAGGAGGCACGGCAACCGTTATGGCAAGCCTGCGCACTGCCCTTGCAGAGGGCGTCAAGGAGTGGACGCCGCGGGTTCAGGCCATGGCCCACGAGATTTATTCCCATCCCGAGGTGGCCTTCGAGGAGGTCCGCTCGTCGGAGGCGGCAGCGGCGCTCTTGGTCGAAGGCGGCTTCATCGTGGAGCGGGGCACCGGTGGTCTTTCGACAGCTTTTACAGCTACCGCCGGAAGCGGTTCCCTGAAGGTGGCGCTGTGCGTGGAATACGACGCGCTTCCAAACATTGGACATGCGTGCGGGCACAACCTTATTGCTGGCGCGTCAGTCGGGGCTGCGCTTGCCCTGAGACCCTATGTGGATGAGCTCGGCATCACACTGAAGGCCATTGGAACCCCTGCCGAGGAAAACGGTGGCGGCAAAGCGCTTCTTCTTGAACGTGGGGCATTTGACGGGATCAGCCTCGCCCTGATGGTTCACCCTGTCCAGGATGGAGTGACCTATAACCCGGCAGGTACCAGCGCCCAGGCGATGGGCAGGTACCGGGCGACGTTCATTGGACGAGCCGCACATGCGGCAGCAGCCCCCCACCTGGGCGTAAACGCTGCAGATGCTGCCGTGCTATGCCAAGTCGCGGTCGGGTTGCTGCGTCAGCAGATACCGGGAGACCACCGAATAGCTCTATTTGTAGCTGAGGCGGGGCACGCCACGAACATCATCCCGGAACGGGCCGTGGTCGAGTTTGAGTGCCGTGCATTCACATTGAGTGAATATGAAGCCCTGCTTGAACGTGTCCGCGGCTGTTTTGAAGGTGCCGCCATGGCCACCGGAACAACACTAATCATCGCGGCCACAGAACCGGCATATGAGCCGTTACTCCAGGACAATGCCCTGGCTGCACACTGGACTGACGCGATGTACACGTTCGGTAAGGACACGTCTACGTCCGCCGGGATGAGCGGAGGGTCAACCGATATGGGCAACGTCTCCCAGGTAATTCCCGCCCTGCATCCCTGGCTGAGCATCCCCGGGGCAAATGTGCCAATCCACTCTCACGAGTTCGCAGTATTTGCCGATTCCCCTGAGGCATACAGCGTGATGTTCGAGGCAGCAACCGCTCTGGCGTGGACGATCGCCGGCGCAGCAACGACCCCAGCCGAAAGAGAACGCTTTCTCAAAGCGGCATACCGCCGCCCAACTCTCACGGCGAAGGTACCCACAGGTAGCAAGACTAATTCGCAGGCAGAGACAAAATAAAGGTGTTCGCGGCCGAACTCCATCGGACTACTTTGTCCGATGGAGTTCGGCCGCACGTGCTAGCGATATGGCCTCAGCTGGCGGGATGCGAAAGGGCAGGATCCAGCTCTTCATCGGATCGGTCGATTGTATCTGTTGAACTGATTAGACGCGGCGGGGAGAGCTTATAGGCGCCGTAATAGACGCCTGCAGCCAAGGCCATGGTGATCAGGGGCGTGAGCTGGGAAACTACGGGCCACGCTGTTTGCTCAGTGAGTGCAATCCCGGTTGCTGAAGCGAATACCCAGGCAATTGCTCCGGGGCTGACCGCTTTGAGATTAGCCGGGCGAATATCGGGGACAAGATTTTGTGTTTTCCTGTTCAGCCCGATGAAAACCAGCGCGATGGCAACCCAGGCTGTTACGAATACGCCTTGCCAGGCCAGGGCTTTGAGTAGGTAGCTCAGAACGTCCGTGAGCATGAGTAAAAAGGCCAGTGCGCCGCAGACGATTACCCATACATAGCGGGGCAGGTTGAGCCTAAATACCCGGCTGGCAAAGGCCGAGAGGTTTTCGGATGCCAGGAAGTAGTTGGCGGTATTGATTCGGGTCTGTGAGATGAGGATGATGAGCAGGCCGGCCAGTCCGAGCGATGAGATAAACGCTTGGACGACGCCGGTTTCAGAGGCTTCAATTCGCCATGCACTCATGATGTAGATGCCAACCAGCCCGTTCAGGCCGAATGTGAATGCGTAGAAGACCCATCCAAATGTCACCCTCCCCAGGAACTTTTCGTCTTGCTTTCGTCCCAGCCGGGCATAGTCAAAGGTGTACATCATCATGATGTAGACGCCCATGTAGATAAGGTACGAAGTGAGCCAGCCCGGCAGGGCTGACGAGACGGCGGCCTGGCCAATCCAGTCTGTGGGTACTCCCCGGATGAGAGTAGCGGCGACGACGACCGCAATCAGACCAGCAACGTAGAGCGGGAGCAGGACACCGTTGAGTTTGTCCAGCCAGTTCTGCACGCCCCCCAGGGCTAGTGGTATGGCATAGAGCACCACGATGCCGTACCAGATGACGATACTTCCACCAAAGTACTCGTGGAACGCGATGGCGATGATGGACCCTTCGAACACTGCGTAGTAGATGGCGGTTGCTGCGAAGATCAGCGATGCCAGTGCCGAACCGACAAGGCCGAAGAGCGTACGGGAGAAGAGGCTGACCGTGAGCCCTGTCCGCGCAGCATAGCGCGAGAGCACTAGGTTGATGGCACCGTAAGTGACAACGGTGAGCGCCATTCCGATCAGTGTGTTCACGACGCCCACTGCTCCTGCTGAAGCCACCGCGACGTAGATCCAGAACATAGCGGAGAATACTGCCCACCAAGCCATCGTGAGCGACCATCTTCCGGCACGCTCCGTGACGGGTAGAACGTAATTTGAGTATGACAATTTTGCACCTTTCAAATCTTTGAAGAAGCCTGGGGGAGGATGGTTGGCCGTAGATCGTTTCGAGAGGAGCCATCCTGGCTCCTCCGCGGTTCAAGCCGGCGTTAGTTCCCTGCCAGATTGAGTTGCTTCCCTCACCGTGGTCACGGATCTGTCGCGATTGCAGGGCAATGAAGATGACGGGTCCGCCGACGCGATCAGCGCCGGCGGACCCGGTGTTGGTCAGAATGTGTTTAGTGCCAGTGGGACGACGAACGCTTTTCCATGCTCTTGCGGAACTCTGAGGTGGTCTCCGGGAACAGTTCTCCGGTGCCCCAGTCCAGGATGACGCCGTGGCGGCGGATCACATCGAGCATGTCCACCTCTCCGGCGCGGTACTTCTCGGCCACTGCGACGGGATCGGCGGTCAGCCACCCTGGCCGGTCGGCACGGATCTGCTGGCGCAGCTCCAGGCTGGCTGCTATATCGATCTCGAACTGGTCCAGGTCACGATCGATCTCGCGGATGATGACGCCGTAGTCCTTCGCTGCGCGTTCGATCGACACGTACTGGTCGATGACGTCTTCGACGACTTCGTCGAAGGGGCGTTCCAGGGGATCGCCGTAGCCGCCACCACCAGCGGACGGGCGGGTAAACGAATCTCCGGAGTGCAGCGGAACGGCTGAGAAGTTGGACCCGAGGAACTTCTCCTGATCGGTGCCCTTGTTCATCCAGACACCGTGTGGGATCGACGGCAGGCCGCCTTCGATGCCCCACGTGATGGAGCGTGCACGGTCGCAGCAGTAGCTCATCACGGTCTTCGTCGCGTCGACGAGGGTGCCGCCCTTTTCGATGCCGAGGCCGCCTCGGAATCGACCGGGGCCACCGGAGTCGGTGCCGATCTGGTGCACGGTGGTCAGGACCGGTGACAGCCGCTCCTGACCTTCGATGGGCTGGACCGCCAGGCCGGGTCCGAAAACCGGGGCAGTGGCGCTGGCGCCGTCCTTGGAGGCTCGGCCTCCCCAGCCGCCGGCCATCCAGTCGTACCACATGAAGTAGGGGTTGTCGTCGGTGCGGCCGTCGCGGCCACCGACCAGGAGGTACTCGAGGTTGAAAGCGCAGGCCATGGCGCGTTCGGGCATAATCCGGGACCACAGCTCGAAGATCCCGTTCATCAGCTTTTCGTAGGGACCGGAGCAGAACCCGGTGACCGCATAGGGCCACCCGGCATTGACCACGGTGCCCTCTGGCCCGATTTCCGCATCGACGGCGGCATAGAAGCCAGAGTTCAGCGGAACGTCCGGGAAGAACGTCTTGGTGCCGGCGTAGATCGCCGAGTGGGTGGTGCCGTAACCGGAGTTAAGGAAGGTTTCCACGGCGGGAGCGGAACCGGTCAGGTCGTAGTGGATGCCCTTGCCGTCCAGCGTTAGTTTGATTTTGATGGGCACCAGGCCCTCGCCCTTGCCCGGGTCGAAGTCGATGTAGTCGGTGGTCTCCCACACTCCTTGCGGCAGGGATTCCAATCGGCGCAGGACGATCCGTTCCACGTAATCCTGGGTTTCCTGCATCGCGGCGACAACCGTCGATTTGGAGTACTTGTCCACCAGTCTGAGGACTTCCCGCTCGCACACGGCGGTCGCTTCGGATTGGGCCTGCAAGTCACCCATCGCCTGTCGGGGCGCGCGGGTGTTGGACACGAGGAGCTGGGCGACGTCGTGCAGGAAGACGCCCTTGCTCCAGATCCGGACAGGGGTGATGCGCAGGCCTTCGCCGAAATGTTCCTTGGCATTGACGTCGAATGAACCTGGAACGTTGCCGCCGATGTCAGCCCAGTGACCCTTGTTCTGGGCGAAGGCGATTACCTCCCCGTCCGAGAAGATCGGCCTGATGAAGCTGACGTCGTTGAAGTGCGTACCGCCGCGGTAGGGGTCGTTGATGGCGAACACATCGCCGGGGTGTATGTCTTTTCCGAATTCTTCAATGACGGCTTTGCACTGGAAGTGCAGGGTACCGACGTGGACGGCGATGTCGCCGCTGCCCTGCATGACGGTGTTTCCGTTGGCATCACAGAGGGCGGAGGAGAAGTCACGGGAGTAGATGACGAAGGAGTAGCAGGTCCTCAGAATCTGCTCGCTCATCAGGTCAACGCTGGTGACGAAGGCGTTTTTCAGCACCTCGAATGTCACGGGGTCAAGGCCTGATGCCTGCCGCGCATCGGTGTGGGCGACATGGAGATCTGGGATGGTGATCACGTCGGTCATGATTAGGCTTCCTGCTCGTCTTTGAACTCTGTGAGGTGAATCCGAATGTTGAGCCACTCGTCGATTTCGGCGGTGGTGCGCGGCGGGACGACTGTTGTTGAGTCGAGCTGGTCGATGATGGCGGGACCCTGGAAGGTCGTGCCTGCCCCGAGCTTGGTGCGGTCGTAGACGGGCGTATCGACCCAGCCGTCCTCACCGAAGTACACGGGCCGTACTGAATCGGGCTCGCCGGGCTCGGAGACCCGTTTCGTCGCCGGCGCGAAGGAGGGCTTGGGCGTCTTGCCGATTGCGGAGAGCTGCAGCTGGTAGATTTCCACGGGCTGGTCATCCTGGCGGAACGCAAATTCGCGTTCGTGCTGCTGGTGGAAGCTCTGGATGGCTTCTTCGAGAGCACCGTCGCCGGTTCCCATGTTCACGGCCAGCGATCGCCATTGTCCCTGGTAGCGCATGGAGATGATCCGTTGCAGGATCGAGTTTTCCGCGGATACGCCTTCGTGGCGGAGCCGTGCGGTGGCTTCCGTTTCGAGGGCCTTGTATTTGCTCTCGAGGTCTTCAGGATCGGCGTGGGCGGCAACCGCCGTATACATTGCAGACAGGTCGTGCCTGATGTCCACCAGGAGGCAGCCCAATGCGGACGTAACACCGGGGTTGGGCGGAACGACGACCGTGGGAATGTTCAGTTCCCTGGCCACCTCGACGCCGTGCAGGGCACCGGCGCCACCGAAGGCGAGCAGGGCGAAGTCGCGGGGGTCGTAGCCGCGGCGGATGGAGATCAGGCGGACGGCGTCGGCCATGTTGGCGTTCGCGACTTGGAGGATGGCGTGGGCAGCCTCGGCTTCGCTCATGTCCAGCGGTTCAGCGATGGCACGCTTGATCACGGCCTGCGAGAGCCCGCGGTCCAGCGTCTTCGCTCCACCGGCCAGTGTGGATCCAAGCCTGTTCAATACCACGTTGGCGTCGCAGTTGGTCGGCTCTTCGCCGCCCATGTTGTAGCAGGCCGGCCCCGGATCGGCGCCCGCGGACTGCGGGCCGTTCCTCAGGGAACCGGCAATGTCAATGTGCGCAATCGAGCCGCCGCCGGCGCCGATGGTGAGAACCTCGATGCTGGGGAAAACGATGGGGTGGCCGTATTCAACCTGCCATTCCTTGGTGATGCGGAGTTCACCGTCGGAGACCAGAGCAATGTCGGTAGACGTGCCGCCCATGTCCAGGCTCACGGCGTTGTCGAAGCCACACTGCTGGGCAATGTGCTTGGCTGCGATCGCGCCGGCGGCGATGCCGGACGCTGCGAGGCGCACGGGGTAGCGCTTGACCATGCGGGGGGTCATGGAACCGCCGCCGGAGTGCAGGAGCAGCAGGTCGCCGTCGTAACCGCCGGTTTTGAGCTCGTCGGCGAGGCGGCTGACGTAGCCGGACACCAGTGGTCCCAGCACGGCGTTGGAAACGGCGGTGTTGAAGCGGTCGTGCTCGAAGATTTCGGGCAGGATCTCGGCCGAGGTGGAGACCGTGGCTTCCGGAAGTTCCTCTTCCAGGATTTTCCGCATCCGGATTTCGTGCTCGGCGTTGGCGTAGGAGTTGATGAAGCAGACGGCAATGGTTGTGACACCGCGCTTACGCAGGACCGCGGCGAGACGGCGGGCTTCTTCTTCGTCCAGGGGAGCAACGATGTTTCCGGCGTAGTCAATACGTTCGGTCACCTCGAACCTGTCGCGGCGGCGGATGTAAGGGCCGGTCACATCGTTGTAGGCGTCCCACAGGTCGTCTTTGGTGCCGTCCCGGATCTCGATGACGTCCCTGAATCCCTTGGTCGTGACCATGGCTGCGGGGGGAAAGTTGCGGGTAATCAGGGCGTTTGTTGCTACCGTGGTGCCGTGTGAGAACAGCGACACGTCAGCCAGATTAATCTCGGCGCGTTCCACGCCGTTCAATATCGCCAGCATGGGGTCAGCTGGTGTCGATGGGACCTTGGTGACACGCATGCGCTGTGTTTCTTCATCGAAAATGCAGACGTCGGTAAATGTTCCCCCGACGTCGACGGCGACTCTGAGATTAGACATCTATGTTCCTCCAGGAAGCTGATTGGGTAGCAACAACCATCCGCTGTGACGTGAATCTCTGTCACTGGCGAAACTAAAATTAAGAGACGGAAATCATTGTGAAAATTACAATCACCCTTCAGCCCGGCGCCCCGTTACGTCGAAGTTAGGAGTCGGGATGCCCGATAAGTCTCCCGTCACCCTTCATGACGTGGTGTCAGAGGCTCCGTTGGGTTTGGCTCCTCTGGTCCCGGGTAGCCCGGACGCTGTCATCACGGGAGCGCACACCAGCGACATCCATAATCCGGCGGGCTGGCTGGAGCCGAACACTGTGCTGCTCACTACCGGGCTGAGGTTTGTGAACGCGGAACGGGATGAACTGCTGGCCGTGAGACTCGTCGAAGATCTGCGGAAGGCCCGCGTAGCGGCCCTGTTTTTCGGGATTGGGGTCTACTTTGACCAGGTCCCTGCGATGCTGGTCGCGGCTTGCAAACAGGCCGGGTTCCCTCTGTACACGGTGGCACACGACGTTCCCTTCCACCGGATCGAGAACTTCATTAACCAGTCCCAGGCCTCTCCTGACGCCTACCTGCAAAAGCGGGCGCTCTGGCTCAGCAATGATCTGCTGCAAAGCATCTCTGCTGAGAACCCCGTCCACGCCCTCATTGTCAGGCTCGCGATGGCATGCCGGGGTACAGCGGTGCTGTACGAAGATTCCGGACGAATCGTCGAATCCTCCGGGGACGGGCCGACCCACTTGATCTGGAAAGAGCTGCGTAAAGGCAATAACAGTTCTGAGATTCTGGTGATAGGACAGTGGGGAGTTATGGCCCGGCCACTGGTGCTTCGAGGGGATGGCTTTGTCATTGCAGTGGCCAGTAGGAATCACCGCGTACTGAAGGATCTCGGAGACCTACTGCTGGAAACGACACAGCGACTTCTTGCGGCAGTGAATGGAATCGCTCAGTTCTCAGATTCAAGACAACGGCACGAAAACACGCAATTGCTGACCCTGCTGCAAGACGGCGTGCCCGTGGCCCGCGAATTCAGGCACTGGGAGCGTATGCGTGCGTTCCGATTTACACCCTACGAGCCCCTCCGGGCCGTGGTCGCCGCGAATCTCGCCCAAGAGCCAATGGACACTTCCTTTTCGGAACAACTCTTGCGCCGCGCCGAAGCCAGCGGTCTGGGACTATTGCTCGCGGAGAATGGGCGAACTCCCGAGAGCCCCCCGGGCTTTCATGCTGTGGTTTCGAACTCATCAGCCTTGGACGCCTGGCTGGAGTTGACGGACAGTTCAGTATTCGTCGGCCTGTCTGAACCTTATTCCGACCTTGCAAGGACCCCCGAGGCATTCCGGGAAGCAGAGGCAGCCGCAGGCATCGCCCGCAGACAAATCCAGGCGGCGACAAGGACCGGCTCCGGGATCTACAAGGGGATCGTCCGGCTGGACGACGTGGATCCAGCCACATGGCTCCTGGCCCGTCGGCAGTCACCACAGGATAAGGACAAGCTAAATCTATTTGTTGAAGCACTACAGGCCGACAGCGAACTGAAGCAGACGGTCATCTGCTACCTGGTGAACGATCTGGACGTAGCGAAGGTCGCTGGCGAGTTGTTCGTTCACCCAAACACCGTCCGATACCGGTTGAAGAAAGTTGAAACTCTGGTCGGCGGGTCCCTCTCGAGCCCACGGATAATTGCCAACCTTTACCTTGCCTTTCACGACGACGTAGTTGCTTTGAGCCAGACCTGGAACGAGCCGGGCAATCCGTAAAACAGCCAACTTGCGCGCGGCTGCCGGGGTGCGGACCCCCGGTGGCGCCCGGCGACCCACCGGGCTTCGGGCGGGACCAGGAGCAGGGCGTTGACCTCGGCGTCCGTGAGGTAGCGGATGTGTGCTTTCGGTGCGTTCTTGGGCCCGAATAGCCAGCACCGGCCTGATTAAGTCCCCATGCGCGGGATGCGGGTACGCCGCGTAGCCGAAGAACGCATGGATGGCCGCGAGCCGGGGGCTCCTGGTCGCGGCACTGTTGCCCCGGCCTGTTTCCAGATAGTTCAGGAAGCCGGTGACCGTAGCACGGAAGCAGCTTTCGCTGGCGTCAGGGGTCACGTCCTTATCTGTTCTCTGGACAGAGTGGAGGCGCGCCCTTGATCGTAAGTTGTACCTTGCGTATAAGAGATACGGTGCTATCAGTGCAGATCATCCATAGACTCGGGAAGCTGCACCGCACACACTGGCATGGAAATGTGATTGGCGTCACCGACGCCCGCCGATTCTAGGAGTCAAGAAATCCATGCAAGAACCCGAACGCGGTATCAGACCGGTATCGCCAGAGACAGCGGCCGAAATCTCTGTAGTGCCCCGCACGGAGCACAAGAAGCTCCGGTCACGCCACGTCACCATGATCACACTCGGCGGCATCATCGGCGCGAGCCTTTTCGTAGGCTCGGGCAACATCGTCCGCGCGGTAGGACCCGCGGCAATCCTGTCATATCTGATCGGCGGGCTGATCGTACTGTTCGCTATGCGGATGCTCGGTGAGATGGCCACTGCACGGCCGACCGTCGGTTCCTTCATGGAATATGCCCGGGTCGGCCTCGGCGAATGGGCCGGGTACTTCGTCGGCTGGCTCTACTGGTACTTCTGGGTCGGCGTCATCGCATTTGAGGCCGTCGTAGGCGGTGCGATTCTCACCGGGTGGTTTCCGGAAGTCCCGCAGTGGCTGTTCTCCGTTCTTCTAATGCTCATTTTCACCACCACAAACTTGGTATCGGTGCGATCCTTCGGCGAAGTCGAATTCTGGCTCGCGAGCATCAAGGTCGTCACGATCATCGTGTTCCTCGGCATTGGCACCCTCTTCGCACTCGGGTTGTGGCCGAACGCCGTCTTCTCTATCCCGAACCTCTGGACGCACGGCGGTTTCGCCCCCAACGGACTGTGGCCGGTCATCAGCGGTGTCGCGATTGTGATCTTCTCCTACTTCGGCACCGAAATCGCCGTCATGGCAGCAGCCGAATCGGAGAACCCGACCAGGGGCATCCGCCAAGCCACCAGGACTGTGGTGTGGCGCATCCTGCTGTTCTTCGTCGGCGGTGTGCTGCTCATCGTGACCATCGTTCCGTGGAACGAACTCCCGAAACCGAAGGTAGAAGCGCCGTTCGCCCATATCTTCGGACTCTTCGGCCTGCCAGGCGCCTCGTTCATCATGAGCGCAGTCATCCTTACCGCAGTATGCTCGGTCCTCAACTCGGGACTGTACTCGGCTGCACGGATGTTCTCCTCCCTCGCTGCCCAGGGCCTCGCTCCCCGCATCGTGGCCAGGAAGTCCAAAGCAGGCGTCCCATTTGTCGCTGTACTCGCGTCCACCGTCGGCGGCTATGCAGCCGTGCTGGTGAACTTCCTCGCTCCGGACTCGGGAATCTTTGACTTCATCATGAACTCGGCCGGTCTTGTTGCTTTGTTCGTATACGCATTCATCGCGGTCACTCAGATGCGGCTCCGCCAGAAAATGACGCCAGAAGAGCGCACAAACCTGAAGCTCAAAATGTGGCTTCACCCATGGCTGGGCCTTCTAACAGTCGCCGCGGTCGCTGGCATCGTCGTGGTGATGCTGTTCACCGACGATGATAGCCGGGCCCAGGTGTGGATGAGTCTCATTTCGGTGGCCGTGCTCGCCGTCTTCTGGCCGCTCATTCGTCGAGGTATCAAGGGCCGCGGCGAGCAGCAGCCCGGCGGTGCCCTCGAACACTCACACCCGGCTGTGCAGGACATCGGCCGAGCCGAAGTGGAGCCCGTCATCCACCAGTGAACGTAGACTCGGCCGCCAGCCTGGAAGCTTTTGGCCCGCCCTCCTGCCGGATTTTCCGGCAGGAGGGCCGCCCCTTAGCGTGGTGGTTGTTCGGGGCCAGTCGGCTGCGGAGGTCTTCTCTTCATGTCCGAGCGAAATCGCGGGCATGACACAACTGCCCAGTGCCAACTGGCGTTTAGGCGGCCTGGTTGGGGCGCCGAAGTGGGGAGGAAGAGGGGTGTGCACATTGTGCACACCTTGGGCTGCGGACCGTGTCGAACTGGTGGCGGGTCGGGCCGGATTGCCGATGTTTCCGGGACTTCCCAGTGATGCTCCTATGGTTGTCAATTCATTTCTTGAGTCGCTTGCTCCTCGAGCCATGTCCGGTAGCTTGTTGCGAGTTCGTCGTTGCGGATGATGCCTCGTTCGACGCGGGA